>DASWXD010000059.1:0-21198 GCA_036405675.1 Sediminibacterium sp.
AAACTGGATTAAGAAATCTACTTAAACCAGATTAAGATTTTTTATTTCTCCCGGGTAATTCTGGCACGGATCTTACTCAAAAACTCCGGTGTCATGCCCAGATAGGAAGCAATCTGTAATTGGGGAACGCGATTTTCGAGAAAGGGGTATTTCTGGATAAAATCAAGGTATCGTTCTTCTGCGGTTTTACTTAGGGTAGCACCTAATCTTTGTTGTTCTGATACCAGAGCATTCTGAATGCGTATGCGGAAGTAGCGCTCAAATGCGGGAACAGCTGCATACAGGTTATCCAGATCGTCTTTCGACAGCATCAGCACTTCAGTATTTTCCAGCGCATCAATATAGAGCCATGCCGGCGTTTGGGTGATAAAACTGCGCATATCGCCTATCCACCAGTCTTCAATGGCAAACTGTACAACATGCTCAGCCCCTGTATCATCGCGGTAATAAGAACGCAGGCAGCCGGAAATAACAAAATACTCATACCGGCAGATATCATCGGCCTGCAGGAGATATTCCCTTTTCCTGAGTTTTTTGTATTTGAGTAAAGAAACGAATAAGGATTGCTGATCATCAGACAACGAGATCAGCCTGTTAACATTCGCAAGAATCAGTGAGCTATCCATTTGGTAAATAATACCAAATATACAATTTAGCCAACAGCCAGGTGCAGGTATGCCGGGGGATCATACCCGCAGTTACCGGCTATTGAGCTTATTTACTGCAACTATTATACTGTTGCACGAGTTTGCTTAACTGGTTGTAATCAAGCTGTTTGTTTTTTACTGCATCGGTTACAGCTGCACAACCGGAAAAAAGTGAGGATATGGTGGCCTCAAAATCTTTCTGCGTAACCCGGATCCATTTACTGTCTGCCTGCAGTTGAATGTAATAATCACCTGCCTTGCCTTCTGCGGTGGTTACACTGATCACTTCCGCGCCATTGTATAACATTTTGCCGCTGTTATCGGTTACACGCTGGTATAACCCTGCTTTACCGGGAGCCACCAGTACCTTATAAAAATCGCTGGCATAGGAAATATAACTGCTGCCATTGAGGTTATATCCCGCAATTTCTGCCGGACTATACACTGTTTTTTTGCCAGAGGCCGACTGAAACAGGATGGTTCCTTTTTTAACCGCCTGGTCGCGGATGCTTCCCTCCAGGCTTTCATTGGCAGCCGTGAGAACCGTTCCTTTCTGGAAATCGGAAGAAGATTGTGCTTCAACATAACTGAAGCTGACTGCTGCCAGCAGCAGCGATGCGATCATTTTTTTCATATAGTTTGTTTTTACGGGGTTGTTAATTACTTACTAATAAGTAAGTTTTAGGGTCAAAAAAATTATCCTTTTACCTGTCTTACCAGTGCCTTACGGATCAGCTCATAATCGGACTTGCCTGTAATCCGCGACAGCTGCACACCGGCTGCCAGGTTGGTCATGATCAGCAAAGCCTGGGTTTTGGCAGATTCAGTGAAATGAAACTCGCCTCGCTTCTTACCCTCCTGCAGCGTTTTTTCTACCATCTGCAATACCAGCGAAACCAGCTCTTTGATCTTTACTTTCACGGATTCCGGCAACGTATTAAAATCCGATGCCACAGAGCCGATGATGCAGATACAGTTCATTTCTGTTAATACAGAATACCGCTCGATAAACTTTTCCAGTTTCTGTAAAGCGGTAAAGCCGGAGCCCTGTAACTGTTTCCCCATCTGCACATAGTCATTCAGGTACTGGTCCAGTATCCCTGTCAGCAGATCTTCCTTGCCCCTGAAATGATAATGCACCGCTGCATTTTTCATATCCAGTGCCTGGGAGATATCCGCATAGCTGAAAGCATTGTATCCATACCGCTTGATCAGATCCATTCCGATCCGCAGTATTTCCTGTTTGGTATCGCTATTTCTGGGGGCCACAGGTTGAAAATACTAAAAACTTACTAAGTAGTAAGTTTTAGGGTGAGTTTTTTCTGAAAAATGGGATAAACGGTCCTGCCTGTCTACTCCAACCGGTTGATCAAAGCTGCCACTTCTTTTTCCATGGCAGGACCGGACTTGTGCAGCGGTTGTTTGATGAGTAAGGCAGCCAGATCAGGCATCTCTTTGACCAGTTCATGGATGTTGCGCACCTGGGTCATCCCTTGGGTTTTACTATCATAGAGCCATAGTTCTGTTCCATCACGGTAAGCTTTGGTGGGCGCTGATCCATACTCGTAATAATCTTTCAGTACCTTATAATGATGCTTCAGTAACTGATAACGCCCACCGGTTGCCAATACTTCATAAAAAACGGTTGACCCATTTTTACCCGTGGCCGGATAACCGTTGCGGAACTGAAAGGTATCGGAAGCAGTTTCATTTCCGTAGGTTAGCTGAAACGACTGCACCTGATCCAGAAATCTAAAAACCAGATCCCCTACTTTATAGGCAAGCTCATTACTGTACACATTAAAACGCAGCATGGCATTGGTGATATACCGGCCACTGGTAAAAGTAACCGTACCTTTTGCCCAACTGTCTGCAAACAAGGGACTGCCCACTATCGCCGTGTTGTTCAGTGTTACGAGCGGACGACCGCTGACGTCGTAGATATCTTTGATCTCCGTTCCGGAACCGCTCATGTTTACCTGGGCCGTTGTAAAGAACGGCAACACCATACACGTAAGTAAGCACAGGGGTCTCATGGGAAGTAAACTGACTGATAAATTACGACAATTATACAGATCATACAAATGAAAGGGATAAGCGGAACCAGTCGTATCAACGGCCCTCCCATTTGGCTTTTTCGGCTTTCTGGCTGCGGATCATAGTAACAAAATCCTGTTTATGCAGCATAGCAGTGACCACCTGGGCAATCCGTTTGGCCACAGCCGCTTCTGTGCTAACCCCTCCTATCCATTTGATAAAATAGTTACGGTGCGAGGCTTTGAGCTGCTCGAAAAAATCCCTGGCTTCCGGTTCATCTGCCAGACATTCCAGTAAGGCCGGGGGTACGGTCAATGGCTGTTTATCAATAGAGAGGCGGAGGGTCAGCATCGCTCCTTTCTTTTTGTGCAGGGCTTTGCGCATGGCCGCATTCAGCGGCAGAATATAAACCCCGCCACCCATCGGGATCAGGGCCACTCCTTTAATAGCAAGGTCGTCGAGTTTTCCCTTCACCCTAAAAGATTTTTTACTGCCCGGCTGTAACTGTTCTGCCAGATCTGCCGGTACTTCTACATAGGTCCAGCCCGTTTTCTCACCCTGTTCGGCAAATTGTTGTATGGTAGCGGTAAACTGGATCATGGTCAGGCTTCTAATTTCGGATATCTCTTTTTACCATACAAATCTGCTTTCAACGATTTGATAACCGGCAAATCCGGCTCCCGCATCGGCAGGCAGGTTGTTCAACCGGGCAGTTTTTGTTAACTTTGGTATCTTGAAAAGACTGATCGCTATATCGTTCCTTTCCATTTACCTGTTTTCCACAACAGAAATGTACCAATTGGTAAAATTACCCCTCCTTGTGGAACATTTCATGGAACATAAAAAAGCGAAAACTGAACTGACTTTCTGGGAGTTCCTCTGCCTGCATTACACTCCTTCCACGGATAAGGATTCGGACTATGCGAAAGACATGAAACTCCCCTTCAAAACGCACGACGGTTGTACCAATGCCACTATTGCTGCCTTTGTTCCGCACAATTTCTCAACTGAAATTCATAAACCCGTAACCAGTCAATCCAACAATTTTCCTTTGTTAGATGAGGCATTCAGGGGTTCTTCGTTTCTGTCTGCCATCTGGCAACCTCCCAAAACCTGTTGATCACTACTGGTATAGGTATGCTGCAAACACAATCCGTGTTGGCAATACCTTTTATGCAATTCATCTAACCAATTAATGATCAACAAGCATTATGCTGACAAATATTATCAACTTTTCGATCCGTAATAAACTCCTCATCGGGCTGTTTGTGCTTACCCTTGTGGGATTTGGTATTTACGAAACCACCAAACTGCCCATTGATGCGGTCCCGGACATTACCAATAACCAGGTACAGGTGATTACCGTAGCTCCCTCTTTTGGTGCCACTGATATTGAGCGACTGGTCACATTCCCGATTGAACAGGCCAACAGCAATATCAGTGGTATGCTGGAGATCCGGAGTTTCTCCAGATTCGGGCTTTCGCTGGTTACTATTGTTTTTAATGACGAAACAGATATCTACTGGGCAAGACAGCAGGTAGCGGAACGGCTCCAGAAAATCCAGGGACAGATCCCGCCGGGCATTGGTACACCCGAGCTGGGGCCTATCAGTACCGGCCTGGGAGAGATTTATCAATACGTGGTGCGGCCGGAAGAGGGCTATGAAACCAAATATGACGCCACGCAATTAAGAACCATTCAGGACTGGATCGTGCGGCGCCAGTTACTGGGAGTGAAAGGTGTGGCAGAAGTGAGCAGCTTTGGCGGTAAACTGAAGCAATATGAAATTGCCGTCAACCCCAACAAACTCCAATCCTATCAACTCAATATCCGCGATGTATTTACAGCACTGGAAAAGAACAACCAGAATACCGGTGGAGCCTATATTGAGAAAGGTGCCACGGTACTTTTTATCCGCAGTGAGGGATTGATCGGAAACCCGGAAGACCTGGGCAATATCTCCATCAAATCCACTTCTAACGGCACCCCGCTTTTTCTACGTGATATTGCGGAGATCAAAACCGGTTATGCTACCCGTTATGGTGCCATGTGTTACAATGATAAGGGCGAAGTGTCCGGTGCAGTAGTGATGATGCTGAAGGGCGCCAATAGCAGTGAGGTAATCAAAAACGTAAAAACAAGGATCGCCCAGATCCAGAAAACCATGCCCAAGGGGGTGGTGATAGAACCCTTTCTCGACCGTACCAAAATGGTGAACAATGCCATTGGCACGGTTACCAAAAACCTGATGGAAGGAGCGCTGATCGTGGTGTTTATTCTGGTACTCTTCCTTGGCAACATACGGGCAGGTTTATTGGTGGCTTCGGTGATCCCCTTATCGATGCTGGTGGCCGTGATACTCATGAATATGTTCGGGGTCAGCGGCAACCTGATGAGCCTGGGAGCACTTGACTTCGGACTGATCGTAGATGGTGCAGTGATCATTGTAGAAGCGGTGATGCACCAGCTCACGCACAGCAAAAAATTTGCCCATATCACCCATCTCTCACAGAAAGAAATGGATGAACAGGTAAACCAGTCGGCCGGGAAAATGATGAACAGCGCGGTATTCGGACAGATCATCATCCTGATCGTATATCTCCCCATTTTCACGTTACAGGGTATCGAAGGCAAGATGTTCAAGCCGATGGCACAGACCGTAGCTTTTGCACTCTTTGGTGCCTTTATTCTGTCGCTGACCTATATCCCGATGATGAGCTCATTGGTCTTGAGCAAAAAAGTAAAACACCAGCCCAATATCTCAGACAAGCTTATGTTCCGGGTAGAAAGGTTTTACCAGCATGCATTGGGCAGGATCCTGAAATTTCCAAAACTGGTTTTAGCAGCTGTTGTAACCATGTTTGTGGTAGCTGTATATACTCTTACCACACTGGGTGGCGAGTTTATTCCGGCGCTGGAAGAAGGAGATTTTGCCGTAGAAACAAGGGTACTTACCGGTAGTAATCTCAGTACCACTATTGAGAGCACGCAGAAAGCGGCGCATATTCTGAAAACAAGATTTCCTGAAGTGGAGAAAGTGGTTACCAAGATCGGCAGCGGCGAAATACCCACCGACCCCATGCCCATGGAAGCCAGTGACCTGATGGTGATCTTAAAAGATAAATCCGAATGGACCTCGGCCAAAACCTTCAAAGAACTCTCACAAAAAATGGGAGACGCTTTACAGGAAGTGCCGGGAATTACCACCGGCTTTCAGTTTCCGGTACAGATGCGTTTCAATGAACTGATGACGGGTGCCAGGCAGGATGTGGTGTGTAAGATCTTTGGTGAGAACCTGGATACGCTGGCGAGATATGCCGCACAACTGGGCAAAATTGTTAATACCGTACAGGGAAGCCAGAGTTTGTTCATTGAGCCGGTTACCGGTATGCCGCAGATCATTATTGAATATAACCGGCCGTTGATAGCACAGTATCATTTAAGCATTGCCGATATCAACCAGATCGTAAATACGGCTTTTGCGGGGCAATCTGCCGGAATGGTATTTGAAGAAGAGAAACGTTTCAGCCTGGTGGTACGTTTGGAAATGGACAAACGGAAAAGCCTGGAAGATGTACAAAACCTGCTGGTGCCTACGCCACAGGGCACACAGATTCCCTTATCGCAACTGGCTACTGTATCCATCAAAGATGGTCCTAACCAGATACAGCGTGAAGATGCGAAACGGAGGATCGTTGTTGGATTTAATGTGAAAGACAGAGATGTGGAATCGATTGTAACAGAATTGCAGCAGAAAGCCGAACAGCAGATCAAACTGCCGGATGGTTATTATATTACCTATGGCGGTGCATTCGAAAACCTGAATGAAGCCAAGAAAAGGCTCACAATCGCGGTACCCGTTTCGCTTTTCCTGATCCTGGTATTACTGCATTTTGCTTTCAACTCGCTGAAGCATGGTTTACTGATCTATACAGCCATCCCTTTATCAGCCATCGGCGGTATCTTTTTCCTGGCCCTGCGGGGAATGCCTTTCAGCATCAGCGCGGGTGTAGGATTCATTGCCCTTTTTGGTGTGGCGGTATTAAATGGTATTGTACTGATCGCAGAATTTAACCGGTTAAAAGCCGAGGGATTGACCAACCTGCACAACATTGTACTCATGGGTACCAAAGTACGTTTGCGGCCGGTGTTGATGACAGCTTTTGTTGCTTCGCTGGGATTTTTACCCATGGCTATCAGTAACGGTTCCGGTGCCGAAGTACAAAGGCCATTGGCAACCGTGGTGATCGGAGGTTTGTTGATCGCTACTTTCCTTACCTTATTTGTTTTACCCATCATGTATATTATGTTCGAAAAGTCTGGCACCAAGAAGAAGAAAAAAAGAAATGGTCATGGACATGCCCCCACGGCAGTGATTCTGTTATTACTTTCTTTGGCTACCTTAAGTGGGCAGGCACAACAACCGGTTAGTCTGCAGTCTGCCATCGACACAGCCCTGAAAAATAACCTGACCGTTAAAAATGAAAAACTGAAAGCGGCCTGGCAACAACAGTTGATTCTTACCGCGGCCAGCATTCCCAAAACCAGTTTTTCGGCCGAAGCCGGACAGATCAACAGTGGTTACACCGATACCAAGTTCGGCGTTACACAATCGTTCAGTTTTCCTGCGGTGTATACAAAACAAAAAAATCTCCTTACAGAAGAATGGAAATCTGCTGTACTCGGAGTGGCTGTAAAAGAAGCGGAATTAAAACGAGCCGTGGCACAGGTATTTTATTCCATGCTGGTTTTGCAGGAAAAGAAAAAACTGTTGTTACGGGCTGATAGTAATTATGCAGAGTTTCTACGGAAAGCAACCCTCCGGCTGGAGAAAGGAGAAGCCAATGTGCTGGAGAAAACAACTGCAGAAACACAAAGGGGTAATATCTATCTGCAGTTGAAAGCTTTGCAGGAAGAAATGGAATTACTCCAGATTCAGTTCAACCTCCTGTTAAATACCACCTATCCATTGACACCAAAAGTGGGTGCACTGAAAATGGCAGTGCCTGCCGGTATGGACAGCGCTTATCTCACAGATCATCCTTTACTGACCGTTCTGCAGCAACAGAAAATGGCGGCCACCGCTAACACTGCACTGGAAAAAGCCAAACTGTTACCGGATATCAACATTGGTTATTCAAATACCAGTATACGGGGCATAGGCGCGGATAATATTGTGTACGGAAGCGGCCATCGTTTCAGTGCTGGTATGCTCGGTATCGGGATCCCGATTTTTGCGGGCGCGCAAAAAGCCAGGATCAATTCTTCCAGGGCTTTTGAACGTGTATCAGAGAATAACTATCAGTTACAGTTACAGGCGCTCGAGACCCAATATAAAACCGCCGTTACACAATATATGGCAAGTTTACAGTCTGTTGCTTATTTTGAAAAGACTGCCCTACCCAATGCAGAACTCATTGTTAAAACAGCCAACAAGCAGTTTCTGAATGGTGAAATCAATTACCTGGAATGGGTAATGCTCAGCAACCAGAGTATTGTTATCGAAAACAATTACCTGGATGCATTGAAGATGCTGAACGAAAGCCTGATCCACATTACTTACCTATTATCTAAATAAATTTATATGAAGTACCTGTATATCATATCCCTCTCTGTTCTGCTGGCTGCCTGTGGCAGTAAAAAACAGGAAGAAAAAGTAACACCTGTGCCGGAAGTAGCCAACCTGGTCACACTTACCGCCCCGCAACTGGCTTCTGCCAAAGTAGTAACGGAGCAGGTGCAGGAAAAAAGCATTTCTACCATCATCAAAGTAACCGGCAAGATTGATGTACCCCCGCAGAATATGATCACGGTAAGTATGCCACTGGGTGGATTTCTCCGTTCTACCAAACTCCTGCCTGGTATGCATATCAGCAAAGGAGAAGTGATTGGTGTGATGGAAGACCAGTTATACATTCAACTGCAGCAGGATTATTTAACCACCCGTTCCAAGCTGGTGTATCTGGAAGCAGAATATCAGCGTCAGAAAGAACTGAACCAGAGCAAAGCTACCAGCGACAAAATATTTCAGCAAACACAAATGGATTACCAGACACAGAAGATCAACCTGGCGGCATTGTCAGAAAAACTTCGTCTGATTAATATCAATCCCCAGAACGTAACAGAAAGTAATATTTCCAAAAGTGTCAATATCTACTCTCCTATCAGTGGATTTGTATCCCGTGTAAATGTGAATATTGGTAAATATGTGAACCCATCAGACATCCTGTTTGAGCTGGTTAACCCGGATGATATCCATCTGAATCTCCAGGTTTTTGAAAAAGACCTGCCCAAACTGGCCATCGGACAGAAACTGGTAGCTTATACCAATAATGATCCCAACCGAAAACACCCCTGTGAGATCAGTATCATCAGCCACGATCTTTCTGCCGAAAGAACCGCCGATGTACATTGCCATTTTGAAGATTATGACAAAACACTCTTCCCCGGCACTTATATGAATGCAGAAATCAAATTGAAGAGCCTGCAGGTACCCGCCTTACCGGAGGAAGCGATTGTGGCATACGAAGGTGGTAATTATGTATTTGTGCAGAAAACAGCTAACCAGTTTCTGATGACAGCCATTGAAACCGGCACCAAAGAAAATGGATTCATCGAAGTCATCAATGGTGGTAATATAGCAGGTAAAGCCATTGTTACCAAAGGCGCTTATACTTTGCTGATGGCTTTGAAGAATAAGGCAGAAGATTAAATACTTTTCATTCGGCAGGTTATCTTACCTGCCGAATGAAAAAACTCACTAAAGCAACTCATTAGTTAAACCTGTCGGTTCCTTTAAAAACCCGATACGGTTCTTTCAGAAATTGATCTACGGTTGTATTAAAAGCATCTTTGTAAATAATGGGAGTACTATGCCCGGAATTAGGCAAGATCCAGAGATAGGCTTTCGGGATATTTTTATAGATCAGCATCGTATGTTCTTCCTTGATCACATCATGATCGCCGCCAATCACCAATGTTGGGCATTGTATGGTGCGCAGAGACGCCAATGAAATATTCGGTTGCTCAACCAGCAAACGCATCAGTTTCCATTCTGTTTTTTCTGCCGGTGTTTTGTTGGCTTTTTTCTGCAGTAGCTGGTAAGTGGGTTTAACCAGGTCCCATACTTCCGGGTATACTGCATTGGTATCCGGTTGCAGGTTGGCCCCGGTAATAGCCAGTTTCTTTACTTTCTCCGGGTAACGCATGGCCAGCAACAACCCATTGATACCACCATCGCTCCAGCCGATTACATGAGCAGATTCAATTTTCATGGCTGATAACAAAGCTGCATAATCATCAGCCATCATTTCATAACTGAGAGAATCGCCGTTGTCTGTTGATTTACCATGCACCCGGCTGTCCGCGATAATTGTTTTATAGTGTTGCGAGAAGTAGGGAATGTTCTCCTTGAAATTGGAGATATCTCCCCCATTCCCATGAATGATCAGCAAAGGTTCGCCCTCGCCATACACTTCGCAATACATCTTAAAACCGCGGATATCATAATATTTACCCGCCGCAGGATTATTACCATACCGGATCTTCTTTTCTGAGGCAGCTTGAGAAAATCCTGTGGCAGAAGTCAATAGTACAACAGTTACCAGCAGTAGGGAATATTTCATAAAAAGTTTTTATCGTCAAAAGATAAGAAAAATCATTCGTCATTTCTCCTGAAACCGATTCTTTGGCGTGGAGGCTGGGGTGGATTGATTAATTTTTTCAGGTAATGGAAAATTGTCTGTATCTGCTCATCATGGCCAGAAAGCCGTTTCTCTATTTTCTCCAGTTGCAGCAGTATATCCTTATGTGTCAACAACATCTCCCGCATCCTGGTAAAGATGCGGATCAGCTGGATATTCACTTTAATAGCTCTTTCGCTGTTCAGGATACAGGACAACATAGTAGCACCCTGTTCGGTAAAACAATAAGGCAGATACCTAAGCCCCATTTTGAGTGATTGGGAGCTTACAAACTGCGACCTCCACTGCTCAAACTCCGTTTTATCCATCTGAAACATAAAATCTTCCGGAAAACGGGAAAAGTTACGCCTTACAGCTTCTTTCAGCCTTTTGGTTTCAACTCCATACAAGGCAGCCAAATCTCTGTCAATCATTACTTTACAGCCTCTAATAAGGTATATCTGACTCATGATTACTTCATCAGCCACGAGGGTATCGTTCTTATGCATATTCATTGTTTCCGTTCCCCTCAAATTGGAGGACGCATTTTGCGTCCTCCAATTTGAGGGGAATGTGAAGGCTAATGTATACCAGCCAGCCCATCCAGCGTAGCGTATTTACCGCAATACCAACAGTAAAAACACTGGCAACTGCACAAAAAAGCCGGGATTATACTATCCCGGCTCATTATTATGAATTGTTCCTGCTTACTTATCCTCTTCATTTCTGAACACCACAATTCCATCAAACACATCTACCAATACCGGTATTGTTTTATCAATATCGCCGGCAAGTATTTTCTTACTCAGCGCATTGATGATCTGTTTCTGGATCAGTCTTTTCAGCGGCCTTGCTCCAAACTGAGGATCGTAGCCCTGTTCCGACAGGAATTCAAGCAGGTAATCGCTGAAGTGAAGCGTGATACCATTATCGGCAACCAGCTTCTGTAATCCCTGCAACTGAATCTTCACGATGCCCATGATCTGTTTCTTCATCAGCGGACTGAACATGATGATCTCATCTACCCGGTTCAGAAACTCCGGCCGGATGGTCTGGCGCAGCAGCGCCATCACTTCCAGTTTGGCAGATTCGGTTACTTCTTCCACATTATTCTCCGTTACTTTTTCAAAAGCATCCTGGATCAGGTGACTACCGATATTGCTGGTCATGATGATGATGGTATTCTTGAAATTCACCACCCTACCCTTATTATCTGTCAGGCGACCATCATCCAATACCTGCAGTAACACGTTCCAAACATCGGGGTGCGCTTTTTCGATCTCATCGAGCAACACCACACTGTAAGGTTTACGACGTACCGATTCGGTTAACTGTCCACCCTCATCATATCCCACATATCCCGGAGGGGCACCTACCAGTCTGGAAACCGTATGTTTTTCCTGGTATTCACTCATGTCTATCCGGGTCATCATACTCTCATCATCGAACAGGTATTCTGCCAGCGCTTTGGCCAGCTCAGTTTTACCCACACCGGTGGTTCCCAGGAAGATGAAAGAACCGATCGGTTTTTTCGGATCCTGCAAACCGGCGCGGCTTCTGCGAATGGCATCTGCTACGGCAGTAATGGCTTCTTCCTGGCCTACCACTCTGTTATGCAGTTCCTCTTCCAGGTGCAATAATTTTTCCCTTTCGCTTTGCAGCATTTTAGCTACCGGTATACCCGTGGCTTTAGCCACGTTCTCTGCAATATCTTCTGCATCCACTTCTTCTTTCAACAATCGCTTATCGGTAGAGCTGTTGATCTGCGCGGTTACTTCTGCAATCAGGGTTTCCTGCTCTTTCACTTTACCATACCTGATCTCCGCTACTTTTCCATATTCCCCGTTCCGCTCTGCCTGCTCGGCCTGCTGTTTCAGGTCCTCGATGGTGGCTTTGGCGGTCTGTACCTTTTCTACCAGTTCTTTTTCCTGTTTCCATTTCGATTTCAGTGTATCTCGCTCCACCATCAGAGTGCTGATGTCTATGTTCAGTTCTTTCAGTTTGCTCTCATCATTTTCGCGCTTAATAGCTTCCCGCTCGATCTCCAGCTGACGGATCTGTCTTTCCAGTTTATCCAGTTCTTCCGGCATCGAATTCATTTCCAGCCGCAGTTTAGCCGCACTCTCATCAATCAGGTCAATCGCCTTATCCGGCAAAAACCGGTCGGTCATATACCGGCTCGATAATTCCACCGCCGCAATAATCGCTTCATCTTTAATCCGCACATGGTGGTGAGTCTCGTACCTGTCTTTCAATCCGCGCAAAATAGAGATCGCATCTTCCATCGAAGGCTCATCGATCATTACTTTCTGGAAACGGCGTTCCAGCGCTTTGTCTTTCTCAAAATATTTCTGGTATTCATTCAGCGTAGTGGCACCAATGGCTCTCAGTTCGCCACGGGCCAGGGCGGGTTTCAGAATATTGGCCGCATCCATCGCCCCTTCGCCGCCACCGGCTCCGATCAGGGTATGAATTTCATCAATGAAAAGGATAATCTCCCCATCGCTGGTGGCCACTTCTTTTACAACGCCCTTCAAACGTTCTTCAAATTCTCCCTTGTATTTGGCACCGGCAATCAGCTGGCCCATATCCAGTGCAAAAATGGTTTTTGAACGCAGGTTATCCGGCACATCACCGTTAATGATCCGCATGGCCAGCCCTTCCACAATGGCGGTCTTACCCACACCGGGCTCACCCACCAGTATCGGATTGTTTTTACTTCTGCGGGTTAAAATATGCAGGGTTCTGCGGATCTCTTCATCACGCCCGATCACCGGATCCAGTTTACCCTGCCTGGCCATTTCATTCAGGTTCTTGGCAAACTTATTCAGCATATTCAGCTGGGTTTCCTGGGTCTGCGATTGAATCGTATCTCCTTTCCGCAGGTCTTTAATGGCCGTAATCAATCCTTTTTCCGTCAGGCCGTTCGCTTTCAGCGTTTTGGCCGTATCATCGTTCACCTGCAGCAAAGCCAGCAATAAATGCTCGGTGCTGATAAATTCGTCTTTGAATTCTTTCAGAGTACTGTTAGCCTTCAGAAAAACGGTGTTCAGGTCGCGGCTGATATTCTGAGCCGGTTCGCCAGACTGTATTTTGGGTAGTTTGGCAATACTTTCGTCCACTTTGTTTTCGGTAAAACTCACGTTCACATTGTTCCTTTTCAGCAAGAACTCTACCGGACTATCCTTATCTGCCAACAGGGCCTTTAACAGGTGGTTAGTTTCAATATTGGGGTTACCGTTATTGAACGCTACCTGCTGGGCTGCCTGGATGGTTTCCTGGGCTTTGATGGTATAATTGTTCAGGTTCATATAGGGGGTCTATTTGTTTATGGGTTTAGTCGTTTATTTGTTTATCGGTAGTTTTTGTTTGCCGGCCTGGGATCGCTATGGGACTTTTGTTGCGTCGCACACTGCGGCGTTCTGCTCTTTGGGCAACATAGGATGTTAAAAATGGTTCTATACAGCCAAAGCCTCTGATTCCGGCGCTAACTACCTATTTTTCAAATAACTTTAAACCTTATTGCAAATCATAATCCAAGCGATAAATCCGGTAATTATGTCTGTAAAATTTCAAACTATCTGCGGTAAAGTCAGTGCTGCATTCATTTTCCTGTTATTCTTTCAGGTAGCCCTTGCCCAAGCCGATTTTTCGGAGCTCGACCGTAAACTGGAAGCCTCTAAAAAAGAGCTGGGCGGTAATGTGGTAGCCCTTATTTACAAGGATGGCAAACTGGTTTATCAGAAAGCCATGGGCACCGATTTCAATGCTAAAACACAGGCCCCTATCGCCAGTTGCAGCAAATGGTTAACGGCCGCTCTCGTCATGAGTTTTGTGGACCAGGGTAAACTATCGCTGGACGATAAAGTGAGTAAATACCTGCCCATTTTCACTAAGTATTCCAAAGGATATATCACCATTAAAGACTGCCTCGCGCACCTAACCGGGATCGAATCAGAGCCTATCCGTATGCTAAGCCTGCTTAGTCGGAAAAAATATGCTTCACTAGAAGAAGAGGTTAACGATTTTGCCTCCAAAAAAGATATTATGGCCAACCCTGGTCTCGAGTTCCGCTACAGCAATATCGGACTGAACATTGCCGGCCGGGTACTGGAAGTGTTAACCCGCAGAAGTTTTGAACAGTTAATGCAGGAACACATTACCCGTCCATTAATGATGCGTAATACCAGTTTCTCCAGCTTTAATGCAGTCAATCCATCCGGTGGCGCCATCTCAACCGCCAGTGATTATATGAACTTCCTATCCATGCTCCTGAACAAAGGCATGTTTAATGGCAAACGGATCCTGAGCGAGAAAGCCATAACCGACATGCAAACGGTTCGCACAACTCCGGCCATGATCAAATATGCACCCAAAGCAGCCGAGGGCTATAACTATGGTTTTGGTGCCTGGGTACTGCAGGCCGATGAAAACGGGCAGGCACAGGTACTGGCCAGTCCGGGTTTATTCGGTACCTGGCCCATGGTAGATTTTTGCCGGGGGTATGCCTGTATCTTTTTTACCAAAGGCGGACTGGGTGAAGAGCGAAAAGAGATCTTTATGGATCTGAAACAATCCATCGATGCGCAGTTATCATCTGCCTGTAAATAACTTTACCACTAAATTGTACCAGAGCTCTTGTCCAACCTGACCAAGCATACCCATATCATCAAACAAACAGCCCAGCAGCTGGGTTTTTTCTATTGCGGTATTGCCAAAGCCGAAAAACTGGATGAAGATGCCCGCCGGCTCGAAGCCTGGTTGCAGCAGGGGATGCATGGCGGCATGCAATACATGGAAAATCATTTCGACCTGCGTGTAGATCCGCGCAAGCTGGTGCCTGGCGCCAGGTCGGTGATCACCTTGCTACAAAACTATTACCCGTCACAGCAACAAAAAACGGGAACCCCGCATATTGCCAAATACGCTTTCGGAAAAGATTACCATGAAGTAATCAGGGCCAAACTGCATCAGTTTCTCGCCAGCATCAACCAATCCATCGGAGAAGTACAAGGCCGGGGTTTTGTAGATTCCGCCCCCGTTCTGGAAAGAACCTGGGCAGTAAAAAGCGGAGCCGGCTGGATTGGCCGCAACGGTAACCTCATCAACAAACAAAGCGGTTCTTTTTATTTTATTGCCACTCTGATCGTAGACCTGGAACTGCAGTACGATGATCCGCTGGTAAAAGATTATTGCGGCAGTTGTCATAGATGCATCGATGCCTGCCCAACAGATGCCATCAAAGAAAACAAAGTAATCGACGGCAGTAAATGCATCAGCTATTTCACTATCGAACTGAAAGATGCCTTGATACCGGAGAACATGAAGGGTAAATTCGATAACTGGTTATTCGGCTGCGATGTATGCCAGGATGTTTGCCCGTGGAACCGGTTCAGTAAACCCACCACCGAATTACAGTTTACCCCCATCCCCGAAATACTGAACCTCTCTACCAAAGAATGGGAGGAATTAAGTGAAGACGCTTTTGCACGCATCTTTAAAGAATCACCCATCAAACGAAGTAAATACAAAGGCATCCAGCGCAATCTTTCCTTTCTGCAATCCTGACTGAAAACAGGGATACCCCCATCCCCCGAGGAGATATCCCATTGCCTATAAACGACAACCTATTTTCAATACTAACCGGTTAAAAGTATACGCCAGCTTCCGTTCAGTTTTAGTAATACGATCGTATGGCGGAAAATCGGGATAGATCACTTCGTCATGCAATTCTGCCATCGTTTTGGCTGAATAGCCCAGACTGATCCAGATCCCTTTCTTTTTGGTGTACCAACCTGTATACCCTATTCCCAGTTCCCCATACATTCCGTTCCGGAAACGTGTGATGGTAATACCAGACCAGGGAGTATATGAATTTTCCCGGTAATCAGATGCCAAAGGCCAGGCGATATTGGTTCCCAGTTGCAGGTAAGCAAATAAGGGCGTTTCTTTTTTACCGAGATCTTTTTTCAGCTCAACAAAAAGAGGGGCTGATCTGATCTTATAATAATCCACACCGGCGCCAATACCATAACTCCATGTCCTGGTTTTCATACCGCCGGATAACACCACTTGTGCACTCACTGCGTGATCTCCGTTCAGCAATCCTACCTGTGGTGTAATATATAAAGTTGAAGGTTGGTTGGTTTTTTGCGAATAACTATGGATAGCCAGCAGCAGCGCCACTATCAGACTGATTTTTTTCATGGTTATTTGTTTTCGGTTTTCAGGATCCTGTCAAGTATCCGGGGCTGTGTGGAATTGGTGTAATCAATGGTGTATACTCCATCTTTAGCCACAACCAAAGCGGTTCCGTTTATCGCAATCACATCATAGGTATCGATACCGGACACACGCCCCAGCAGGTTTATAGCTGCAGGATGGGTTGCATCCATGATTTTTAATCCCTCTTTCCCATCGCAGATCAGCAGCAAATTTCCGTCTTTGGCCAAGCCGGCGGGTGCAGATAAACTGTACGACTTAATCAGTTGCGGGCTTGTCAGCTGGTTAATATCTATCACATCCAACTGGTTGGTAAAGCCTCCGCAAAAACTGCCGGAACGTAATGTCACATAAGCATAACGTCCATCGGCTATCACCGGATCACAGGAGCGGCTATGCATAAACTGTCCCAGCTTAACCGGTTGATCCGGATTACCGGCATCATAAATAAACATACCTGATTGCGAGCCGATAAAAAGTTTGTCGGTATAGGGAAAAATCGTTTCAATATTCCCATTCTGCAGATCCACCGACTTCACAAACAAAGGTTTATCCTCCTTTGTTACATTAAATACTTTGAGATCGTCGGAACTTACCGTATATAACCTTTGCTTGAGCTGCGCAAACCTGGCCATAGAGCCGGCAATACCCAAACCGGCGCCGGTTGAGGGCGTTGCGAAAGACGAAGCGGAAAAAAGTAATCCATCTCTTCTGGAACTGTAATCAACTGTCTCACTAAACCGATGGCTGACCACCGTATCCACGCGTACCCATTGCCGGATCACTTTTGTGGTATCAGCCATAAAATGGTTATAGAAACGGTGAGGGAACACCCCTGGCAGATCCTGTTTTACTGTTATCTGTAAAGGGTTGGTGATATCCAACACTTCCAGATCTGTATAACAGTCTGCATACAGGTAGTTTCCATTGATCGCCATGTCTATACAACCGGGAATATGGATAAATGCGATATTTTTTAATTGTGCAGGATTACTGATATCAATGACGTGTATTCCCTTGTCAAGATCATTCAGGTAGAGGATATTGTCTTTGATGACCAGCTTACCCGGATTCTGTAATAGCTCGGGCGCACTGCTTTTGATATTAGCCTTTACCGTTTCTCTGGTAGCATATACGGGTCTGAAAAAAGTATAATGTTCATCTACCCGGTCTTTGGTGCAGGATAACGCTAACAGCGATAACAGTAGCGACGCGAAAAAATAATTTTTCATAACTGACATTTATTACCTGACACAGCAGGTTCAAACGTCGTTGCATCATTTTCTTTTTTTGCCCAGCACTATTCTTGCCCTGAGGGCTGAACGGAACAGATGTTGATCGACACTACCCGGGTCTGTATAGGGTGATTGGATGAACCAGGTTATTTGCGGCCCCAGGAATAAAAAAGGTTGTTTACCAAAACCGAATTCAATACCGGTAGAGAGATTCCACTGCAGGGATCGTAATAAAGACTTATTGGTAAAAAGCACTCCTCTTCCATTATCATAATGCAAAGCATTGCTGCCCAGCAAGGCAGACAGACCCAGGCCCAGCTCCCATCGTAATTGCAGTGATTTACCCAGAGAATATTTTGCATAACCCGACACCGCAGCCTGTGCAAAATGAAACCGGTTTACATAGGGCACACTATCTGTACTGATATAATAAAAACCCTGATCGGCTGGCGAAGAGAAAAAAGAAGATTGCAGCGAACTATCTACTCTTTTACCCACATTGGTTTTTGAGCGATAGCTTTCGTATCCCACTGAAATACCCACACCATACCTTTTCGATAGTTGTTTATCAGCCAATAAAGTGATTCCATAAGATCCTGCATCCTGGAGGGAAGGAACTTTGTAGTTATTATTCCCGCCCGGCAGTCCGCCAGTGGAAGGATTAGAAATAGAAGATTGGTAGGCCAATGTTTGCCCCGGAAGTTTACGCATACCACTGATCCCGCCCGTAACCGCCAGGCTTAGTTGCCAGCGCTTTTTTACGGCGGTCTTCTCTTTTGTTTGAGCAGTCATCTCTTTACTAACTGTATCTGATGTCAATATTGTTGTTGCAGCAGGTGTGCTGACACTGTCCGATAGCTCTTCTTGGTGAACAGGCGTAACAGGATTAGTTACAGCAGTCATATTATCCGTCCTACTCACTATCGCATCTGCAATAGTAATGGAGCTATTAGTATTGGTTTCTTCGGTGACCCTTTTTGTAGTGTCTGCTGAAACCGGAAGAACTTGCTTAACCGGTTTTCTACCCACTACTGTTTTGTGAAAAATGGCTGCTGTTTCCACTTTGTCATGAATCATAGCAGGCTGTTCCCTGTTTTCCTTATCATGGATGGTTACCGCATTATTACTATCCAGTGGTGTTGCCCTCTCCGCTTTTTTGGGTGAAACTGAACCCTTTCCAGGAACAGTGTTGGCCTGAAGCGCTACCGTATTCGGCTGGACCTCCTGCATATTATACCATACTGCTGAGAGCAGTAAGATTCCCAGTCCGGCAAAAACAAACCAGATCAGCCCTCTTCTTTTTTTCTTACGGGTAAGATCGGCTTCCAGTTTTTCCCATACAGCCGCACCAGGTCTGATGAGCAGACCGGCCATCTCTTCCCGAACCTGTTCCTCAAATGATCTATCCGCCATATTGCGATTTTATATTGTTACCGGATTTGTTTTCCAGCCAGTTAATCAACAAAGCCCTGGCTCTGGCATATTGCGAGCGACTGGTTGCTTCTTTGATACCCAGCATTTGCCCGATTTCTGCATGCGTGTACCCCTCCACTGCATAGAGGTTAAAAATCGTTTGATAACCCGTGGGCAGTTGTGTGATCAATTGCAGTAAATCTTTGGTATTCACCGTAATATCAGGTGTATCCCGTTCTACAGGGTGCAGGTAGGTATCTTCAAAAGCCAGGTCCAGCTGGTATTGCGGCTTTCGTTTCAGGTAATTCAGGGCAGAAGTAACCATGATCCGTCGGATCCAGGCACCCAGTTCCCCTTCCTGCCGGTACTGGTGCAGATTACGGAATACCTTGATAAAACCGATCTGCAGCACTTCCTCCGCATCGTTCAGGTTCTTGGTATACCGGAAACATACCCCCAGCATCCGCTCAGCATACAGTTCATATAACTGTTTCTGAGCGATCAATTTGTTCTTCAGGCAGTCTTTTACCAGTTGTTGCTCATTCACCATAGCCAGCGTTCCCTTCCCTGACACAGACAGGTGAACAATCGTTGCACCTTTTAAAAAATGTTTCCGTTTCTCCCTCTCCCTGCAAAAAAATCAGGATTACATTTGCCCCATGAATTTAGCAGCAAGAGACCAGCAGGTGATCTGGCATCCCTTCACCCAGCAAAAAAACAGGCCCAGTCCTATGCCGGTTGTAAAAGGAGCAGGAACCCTTTTATATGCCGAAGACGGCAGCCAGTATATTGATGCCATTAGTAGTTGGTGGGTTACGCTTCATGGACATGCACATCCCTATATCGCCGAAAAACTATACCAGCAGGCATTACAGCTGGAGCAGGTGATCTTTGCCGGGTTTACACACGAACCGGCCGTACGGCTGGCAGAAAGGTTGTTACCCATTTTACCGGGTGATATGAGCCGGATTTTTTACAGCGATAACGGCTCCACCTCTACCGAAGTGGCCCTCAAAATGGCTGTTCAGTACTGGTGGAACCAGGGGCAGCACCAACGCAAAAAAATTCTGGCTTTCCGCAACGCCTATCATGGAGATACTTTCGGGGCCATGAGCGTGAGCGACAGAAGTGTTTTTACACTGGCTTTTCACGACCTGCTTTTTGAAGTGATCTTTATCGACACCCCTACTCCGGAAAATATCAGGGACAGCCAAAAAATCATTCAGGAATCCGGAGAAGAGATCGCTGCTTTTATCTACGAACCACTGGTGCAGGGCGCAGGCGGAATGAAAATGTATGCCCCTGATCTGATGGACGAATTACTGCGCACGGCAAAACAATCAGGTATCATTTGCATAGCTGATGAAGTGATGACAGGTTTTGGCCGTACCGGCCGTTTGTTTGCCAGTCAGCATCTGAGCGAACAACCGGATATTATCTGCCTGAGCAAAGGTTTAACCGGCGGTACCATGGCATTGGGTGTTACTGCCTGTAACAGCCGGATTTACGAGGCATTTGTACAGGATGATAAATACAAGACTTTTTTTCACGGTCATTCTTTTACAGCCAATCCGCTGGCCTGTACCACCGCATTGGCTAGTTTGGACCTGCTGCAAAAAGAGAGCTGTCAGGAGAAAATAAACTGGATCAGTTATTCGAATGAAAAATTTGCAGCTACGCTGAACACCTATCCGCATATCAAAGATGTGCGGCAGTTGGGAACCCTGCTCGCTTTTGAGATCACCCAGGGAAAAGATGAGTACCTGAACGGCATCAGTGCAGTTATCACAGAGAAAGCAATGGAACAGGGCGTTTATATCAGGCCCCTCGGCAATACCGTTTATATTATGCCACCCTATTGTATCACAGAAACCGAATTGACAAAAGTGTATACAGTACTGTTGTCTATACTGGCAGGCATTACCGGCTGAGGTTTATTGTTCAGACAAGGTCTTGAGATT
>DASWXD010000060.1:0-6213 GCA_036405675.1 Sediminibacterium sp.
ATAAAAAAGGGGTGCCCCCTGTTTTGCCGGATATAATCAACTGCTTTTTGGCCCAGCACATCTGTCAGATATCCATCAAATGGTACCTGTTGGTGATTTTCGAGCAAAGCATTTTTAGCACCCGGCAGATCGTCTTTATCAGGTTGATAGAAATAACTTCTGCCGCCAGCTAAAAAACCATAGTAATACTGAAAGCCTTTTTGCAAGGGGTGTTGATCGGGTGCAAAGCCCAGATGCCATTTGCCAAAAGCGGCTGTGCTATACCCTTGCTTTTGTAATAGTTTGGGTAAAATAGTTTGTGTAGTATCCATGCCTGTATACCCATCTCCTTCATTACATTCATACCCAAACCGCTGCTGGTATTTACCGGTTAACAAACCAGCTCTTGACGGACTGCACACCGAAGCAGTCACATGAGCATCTGTAAAACGAACTGATTGGGCGGCCAGTTTATCCAGATTGGGGGTAAGCAGATCTTTGTTACCCATAAAGCCAAAATCTGCATAACCGGCATCATCAATCAACATGACGATAATATTCGGTCTCGAAACAATTGTATCTTTTTTGAACCCGGTATTAACCAATAATACAATCAGCAACAGCAAAGCCAGTAAGATGCCGGTTATATAGTAAGCAGGTACTTTTTTAAAAGAAGATAAAATATATTTCATAGGGCTAAGTCTGTATAATGACAGAGGATTCTGATTTATCAGTCTTGCAATGTGCAGAGCTGGTTTACGATAACAGCAACTACTCTTTCTTTTTCGGTGGCATTTTTTTCTCCCGTTCGTATAGTTCTTCCTGGTTCAGGCCATAAAAGAAGGGAGGTATGGTACCCGCTTCCCAGTTTTTTCTTTGCTGTTCAAAAATGCTGATCCATTTCTCTTCTGAAAGAGCGTTATTCATCTGTTCGCCAATATCTTTTTTCAAATTGTACAGAGTAACACTGGTATCTTTCAGGATCAGTTCTTTCAAACCCGACTGGTGAACCACAGCATAATTTTTTTGATCAAACTGGCGCCAGAACAAATATTCATGCGGCGCTCCGTGTTGGGCACCATTGAGATAAGGCAACAGGTTTACCCCATCCAATGTGTTTTTGGGAATAGCTGCTCCTTTTACATTGGCTGCAATAGTGGCGAAAATATCTAACGAAATAACGGGTTGCTCATACCGGGAATTGGGCTTGATCCGGCTGGGCCACTGAATCGCCATTGGCACCCGTATCCCTCCTTCAAACAAAGAACCCTTACCGCCCCGAAGCATTCCATTATCACTGCCGTTATCAGTTTCCGGTCCGCCATTATCTGACAAAAACACAACAATGGTATTGTCAGTAAGATGTAGTTGTTTCAGTTTATCTAAAACAGTACCCACGCCATCATCCACAGCACTTACCATGGCGGCATAGGTTTTTCGTTTGGGATTTTTTATATGATCAAACCGGCTCAGGTATTTAGGAGTTGCCTGTAATGGCGCATGTGGCGCATTATAAGCCAGATAAAGGAAAAAAGGCTGTTGCTGATTGCGTTCAATAAATGAAACAGCCTCTCTGGACAATGCATCGGTCAGGTAGTCCGACTCTTCTACCACTGTCTCATTCCGGATCAATTTGGTTCGGTAACTCTGCGCTTCATTGTTGGCACTATCCTGATTGGCAATGGTATATTCTTCCGGAAAATACCGATGCCCGCCACCCAGAAATCCAAAATATTCATCGAATCCACGTTTCCAGGGACGGAATTTTTCATGCGCACCTAAATGCCATTTGCCAATTCCCATGGTTCGGTAACCCGACTGCTGTAAAAATTGCGGCAGAGTTTGTTCCGTTACAGGCAGTCCTATATTGTCATCAAATGGCTTGTACAATGGATTACGGCTATACCCAAAACGATCCTGGTACCTGCCAGTCAATAATCCTGCCCGGCTCGGTGAACAAACTGAATAACTCACATATCCACTTCCGAACACTACACCGCTTTTGGCAATCCGATCAATATTGGGTGTTGGAATATCTGTGCATCCATTAAACCCTACATCGCCATACCCCTGATCATCCGTAAGAATAATGATAATATTGAGCCGGTCTGGCTTACCTGCGATAGCCGGTTTTTCTTTTTGGGCAAAAGCGGTTGTAACAAAGAATACGACAGCTACTCCTATTCCGCTTAGTCGAATATGTTTTCTATTCACTGATGAGTTTTTAAAGAGAAAATTCATTTACTGTCGGGTAATTCAATCGCACCCATATCAGGCTGGCCTTTTACCTCGTTTCCCAAGATATCTTTTGCTACAGTCAAACCCCGCCGTAGTCCGATCTTATCATTGGGAATGGGTTGAATAGTTATTCCCTTATTACGGATCAGGTTTTGGTTTGTAGGGAGATAATCCTTTATCTGCACCCCACCTTTATTGGTAAATGCCGGATCACCTGTTATCGGAGCAATATCCTGAAAAGGAAAATCGGATGGCCAGCTATCGGGGTGGAGAAAAAGATTATTCTTGAATACAACATTTGGAATGCCATCTACATCCACTTCTTTCTTTTTCTGATCACCCGCAACGGTAATACCCGCTGTTTCAAAATAAAATATATTATTGGCGATCAGCACGCCATCTGCACTGCTGCTCACGGCAATTTTAGGAACAATGCCGGCACCTACATATATACTGTTGTTGTAGAAATAACTATTATACGGACCCGCATTTTTTTTCTCATTTCCCTGGTAACCGCTTAGCCAGAAAATTTTTCCCTCCTGAAAAGCACCGTTGCTTCCTTTTACCCGATAGCCATCATTGATGCTGATATTATACCGATACGCACAGTTATAGTTATTTCCCAGAATTTCACAGAAACCACCGGCGTTATTGGCACTTACATTATACTGGATCACCACATCACTGCAATTGAAATCGATATGTACACCGGCTGAATCTCCAGGTCCGTTCGCATTTTCAAACCGGTTGTGCTCAATCAGTATATCCGAACAGCTCCATGTCCACAAACCACTGCCCCGACCCCAGTTTCTGGTATCAGCGGTAGAACCGGAATGATCAATCTGATTGTGATGAATATGCGCTCCCGTAATTCCCGAAAACTGCATACCCGGTCCACCAGTCTGGTAAATTTTGCAGTTAGCGATTTCCATCTGCTGAATTCCATTAACGGTTGCGGTCATTTTTAAACCGGTATGACTGACATTAAAAATGTCTGTTTTGGTAACTTTTACATCCTTTAACTTTCCAGCTTTGGTATTATTGATAATCCGAATGCCCCAACCATAACTCTGTGTACCGTTGGCGGATTTTGTTTCTGCAGCGGAACGGATAAAACCAGGAGCATTGTAATATACATCATGTACTACCAGGTCTGTCAGTGCAATACTTTCAACAATTTCATCTCTGGTTACTTCCACCAGAATACCACAACGCATTTCCGCTTTATCTGCGGAATGATTGTTTTTATAGGGTACCAAACCGGTAAATTCAATGCCATTAACCTGAATGAACGATGAATTCTGAATCAGCAAAGCATTCAGCTGATCTCCTGCATCCAGAACAGGTCTGTTCTTATTCCCATTGTACAGATAATTGCCGACTACAACGGGATGTTGGTTCATACCTCTTACATTCACCAGCGATAACATGCCTGTAAACTTTTGTCCGGTAGCCAACAGGATAGAATCACCGGCTTGTAATTGAATCGCATTGGCAGGCGTCAGTGTTTTCCATGCGCTTTTTCGGCTGGTTCCTTTATTCGTATCATTACCAATAGCCGCGTTGATATAATAATTGGTCGCTTTTACAGAAGAGCCCAGGTGACAAAAGAGTAAAAAGAAAAATATTTTCCTGATTTTCATATGGATCTTTTTGGCATAGTATATTCCTGAATAGTACAGACTGAACTACCACTCTGCAACCTTGTGGATAGAATAGAATGCTGTTGCCCATTTTGGGCAATTCATCAATTAAAGCTAAATGCCAAGGGATTAAAAAGCGAAAGTAGCCTTTCAAAAAAGGGGGGTATTCAATTCAAAAAAGCAGGGAAAAGACAAAAAATCGTCAGTTCGTTCAACGATTGTATAGTAAACAATATCCGCAGCTATTATGCTTATTACCAATTGTCTGTTCGAAAAGAAGAAGCCGGTAAGCCCTGCGAGTTAAACAAGCTGCCCTGGGCCCAGCTTTTAAAAGCATAACGAACACTGACAGGGTTTTTAACCTTTTCACTCCATACGGTAATACTGGCACTTTTATCTTTGGTGAAAACCGCTTCCGCGGGATAAAAAACCTTGTCTTCACCCGCTATCTCGAAATCGGTCAACGGTTTACCGAAACTGACCAAACCTTGTTCGGTATAATCAAAGGTCAATATGATTCTGCCGTTTGCTGTGTTCTGCATGCTCCGGTATACCGGACCGCTATACGCAACTCCCCTAAACCCGTAATCTTTTACCAGTGCCCAATAAGCCAGCCGGTTACCTACGGTTTCTTTTTGGGAAGGATGAATCACCTTTTGTTCGCCAATATCCATCGTAACCGCCATGCCGGTATTTTTTACTGTTTGCATGGTTTTCAGTTGCGCTTCCCGTAAAAAGGCAGCATTCACTTTTCCGGGTTCAAATGGTGCGATCTGTACAAAATAAAAAGGGAAATCACACTGTTGCCATTGTTCCCGCCAGGAGTTGATTAGCGAAGTAAACAGCGACTGATATTCATTAGCATTTTCTCTGTTCGATTCGCCCTGGTACCATAGTACTCCTTTGATGGTAAAACCAATGTAAGGATGTAATATGGAATTGTACAGGATAGTCGGTGTTCTATTGGGAAAACTATCCGGAATTTTTTCCGGTATGGTTTTATTGCCGAAAGCAGATAATGTTTGTTTGTCCATCCAGCTTTCAATAGTAGAAGCCCCCCATGCCGACTGAATGATTCCGATGGGCACACCCAATACCGTCTGCAGTTTCCTGGCAAAAAAATAAGCAGTAGCACTAAAATTTCCGGTAGTTCCCGGGGCTGCGGCCTTCCACTCCCCTTTTACATCATCCAGAGGAACGATGCTTACCGCACGGGGTGTATTCAGGAAGCGGATTTGATCGTTCGAAGAATTAAGTATGGTTTCATTACTACCTATCACCGGCTGACTGGCATACCCTTTTACCGGCATCTCCATATTGGATTGACCCGAACAGAACCACACTTCACCAATCAGTACATTTTGAAAGCTCAGTTTTTTGCTGCCGGCTACAGAAACCGTATAAGGTCCACCAGCCGCCGGCGTCTGAAGCTTTAGTTTCCAGTGTCCACTATCGTCTGAGATTACTTTTGCCGTTTTGCCCCAGCTGCCGGATACTGTAATGCTGGTATGGGGATGATCAATACCCCAAACAGCCACCATTTCGTTCTGCTGCAGTACCATATTATCGCTGAAAAGAGCGGGCAAACGGGTCTGGGCAAATGACAGATTTGCCAGGAGAAACAATGACAGCGATACTACAAAAAATCTATTCATATATATCTTTTCAAAGTGATTCAAAGTCAACTTACTGATAGCTAACCGAAAATGATGTATCCGGTCTATTTACCTATTATTGAACCAGAACAGCGTCTCCGATAATATTACCAACCAAAGACTTTACGGTTGGTAAACTTTTCCAATAAGTAGCTGCGCCGGTTAAACTATTATCCGGGTTGGTGGCAGGCACGGAACTGGGAAAGAAATAAGAATACCGTTCAATATAAGCTGTATTATTCATCCACTCCGTAGATAATTTCATGAAATATTTGTGCACCAATTCTGATGTACGGTTACTATTGGCATTGAATTCTGTTACCCATATCGGAATATTGGGATATGCCTGATGTACATTTTGTATATAGGCCACAAACCTGTTAAATACTTTTTCTGCTGTTAAGGAATCTGTTGCTCCATTATTGGTTTGGTTGCCCCAGTCATACCAGTGAACAGGCAGGTAATCTACCCTTAGTTTCTGTGTTTGCGCTTTTGCCATAAAATTTGTCAGCCATTTCCCGGTTCCAAAAGCCTGGTCCTGTGTTACAACAGGCGCGCCTAACCGAAGACCTGTTTTCATCATTACTTTATACCGTTGGATGGCAGTATCTACCGGAACATTAGATTGACTTGTATTATCCGGTTCATTAAATGACAACAGGTGATCAACATCATTACGCTCTACCAGGTTTTTAACA
>DASWXD010000061.1:0-10832 GCA_036405675.1 Sediminibacterium sp.
CCGAAGCTGCCGGTACCCTCTCGCCCGAATGGGCAGAACGTTTGGGTCTTTCTACAGATGTAGTGGTAGGCATCGGCGCGTTTGATTGCCATATGGGGGCGGTTGGTGGACAGATAGAACCCTATCATCTCAGTAAAGTTATGGGTACCTCTACCTGCGATATGCTGGTGGCACCCATGGAAGAAGTTCGGGGAAAACTGGTCAAAGGAATCTGCGGACAAGTGCCAGGCTCTATTATTCCCGGAATGATGGGGATGGAAGCCGGACAGTCTGCCTTCGGCGATGCCTATGCCTGGTTCCGTAACCTGCTGGCCTGGCCATTGGAGAATATGTTGCAGCATTCTGCTTTGATTGATGCAAGTCTTGCAGAGAAACTACGGGCGGAGATGATAGATGAGATGATCACTGCACTGAGTGAAAAAGCTGCTGCAATCCAAGTGTCTGAAGACGATGAACTTGCTATTGACTGGTTGAATGGAAGAAGAACGCCCGATGCCAACCAGTTATTAAAAGGCGCATTCACCGGTCTTGACCTGGGAACCGATGCACCCCGTATGTTCCGCTCACTAGTAGAAGCTACCTGTTTTGGTGCCCGGAAAATCGTGGACCGGTTCCGCGAACAGGGTATTCCGGTAAAGGGATTGATCGGTCTGGGTGGGGTAGCCCGTAAATCGCCCTTTATCATGCAAATGATGGCCGATGTGATGAATATGCCCATCCGTATCCACAAAAGCGAACAGACCTGCGCCCTCGGTGCCGCTATGTTTGCTGCCACTGCAGCCGGAATCTACGGTAAAGTGGAAGAAGCGATAGCAGCCATGGGGCAGGGCTTTGACCTGGAATATTCGCCAGATCCGGTCAAAAACCAGCTGTACGAAAAAAGATACCAAAACTATTCCCGTTTGGGTGAATGTATAGAACAACAAACTAACTTGTGAGCAATGTCCGCAGGGCCACGCGTACTAACGATTATTTGAGAGAACTGTGCCGGCCCTTCGTTTTTTTAATCTGTTTTGCAACGTATGAAATATCAACCTATTCAACAGGCGGCCTACGAAGCCAACAGGCAGTTACCCCAACTCAGGCTGGTGTTGTTCACGTTTGGTAACGTGAGTGTGATCGATCGTGAGCTGGGTGTATTTGCGATTAAGCCGAGTGGTGTTGCCTATGAAGAATTAAGTCCCGAAAAAATGGTGATCGTTGATCTGGAAGGTAATACCGTTGCGGGTGATCTGCGTCCATCTTCCGACACACTGACCCATGCTGTATTATACAAACACTGGCCAAAGATCGGCAGTATTGTGCATACGCATTCTACTTATGCAACTGCCTGGGCACAGAGCCAGCGTGATATACCTGTGTATGGCACCACACATGCTGATCATACCACGGCCGATATTCCCTGTGCACAACCGATGAGTGATACCATGATCAAAGGCAATTACGAATATGAAACCGGGATCCAGATCATCAACTGTTTCAAAGAAAAAGGACTGAACTATGAAGAAGTGGAAATGATGCTGGTGGGCAATCACGCACCGTTTACCTGGGGCAGCACGCCAGCCAAAGCGGTATATAACAGCGCGGTATTGGAGAACCTGGCCAAAATGGCCTGGTTAACAGAACAGATCAACCCGCAGGCACCCAGATTGAAAGAGGCGTTGATTCAAAAACATTATGAAAGAAAACATGGTCCGGATAGTTATTACGGCCAGTCATAAACCCTGCATTGCTTAAAATACCACCATATGAAGAAACAGTTCATTTTGTTACTTACGGCAGCATCACTATCCTTGTTTGCCTGTAATAACGCAGATACAACCAAAGAAACTGCTGCTATGACCTTTCAGTTTACAGAACAGCCTTTTGGCACTATCAACAACGAAACGGTTACCCAATACACACTTACCAATCCCAACGGAATGCAGGTGCGCATCCTGAATTATGGCGGAACCGTAACCAATATCCTGGTGCCGGATAAAAATAAAGTGATGGGGGATGTGGTGCTGGGGTTTGATTCACTTGCAGGTTATCTACAGACAGGTAATCCTTATTTCGGATGCCTCGTGGGCAGGTATGGTAACCGCATTGCAAAGGGAAAATTCTCTATTGATGGACAAGCCTATCAGCTTGCCCTTAACGATCATGGAAATACACTGCATGGTGGTGTACAGGGATTGGACAAAGTGATCTGGAAAGCAACCAAACAGGCTGGCGACAGTAGCTTGTTATTAACGTACACAAGCAAAGACGGCGACCAGGGTTTTCCGGGCAATCTATCGGTGGAAGTCGTATACACACTTACGGCTGATAATGCCCTGCAGATCTCTTACGCAGCAACCACCGATAAAGCCACACCGGTTAATCTGACGAATCACTGTTATTTCAATTTGTCAGGCGGAAAAGAAAATACGATTCTCAACCATGAAGTAATGATACAGGCCGATCAATATACAGCCGTAGATACCTTACTCATTCCTACCGGCCAATTACCTTCGGTGAAAGGAACCCCTTTCGATTTTACGGTTGCGAAAGCGATCGGCAAAGAGATGAGCGCAGTAAAAGGCGGTTACGATCATAACTGGGTATTGAACAGAAAAGGAAACGGTCTTGAAAAAATTGCGACGGCCTACGATGCCGGCAGTGGCAGGCTGATGGAAGTATTTACCACAGAACCCGGCCTGCAGTTTTATACAGGTAATTTTCTGGACGGGACATTAAAGGGAACCAAGGGTAATGCGGCATATCCGCAACATGCTGCTTTCTGTATGGAAACACAGCATTTCCCCGATGGTCCTAACCAGCCCTCTTTCCCTAACACGATCCTGAAACCGGGAGAGAAATATAGTTCCGTTACCCGCTATCAGTTTTCTGTGAAATAATATTCCCCAATGAAGCCAGTCGTACTGCTTTGTAGTTTTTTCTTTTCTGTTATCCTTTATGGACAACAGAAAGATTATGCTATTCAAGCCGTGCCATTCACGCAGGTAAGTCTGACCGATCAATTCTGGTTGCCCAGGATCCAGACCAACAGAACCGTTACTATTCCCGCTTCTTTTGAACGATGCGAAAGTACCGGCAGGGTAAAGAATTTTATCATGGCGGCACAAAAGCAGGGAAAATTCTGTACACGTTATCCCTTCGATGATACCGACATTTACAAAACCATTGAAGGAGCTTCTTTCTCGCTCGCTTTATATCCCGATCCTACACTGGAAGCCTATATCGATTCCCTGATCACCATCATTGGTAACGCACAGGAGCCGGATGGATATCTCTATACCTCCCGCACGATCAATCCCGCTGTGGTTCATTCCTGGTCGGGCAAAGAGCGATGGGAGAAAGAAAGAGAACTCAGTCACGAACTATACAATGCCGGTCATTTATACGAAGCTGCCGTGGCGCATTTTATGGCCACAAAAAAAAGAAACCTGCTGGATATTGCTGTAAAGAATGCGGACCTGGTATGCAGTGTATTTGGTCCGGGTAAAAGATCTGTAGCACCGGGGCATGAAGTGGTAGAAATGGGACTGGTAAAATTATACCGCGTAACCGCTAAAAAAGAATACCTGGCTACTGCTAAATTTTTTATTGAAGCGAGGGGCCATTATACAGGGTATGATCCCAAGAGTAATGATCCCTGGAAAAATGGCGCTTACTGGCAGGATCATCTGCCCGTGGTACAACAGGAGGAAGCGATCGGTCATGCCGTTCGTGCCGGTTATCTCTATGCTGCCATGGCAGATGTAGCAGCCCTCACCGGCGATGATAGTTTGCTCCGTGCTGTTGATAAGATCTGGAACAACCTGGTTGAAAAGAAATTGTATGTGCAGGGTGGTGCCGGAGCTATCGGTAACGGAGAGCGTTATGGCAATAACTACGAACTGCCCAATGCCACTGCCTATAATGAAACCTGTGCCGCCATTGCCAATGTTTACTGGAACCACCGCATGTTTTTATTGCATGGCGATGCTAAATATATAGACCTGCTGGAAAAGATCTTATACAATGGTTTGCTCTCTGGTATCGGCCTGGATGGAAAATCTTTTTTCTACACCAATGCCATGCAGATCACCAACGGGTTTAAACATGCAGATATTGAATTAAGTCGCTCCGGCTGGTTTGAATGTTCCTGCTGCCCTACAAATCTGGTACGTCTGATCCCTTCGATTCCCGGTTATGTGTATGCACAAAAAGACGATAATGTTTTTGTAAATCTTTTCATTAACGGAACGGCAAAGTTCAACGTAAACAAACAGCCCATTCAGATCACCCAGCAGAATCAGTATCCCTGGGATGGCGATCTGGGTTTTACCATTCAGACAAATACCCCTAACGCATTTACGCTCCGGATCCGCATTCCCGGATGGGCGCAGCAGCAGGCCATGCCTTCTCATTTATACTGGTTTGCAGGAGCAACCAAAACCGAAAAGATCTCTATCAAAGTAAACGGACAACCCATCGAATATGTAATGGAAAATGGGTATGCGTTGATCAAACGCACCTGGAAAAAAGGAGACCAGGTAAACCTTTCATTGCCGATGGAGATCAGGAAACTAAAAGCAGATACGAATCTGACAGATAATATCGGTAAACTGGCATTACAAAGAGGACCGATTGTGTATTGTGCTGAGTGGGCAGATAACAATGGGAAAGTAACGAACCTATTGTTACCGGAGAGTAGTTCTCTTACGGCAGTATTCAAACCTGATCTGCTGCAGGGCGTTACGGTGTTGCAGGGAGAACTGCCAGCAGTGATTATTGAAAATGGGAACAGTATTTCTACCAGAAAACAACCCTTCACCGCCATTCCTTATTATAGCTGGGCCAACCGCGGACAGGGAGAAATGACGGTTTGGTTCCCATCAACCATAAAAGGCATTACCTTGATCAGTAAATAATCATTACAATCATCAAACAGACCGATATGATTGACTTACAAAAGAAAGAACTCTGGTTTATAACAGGCAGCCAGCATTTGTATGGCGATGAAACCCTGCAGCAGGTGGCGTTGCATTCGCAAACCATTGCGGCATCGCTGAATCGTTCTTCGCAGATTGCGGTAAGTGTGGTGTATAAACCTACCGTAAAAACCGCCGATGAAATTCAGGCAGTTTGTATGGAAGCGAATGCCGCTACTGATTGTATTGGCGTGATTGCCTGGATGCACACTTTCTCTCCGGCTAAAATGTGGATCGGCGGATTAAAGATCCTCAACAAACCCATGCTGCATTTTCATACCCAGTTCAACCGCGATATTCCCTGGGCAACCATTGACATGGACTTCATGAACCTGAACCAATCCGCACATGGTGACCGTGAATTCGGGTTTATCATGAGCCGTATGCGCCTTAACCGTAAAGTGGTGGTGGGTTATTGGGAAGATCCGGAATCGTTGGGTAAAATTGATGCATGGGCCAGGGCTGCAGCAGCCTGGCATGACTGGCAGTCGGCTAAATTTGCCCGCTTTGGCGATAATATGCGCAATGTAGCCGTAACCGAAGGAGATAAGGTAGAAGCCGAGATCAAATTTGGTTACAGTGTGAATACTTACGGGGTAGGAGATCTGGTAAAAGCTGTGAACGCAGTAACCGAACATCGCATAGACCTCTTGGTGGAAGAATATGAAGACAGTTATGTGCTGGTAGATAGTTTACTGCGGGGAGGTTCCCAACATCAATCATTGCGCGAAGCGGCGAGGATTGAATTGGGACTGGAAACATTCCTGGAGGAGGGAGGTTTCAAAGGATTTACCGATACATTCGAAGACCTGCATGGGTTGGCACAATTACCCGGTATTGCTGCGCAGCGTTTGATGAAGAAAGGATATGGTTTTGCCGGCGAGGGCGATTGGAAAACAGCCGCACTGGTACGCGCCATGAAAGTGATGGGCAGCGGATTAAAAGGCGGTAACAGTTTTATGGAAGATTATACCTATCATTTCAATCCGGATAACCGCCTTGTGTTGGGAAGCCATATGCTCGAGATCTGTGAAAGTATTGCCGATGCCAAACCCAGCTGCGAAATTCATCCGTTGGGAATTGGTGGTAAAGCAGACCCTGTACGACTCGTATTCAATTCTGCACCCGGTACGGCACTCAATGCTTCTATCGTAGATATGGGCAACCGCTTTCGTTTACTCGTGAACGAAGTGATTGCCGTAGCCCCCATGCAAAGCATGCCCAAACTGCCGGTGGCCCGGGTATTATGGAAACCTTATCCCAATATGCACACAGGCTGTGCTGCCTGGATCCTGGCCGGTGGGGCACACCATACCTGCTACAGCCAGAACCTCACCAGCGAACACCTCACCGATTTTGCAGAGATGGCCGGTATTGAACTGGTACTCATCGATAAAGATACCCAGTTGCCGCAACTGAAAAACGAACTGAGATGGAACGAAATGTACTATAAGTGAGGTAGTGAGTAGTGAGTTGTGAGTTGTGAATTGGCAATGGTCAATGGTCAATTCGCAAAAAACTCTTCACTCACTACTGACGACTCACGACTCACCACTCACGATTCACCATTGCCCATTCACCAAAACGACTGCCCTTATGAAATCATTGCAAACAGCAGATTACCTGGTTTTCTTCATTTATTTTGTGATTGTAGCTACTTACGGATACTGGGTTTACCGGCGTAAGAAAAAAGCCAGCACCACAGCTTCTCATGATTATTTTTTAGCGGAAGGATCGCTTACCTGGTGGGCCATTGGTGCCTCACTGATCGCTTCCAATATTTCTGCTGAGCAGATGATCGGTATGAGTGGTAACGGATTTAAAATGGGTCTTGCCATTGCCACTTACGAGTGGATGGCCGCCGCCACATTGATGATCGTGGCCATCTTTTTTATCCCGGTGTATCTCAAGAATAAGATCTACACCATGCCGCAGTTCCTGAACCAGCGTTACAACAGTACGGTGGCCATGATCATGGCAGTGTTCTGGTTATTATTATATGTAGTTGTTAACCTGACATCTATCTTATACCTCGGCGCATTGGCTATTCATGCGATATCCGGTCTGCCGTTATACCTCTGTATGGTATTCCTGGCACTATTCGCCATCGTGATCACATTGGGTGGTATGAAAGTGATCGGGTATACAGATGTGATCCAGGTATTTTTTCTGATCGTGGGTGGTCTTGCTACTACTTATCTCGCCTTAACACTGGTGGCGGAAAAATTTGGTGAAACAGGTGTGCTGAGCGGACTCAAATTGCTCACTGATAAAGCCGATGATCATTTTCACATGATCCTCAAAAAAGACAATCCCAATTTTATCAGCCTGCCCGGCTTAACTGTATTATTGGGCGGTATGTGGATCGTAAACCTCAACTACTGGGGATGTAATCAATATATTACCCAGCGTGCACTGGGTGCCGATCTGAAAACAGCCAGAACCGGTCTGCTCTTTGCCGCCTTCCTGAAATTGCTGATGCCGGTGATCGTTGTATTACCTGGTATTGCTGCCTATGTATTGTACCAGAACGGCGCGTTCCAGTCGGAGATGATGCTGAATGGTGAAATTGTGCAGGACAATGCATACCCCACCATGCTGAACCTGTTAGGTCCCGGTTTAAAAGGATTGGCTTTTGCCGCCCTAACTGCAGCTGTTGTGGCTTCACTCGCAGGTAAAGCCAATAGTATCGCCACCATTTTTGCCTTGGATATTTATAAGAAAAAGATCAATCCGGAAGCGGATGAAAAGAAACTGGTGAATGTGGGAAAGATCGCAGTGGTACTTTCTCTGATCATTGGAGTGGTCATTGCACCTTTCATGGGCATCGATAAAAAAGGCGGATTTGAATTTATACAAGAGTACACCGGCTTTGTATCACCCGGTATCTTCGCCATGTTCATCCTGGGATTCTTCTGGAAAAAGACCACTTCCAACGCGGCACTGTTTGCTACCGTGGGCGGATTCGTGTTCTCTGTATTCTTCAAGTTCCTGCCCAAGATCGCCGACATGACTTTCCTTGAACCTTATGGCTTTGCCGCTAAAGTGGATGGGATATATGAAATTCCTTTCCTCGACAGGATGGGCTTTGTATTCGCGATCTGTATCATTGGTATGTGGATCATCAGCACTATTGATAACAAACGCGGCGTGAAACCACACGGACTGGAAATAGACAAATCCATGTTCAAACTCCACCCTGCTTTTGCCGTAGGTGCATTATTAGTAGGAGGGATATTGACGGCGCTGTATACGATTTTTTGGTAAGGTAGTGAGTGGTGAGTGGTCAGTAGTGAATATTTCCCCTTCCTACTCACTACTCACCACTTACTTCTTCGCCATCGATTTCGCAGATTTACCTGACCGAAATCTGCAAAATCTCTGGCAATACTTTTAGGTTTACAAAAAAGAAAAGACAGTTATGGCAATGGAACACACGATGCGTTGGTACGGACCGGATGATCCGGTTGATCTTTGGGATATCCGCCAGTCGGGTTGCACCGGCGTGGTAAGTGCTTTACACCAGATTCCGGTTGGCGAGATCTGGACCGTAGAAGCCATCAACGAACGCAAAGCATTGATCGAAGCGGCGGGTATGACATGGACCGTGATCGAGAGTTTACCCGTGCACGAAGACATCAAACGTCAGTACGGCAATTTCCAGGAATGGATCGAGAAATACAAAGTGAGTTTGAAAAACGTAGCCGCCTGCGGGTTGAAAGTGGTTACCTATAATTTCATGCCCATCCTGGATTGGGTACGAACCGATATCGCCTACGAAATGCCCGACAGAAGCCGTGCTTTATATTTTGAGAAAGCGGCATTCATTGCATTCGATATGCACCTGTTGAAGCGCCCCGGTGCTGAAAAAGATTATACAGCCGAAGAAATAGAAAGAGGCAAACAAAAATTTGCTTCCATGACGCAGGAGGAGAAAGACCTGTTAAGTAAAAATACCTTACTGGGTCTGCCCGGCAGCCGCGAACAGTTTACACCCGAACAGATCTTTGATGCACTGAAAAAATACGAAGGCATTGATCGCGCCAAACTGAAAGAACACCTGTTCTATTTCCTGCGCGAAGTGGTGCCCGTAGCAGAATCTTTGGGATTGGTAATGGCCATTCACCCGGATGATCCACCTTATTCTGTGTTGGGTCTGCCCCGCATTATGAGTACCGAAGAAGATGCCAACGACCTGCGTAAAGCAGTAGCTTCTCCTGCCAATGGTTTCTGTTTCTGTACGGGTTCTTTTGGGGTACGTCCGGATAATGACCTGCCCGGTATGGTGCAACGCCTCGGGGATTATATCCATTTTCTACACCTCAGAAGTACCCGCCGCGATGCGCAGGGTAATTTCTATGAGGCCGATCACCTGGATGGTGATGTGGATATGTATGCGGTAGTGAAAGAGATCGTAAAAGTGCAGAAGCGGAGAGGTGTTTCCATTCCTATGCGCCCCGACCATGGTCACCAGATGCTGGATGATCTGAAGAAATCAGGCGCTTATCCCGGATATACGGCCATTGGTCGCTTACGAGGATTGGCGGAATTGAGAGGACTTGAGCTGGGGATAGAGAGGAGCCTCTAGAATGTCGAATATCGAATCCCGCCAGGGCGGGAAATAACGAATGTCGAAGTACACCACTTCGACATTTGTGTAGGTGGTATATTTGAATGAACAACCATTACAACCATGAAATACAGGTTCAGCAATACCACTAAAATAGTTATAACGATTGGTTGTTTTGTATTGGCGGTGATTGGGTTTATGATCAAACTGCCAGCTGTTTTCCGGCACATGGATAAGGAACTGCATGCGCTGTTTTATTTTTTGGCAGCAGCCTTCTGCAACTTTTTATTCAATAACAAAAAGGTTGTCATTCATATCGGCATCTTTATCGGCCTGTTTTTATTCGGGGCCTTCATCGAGTATGCGCAGGCTTATTCCAACAAACTGTTTCACACAAGGATCCATGGCCGGTTCGATCCTGAAGATCTCTGGTTTAATGTAAAGGGGTTGATCGCCTATTCTGTTCTCTGGGTGCTGTATGTAGTGGGTTCCTTTCTTTTTGGAAAGAAAGATGGGGGGAGTTGAAAAAGTCCTGAAACCTAACCATAAGTAAGCCTAAACCCATCTCTTTTTTACTCTTTTTCTTCTGTCTTTTTCGTATTAAAATATTTACTATCTGACCTCTATTTCCCCTTCGATATTCGATATTTTTCTGATTTGTTGCTCCTCTTTTCATTCTTCCCCGAGCCTTATTATCCTTCATAATGCATAAATTTGAATCAATAACGCTATTATGACCAGGCAAGCAATCATAGACAAAACCATCAAAGTAATCAGCCAACTACCTGAAGACAGAGCAGAGGAGATTTCCGATTTTGCTGATTTTGTGATGAAGCGATATGAAGATCAAAAGCTCAATCAGGCAGTACAGCAATTAACAGCTGACAGCAAAGCATATGCTTTTCTTGAAACTGAGGAGGATCTTTATCAGCTATCAGATCTAAAAGAGGTCTACCATGCTAAAAGGTGATATTGTACTGATTACATTTCCATTTACTGACTTAAGTGGGACCAAACTTAGACCCGCTGTCATCTTAAGCGAAACGAGTTTTGATATTACGGTTTGCTTTATCACTACTCAATTACAATGGAAAGAATCTACGGATCTTTTACTTGCGCCTACATCATTCAATGGATTGAGAAAACCCTCACTTGTGAGGGTGAGTAAAATAGCTACGCTGGATAAAGCTTTGGCAAAGGGACTATTGGGAAAACTGAATCCAACAGAACTGGATGAACTTAACCGGCTTTTGAGGATCATTTTTCAACTGTAAGAGTGGTTATAACATATTTTACTGCTG
>DASWXD010000062.1:0-15601 GCA_036405675.1 Sediminibacterium sp.
GTCCGGCGCAGAATATGGACCTCCAGATCAAACCGGACGCTCAATTGAACAGTGGCGATTTCAATAAAATCGGTTGGTATTGGAACCAGGAGTGGGTTGGCATTCGCTTAGCCAATACGATTGTTTCGCGTTTGCCGGCAGCTACTGCTATACCCGAAGCCACCAGAAATATCATTTTGGGTAAAGCCTATTTTTACAGGGCTTATGATTACTACCGGCTGACCAATCAGTTTGGAGATGTTCCCTGTCCATTAAAAGAATTAACAGAAGCTAAAACAGACTATGCTTCTGTTAAAAGAGAAGTAATTCTGCAGCGAATGAAGTCAGACCTCGACTTTGCTGTTCAACATGTACCCTGGACTGCTGATAAAGGTGATGTGAACAAGGGCGCTGTGTATCATTTACTGGCAAAGATCAATCTTTCACTTGGGTTGTTTGATGAGGCCATTACAGCCGCTTCGGCCGTAATAAATAGTGGCACTTATAAACTGATGACAAACCGTTTTGGTATTGATGCCGGTAATGCCGCTAAAAATGTAACCTGGGATTTACACCGTCCGGAAAATAAAGCTGCTGCTGCCAATACAGAAGTTTTATTCCTGGTTACAGAACGCATAGGTGTTCCCAATAACTTTGCCGGCGGTATCCAGACCATGCGTAATTGTGTTCCCGGAATTTCCATTGCCGGTATCGTTACACCCAATGGCGGTGTAGGTATTTCTCCACTTGCCGGAGTTGAATTTGATAATATGCAATGGTATGGCAGGGGTATTGGCCGGTGCCGCTCAACATCTTATCACTACAAGGATATTTGGGATGACGTAAACGACCTAAGGCATGATTCTACCTCTGGTAACTGGATGTACATGGAAAACCTGCGCTATAGTAATCCGGCTTTAAAAGGAGTGGATCCTTATTATGGTCAAAGGCTGCAGCTATTCAGTTCTACAGGCAAACAATTATGTAATGGTAAAGACACTTTACGCAGATGGTATCCCTGGCCTCATTACAAAGTATATGTCCCTGATATTGAAAACACGCCTATGAGAGGTGGTCATACAGACTGGTATGTTATGCGTTTGGCCGAAACCTTCCTGATTCGTGCTGAAGCCTATGTATGGAAAGGCCAGAACGACCTTGCGATGGCAGATATCAATGCGGTAAGAACCAGGGCTAAATGTGCCCCTTACACCAATGCTGCCAGTATGAATATTGGTACCGTACTGGATGAAAGAGCCCGGGAATTATACTATGAAGAAGGTCGCAAAACAGAGTTAACGAGGATTGCATTTTTATTTGCTAAAACAGGGAAATCGTATAATGGCAAAACCTATACGTTGGCTAACTTCTCCACTTCCAATTTTATGATCGACCGTATTCTGGAGAAAAATGTTTTTTATGCGCAGAATTTCATCACCAATCACCAGGATATGATGAAGATAAGCCCCTACCACGTATTATGGCCTATCCCGCAGTCTGCTATCCAGGGTAATACCGATGGACGAATTAATCAAAATCTTGGCTATTCGGGTGCAGAATTAAACGTTGCCCCACTGGATAAGATTCCTGAATAATCCTGAAATCAACATTGTTTATTAAGCACAAAAGAGAATGCCGCACCTTGTGTGGCATTCTCTTTTCACACAAAGACTTACACCTTAACTATTTTATATGTGGCAGATACAAAAAATAACCGGTTGCTTCCTGCTATTGGTTCTTCTATCAGGCTCCCTGCCTGCACAACGGACACAGAAAGTTCAAACGGATTTGCAGACAGTCATTGACTCGGCCCTGCAAAGAGCAGTACTGCAATACAAATACCTCGGCACGCAACTGCCGGCCGATGATGTATTACCGAAAACCTACTATCCCCTCACTAAAAAATTCGAGACCAGCAAATCCAGCTGGTGGACAAGTGGTTTTTATCCCGGATCCTTATTGTATCTCTACGAATATGCAAAGGACCCTGCGTTGCTGGCGGAAGAAAAAAGGGTGGAGAAAATTATTGAAAAAGAACAGTTCAACAAAGGCACCCACGACCTGGGTTTTATGATGTTCTGCAGTTTTGGTGCCGCTAACCGTCTGGCCCCATCCAAAGAATATGAGCAGATCCTGCTGAACAGCGCCAAATCTTTGTCTACCCGCTTCAACCCTACCGCAGGCGTGATCAAATCATGGGACCATGGCGCCTGGAAATACCCGGTGATCATCGATAATATGATGAACCTGGAACTGCTGTTCTGGGCTACGCAATTCAGCGGCGACTCTTCTTTTTACAAGATCGCTGTTACCCATGCCAATACCACCATGAAAAATCACTATCGCCCTGACAACAGTTCCTGGCATGTAGTGGATTATGATATCAGTGATGGTCATGTGATCTCTAAAAAAACACACCAGGGCTATGCTGATAACTCTGCATGGGCCCGGGGACAGGCATGGGGATTATATGGGTATGTGGTTATGTACCGTTGTACAAAAGATCCGAAGTATCTGGCGCATGCAAAAAAGATCGCCGCATTTATCATGAATCATCCTACTACACCGGAAGACAAGATTCCCTTCTGGGATTATAACACACCTGAGATCCCAGCCACTTACCGAGATGCATCGGCGGCGGCCATTACGGCTTCAGCCTTGCTGGAACTAACGAAATATGTGGATCCAACATCCGGCCATTCGTATACCGGATTTGCAGAGAAAGTGATCCGTTCCTTATCATCGCCTACCTATACAGCCCCGTATGGGCAAAATGGCGGGTTTATCCTGAAACACAGCACCGGACATTTACCGGGCAATTCAGAGGTAGATGTGCCACTTACCTATGCCGACTATTATTATATCGAGGCCCTATTAAGATACAAAGCACTGAAAGCGAAAAAATAGATCCGGGTTGTTAAGCCAAGCGGGCGTAGAATTACTAAAAAATTTTACGCCCGTTTTCGTGATACACCGGTTATTATCAAAACTTTACCGGATTTTACGAAAACGTTTTCCCTTGTTTTCGTAAAATCAGTATATTGGACTGATTGTTGTTGCCACGCAGCTGATAGCTGGTGCTAAAAACTGATCACCACTCGTATGAGCAGTATCAATTTAAAGAGACTATCAGAAGAACTGGGTTTATCGATTTCTTCGGTATCGAAGGCACTGCGCGACAGTTACGAAATCAGTGCCGAGACGAAGAAAAGGGTACTGGAAATGGCCGAAAAGCTGAATTACCAGCCCAATCCCTTTGCCAGCAGCCTGAGAAGGAAAAAAAGTCTTACAGTTGCCGTAGTTATTCCCGAGATCGCCAATAATTATTTTGCCCTTGCCATCAATGGTATTCAAACAGTGGCACAGCAAAAAGGCTACCATGTACTTACCTACCTTACCCACGAAAATGCCAAGGACCAGGAATCTACCATCAAACACCTGCAGGGTGGACGTGTAGATGGGGTACTGATTTCGCTTTGCAGCGATACCTCTACCGGCAGCCAACTCACCGAACTGCAGAATGCGGGTTTCCCTGTGGTATTTTTTGACCGTGTACCGGATGACCCCGGTTGTCCTACCGTAACAACAGATGATTTTGACGGAGGTTTTAAAGCCACAGAGCAACTGATCAAAGTGGGGTGCCGGAAAATTGCCTACCTGCGCGTGGCCGGATATCTGTCTACCACTGTTAACAGGATGAATGGTTATCTCGCTGCACTGAAAAAATATAACCTGCCACAGGATCCTAAAATGATTGTGGAATGCTCCAATGATGATGCTGCCAACCAGGAACTGATCAAAAAAGTGCTGAAAATGCGCGGCAGACCTGATGCGATCTTATCTTCTGTAGAAAAACTGGCGATCTCTACTTATTATGCCTGCAACGAAATCAATCTGAAGATCCCCAAAGACCTGAAAGTAATCAGTTTCTCCTGTTTAAGAACCGCATCACTTCTCTCACCTTCTTTATCCACCATTACACCGCCAGCTTTTGAAATAGGTAAGGAAGCTGCTTCGCTTCTCTTCCGGATGGTAGAGAAAAAAGTGTATGGTAACCGGGTAGACAAGATTGTGATCAAAAGCAGCCTGATAGAAAGAAACAGTTCTTCCTGATTTACCAGGTATACGTAGCTACAGAATTGGCGGGTATGCTCAGGTTGGCTGTCTGGTTTTGCCAGCGGATGGTAATATTCCGGATAGCCGTTTCTTTGTTCAGCACAATACATACATATTTGCCCACGGGCGTTTTAAACGCCACATTCGGTAATCCATCCACTATATTGGAACCAATCCGTACCGAACCTGGCCTTACAAATCTGGCGGCATGTGCAATGATATAATACGCCGGGTTACGTATTACCTTCTTTTTACCATGATCAATGGTTACAGCTGCCAGACAACTGGTACATCCTCCCCTGTCGGTAAAGGGTTTGTAGAACTCATCTGATGCCAGGTTCCATTCCAGTACCGTTTTGGCCCAGTTGCGGGTAGCACCTATGATCAGGTTCTCTACATGCCAGCTGATATCACCCAGGTAATTACCCGGTGCCCCAACCCATTGCTCGGTGAAATAGATATTTTTATCCGGATGTTTATCATGCACCAGCGATAATGCATCGATCGTTCCTCCATAGAGGTGAAAGGCAGAACCATCAATATATTTTTTGGCTTCCGGATCATTCAGTACCGAGATCGGGTAATCAGGTCTGTCTGCGTTATGATCGTAGATGATGATTTTAGTAGCCAGTTTGGCGGCAGCAAAAGCAGGCCCCAGATGATCGCGAACAAACTCGGCCTGATCATTGGCCAGCATCTGTAAACTGGGATTATTGCCGGGATGCAATGGTTCGTTCTGTACGGTTACCGCATCTATCCGGATCCCCTCTTTGCGCATCGCTTCTATATACTTAACAAAATAACGGGCATATACAGGGTAGGCAGACTTGAGGAGGTTGCCGCCGCGGGTATCATTGTTGTTTTTCATCCACACCGGTGGCGACCAGGGCGACCCCATGATTTTGATATAGGGATTGATCTGAAGAATCTCTTTTAAAACCGGGAGCAGGTATTTTTTATCATAACCCAGATCAAACTGTTTCAATGCAGGATCCTTTTCGCCTTCGCGGAGGTCATTGTACGAAAATACTTTTTCATCCAGGTCAGATGCACCGATACTGATACGGAGATAACTGGTACCGATATGATTCTTTTCTGTACCAAATAATTCCTGCAACAAAGCCAGGCGCTCCTCCTTCTTCATCTTCATCAGGTTCAAAGCACTGCCTCCCGTTAAGGAAAAACCAAAACCATCTATCGATTGATAACGTTCCGTATCATTAATATCTATCACGGTTTGCCTGGCCGAATCCTTGCTTTTGAAATAAACAGGCGTAACCTGCTTCCTGAAAAAAACAGGCTGTGTCGGACTCGTCAACCATGTCTGTATAGGTTTCCCTTTCTGTGCAATTACAGTTGATAACAGTAAAAAAGAAACAACGAGTAGTCTTACACGGACAGGATATATATACATGATGGCTTTCTGGTGGATGTATTATAAAACTATGCTTTTGCTTTGATTACTTTCATCGCTACCGGATCCCAGTGAATGGCCTCGTTTTTCTCTACGCTGGTATTACATAAAATAGCTGGCCCTGCAGCTCTGAGTCCGAAAGAAGCATCTTCCAGCACCGCTTTACCGGTTCTGACAGATTCAAAAAAGTTGATCATATGATCCAGTCTGCTGTCATACCCCCTGGGCGATTCAAAAATGATCTCCTCTCCTTCTTTGGCTTTCCTGTCTTCTGCACTGTATTTGTTATTGTATTCCGCCAGTAATGATTGCTGCATGGCTTTGGGGAAACTCTCCATCGAATCATAACCACCAATACCCGGTGCCACCGGTCTTTTAAAATGTTTGACACGGATGCTGTTTGATCTTACTTCAATCACCCCCTCCGTACCAATAAAGCGATTGCCCGCTCCACCGCCTGCCCCATCCGCCAGGTTCACGCGGGTAAAAAACTGGAAGCCATTATGTTCAGTCGTTTTCGGATACCGCATAATACCGGTTACAATATCATAAGCATCCCTTCCATCCTTCCAGTAATTCAAAGCGCCGGCTGCGTAGATCGTATCCGGACCATAAGAACCGGTTACCGTATGCAGGCCTGTAAAATTGTGTACAAACAGATCACCTGCTACACCGGTACCATAGGCTTTGTAATTACGCCACCGGAAAAAACGAACGGGATCGAAAGCGACCCTGGGTGCATCGCCCAGAAACCTGTCCCAATCAATGGTTTTCGGACTGGCATCAGATGGAATAGTATATTGCCATGCTCCGTTGGCTGAGTTGCGGTCATTATACGCTTCAGCATACGCCAGTTCACCAATGATACCCTGTTTGTAATATTTCTGTGCCTCCAGAAATAAAACCGAACTGGCCGACTGGCTTCCTACCTGCAACACTTTGCCACTGGCTTTTTGTGCGGCCACTACTGCCAGGCCTTCATCTACATGATGCACCATGGGTTTTTCGCAGTACACATGTTTACCTGCTTTCAGTGCATCGATCGTGATATGATCATGCCAGTGATCGCAGGTGCAAACCAACACGGCATCAATATCTTTTCGTGAAAGAATTTCTTTGTAATCGCGGGTAACAAACAAATCATTACCCCATTTCTCCCGGGCTCTGTCCAGCCTGCCCTGGTAGAGATCGCAAACGGCAGCCAGTTCCACACCGGGTACCTTGAGTGCTGTTTCGGTATCGTAATGACCAATGATACCGGCACCGATCAATGCAATCCGCACTTTATCATTGGCGCTTACTTTTACGGAGGATAATAACTGCTGTACTTTTGAAGGTTCTGCCATTGCAGGTAGTCCGGCGAGTAATAGAGAACCGGAAGCACCCAGTGTATGCAAAAATTTTCTGCGGGAAGTTGCCATCGTTAGTAGTTTTGATAGCAACAATTTACAAAAAAGAAGGCAATAACGGCTATTGCCGAGAGAATCATTATTTGTTGGCAGGAATAGTTGCAGGAGGTCTGGACAGCATCATTTCTTTCCAGATCTTAGTGGGTTTTCCCTGCCGGTTACCGCCACCGATTCTGCCAAGACTACCCGAACCTATCGATATACCTACACCACCACCACTGCCAAAAGAGCCAAAGCCCAAACCGCCGCCAATGGATAAGCCACCACCCCGACCACCCGATCCCGGCTGACCGGGAATATTTTCCAGTACAAAACCCATGGCAATACTGGCTCTGCCAGGATTTAGTGCTGCCGCTTTATTTAAAAAAGATGTCAGCGGAATCGCAGCTTCATATACCAATGCACCTGTGGCGTTTAACCCGATGGCCAGTTGAATTCCCATAGGATTGGATTTACCATAATCAAAATTCTCCGGTGTTTTTAGATCAGGAAACCCGAAGAGAGAATAATCCTGCACGGCAGCTAATGCCACTTGTTTGTTTTGCTGCAATTCGGGGCGGTCGTTCAGCAGTTTATCTCCCCGCTGTATCCTGTTACCTGTGGGGAAACTGATGCCTGCAGCACCTGCTTCTTCTTTCACGCCGTGGTTATTAATGTATAAGGTAAGCCCTCCTCTTAAAATCCTTTGTATGGTTGTTTCGTTGGCGGTAGCTGCCAATACATATACATTCTCACGATCGTTGGAAACGATGCAGGACAATCCTGTTTTCTCATCTGTAAAAGTAAAAGAGTTGGTCCAGTCGGTATTATCGCCATTTACGGTTAGACTGTCTTTCTGCCAATAGCTATTTTGTACGAGGTTTGATTCCTGGCTGTTCCTGGCCGAACCGCATGAGGCAAACAGTCCCATCGCTAACACGGCAGATAGGGAAACCGAAAACAGGTTCTTTTTCATCAACAAAAAATACATAATCTAAATAATCAGACAACTGCAAAGTTACAGGTTACCCAAAACAGGCAGTGAATAAAGTTACGTTAAGATATCAATGTCAACTGTCACTGGAATAGGCCGTGAGCGCTACCAGATCCCGACGAAGGGGCTGTGTGTTCCAGGCAGCATGCAGTACCAGAGCCGCCCCCAGGGCAGAAGCCTGCGATACAGCCGCCGCATACACTTTCATTGCCGGAAAACCGGCGGCCAGCATGTGCATGAACACAGCATTTCTGGCGAAACCACCATCTACAAAAATCCGGGTGGGTGGATGAGAAGAAAGTATCAGCGAAATAGCCAATTGCTGCTGTTGCATGATATCACTGATCAACTGGTGATAGGCTTCTTCATAACTGGCAAAACCCTCCAGGTCCCTTTCGCCAAAAGCAGAAGGATGCGAGCCGGTAAACACCGGTTCTTTTTTACTGGCAGTACCTACTTTCTCCAGCAATGATTTATTATAATCAACCTGCCGGTAATAATCTTCTGCCACTGCAAAATGTTCGGCTAATCTTTTTACCTGTATTTCATGTTCCTGCCCGGCAAATAAACGCGAGGCTTTTACGGTCTGCCTTTGATAACTCAGATAAGATAAACAGTCCTGTTCCAATTCGGCAGCAGTCAATGGTTCTGTATTAAATGGATTGAGACTGATACACCATGTACCGGTAGAAAGCAACACAAAGGGTTCCGTAAACGAAGCCAGATAAGGAACCAGTGCTGCCGAGCTATCGTGGAGCCCTACACCCGCTTTGATCTTGCCAAGCGGCGCCGCTGTTTCCAACACCGCATCTGACCGAAGCACAGAGGGAAATTTTTCATCCAGTGCCTCTTCATATACCCATTCATGGTATTGTCTCTGGGAAAAATGCCACAAGCCGGTATGACAACCAATACTGGTAATTTCTGCACAGGGTTTTCCGGTGATCAGGTAACTGATGTATTGTGGCAGGTGTAAGGCATACTGCACCTGCTCATATAATTCCGGTTTCTCTTTTTGTAAGCGGTACACCTGCAAACCCGAATTGAGGCTGCCCAGCACAGGCGATGCAGTAGCTAAGGAAAAAGCCTGTTCACCTCCATAAGTGGTATAGAATTTATTTTGCAGTGCAAGGGGATAAGGCTTCAGGTAATTATACAAATGCCCCACCGGCTGCCCCTGTTCATTGATATACACAAAACTGGCACCATGGGCAGAGAAATTAACGGCTTTCACAGAAAATCTTTCCAACGCCAATACTTCCTTCATGGTTTGTTTTACCCAGGTTGTGAGTGCATGCACATCTTCGCAGGGAAATCCATCTTCATCTTCCGTTTCTGCTAACTCCACAGATTGTTGCCACACAATATGGTACTGTTCATCAAACAGAAAACATTTTTTATTGGTTCTGCCAATATCAAAAACGGCTATGACAGACAATACACTCATAAACCTGTAGCAGTTGTTTTATCGCCCCTGGTTTGTATCAATTGCCTGCGAACTGCTTGTTCGCGGAATAGCTGTAAAGGTGCCAGTGCCGCACCGGAGCGTAAACGGGCTTCCGCTACAAGCGCTCGCACATCGGTTCGGTATGCTTCCTGCAATATTTCCTGTGCCCTCGCTACATCATTATTTTCCTGTGCCTCTTCCAAAGCCTTAGCATCTACCAGCAGTGCCTGTGTGTAGGCGATCATAATGGCTTCTACACTTTGCAGCAGGTCTTCCAGCGGATCTTTTACATTATGTGATGCATCGATCATCCAGCCAAGGTCTTTGGCATGATTCATCTGTCTCGCATCCATCCCTTCTACCAGTTCATGAAAGATCAGGAAGAGTTGATAGGGATCGATACTGCCCACGGTCAGGTCATCATCGCCGTATTTGCTGTCATTAAAATGAAATCCGCCCAGCTTTTTCTCCTGCAGCAACAAAGCTACAATCTGCTGTATATTGGCATTGGGCAAATGGTGCCCAAGATCAACCAGTGTATAAGCTTTGTCACCCAGTTTATTCGCATACAATAACGATTGCCCCCAATCGCCTACCGTCATAGAATAAAAATTAGGTTCATAGGCTTTGTACTCTACGAACATTTTCCAATCTGCCGGCAATGCCGCATAAATTTCCTGTAATCCTTCCAATGTGTTTTGAAAAGCTTTGCGGAAGTTCAGCTGACCGGGAAAACAGGAACCATCCGATAACCACACTGTCAGTGATTCTGAGCCCAATGCAATCCCTTGTTGTATAACTTCCTTATTATGGTCGATCGCCTGTTTTCTTACCGCTTTATTTACGTGTTGCAGAGAGCCGAATTTATAACTGTACTGCTGACCGGGCTGGTCCTGAAAAGTGTTGGAGTTCACTGCATCAAAACCCAATCCGTATTGTGCAGCCAGTTCCCGGATCTTCTGCGGATCGGTTGGAATGTCCCAGGGAATATGTAAGGAAATAGCACCACTAGATCGGTTCAGCGCATGCAATAATCCCACATCTTCGATCTTCTCTTCCAGCGTACGGGGTTCACCGCCCCCACTGAAGCGGCCAAAACGGGTACCGCCGGTGCCCAATGCCCAGGAAGGGATAGCGATCTGAAAATCGATCAGCTTTTGTAAAATACCTTCGATACCTGGAATCGTTTCTGCAGCAAACGCAAAACGACGGGCATGCTGTACGGATACTCTTTCGTTGTGGGCCTGTATGATTTCTGAATTCATCAACATATGCAATCGTTAACTGTATAATTTAGGGTAGGTAAAAAACTTCTTTTAAAGGTACACTTACCGGCGAATGATCCGGGTTCGATTCCATGATATCTTTCATGTAGGTCCACCATTTCTGCATAACCGGACTGGTTGGCAACTTGTCCAGCATGGTTTTGTTTTTTATTTTCAACACACCAAATAATTCAAGCGTGGTTTCATCCAAAAAAATGGAATAGTCTTCAATGCCTGAGCCATGCAGCAATTGCGTCAGTTCTGGCCATATCTGCCGGTGGCGGCGTGTATATTCTTCTTCAAATCCTTTGTGCAACTGCATTTTAAAAGCGACCCGATGCATAGTGGTGAGTTGTGAGTGGTGAATAGGCAATGGTCAATGGGCAATGGTGAATGGTGAATGGGGGTGACTGTGGATATACAGAATGTCTTATTGCCCATTCACCATTGCCCATTGACCATATCATCTTACAAATGCAGCAGCGATTCCGCCATCTACATTTAATACATTACCGGTTGATTTGGTTAACAATCCTCCTACCAATGCAAAACAGGCATCGGCGATATCGGAGGGATGAATAATCTCGTTCAACAGGGTACGTTTCGCATAGTAAGCCGGTAATTCTGCTACGGTAACCTGGTAAGCTTTGGCCCTTCCTTCGGCCCAGGCACCTTCCCAGATCTTGCTGTCGGTGATCACTGCATCAGGGTTCACCACATTTACACGGATCTTATCTTTTCCCAATTCCGCCGCATTCAGTCGGCTCAGGTGCAGCTGCGCTGCTTTAGCGGATCCATAGCCTGCATTATTGGGTCCACTCATCAACGCGTTCTTACTTACAATATTGATCACATCCCCACCCGTTCCCTGTTTGCGCATAACATTCACACCTGCCTGTGTAACCAGGAACTGGCCTTTTACCAGTACATCGTATAAAAGGTCCCAGTCTTTTTCCGTATGCTCTTCCAATGGTTTTGAAATAGACAATCCGGCACAGTTAACCACGATATCTACACCCCCAAAATACAAAGCCGCCTGGTTATAGGCATTCCGCACAGCATCTCCATCGGTCACATCCAGTAATACGGTGGTAAATACATCTTTACCATACTGCTCTTGCAACGCTGCGGCTGCTTTAGACAAACGGTCGGCATCATTATCATTCACCACAATACAGGCACCTTCCTCCGCCATTTTTTTAGCGATGGCTTTACCAATACCTCCGGCACTGCCGGTAACCAATGCCACCCTGCCCGACAAAGCTTTGGGTTTGGGCATCCGTTGCAGTTTGGCTTCTTCCAGTAACCAGTATTCGATATTAAAAGCTTCCTGCCGCGGTAGTGAAGTGTAGGAAGAGATGGCTTCTGCACCGCGCATCACATTGATGGCATTCGTATAGAACTCTGCCGCCACACGGGCCGTTTGTTTATTGGCAGCAAAAGTGAACATACCCACGCCGGGATACAAGATCACGACCGGATTGGCATCGCGCATGGCCGGACTATTGGCATGTTTACAATTATCGTAATAATCGGCATACATTTTCCGGTAGGCTTCAAATGCAGGTGTCAGTTGCTGTTGAATTGCCGGCACATCGTCCAGGTTTTCATCGGGTGATAATGTTAGCACCATTGGACTGATCTTGGTTCGCAGAAAATGATCCGGACAGGAAGTACCCATGGGTGCCAGTCTGCCCAGTGCTTGCGAGTTAATGAAAGTCAATACCCGTTCATCATCCGTAAAATGGCCCACCATTTTAGTATGTGTGGAACAGAAACCCCGTAAAACCGGTGCCAGTGCCGCTGCCTGAGCTCTCCGCTTTTCTTTGGGTAAAGCGGCAATTTTTTCTCCTTCAAATACTTTTTTAGATGCCACGGCTGTTTCTATGAACACAGCGCACTGTTCAATCACTTCCAGTGTATTCACATAACTTTCATAAGCCGTATCGCCCCAGGTAAACAAGCCATGTGAGCCCAGCATAATTCCCCTGATGCCGGGATTTTCTTCGAGACAGGCTTTGAGTTGCAAACCCAGATCAAAGCCCGGTCTTTGCCAATCTACCCAACCAATCGTGCCTTTAAAAAGTTCCTGTGTGATCTTTTTCCCGTCTTTGGCCGCCGCAATGGCAATGGCTGCATCGGGATGCAGGTGATCGATATGTTTGAAAGGGAGAAATCCGTGCAATGGTGTATCGATGGAAGGTGCTTTTGAATCAAGATCAAAAATGCAGTGATTGAACAAAGCCACCATTTCATCTTCATGGGCAATACCACGGTATACTTTCTGCAGGTTATGCAGGCGGTTCACATACAGTGCCGCGAGTCCGCTTTTTTTGAGGGTACCCAGGTCACCGCCACTACCCTTCACCCACATTACTTCAGTGTCTTCTCCCGTTAAGGGATCTTTCGCCATTACTTTGCAGGAAGTATTACCGCCACCGTAATTGGTTAAGCGCAGATCTGCTCCCAGCAGGTTGGACCGGTAGATCAGGAGGGCTACTTCATCTCCGGCCATGGATGCGGCTTTGGCATCGTCCCAGAGATAACTTACATGTGTAAAATCGCTTGCTTGCTTCACAGTGTCAGATTGATTAGTTTAATTTATTTAGGAAGGGAATTACCATACCCCACGATCATCACCGAAGCCATGATGGTGAGTATCCCTATGATGATAGTTGTTCTTGTTTTTGCACTCACTCCTTTCCACTCTTTCAGCAGAATGCCCCACATATTGGCCACCAGTATGATGAATGACATGTGCAGGATCCAGGAACTGGCGCCATTGCCCAGTTTACTCTCGCCCATTCCGTAAAAGAAGAACTGCAGGAACCAGGTAGTGCCAGCCAGCGCCGAAAAAAGATAGTTGCCTGTTAGCGGTGTTTTGCGATTGGTATAATCACCAAAAGTTTTGTTACGGGCATTCAGGATCATACACCAGATAAAATTGGTGGTCAATCCGCCCCATAAGATCACCACAAAGATCACATTGTTCTGAAACAGGAAATTTCCTTCGCCGGGATGCGCGAGCTGCCAGTTGGCATTGGCGATATCGGCCATGGGTTTACCCGCTTCGATCCCGAAATTAAAGAAGGCGCTGAGGATACCGGAAATGGTAGCAATGACCAATCCTTTTACCAAACTGAACTCTGCCACGGAAGCTTTTTTATGTTCATCGCTGATCTCCTTTTCTTTTAGCATACCGGCACGACCGCAGACAGCAATACCCAATATACAAACCAACACCCCTGCCAATACCCACTGACCGCCGGTATTGTGGAGCATAAAATCCAGTGTTTGTTTTTCTTTACCGGGCGTAGGCACATAGTTATAATACAGGGCGGGTATCAGGGAACCGAATGCAGAGCAGAAGCCAAGGATCACTGAATTACCCAGACTCATACCCAGATAACGAACACCCAATCCGTATAGTAAACCGCCAATGCCCCAGAGTAAACCCATGATAAAAGTAGTTCCAAGTATCTGTGAGGAACTGTTGCGGATGATCTCTGCAAAACCAGGTATGGTCAACCATGCCGCCACCGGCGGAACAATTAACCAGGAAAATACACCACCCACTATCCAGAAACTTTCCCAGCTCCAGCCTTTTACTTTTTTAAAAGGCATGTAAAAACTTCCGGAGGCAAAACCGCCGATAAAATGAAAGATGACACCAAAAAGGATACCCATGAGCAGTTATTTTCAGAATGGCTGAGCAAAATTGAATTTACTGATTCCAAAGCTATTGGCTATGGGGTATTTGCTGTCATGTACCGTCATGCTTTGCCAATATGCAGGATCAGTTTCCCTTAAAAACTACCCGGAAGCTGCTGGTTTGATACCAGAATCAGTCTGTTGGGTTACTGCAGCGGTCATTTAATAAGGTCCCGCAGAAATATGAGACCTTTTTTTGCCCTGCCGATTACCTCGTTATGGATGCTGGGTGCTTACTGGCCGTACTTAGGGGAAACTAACCAATTGCTCCCACTTCCAACCGCTCAGCAGCTCTCCTGATAAACTTCTCCACCTGCACATCATTATACAAATCCAAATTATGCCTCATAGCCAATCCTGCCTTTTCTCCTGTGTATTGTGGGTGTTTCCTTTTGGTAACCGTTACTTTAATGGTTACTCTCATCCTATCCAGTGTATCTACACGGACACCTCCTAAAAGTTCTATCAGTAGTTCATCGGTGGTGTAGGTAAAGCAATGTGGGTTTGTTGTAATTAGCATATACATGATTTTAATGGTGAAGTATGGGCATAAAAAAAACCACCCCGTTTTGGAGTGGTTTATGAGAGATAATTTGACGCATTACCTTACCATAAAAATGCAACAATTTTCAAATGTTTTTCTCCATCAATGCGTAATAACATTGGAATAGTCTTTTCAATACTATTGACCATTAAGCAAGTAACAAATATCTCAGTCTCATCATTAAAGGCAATTTTGTAAAATCGATATTGTCCAAATGAATGCCACCCTGTACCGCTTGCATAAGAATTATAATAGTGTAGTGATTTTATTTGGTCAAAGGAGTAAACTTTTTTTCTATTTGGCTCTTCAAAAGATATTGTTTTCGATTGTGTATCTATAATTAACTCGCACCCTCTATTTTTAAGCCAATATTGCAGGTGAACAATTAATGTCGGGAGTGCATCGATTAAAAAGAAAACAGAAATTGTAATAAGGAATGCTTTATTAGTAAGTTCTATTTTCAAAATATATTGACATCCCAAAATAAGTATGCAATTCAATATTACTAGAGGAGTTAATAATATCAATTGTTGCTTTGTTGTTAACCGAAACTTATTCGCCATATCAGCTATGATTTTATTTTAATTTGGTTTCCAATTATTCACATTGTTTATAAATTGGCCAAGAGGTGATAAGAAATTACCTTTAAACCAATCCATCAGTGGAACTATTCCTTTATCATAAGCCACCTCTCCTAGTGGTATTGCAACTCCTATAGCAACACCTGCTATTGTACCCCATGG
>DASWXD010000063.1:0-10965 GCA_036405675.1 Sediminibacterium sp.
CGGCGCAATAACCGGACAAGGCAAGGAAAACACTTATAACAGACCATTATGTTAAGTATAAAAAAGCGAATTAAATAATTAGTTTAAACCACATCACTAACCCCAGCCTTCAGGCTGGGGTCTATCAACCACAACATCCTCCGGGCTTCAGCCCCCACATCAGGGCTAAAGCCTGCCAACGAATCAATACATGCTGCCCCCATGCTAAAGCATGGGGTTAATATGAATAGTTAGTTGGTTATGCGTATGCTTTCCATTTTTATTCTTGGGAGGATCTCTGAATATTTTGAACAATTTTATTCCTGGAATTTACCATAAATTCATCCTGATTTTTACCCAAAAACAACTACCATGCGCAAAAACACAGCTTTTATCTGCCTTTTATTACTGCTCTTAACTTCCTGTGCCACTGTTGTCAGACCAACCACGTCCACTCCGGCTAAACCAGCCGCCGTGCCGGGGGCAGCTACCACCAATCAGTAATGGATTATAGTAGATAATACACGGGAAAATGAAAAAGCCTGACAGGTTCGTATCAACTACCTGTCAGGCTTTTATATTGTTATAAACCTTGCTTATTCCGGTATGAGTCGGATGATCCTGCCCGGCCCTTCTACAGATACATACACAGACCCATCCGGTGCCTGGCGCACATGCCTTACCCGGCCGATCTTTTCCAGCATTTTATGTTCCTTCACCACTTTGTTATCCTTGATCTCGAGACGTGCGAGGTATTGTAAAGCCAAACCGCCTACCAGCAGGTTCCCCGTCCAGCTTTTGAATTTGGGATCGGTGATAACGGCCATACCACAGGCCCCGATAGACGGAATCCATTTGTATACCGGATCCGTAATTCCTTCTTTGGTAGGACTTGCTGAAACCGGTTTATCATCGTAGTTAACCCCATAAGAAACCCAGGGCCAGCCGTAATTATTACCTGCCTGTATAATGTTCACTTCATCGCCTCCCTTGGGGCCATGTTCGGCTTCCCAGATGGTTTTGGTAAAGGGGTTGTATACCAGTCCCTGCGGATTGCGGTGCCCGTAAGTATACACCGTTGTGGCAACCGTATTTCCCGGTAATACCGGGTTTCCGGCGGGTATGCCTCCCTCCTGCGTTAAACGGTGCACTTTGCCCCAGGTGCTGTTTACATTCTGCGCATTCTGGTTGGGCGAACTGATGCCGCCATACGTAGTAGCACCGCCCTCTCCCACGCTTACATACAGGTTACCCGCTTCATCAAAATCGATGCGGCTGCCGTAGTGGCCCTGCATGGTATTGGCTGAGTTGGAACTGAGTAATACTTTGGGTTCGGTGAGTTGGTCGTTCACCAGTTTACAACGCAGCAGGTTCCAGCTGCCGCCACCACCGGGATAATTGCCGGCATAGGTGAGAAAGATCCAGCCATTGCTCTTGAATTGCGGCGAAACGCGGATATCGAGCAGGCCACCCTGTCCGCCACTATTGATCTCCGGCAGTCCGGTAATCTCTTTAATGGTGGTATCGGAACGACGGTATAATTTCCCCTTCTTCTCGGTAAATAACAGGTCTCCATTAGGCAGAAAATCCATGCCCCAGATAATTTCATATCCGGTAAACAGTACTTCCGTTTTAACTGTGGGTTCGTTCTGTTGTGGGGTAGTTTCTGCGGTAAGGTTATTTTTTCCGTTGCAGGAACAGGTCAGGCAGGCGCTGATGACCAGGGCCAGTAATGTTTTTGAATATGGCATAAGCTGATTTATCTCTTAAAGATAACCAAGGTTTCGGCAACCGGAAAACTTATGACAATGAGCGTGCTTTGTCTGATCAGCTTTTTTGCAGTGGGCTGGCCTGTTCAAACAGTTCCTTTGAGGCTTTTTCGGTAGAAACGTACTGGATACACTTTTTCCATATCCCTTCTACTTTTCTGGAAAAAACCTGGGCAATACCATACATCACCAGCGGCTCTTTGCCAGGTTCAATGGCGGTGTACCGGGTGACACATTTTTCTGAGGCAAATGTTTCATTCAGGTTTCTTTCCAGAAATGCCACATCTACAATGGTTTGTATCCCCTTGTTTTTACGATCGGTCATTACTTTGGCGGCATCTTCTATATAGGCGGGCAGGTCCATGATCCTGGTTTTATTACCACCGGCTACCCAGTGAAAGTCTTTACTGTGAACACTGTTATATAAATCGGCATTATTGGTATTGATGCCCTGCAGAAAAGGGATCCAGATATCCCGGTCAATCTGTTTGCGTAAACTGTCTAATTGGGATTGGGCACAGACTGTTAAAGGAAAACATAGGACACAACCTACAAGCGTTTTCCGGATGCGGTTAAAGGAGATTACGGCAGACATATAATAATTATTGGCGTTTATACCCCTAAAATAAGGTAAGTAAAACCGCTGCTACCCCTTCTCTCCTCACATATTCATGTGGTTCAGGATGGCCGGTAAAAAACAAAGCGCCGGTGTTGAGCCGGCGCTTTGTTTGTATATCAAGGGGAACGATTTAATATTTGCCATGTAAGGCATCAAACTCTTTGTATTTGGCTTCATACGCATCAAAAGCTTTGAGGTCTTTACCACGTACTTTATCACGCTTATACGCATACAGGTTTGCGAGGAAGTCAACCGCTTTGTTGATTACACTTTTCTCGGTATTGTTACGGGTAGTTTTGTCTTTTAAGATGGCGTAGGCTTTCTCGAGCCACTCCAATGACATATTCAGATTATCATTCAGTGGTTTTTCGATATCTGCATTGGCTTTGCGGATAGGTTCCAGTTTGGCTTTCAGGGCCGCTTCGGCTGCCGCTTTTTTCTTGGGGTCTTTTTCTACCGGTTTGTCGGCATTGATTCCCTGCATGGTGCGGATATTCTGTGCATACGCATCATCATAACTGCCAAAAAGATTGTAATACACCACACCAACGTTAAAGGCGGCAATGGCATTCTGCGCGTTTTTACCGTAGGCTTTTTTGTAAGCATCCACCGCTTTCAGATTGTACATGTTTTCGGTGGCACTATCCATGCTTTTGTCTTTGTTATGTGCATTCACAAATATATCAGCAAACTGCAGGTACTTTACTTCGCTCAGGGTACCCGCCGCATCTTCTTTATCATAGAGGGCTGTTTTTTCGGCCAGGTTCATGTTCTGGTCCATATAATCGATCTCAAACTCATCCCATGCATATTTAGGATAGAGTTCTTTTCCCAGTGCCAGGTATTTTTTAAACAGGGCTTCATTCTTGGAAACTGTATAATGGTTAGCCAGGAATTTGTAGATATCGATGTACATGTCAGCAGCTACTTTCGCATCTGCCAGGCGACTGTAATACGTAGCAGCATCATCCATTTTAGATGCATTCTGGTAAGCATAGGCCAGGTAAAGGATGGAAGTGGTATCAAATGCGATACTGGCATTGCTCCACTTGTTTTTGAAGATAAAATCGCTGTACTCCACAGCATATTTGAAGTTGCTGGCAGCATCTTCCCATTTTTTATCGTTGAAGAGTTTTACACCATTGGCGTAAGAAGTGGCATACATATCAAAAAAACCTTCTGCACCTTTCTCTTTTACCTGGGCAAAAGCAGGATCCGCATCGGCATATTTCCTGAAAGCCTCATCTGCGGTTGCCAGTGCTGTGGGGTATTTGGCACGCAGGGTGGCATCTTTATACACGGCAGCATATACTTTGGCTTTCCAGTACATCGCATCCGGTTTGGTGCTCTGTTTGGGATCAGCCATTACCTTGTCAATTTCGGTTTTGGCATCTTCCATTTTATTGATCAGGTAAGCGGTCTGCACTTTCTTCAGGTCTTGTGCCTGGGCCATTTGCAGACTTCCTGCGATCATAATAAGCGTTAAAAGCTTCTTCATAAATAGGGGTTTATTATTGATTTTCAGTACTGTTATCGTTGTTATTTTCTGTTTTAGTTTCATCTGAAGCCGGGTTTTCTTCTCCTGGTTCCAGCGGCGTTACGGGTTCTTCTTCCTGGTCTTCAATCTGGGAAATAGCAGCAATCTCATCTCCTTCATCCAGTCTGATCAGGGTAACACCCTGTGTAGCCCTGCCCGCTTCGCGGATATCCTGGATGCCGGTTCGGATGGTAATGCCCGATTTACAGGTGATGATCAGGTCTTCTTTCTCCGTTACACACAAAACGCCTACCAAACTGCCGGTTTTCTCCGTTACGTTGATAGTTTTAACACCTTTACCACCACGATTGGTGATCCGGTATTCATCTACCACGGTACGTTTACCAAAGCCTTTTTCGCTTACCACCAGTATGGTATGGGTGGGATCGTCTTTGTGGATGCAGATCATACCCACTACTTCGTCTTTCTCATCGTCTACCTCAATGCCGGCTACCCCAATGGCTCCTCTGCCGGTTACCCTTACTTTTTCTTCGGGGAAACGGATCGCGCGACCGCTTTTCACAGCCATCATGATCTCCTGTTTGCCATCGGTTAAACGGGCCGATAAAAGTTCATCACCCTCATTTACCGTAATGGCGATGATACCATTGGCTCTCGGGCGACTGAAATCTTCCAGCGAGGTTTTTTTGATGATACCTTTCTTGGTACAAAGTACGATATAATGGTCTTGTACATAGTCTTTGTCGTCCAGTTTTTTCACGTCGATAATGGCTTTCACCTTATCATCGCCGGGCAGTTGGATCAGGTTCTGGATGGCACGTCCCTTGCTTTGTTTTTCTCCTTCAGGAATTTCGTAAACGCGTAACCAGAAACAACGTCCTTTTTCGGTAAAGAACATCATGGTTCCATGGGTAGAAGCCACAAACAGGTGTTCTACATAATCTTCTTCCCTTGTTTTGGTACCTACCGCTCCCCTGCCGCCGCGGCGTTGCTGGCGGTATTCGGTAGCGGAAGTACGTTTAATATATCCTAAGTGCGAAATGGTGATCACCACGTCTTCATCTTCGATCAGGTCCTCGATCCGCATTTCGTCTGCGAGGTACTGGATTTCCGTTTTACGGGCATCGCCGAATTTCTCTTTTACTTCAATCAGTTCTTTTTTGATCAGGTCGTAACGCAGGTCTTCGCTGGCCAGCAGTTCTTTCAGGTGTTTGATGGTGTTGATCAGACCGTTGAATTCTTCTACGATCTTGTCTCTTTCCATACCTGTTAAACGCTGCAAACGCAGTTCCAGTATGGCTTTGGCCTGGGCCTCGGATAATCCGTCTTCCTGAATGTACAGGTCGTTGGTGATATCAGAGAACAGTTGCCTGTTCAGGCTCCATTTTTCTTCTTTGCTTTTGTTGATCAGGTTTTCTTTCGCATCATCCGGTGTACGGCTGGCGCGGATCAGGGCAATCACTTCGTCCAGATGATCCAGTGCTTTCAGGTAACCTTCCAGGATATGGGCGCGTTCTTCTGCCTTGCGCAGATCGAATTTTGCGCGGCGGATCACCACTTCCATCCGGAACTCAATGAACTCTGCGATCAGGTCTTTCAGGTTCATGATCTTCGGACGTCCCTTGCTGATGGCCACGTTATTTATCCCGTAACTGGTCTGCAGTTCGGTGAATTTGTACAACTGGTTAATAATCACCTGGGCCACCACGTCACGCTTCAGATCCAGTACAATACGCGTTCCTTCGCGCATATTACTTTCATTGTTCACGTGGGCAATGCCTTCAATGGTTTTATCATTCACCAACTGACCGATCCGATCCGTAAGCTGGTCGCGGTTTACCTGGTAAGGCACTTCGGTAATCACGATCTGTTCACGGCCGCTGGTTTTGGTATCTACCTGCACTTTACCGCGCAGTACCACTCTACCACGACCTGTCAACAAGCCCTGTCTCACCCCTTCCATACCGTAAATGATCCCACCGGTGGGGAAATCAGGTGCTTTCACATGGTTGATGAGTTCTTCTACCGGAATTTCCCGGTTATCGATATAGGCCACACAACCATCCACTACTTCGCTCAGGTTATGGGGCATCATATTGGTGGCCATCCCTACGGCAATACCCGAAGAACCGTTCACCAGCAATTGCGGGATCCGGGTGGGCAGTACAGAAGGTTCCTGCAGTGAATCGTCGAAGTTCAGTTGAAAATCTACTGTCTCTTTTTCGATATCATCCAGCATGGCTTCAGATAAACGCTGTAAACGTGCTTCGGTATAACGCATGGCAGCCGGTGGGTCGCCATCCTGGTTACCAAAGTTACCCTGACCATCTACGAGGGTGTAACGCATGGTCCAGTCCTGAGCCATCCGCACCAAAGTATCATAGATTGATGAGTCGCCGTGCGGGTGGTATTTACCCATCACTTCACCCACAATACGGGCAGATTTTTTATAGGGTTTGTTGCTGTTGTTGCCCAGTTCATTCATGGCGTAGAGTACGCGGCGGTGAACGGGTTTGAAACCATCCCTTACATCAGGCAATGCGCGGCCCACGATCACCGACATCGAATAATCGATGTAAGCGGTCTTCATTTGCTCTTCGATATTTACCTGGATAATGCGGTCGTTATCGTTGGTTTTTTCCGGCGGTAACAGATTGTCTTCCATGTGTGTTTTTCCGTGAAATTTTAGTTCTATGACAGGTTGCTAAACAGCCCTGTTTTCAGGATGGCGAAGATACTTTTTTTGAAGGGGAAAGAGGGTTTAAAAAGGGTCTTTTTTAAGGGGTTTTATCCACAGTTGTGAACACCTTTTCCGGGGCATCAACCGATGAGTAAAACGAGAATGAAAAGGGCATGAAAAAGGGCTCCCGTTTGGCCGGAAACCCTTTGCTGTATTGTATTTCAGATAAACCGGTTATTCCACTTTTTTAACAGAGCCGCCACCACTTTTACTGGTATTGGAAGAAGCCGACCCCTTGTAATACACATCGCTGCCGCCACTGGCACTGGCCCGGAGTTCTTTATTGGCTGTAATACGCACATCACTGCCGCCGCTGGATTCGATGCTGCAGGTATTGGAAATAAGCTCAAATCCGTGCACATCGCTGCCGCCGCTGGCATTGATGCTGAGTTGCTCGGCTTTGCCGGAAATATAGGCATCTGAGCCCCCGCTGGCGGATATTTTCAACTCACCGGCAACCACTTTACCCCTGAAATCGGAACCGCCGGAAAGGGTGAGGGTAAGACGGGTGGCCGAAACTTCATTTTCGATGAATACATCTGATCCGCCGGAAGCCACGAGTTTGTCGAGTGTTTTCACCGATACATAGGCTTTGAGTTTCCGGTTACCGAACCAGTTCAGTTTCCAGGTGCCTTCCTGGTTGAAGTAAATCTTCAGTACCCCGTTAATCACTTCTGTGCGGATCCGGTTACGGTATTCATCGGTGGAAGCGCTCACGGCAACTGCTTCTTCGTTGCTCTGGGTAAGGAAAAGGTCTACCCCATCGGCTATTTCTATCGCGTGAAAGTTTTTGGCTTCACGGGTAGTGGCATTGGCATCGTGTACGGTTTTCTGTGCGCTGAGCGTCAGTGTACCGAACAGGAAAAAAAGCAGGCATATTCTTTTCATACAGGATGTTTTGGATGAAACGGGAACTTCGGAAAAATGTTACAGTTAGGGCGATAAAATTTCAATGGTTACCTTTACGATCCTGCAGCTAAAGATTTTCAGCGGCAGTTGTCCGGAACAGTTTAAACAGATTCTCCCAGATGAAACAGATCCTCCTCTTTGGTGCCGGCAAATCTGCCACCGTACTGATCGACTATTTAAAACAGACAGCAACCCAGAAACAATGGCAGGTTACAGTTGCCGATGTAAACCTGGCCGCGGTACAATCCAAAGTAGGTGAACATGCCTGGGTAAGGGCTGTGGGTGTGTCGATTGATAATGAACCCGAAAGGCAGGCCTTGATCAAAGCGGCTGATGTGGTGATCTCTTTACTGCCCCCTTCCCTGCATTATACCGTGGCACTGGATTGCCTGGCTTTTGGGAAACATTTATTAACGGCTTCGTATGTAGACGATAAGATCCGGGCAATGGCCGGAGAGATCAACAACAAGGGCATCCTTTTTCTCTGCGAAATGGGACTGGATCCCGGTATCGATCACATGAGTGCGATGCAGCTGATTCACCGGATCAAAGCCAAAGGTGGAAAGATCCATTCCTTTCTCTCGCATTGCGGCGGACTGGTAGCACCGGAAAGCGATACCAACCCCTGGCATTACAAGATCAGCTGGAACCCGAGAAATGTGGTTTTGGCCGGTAAAGCGGGTGCGGTTTACAGAGAGAATCATGCGGTACAAACCAGGCAGTATGAAAAAATTTTTACTGACTGCACCGAAGTAGCAATTGATGGTTTGGGTACACTGGCATACTATCCCAACAGGGATTCGCTGAGTTATATACCCACTTATGATCTCACCGAAGCGGAAACCTTTCTGCGCACCACCCTGCGTTACCCCGATTTTTGCAAGGGCTGGCAAACAGTAATTGAACTGGGCCTGACAGATGAAACCGATTTACTCAATACTGATGGCATGACGGTGTCTGCTTTTCTGCAGAACCATTTTGCTGCCAAACACAGGCAGTTTGATCAGCTTACTTCTCTGCAGCAGCAACAGTTTCTGTTTTTAGGATGGCAGGATGATACATCGATCAATAAAGGACGTTGCAGTTCTGCAGATGTGCTGCAGTTTATTCTGGAAAAACAGTGGGTATTGTTGCCCGGCGATAAAGATATGGTGGTGATGCAACACGAGATCGGCTATGAGTTGGCTGGCTCCCGGTTACAGGTTACCAGTAGCCTGGTAGTAAAAGGCGAAGACCATGTGCGTACTGCGATGGCAAAAACCGTAGGATTGCCGCTGGGTATTGCAGCTACTTTGTTGCTCGAAGGAAAAATCACAGCAACGGGATTGCATATTCCGATCATCCCCGCTATCTATGAGCCGGTGCTGGAGAAACTGGCGGAACAGGGGATTGTATTTCATGAAAAAGAATAGGGTAGAATATCGAATATCGAACACCGAACAAGGAACGCCGAAATATAGCACTTCGGCGTTCGACATTCTTTGTTCGATATTCGATATTCACATCACTTCCTCTTCGCTTTCCCTTCTTTCGGTTTTGTTTTTTTCTCCTCATCTCCCCCGGCATTGATCACCCATTCGTAATCGAGTTGTCTTTTTTCGAGGTTGGCAGATACAACGCGGATAAAGAGCTTATCGCCCATGCGGAAACTGCGTCCGCTTCTGCGGCCTACGAGACTGTAATCGCTGTCTACATGGCGGAAATCATCATAGTCGGAAAGGCTTACGATGCTGACCAGTCCTTCACATTTATGTGCCACCGTTTCTACCCAGAATCCGAAACTGGATACGCCGCTTACCACGCCTTCAAACACTTCGCCAATATGTTCTTTCAGGAATTCTACCTGTTTGTATTTGTTACCGGCACGCTCACATTCCATGGCGGCACGTTCGCGCTCACTGCTGTGTTTGCATTTCTCTTCCATCTTTTTATCGGTGATCGGTTTGTCGATAAGGATGGATTCGAGTACCCGGTGCACCAATACATCCGGATAACGGCGGATGGGTGAGGTAAAATGGCAATAATGCTCAAATGCCAGTCCGTAGTGACCGATATTCTCTGTTGTATAAATCGCTTTGGCCATGGTACGGATCCCTAACTGCTCCAGTACATGCTGTTCCGGTTTGCCCTGTGCCTCCTGTAACATGGTATTGAAACTATGCGCAATAGCTTGTGGGGTGGATGTGTCGAAACTATGACCATGTTTTTTGGCAAAAAGGATAAAGGGCGCCAGTTTTTCTTCGTCCGGCCGGTCGTGTACCCGGTATGGGAAGGGCAATGGTTTTTTGTTGATCTTCAGTTTGGCTACATTCTCTGCCACGGTGCGGTTGGCCAGCAGCATAAATTCTTCGATCAGCTGGTGCGATTCCTTGCTTTCTTTCACCACAACGGCAATGGGTTTGCCTTTTTCGTCCAGTTTAAAACGGACTTCCTGTGAGGAGAAATTAATGGCTCCTTTGCTGAAGCGTTTTTTGCGCAGTTGTTGTGCAATATCATTGAGCAACAGAATCTCTTCTTCGTGTTTGCCTTTTTTGGTTTCAATAATGTTTTGTACATCTTCATACGCATACCGGTGATCGGAATGGATCACGGTTTTGCCCAGCCAGTATTGTTTGATCTCTCCTTTGTTATTCATCTGGAAGATGGCGGAGAAGGTAAACTTATCTTCATGCGGACGAAGCGAACAGAGCTCATTCGAGATCTTCTCCGGCAACATCGGGTTCACACGGTCGGGCAGGTAAACAGAAGTGGCGCGTTTATAGGCTTCCTGGTCCAGTTCTGTTTCGGGATGTACATAATAACTCACATCGGCAATATGCACACCGATCTCGTACAATCCATTGGACAGGGTGCGGATGGAAATCGCATCGTCAAAATCCTTGGCGTCTGCTGGATCGATGGTGAAAGTGAGCAGCTCGCGGCAGTCTCTCCTTTTTTTAATCTCTTCACTGTCCAGCACTTCGGGCAGGCGTTCGGCTTCTTCCATCACATCTTCGGGGAAGGATAAAGGGAACCCGGCCTGTGCCAGCAGTTCCTTCATCGCTGCATCATTTTCATCTTCGGGTAACATGATGCTCACCACGGTACCCACGGGTTTTTTGTCGTCCTTGTCCCATTGCAGCAAACGGGCCACTACCCTGTCTTTGTTTTTGGCGCCGTTGAGTTCGCCCAGCGGGATGAACAGATCGGGCATGGGTTTATCGGTATCCGGGATAAAAAAAGCGTAGTTGGTAGAGAGTTGTATATGACCGATGAATTCTGTCTGTTTGCGTGAGATCACTTCGGTGATCTTGCCTTCTTTTTTACCGGTACGTACGTTCTCTTTGAACACTTTTACCCGAACGGTATCGCCGTTAAGGGCGGTATTGAAATCGCCGGGGCGAACGAGTACATCTCCTTCTGTATTCTCCACAATTACATAGCCCATTCCCGAACGGGTAACTTCCAGTTT
>DASWXD010000064.1:0-18917 GCA_036405675.1 Sediminibacterium sp.
TTTGGTAGGGAAGGATGTCCGAAAATCACAAATGGATGGTCCGTACCGCGTCCTTCGCTGAGGGCTGTGCCTTCAAAAAGGCAGGTGCTGGCGTACCAGTATACAGATGCCATATCCGGAATATTGGGCGAAGGGGCAATGGGTAACTGGTACAGGCTTTTGTGTGTATAGTTGGCACATTTGATTACCTGAAAATGAAAAGCGGTATCGGCACTGTTCTTAGCGCGTTTATAGTAATCATGTTTTTCATTGGCTTTGGGTGTGAGCCAGCGTTCGCCGGCCAGCATAAAAGCGTATTCGCCCATGGTCATGCCGTGAACAATGGGGATGGGTTGCATACCTACAAAACTGCGGAAAGCGGTATCGAGTACAGGGCCATCTACATAAAAACCATTGGGGTTGGGCCGGTCGAGGATCATGAGGGGTTTGCTGTTCTCAAAAGCCACTTCCATAAATTCCTGCAGGGAAGAGATATAGGTATAGAAACGGGTGCCTACATCCTGGATATCAAATACAAGTACATCTACATCGGCAAGGTCTTCGGCACTGGGTTTTCTTTTTTTACCGTAGAGGGAGATCACCGGGATGCCTGTGGCGGGATCAGTGTAGTTCTCAATTTTTTCACCGGCATCGGCGGTACCCCGGAAGCCATGTTCCGGACCAAAAGCTTTGGTGACTTTTACACCCAGGGCCAACAAAGTATCTACCAGGTGACGATTGCCTACTGTAGCGGTATGGTTGGCAAAAACGCCTACCCGTTTTCCTTTCAGCAGGGGTACATATACCTGGGTACGGTAGGCTGCAGGAAGGATGGGAGCTTGCGCAGCCACATTTTGGGAGATAAAAAGACTGAATAGCAGCCAAATCAGTAATACAGGGGTTATTTTTTTCATATGAGGGGCTTTGCAGGCGCGAAAGTTAACCAAAAAACTTACCGGTTCTTGATTTTGGATTGTACTTTTGGCGCCGGAAATCGGTGATTTTCTTTTCTTGTTGATGCGTATTTTTCAGCTGAAGGGTGCGACGCAACGGATGCTGAGGAAAGATACTAAGCTGGCTCCCACATTATTTACATTCAAAAATGCAACATGCAACAAGTAAAAAAAGGTGATACGATTAAAGTACACTATCATGGTAAATTAACAGATGGTACCACATTCGATAGTTCTGAAGGACGCGAGCCCCTGGAATTTGAAGTAGGTGGTGGTATGGTGATCCCGGGTTTTGACCAGGGTGTTACCGGTATGACCATCGGTGAAAAAAGAACGATCCAGATCCCTGCTGATGAAGCGTACGGACCTAAGCAGGAAGAAATGATCATGGAATTTCCGAAAGAGCGTTTCCCCGCAGATATGGTACCTGAAGCAGGTATGCAACTGAATATGAGCAATGGCCAGGGACAGAATTTTCCTGTTGTGATCGTTGAAGTGAGAGACGAAGTAGTGATCCTGGATGCCAACCATCCCCTCGCCGGCGAAGACCTGATCTTTGATCTGGAACTGGTGGAGATCAGTGGGGGTGCACCGTTGATCATTATGCCCTGATAATTAATAATTAGCAATTAGCAATTAAAAATTGAGTTACGCAAAGAGTCCGATAGTTATCTATCGGACTCTTTGCGTAAAGGCCTTTAATTATTAATTGCTAATTGCTAATTTTTAATTTCTAATTACCTCTTCATCCACCATCCCAACCAGATCCCGCACAATCCCCAGCTGGCCAATGCATCAATCAGGTGCGCACGTACGTCGAATATTTTGTACCAGATGAACTGGCTGTAGGGTTCGTTGATAAAGACGATCAGTCCGGTGAAGATGCAGGCGAGGAAAATGTTTACAAAACTGGCTTTGTTCCATTTTGACAGGATCCAGCAAAGCAGCCAGACCATGAATACGGTGGCTACCAGTCCGCGCACCATATTCATATACATTTCGTTCATAGAACTGTTGAGCGATCTGTGGTATTGAATAGTGGCCCAGGGTTTGTTCTGGCTTTGCTCTCCCAGTTTGTTAGCTTCTTCAAAAGCACTGCCTTTTGGAACTGTGGGTAAGAGATAACCACCTTCTTTCTCCAATTGGGTTCCCAGAAATTGCAGGATGGTATCCTGTTTGGCCGTATAGTCCTGGGAGGGCCGGTGCAGATCGAGTACGGTCCAGGAAAGGGTTTGCCAGATAAATATCAGCAGCCCTCCAACGATAGCACCAATCAACGATTTTTTCATATAGCGGATTTTGGTTTAGCGAACAAAATAGAAAATGGTTTCTGTATTTGCAAGGGGGGGGGCGGGCGTGAGTGGTGAGTGGTGAGTAGGGAGGGGAGAATCGTGAGACGTAAATCGTCAGTCGTCAATGGTCAATGGTCAATGGGCAATGGTGAATGGTGAATGGGGTAGTCGCAGATATATTGCCCATTGCCCATTCACCATTCACAACTCACCACTCACGCCTCACGACTGACGATTGACGTCTCACGATTCCCGTATCTTGCTGAAAATTAGCATCATGTTGACCGGTTATACTTATACAGTGGTGGAACGTTTTATGCGGTATGTGCAGGTGGATACGCAGAGTGATCCACAGAGCGATACCTATCCCAGTACAGAAAAACAGAAAACACTGTCGCGTTTGCTCGTGCAGGAACTGCAGGCGATGGGGGTGACAGATGCACATACAGATGAATTTGGATATGTATACGCTACTATTCCATCCAACACAACGAAAAACGTACCGGTGATCTGTTTCTGCAGTCATGTAGATACGGCGCCCGATTGCAGTGGTACCGGCGTGAAACCGATACTGCATCGTAATTACCAGGGAGAAGATATGGTATTGCCCGATGATCCTTCGCAGGTGATCCGGTTGGCAGACCATCCTTATCTTAAGGAACATATCGGTAATAGTATTATCACGGCCAGTGGACTTACTTTGCTGGGGGCTGATGACAAGGCAGGCGTAGCAACGATCATGGATCTGGCACATTACCTGGTAACGCATCCGGATAGCAAACATGGTACCATCAAACTATTGTTTACGCCAGATGAGGAAGTGGGCAGAGGAACCGATCAACTGGACCTGGCCAAACTGGGTGCTGATTATGCCTACACACTGGATGGTGGTGAACTGGGTACACTGGAAGATGAAACCTTTAGTGCGGATGGTGTTACCATCACCATTCACGGTGTGATCTCGCATCCGGGTTATGCCAAAAATAAAATGGTGAACGCGTTGAAAATAGCCGGTGAACTGCTGGCAGCCTTACCTAAAAATGAATGGTCGCCGGAAACTACCGACAAAAAACAGGGTTTTGTACATCCGCTGCGTATGGAAGGATCGGCTGAAAAAGCAATCCTTGAATTCATTATCCGTGATTTTACAACCTCGCAATTAGCCGTACATGAAAACCGGCTTCGGCAACTGGCAGAACAGGTGCTGACCGCTTATCCCCAGGCCACCATGCAGTTTACGGTACAGGAACAATACCGGAATATGAAAGAAGTATTGGACCTCCATCCGCAGATCATCCGCCATGCCGAAGAAGCGTATGCGCGTACCGGACTAACCATAGTTAAAGAACCCATCCGGGGTGGTACAGATGGCAGCAGGTTGAGTTTTATGGGCTTGCCCTGTCCTAACCTGTTTACGGGCATGCAGGCCATACACAGCAAACAGGAATGGATTGGGGTGAGAGACATGGAGAAAGCGGTGGAAATGCTGGTACGGTTGGTGGGGGTGTGGGAAGAGAGAGGAATGTAGAATATCGAATAGGGAATATCGAATATCGAACAGAAGAACAGATGAACAGACGAGCAAGGAACAGACGAACAGGGACATCGAACTGAGAACCAAAAACATAGAACATAGAACAAAGAACATAAAACATAGAACAATGGTAAGTCATTGAATAAACAGGAAATGCCGAGCCGAAGACGATATTTCTGTAATATTCTCCCTTTCTAAGCTACTAACCTTGTATAATATGTATCTTACTTAAAATTATTTGTTATGAATATCATTGCAGATTACTGGTGGTTACTGGCTTTGCTGCTGCTGCTTTTTGCATCGCTGGTAACGGTTAACCAGGGAACCATTGGGGTGATTACCATGTTTGGTAAATACAGGCGCATACTGCGGCCGGGACTGAGTGTAAAAATCCCGTTGTTTGAGCAGGTCTTCAAAACCGTGAGTATCCAGAACCGTTCGGTGGAACTGGAGTTCCAGGCGGTAACACTGGACCAGGCCAATGTGTATTTTAAAAGCATGTTGCTGTATTCGGTGGTAAACCATGAGGAAGAAACGATCAAGAATGTGGCCTTTAAATTCATTAGTGACAAAGACCTGATGCAGGCCCTGATCCGCACGGTGGAAGGTAGTATCCGTGGTTTTGTGGCTACCAAGAAACAAGCCGAGATCCTGCTGCTCCGCAGAGAGATCGTGGAGTTTGTAAAGGAACAGATCGACCAATCGCTGGAAAGCTGGGGGTATCATTTGCAGGATCTGCAGATCAACGATATCACATTTGACCAGCTGATCATGGAAAGCATGAGCCGGGTAGTGGCCAGTAATAACCTGAAAGCCGCGGCCGAAAATGAAGGACAAGCGCTGCTGATCACCAAAACCAAAGCTGCTGAGGCCGAGGGTAATGCCATTAAGATCTCGGCCAATGCCGAGAAAGAAGCGGCCCGTTTACGTGGTCAGGGGGTAGCCCTCTTCCGCGAAGAAGTGGCCAAAGGGATGAGCCAGGCAGCCGAACAGATGAAACAGGCCAACCTGGATACCAATGTGATCCTGTTCAGTATGTGGACAGAAGCCATCAAGAATTTTGCTGAGATCGGTAAGGGAAATATCATTTTCCTGGATGGTAGTCCGGAAGGCATGGAAAACAATATGCGGCAGATTATGGCGATGGTGAAGATGAAAGAGATGAACAAAAGTTAAAAGTTAAAAGTTAAAAGTGAAAAGTGGTTGTTTGATACGGCCACTTTTTTTTTGTGCTTTTATTACAGGAAACGGCTTGCAAAACGGTAGTTATTTGCGATTTGGTTAACGGGTTATTGCGATGGTTGTTATCTGGTTAATTCTGTTCATCTGACTGCAGGGCGGATAGGCTTTTCGTACCTTTAGGGTAGCTCTTTCTCACCTAAAAATATGTGTTATGAAAAACGAAATTTTATCCGCAAAAGATACGGAAGAAGACCTCGTATGCAGGGTTACTTCTGTTAACAGAGAATGCTTTTCCCCGCTTCATTCCGGAAGTATTTTTTTATTTTTTCTTCTCTTATTTCCAGTCATTTCTTTATTCTCACAAGGCCTAGGTGTAGGCTCAGGTGTTACTTACAGCAAAGACGGTGTTCGGTTCTCCGGTACCGTAGTGAAACTGACTATTGGTGAAAAAGAAACCCTTACCACGCTGACACAGAATGGAAAATCCGTGAAATTTTTTATGCGCGAGATCCAAAGAATAGAAAGAACGGGAGAGAAATGGAAGGTTACGCCTTCCTGGTCTTATACCGAAAGCAGTTACCAGGTGTTCAGGTTTACCTGGGTCAACGGACAAAGCCAGTTATTAGCCATTTACCAATGGCCCGTCTGGGATATCAGTCTCTCTGATGGCTCACTGGCAGCCAATCTATGGCTCGAAAAACTGGATTGGATCGAAATGGGTACAACTGCCGTTTCTACCAATGCCGGTCTCGCGGTAGCTGCACAGGTACAATACAAACTGAACGGGGAAGTGATTACCGGAACCATCACGGCCATTGCAGGCAGTCTTGCTACATCGCCTGTTACCTGTATGACGGAAAAAGGAGCCCGGATTACCCTGATGCTGAAAGATATCCGTTCCATCACACGGTTGAGCAGAACGGCTAAGATCACCCCTTCCTGGTCCTATACGCAAAGTACTTACCCTTTGTTCGAAGTGGTAAGAACTACCGGTCAGACCATTACACTGGCTTTTGCCGAGTGGCCCATTTTTGATATTGCTGCTGCAGATGGCTCTACCCGTAACACGCAGTGGCTCGATAAAATGGAATATATTAGGGTATTGTAAGCACCGAAATGGCCAAGGTTGAATAGGGATGTGGGGAATAATATGGATGAAACCTCTTTCTGGCAGGTTGCTGTTCTAATAATGCATGGCTATAACCAGATGTGTAAAAGCTTTCCTAAAAAGCAAGCTATTGGCATATTTATTCACAACCATGCTGTTCTTTTGTAGAAGCATCTAATTTTAGCTTCACCTAAACTTATTACAGATGTTCGATCTGCTCCAGATAGACACCCTTCAGAAAGCAGCGGCAGCTATTCCGGCCGCGGCAGAAAAAATATCCCTCTGGTCATTGCTCGAAAAAGGGGGCTGGATCATGTATCCGCTGTACCTGCTTTTTGTAGGGGCAGTATTTGTATTCATCGAACGCTTGATCGCTATCCGCAAAGCATCGCGTATTGAAGGCAATTTTATGAATATCATCCGCGATAATATTGTGAGTGGTAATGTGGCGGCGGCCCGTAACCTGGCCCGGAATACGAATAACCCAGTGGCCCGCATGATCGATAAAGGACTGCAGCGCATCGGTAAACCCATCGATGCCATTGAAAAAAGCATGGAGAATGTTGGCAAGCTGGAAATGTATAGCATGGAAAAAAATCTTTCCATTCTCTCCCTTATTGCCGGTATTGCACCTATGTTCGGATTTTTGGGAACGATTGTCGGGATGATCCAGTTGTTTTATGGCATTGCCAGTTCGGGTCAGTTTACCCTGAACGATATTGCCGGTGGTATCTATGTAAAAATGATCACTTCCGGTACGGGCCTGATTATTGGTCTGCTGGCCTATATCGGGCACAATGTGCTCACCACGCAGATCGATAAAACTGCTAATAAAATGGAAGCAGCCAGTGCGGAGTTTATGGATATACTGCAGGAGCCAACACACTAATTAAAAATTAAAAATTAGTAATTAATAATTAGTAATGAAAAGAAGTATGAGCCGGGCTGCAGAACAGAATAGCGGCTTCGTTGCGTCGCACTCGTCGGGGTTCTGATCATTAAGCAGCAGTTTGAGAAAACCTTTTTGAATTTTGAATTTTTACTTTTGAATTAAGTAACATGAATATCAGGAAACGATTAAAAACGCACCCAGAAGTGCATACCGGCGCGCTGAACGATATTCTGTTCATCCTGCTGTTGTTTTTCCTGATCGTTTCCACGCTGGCTAATCCCAATGTGATCAAAGTTTCCAATCCCAAAGCCAAGAGTGATACCAAATCCAAGCAGACAGTGGTCATCACCGTAGACAAAGACCAGCACCTGTTCCTTGCCCAGAAGCCCATCACCATCGAGGCACTGGAAGAAGAATTAAAAGCCTATCTTGCCAAAGAAACCGATAAACCTTCAGTGGTGATCAACGGAGATAGTACCGCCCATCTCGGCACGGCCATCCGCGTAATGCAGGTGATCAAAAAATTAGGTGCCACCCCCGTAATGGCGGTAGACAATGGCGGTCAGAAATAAAAAAATCTCTCTGTGTAACTCCCCATCTCTGTACCTCTGTGTTGAAAAAATCCTCACTAGCATTCTATCTTTTTCTTAACACAGAGACACGGAGGGGCAGGGGGGCACAGAGGGTTAATGTGGGAGGGTAGCTTTGATCATCCGATCTTTTCCCTGTAAATCTTTACGGAGTGTAACGGTATAGCCCTGCTGCTCAAATAGGGCAACAGTTTCTTTGCCCAACGCTTCATTGATCTCTACAAAAACCACACCTCCTTCATGCAGATGCGTTTTGCCAAACAAAGCAATCTTCCGGTAAAACAACAAAGCATCATCATCGGGTACAAATAAAGCGAGTGAGGGTTCAAAGTCCAGCACATGTCTGGCCATGTTATCCTGCTCTGCCACTTTGATGTAGGGCGGATTACTCACGATCAGGTCAACAACAGGCAAACGCGGCCACTGTAACTCATCCAAAAAATCCGTTTGCTTAAACAGTACATCGGCTTGAAGGTCGATGGCATTTTTGCGGGCCACTTTCAATGCTGTTTCACTCACATCTATGGTACTAACAGCCCAATGCGGTAATTTCTTCGCCAGTGAAATAGGAATACAGCCGCTGCCTGTACCAATGTCGAGCAGGTTCTTTGTTTTCTGTTCTTTGTTCTTTGTTATTAGTTCGGTGTTCGATATCCGGTATTCCGAGCTCTCTGTTCCCTGCTCTGCGTTCCGCGTTAAGCGTTCCGCATTAAGCGTATCATTCACGATCCACTCCACCAGTTCCTCCGTCTCCGGCCTGGGTATGAGTACGGCTTCGTTCACAAAAAATTTCATACCTGCAAACCAGGCTTCTCCCAATACATACTGGATGGGGCGGTGTGATTGTAATTCAGCCAGTATTTGTGCCAGGCGCAATTGCTGATCTGCGGTTAGTAGTGCCGCTTTCTCTATCAGCCGGTCGATCCTTTTTTTGCCACTAACATGTTCCAGCACCCAATCGCAGATCTGGGTAGCTTCCCGCATATCGTAGTAAGATAACAGCGCGGAGCGGGTGGTAAGCTGTGCTTCGGAGAGGGTCATGCTGCAATGTTAGCACCATTTGGTTATTTTTGCCAATTCTGTATGAAAGAGACCGATCAGATCTATATGCACCGTTGCCTGGAACTGGCCCGTTTAGGGGCAGGTTCTGTGGCCCCCAATCCCATGGTGGGGGCGGTACTGGTGTATGAGAACCGGATCATCGGGGAGGGTTATCACCAGGTGTATGGAGAGGCCCATGCTGAAGTGAACTGCCTGAATAGTGTGTCCGGGGCAGACCAACCACTGATTCCTCTGTCGACCCTCTATGTATCACTGGAGCCCTGTGCGCATTTTGGTAAAACACCACCCTGCTGTGATCTGATCATCCGTCATCAGATCAAAACCGTGGTAATCGGTTGCCGGGATCCTTTTACGGAAGTAGATGGAAAAGGAATTGAAAAACTGCAACATGCCGGTATTGCGGTAACTGTTGGAGTGCTGGAAACTGAGTGCCGGGAACTGAATAAACGTTTTTTCACTTTTGTTACAAAGCAACGTCCCTATATCATTCTCAAATGGGCACAAACGGCCAATGGTTTGATAGCGGGAGAGGGTGAAGAACGTTTACTGATCAGTCATGCCTGCACCAACCGTCTGGTACACCAATGGCGCAGCGAAGAAGCCGCGATTGTGGTGGGAACGAATACGGCACTGTCAGATGATCCCTCGCTGACCAACCGCTTATGGACAGGCAAGCACCCGGTAAGGATAGTAGCAGACAGAAACCTGCGCTTACCAACCACCCTGAATTTGTTTGATCAGCAACAGAAAACCATTGTGATCAATACCCTAAAAGCGGAGGAAAGAGAAAATCTCAGCTACCAAAAAATAGCAGCAACGGAAGATACGATTGATGCAATACTAAAAATGGCATACAAAGAGAAACTACAAAGTATACTTGTGGAAGGTGGCGCCAGTCTGCTGCAATCTTTTATTAACAAAGGTCTCTGGGACGAAGCCCGCATCATCACCAACCCCCGGCTAACAGTATCAAAAGGTCTGCCGGCCCCCGTTTTGCAAAAAGCGATACCTGCAATAACAGAACATATCGCAACAGACGTTCTATCCACCTATATCAACAAACCAGTAAACGAATAAACCAGTAATCTGTAACCAGTAACCAGTAACCCCGTCCCACCATGCTCTATCTCCTCGGCAGTATCATACTCACCAGTTACCTCACATTGGCTTTTAAAATGTGTGAGAGATATGGTGTCAGTATTTTTCAGGCCATCGTGTTCAATTATATCACCTGTGTAATCACGGGTTCCGTGGTAAATGGTTCATTTCCTGTGAACGCAGAAGTGATGCAAACACCCTGGTTTCGCTGGGCCTGTGTAATGGGGGTATTGTTTGTGTCTATTTTTAATGTGGTAGGTATCACAGCACAGAAAATCAGTGTGGCGGTGGCTTCGGTGGCCAATAAATTATCGCTGATTATTCCGGTAGTCTTATCTGTTTATCTGTATAATGAAACCGTAGCGGGCTGGAAACTGGTGGGTGTATTGCTGGCCCTGTTGGCGGTGGTATTAACCTGTTACCCGCAACAGAAAAGTACAGAGACGCATCACCCTGCTCACCGGAAATGGGAATATTTGCTGCCCCTGATCCTCTTTATGGGAAGTGGGTTGCTGGATGCCCTCATCAACCATGTTCAGAAAACCTACGTTACTGATGCCAATTACAATGCCTACCTCATCAGCGGTTTTCTCTCCGCGGCTACTATAGGAACTACGATATTGCTGATACAGTATATACGTGGTAAACAGCAGTTTTCGCTGAAGAATCTACTGGCCGGTATCATTATCGGGATCCCCAACTATTTTTCGATCTGGTGCCTGGTGAGGTTTCTGAAAGAAAGCCCCTGGCAAAGCAGTGCCAGTATACCGGTTAACAATATGGGCATTGTCTTATTCAGTTCGTTGGTGGCCTGGCTCTTGTTTAAAGAAAAACTCTCCCGGCTCAACTGGGTTGGTATCGCATTATCTTTGCTGGCTATTTACCTCATTGCATTTGGTGACACTTTATGAGCGAACCGGATTATTACCTTACCATCGAAAAAACGGCCATGGCCGAATACAAAGACAGGGGCAGTAAGTTCCTGGCTTTTGCCTATCCGGTACAAACGCCGGATGATTGTAAACTGAACCTGCAGCAGTTAAAGAAAGAACATCCCAAAGCCGTTCATCATTGTTTTGCTTATCGACTGGGTTGGGAAGGTAACCAGTTCAGGGTAAGTGATGATGGTGAACCATCGGGCACTGCCGGCAGACCCATTCTGGGGCAGATAGACAGTAAACAGCTTACCAATACACAGGTTGTGGTTGTACGTTATTTCGGCGGTACCTTATTAGGCGTTCCCGGCTTGATACAGGCGTATAAATCGGCAACAGCTATGGCTTTACAGCTGGTACCCATTGTGCAAAAACCGATTGAAGTATTATATGAACTCCATTTCGATTATACGCTGATGAATGAAGTAATGATGGTGATTAAACAAACGAGTTGCAGTATCGCCTCGCAGGAAATGCAGTTATTCTGTTTACTGCAGATCGGTATTCCCAAAGCCCGGTTGGAGGAAGTGTTGTATAAACTCAATGATATCCGCGGGGTAGAACTGATCCCGGTTCTTAAAAAATAATCTCTTACTCAGGCTTTGCCGGTAAACCTGTAAACGTATAGTCCTACAATCTCTTTGATTAGGAATGACCAGTCGTTAAGCAGACTTATTTCCGGAACTAAGGTATTTTCAAAAGTTTCCCGAATGGGGATGGATTTATAATCACATGGGAATGGAATTGTTTTAAAATCAGCTTTCTTAAAAACACTGATGGAGCGCTTCATATGTTGTGCGGAAGTAATCAATATAAAGGGAGGTTGCAGTTGCAGTGAGTCTGTAAGTAATTTTGAATATACTGCATTCTCATAGGTATTTCGGGAACGGCTTTCCATAATGATGTCTTCCGGTTTTACTCCGTTTGCTATTAATTGTGATCTCAGATAAATAGCTTCTGCGGGCTCTTTTTGTCTGATCGTACCTGTTCCACCACTTACGATAATCTTTTTGATAATACCCTGGTGATATAAATTGGCAGACTGAATAAAACGATCTGCACTTCCTCCAAAATATCCCCTGTCATATTTATCATAACCCGCCATTCCGCCCAATAAAATACCTGCATCATAGGTTTTGTCAGTGGGAAGATCAACCGGGGTAGGCTGCCAGGCAAGATTGGCTAACCGATGCAGATAAGGGTTGGTAAAGAGGATCCCGATTACAATGGTCATTACACCTAAGATCTTTTTCCATTTCAGATTCCGGATCACCGCACGCAATAATAACAGGATTACCATCCACCAGAAGGGAATCAGCAGGAAGAATAATATTTTGGAGAGGATAAAAAACATATACCGTATTTCGAACAAGATAAAATATTCTTACCAGATAGTCCGATAGTCAGCGCAATCTCCATTGGGTAAGGTTAGGTCGTAATAGCAGATGACTTATCAGCTCTAACAAAAAACGACCGCGCCTTTGCGCCTTGGCGAGAATATTTGACCGCAAAGGCGCAACGGCGCGGTTAATTCAGTTTTGCAGGATTGTTATCCTGCAAAACTTTTACTCACCACCAGTTCTTTGCTGCCCGGGGTGTAAGTGTAAAATCCTTCGCCACTTTTAACGCCTAATTTTTTAGCGGTAACCATATTCACCAGTAAAGGACACGGCGCATATTTGGGATTACCAAAGCCCTGGTACAATACGTTCAATATACTCAGGCATACATCCAATCCGATAAAATCAGCTAACTGCAAAGGTCCCATAGGATGGGCCATGCCCAGTTTCATCACGGTATCAATGGCTTCAACACCAGCTACTCCTTCGTATAAGCTGTAAATGGCTTCGTTGATCATGGGCATTAAAATGCGGTTGGCAATAAAACCCGGATAATCATTCACTACACAGGGAACCTTGCCCAGTTCCTTACTCAGCGCTACGATCTGCTCGGTTACTACCGGTAAGGTGGCATAACCGTTAATGATCTCCACCAGTTTCATCACCGGTACAGGGTTCATGAAGTGCATGCCGATCACTTTCTCTGGCCGCTGGGTGGCGGCTGCTATTTTAGTGATGGAGATAGAAGAAGTATTGCTCGCTAAAATGGTATGTTTAGGTGCTTCCTCATCCAGCTGGGCAAATATTTTCAGTTTCAGGTCTATGTTCTCGGTAGCCGCTTCTACTACCAGGTCTGCATGTGCTACACCTCTGGCCAGATCGCTCTGGGTGGTCAGGTTGGCCAGTGTTTGTTTCTTCTGTTCGGCGCTAAGGGTACCCTTTGTTACCTGGCGGTCCAGGTTTTTATCAATGGTCTGCAGGGCTTTTTCCAGCTGCATCACATTCACATCTACCAGGGTTACGGTAAATCCAGCCTGGGCAAATACATGGGCAATCCCGTTACCCATGGTTCCTGCACCAATAACGGTAATGTTCTTCAATGACATGTTCAAAAAGTTTGGTTTGGCAATCGTTGGCAGCAAAGGTAAAGGCGGGGGCCGATATGGGGTGGCTGGTCCCAAAGAAATTATCGTTTCCTGAACAATCAGAAAACTCAAGTCTCATCAACCTGCCAAAACAGTTATTTCTTTTTCTTGAAATCGCCCCTTTTCCAGGCTTTGATAAAGTCTGCCCAGGCAGCCGGGTTCAGGATATTCATGGGTGGCACCTGTCCGCTGTAATACGCTTTACTGGCCTGCTGGCGAAGCTGGTAATTAATGGCTTCCTTACCATCGGCCGGCAGGCTGTTGATGAGGATGCGGCGCTGGGCCTCATCCGTATTCTTACGGGCGGTTTCATAGAGGTCGTCCGCCACTTTATTATTCACAAAATCGCGTTCAAACTGCTCGCGGGTAGGTCGGGGTCTGAGGATGGTGGCAGGCAGGTAAGCCGTATCGCTCACCAGTAACTGTATCACGCTGTATTGATTACCATCCAGGTTCAGCGGGATCTGGATACTGCGGTTCTTGAATCCGATACTGGAAAATGTGATCTTATCGCCCTTCAGCACCGCAATCGAAAATACCCCGTCGTAGCTGGTAATGGTTCCCCGGCCCTTGCCCTCCACAATCACACTGCAGGAAGGAACACCCTGTAAACTGTCGGCCGTCATTACCACACCGTATAACTGCACTACCGAATCGCGGTAGGGACTGGCCTGCTGCGACCAGCTTTTCTGCGCCAAAAGCAATGTTACCAGTAAAAGAAGGTATTGTATCGGTTTCCTCATGCGGTTCAAAAATACAAAGCGTTTGTACATAAAATCCAATATCCGGGCTCCCGGTAGCGGGATTCCCGCTATTTCCAACAAAGTAAGGTTGCCAACTGTTAACTTTGCAGCCTGATTTCTTTTTTAACAAAAACTTTCGTGATGACAGAAGCAGATATACTGAAGGCACTTAGCAATGTGCAGGAGCCCGATCTGGGCAAGGATCTCGTGACCCTGAACATGGTAAAAGACGTGGCTATAAACGGCAACGAGGTAAGTTTTACCATTGTATTAACCACCCCGGCCTGCCCCATGAAGGACATGATGCGCACGGCCAGCGAAAATGCGATTAAATTACTGGTCAATAAAGAAGCCAAAGTACAGGTGAACTTTACCGCCAACACGTCTACTACCCGTAAAGACAACCAGCAGGTGTTAGCCGGCGTAAAAAATATTATTGCCGTAGTGAGCGGTAAGGGTGGTGTGGGTAAAAGCACCGTATCCGCCAATCTGGCCCTGGCCCTGGCCGAAGGCGGCGCCAAAGTGGGATTGATGGATGCAGATATTTACGGTCCCAGCGTACCCATCATGTTCGGCGTGCGCGGCGAACGTCCGATGATGAAGGATGTGAATGGTAAGGGCATGATCGTTCCCCTCCAGAAATACGGTATCAGCCTCATTAGTATCGGATTACTGGTAGATGAGAAAAATGCGGTGGTATGGCGTGGTCCGATGGCCAGTAGTGCCATCCGTCAGTTTATTACCGATGTAGACTGGGGTGAGCTGGATTATCTCGTGATAGATATGCCGCCCGGCACCGGCGATATTCACTTAACCCTGATGCAGACCGTACCCGTTACCGGTGTGGTTATTGTAACCACCCCGCAGAATGTAGCACTGGCCGATGCTAAAAAAGCGATTGCCATGTTCGGACAGGCACAGATCAATGTGCCCATCATCGGGCTGGTAGAAAACATGGCTTATTTTACCCCGGCAGAATTACCCGAAAATAAATATTATCTCTTTGGCAAAGAAGGTGGCAAACGCCTGGCAGAGGAATATGAGCTGCCTTTCCTGGGCCAGATTCCGCTGGTACAATCTATCCGTGAAGGTGGAGACAACGGCGTACCGGCCATGGTAGGCACAGATGCAATCAGTCAGCAGTCATTCAGAACCTTTGTATCTGCCGCGGTGCGTAACATTGCCATGCGTAATGCCAACATGCCACAAACACAGGTGATAGAGATGGCGAAATAAACCAGCTCCATCACATTGTGCATCCATACTTGCGACGCTCCATTCATCATTTTGTCAGGTGAATGGAGCGTTTTGTTTACATACTTTAGCAATAGTTATATAGAAAGCAGTTTAGTAGTTGATACGATTTTGGTAGGATGTATTCTGTGTTCTGGGTTTTATGTTCTGGGTTCTTTGTTTTTTGTTTCATTTCTGAAAGCTCGATGGTTATTTTTATGGGAAACTGAGTGTATGGCTGGCTTCCGGAAATTCGAAGAAATCGAAGCCTGGCAAAGAGCCAGGGTGTTGAACGAACAGGTGTATTGTGTGATCAGGCAAACAGGTTTAGAAGTTGATTATAAACTCAGGGACCAGATCAATGCTTCTGCAGGAAGTATTATGGATAATATCGCTGAAGGATTTGGCCGATCGGGAAACAGGGAGTTTATCCAGTTCCTCGAGATCGCTTTCGCTTCTACCTGTGAAACCCAGTCGCAATTATACCGTGTGAGATACAGAAATTACATCACCGATACCCAGTTTTATGAATTGTACGCCATTGCAGAAGAAATCAAAGGAAAAATTATAGGCCTCGTAAACTACCTAAAACGTTCTCCCATGAAAGGAGTAAAATATAAAGAATAAGGAACCTAGAACATAAAACTAAGAACAAAGAACCCAGAACTTACAACATATAACCTAATACTCCATGTATACTTTACCTACCTTCAAAGAAAAAGATCCTGCTATTGTACTCGAATTCATGAAAGCCCATTCCTTCGCCATGCTGATGGCTGTGGACGGGGAGCAGCGGCCGGTGGCTACGCAGATTCCTTTTTTATTGGAAGAACGGGAGGGACAGTTGTACCTGCGCGGACATATCATGAAGGGCAACGATCATCACAAAGCCATTGAACAGAATAAACAGGTGCTGGTCGTATTTACCGGACCGCATTGTTATATCAGTGCCAGCTGGTATGAACCCAAACACCAGCAAACGGCTTCTACCTGGAATTATATGTCGGTACATGCCCGTGGAGAGTTGCGCTTTTTGTCTGAGGAAGAACTGCTGCAGGTGCTGGATGATACCACCAGTTTTTATGAGAACAATCCCGCTTCACCGGCACTGTATAAGGAGATGTCGCCGGAATATATTCAGCGCATGGCCAAAGCCATTGTGGCATTTGAGATCAAAGTGAGTGTGCTGGAACATGTGTTTAAATTGAGCCAGAACCGGGATCAGAAAAGTTATGAGAATATTTTAGCTAAATTGGATGCGGGTGATCCTAATGCACAGGGCGTGGCCCATGAAATGCGCAAAAGAAAGGATCAGCTGTTTGCGTAATGAGAATTCTGATTGCAGTAATAAGCTTCCTTACTTTGACTGCCTGTACCGGTGGTTTAAAAACCCAGCGTTTGCAAGTACAACATTTCGATCAACAGGGACACCGCGGTTGCCGCGGACTGATGCCGGAGAATATCATTCCCGCCATGTTGCATGCCATTGACCTGGGGGTAACTACATTGGAAACCGATGCAGTGATTACACAGGATAAACAGGTATTACTGAGCCATGAACCTTTCTTCAATCACGAGATCACTACAAAGCCGGACGGAAGTCCGGTAACCGAGGCAGAGGAAAAAAGTCTCAATATCTACCGGATGAATTATGCGGAGATTCAGACCTATGATGTGGGCCAACGCCCGCACCCCCGTTTTCCGCAGCAACAAAAAATGGCGGCATCCAAACCCCTGCTGGCCGATATGATTGATGCGGTAGAAACCTATTGCCGCAATAACCAGAAACCCTTACCCCAATACAATATCGAAACCAAGAGCCAGCCCGCTACCGATGATCAGTACCATCCCAAACCGGCTGAGTTTGTAGAGCTGTTGGTAGGAGTGATCAAAGCAAAAAATATTACAGAACGGGTCATCATCCAATCCTTTGATCCGCGTACATTGCAATACCTGCACGAAAAATATCCTTCCATCAAAACGGCTTTACTGGTAGAAGATAACGACCCCAAACCCTTTGCCCTGCAGCTGCGCGATCTGGGTTTTATACCTGCCATTTACAGTCCGGCACATACACTGGTAACTCCCTTGCTCGTAAAACAATGCCGCGATGCCGCCGTGGGTCTGGTGCCATGGACGGTGAATGATGCCGTAAGGATAAAGGAGTTGAAAAAGATGGGTGTAACAGGTGTTATCTCTGATTATCCTGATTTGTTTAAAGGGCTGTAAACAGCAGATGTAAGGACACCAGTCTTCAGGCTGTGGGCAATTAAATCACCTCTCTCTTCTGGCTTTAGCCCCCCCAATCAGGGCTGAAGCCCACCAGTAAGTGAGTAGACTTTGCCCCATGCTAAAGCATGGGGTTAATAAAATATTTTTTTCGCTTCCTTCACTTGCTGTTCCAATGCTTCTTTGAGTTTTCGATAGGGCGATTATGTGGCATTTAATTTTTAACAATATTTTCTTCGTAGACTAAATACCTGTCTGATAGGTTTATCAACTATCCTCATTAATTTAGAACTCATTCACATAAGTCTAATACAGCCTCTATCAGTTGCGGTGGGAAGGATTAGTCTAACGAATATTCCCCAATGTACCTTTGCAATTGGCTTTTATAGTTTTCATAAATACCATCTAATGAGAAATCATAAGAGAAAATCAATTCCAATAGCATTAATACTCTTTTCTATTAGTTTCTTCACCAAAACTGTATCCTCGCAATCCGCCAAAGTCAAAACGATCAACGGTTACGGAATCAGCTCGTTAGATTCTGTGCTTATGCGAAATGAGTTTACCGGTAAAGTGGTGTATATCGATATATGGGGTGTTCATTGTATTCCCTGCATAGAAGAGTTTGCTTACAACGAGCCTCTGAAAAATCGTTTTACCGGCAAGGATGTAGCTTTTTTATATCTCTCTTTGGATTATGATCACAAAGATGACTATGATTTATGGCGAAAAATGATACAGGCTAAGAACCTCATTGGATACAATATGTTTATTTCTGCCAAGTTTTATATGAATATCTGGAACGGTATCCGGGATAGTGTAAACAAAAAAGATATGTACCTGATTCCACACTATATCATTGCTGACCGAAATGGGAAAATTGCTTTTGCAGACGCAGCCAGACCAAGTTCACACGATATACTTTACAATCAAATCGAAGCCGTGCTGAAAAAGAAGGATTGATAATGTCAGTCTGGTAAGATTGACATTCCTGAATAATAATCATCTATCTTCTTCTTTTTTAACCCCAGCCTTCAGGCTGGGGGCAATTGAACTCCTTCTTCCTCCGGGCTTCAGCCCCCATATCAGGGCTGAAGCCCGCCAGCTAATCAGCAGATCTGACCCCCATGCTAAAGCATGAGGTTAATAAGAATAGTTGTTTCCTTCTTTGAAGATGGAAATCTTCAAAACACCTCCCGCAAGGATACTCTTCGTTTAGAACCACTAATCACCTGGGTTAACATAAAATACCAGTAAGACGCATCATACGCTGTATTCTTTCATGGGAGGTAGCATAGGACTGCTCAATCCTTTTCCTTTTCTCGAATGGTTCTCCAATAAATCCCCCAAGTCCCCTGAAAACACCCCCCATAACCCGTCCCTTTAAAGAGGCGGGTTATCTGCGGGTTATCTACGGGTTACTGGCGGATTATCAATGAATTAGAAAACAGTAAATGAAGTATGTCTTGTACTGAAAAAACTTTACAGTTGAGGGTTAAATTACTACCAGGGCTTTACAGTGTTTATCGGTAGCACTAAATAAGCTTTACAGCGTTTTACAATAGTACTGATTTAGCTTTACGGTATTGTTTCTTTTTCCAT
>DASWXD010000065.1:0-25377 GCA_036405675.1 Sediminibacterium sp.
GTACCTTTACCCCATGTCATGGGCACAAATTGCTGATCAGCGAATGAGAGATTGTCAATACTCCAGCCATAATACCACTGTGCCGCAAAAGCTTTTACAGTAGCTTCACTGGTAGAGGCCGTTCCTTTTTTATCGGGATTATTTATATCGATATACCTGATAAAAGAAATATTATTACGTAATCTGACAGGCAGATTTGCTTTGATAGCACTATCTTTTGCTACATAACAGGCCGACTCTCCTGTACCATCTGCATTTTCTGCAAATACTACCTGGTGGTTTTTGGGGAGGTAAAATGATACTACTTTGTCTTCGTATCCCGCAGGTATACTTTTAAACCGGCCCGAAGCTATCGTATAAGAAGTATAAGCTGTATCAGCACCCAATTCAACCCAGGGTGATGCCAGTTTTTCTGTTGCAGATATAGTCAAAAATTGTCCGGAATAATTTCCTTGGATAACAACAACAGGAGTAGTAACAGGAGTTGTGGTACCAGCACTTTGTTCAACTCCTTTTTTGCAACCAAAAAGAGATAATAAAAGCAGGCAGGTCAATGCTGGTAAACAGGTGATTCTCATTTTTCTGATTTGTTTAACACCGAATACTACCTGCATTTTATTGATTAAACAAGTGCAGGCAATCGGCTCAACTAAAGTATGTTACTGCAACCCGGAAAAGCAGTGTAAAATGAAATATGAATCAAAAAGCCCTCAAGGCTGACAGGATTATAATCTCTCCCTATCATTTCCCTGCAAAAAAGGATCAGGGCTGACTTTACGGATGAGACGCTGATGAGAAAAACAGTATCCGCTGTCAATTCAGGCTACTATCATCTGAAACAAGCAGCATTTTAAATTAGGATAAAACAACCCTATTTATGATTTGATTGTCCCCCAGGTATGCACTGGCTAAAAGATAGTTTTGGATTAACTGAAAAATCAAAACCAACTTGCCATGTACAAATTCATTACTACTAAATGGGCGGAGTGTTTACAGTTGGTGCTATTCTGCACCTTCCTAACCCCTTCGTTCGCTCAACCACAACAGAACAACGGAAATCCCTGTAACGCATCGTCCACTTACCTTTACTGGACCGGTGAAGTAAACAATGATTTTTTTAACGAAAAAAACTGGAAAAAGACTAACGAAAATCCTTCCGTTGGCAACACATTACCAGGTAAACCCAGCTGCTTACCCGGTTCTAACTCCTTTCCTTATTCTATCTGTCAAAATGAACAGGACCCGGCAAAAGACAAATCTCCGAAAGAAGGAACGTTAAACCCGGGCAGCCCCATACAATATAACCTGCTGATTGATGGAGGAACGGTTACTGCCAACGGCAGTATCATATTTGCCTGTGCACAAAAAGGTATGACCCTGATCAATACACAACTGAATGTCACACAGGGAAGCATTGATAAGGGTGTAGTCTCATTACTCAATGAAAGCACCATACACCAGCGCGAAGGAATTTTTTCAACGCAACTATCCCTCAACTTCCTCGATGCAGCTTCCTGGGTATATTTTCACCAGGAAAATCCGGTACAGTTAGCGTCAAAACTGAATAATATTCTCATCAATCATGTGGTGGGGGTATCCGGCAGCAATTATCGCATTAACCAGTATTACCAGTCGGGCAGTCTTATCAGACCGGTTTCACCTGCGTTCAATCCCTTACAGATTTTCAGTGCTGCTGCACAACAGGGTTCTTCTGCCAGCTTACAAGAAGATATCATTTACAGTGGTTCAACCATACCCGGCGGGATGGATAACAGCACCCGTTCATTTACACTGAAAAGAGGGTATATGGCCACATTCGCCATCAATACCAATGGTACCGGCAAAAGCAAAGTCTATATTGCCTCTGAATCAGATCTCAAAGTAGATGCGCTGGATGTAGCGCTGCAGGGAAATGTAAGTTTCATCCGTGTTGTTCCCTGGAACTGGGTTACCAAAAAAGGAACCGGTGGTTTTTATGACCAGGTGGATGCCGGGTGGTATTATAACTGGGGACTCGGCTCTAATTCATTACCTAACTACGAATATGTACCCATGGTATGGGGATCTGGTGGTGCATTACCTGTTTCATTGAATCAGATCATACAGAAAAAGCAAACGACGCATGTACTCGGTTTTAATGAATCTGATAACTGTAGTGATCAATCCGGCCAATATAATAATTTGTGTAAGCCGGAAGTAGCAGTGGCTTATTATGAAAACCTGATGGGTCTTGGTGTGAGACTGGGAACGCCGGCACCACGCGAAAACGGACCCACTACCTGGTTGCTCGAGTTTAACCGGATTGCCAAACAAAAAGACGTTCGTTTCGATTTTGTGGCCGTGCATTGGTACGATTGGGGTAGCAACCCTGCCAGCAGTCCCAACGCCAGCGCGCAGCAGATCTTTAACCGTTTTAAAGCATATCTCGAAAACGTACACAACATTTATCAACTCCCCATCTGGATCACAGAATTCAATGCCAACCCCAACCGGGGAAATCCGATACAGGAAGCATTTCTTCAGTTAGCGCTTCCTTACCTGGAAAGTCTGCCTTACGTTGAGCGCTATGCCTATTTCCAACCCAATCCTGCGTATGCACAGAATTCGGTATCCACAGCCAATTACCTCGATGCCAATGGTGCATTAACCAATATCGGGCAACTCTATAAAAATCAGACATCCACTCCTTCTATTTCTGCAGCCACTTATGCCTGCCCTAATAATTTAGAAGGACTTGATCAACCGTATGTTTCACCACCTGTAAACAGTTTGGTTTTTGAAGCAGAATGCGGAAAGTATCTCGGTAACCAATGGAGCCAGTTGGCTTCTGCAGATGCTTCCAATGGGTTGTACATACGTGGTGATAACAGCCTCGCCGGAGCCACCACTCTTGCCAGGCAAGTGCATTTTGAATTCGACCTGAGCGAAGCGGGCACTTACAGAACCTATATCCGTTCTGCTTCGGCAGGTGGTGCAGGTGCTATCCGTATCAGAATAGATGGGAAAGATATGGAACAGATCTCTCCCTTCACCAGCAGTGTTTTTACCTGGTTCCAGGTACCACGCTTTTACGACCTCGGGATAGGAAAACACAGGCTTACCATTGAATTTCCGAATACCAATATCCTGCTGGACCAGGTTGCGTTAACCAATGGCCCTGAAAACCTGGAACAGTTTAAGCAGGATTCCGGCTATTGCACACCTGCAACACTTACCTGGGGATTGGAAGCTACTGACTTTGTCGGTTTCTATGAAGCAGAGGCAGCTATTAAAGGTAGCAACTGGAAAACAACCACTTCCACCAACGCAAGAGGCGGCGCTTTTCTCGAAAGTGCCAATGGTGTAGCAGTAACAGAAGCACCCACTGGTACAGACCAGGTAATTGATTTTTCTCTGCAGGTAGATAAAGCAGATGAATACGATCTCTGGGCCAAAATTCAGGCTATTCAGCCAGAAGAAAGCAGCCTTTGGATTTCGGTAGATGATGAGCCTTACAGAAAGTGGAGCAATCTGAGCAATGCAACTTACGAATGGTACTGGAAAAAATTCCATTACAGCAATGGAACAGAAGATAACAGCTTCACGTATTTTTTATCTGCCGGACAACACCATGTTAAAATAGCCATCGCCAGTGGAACCGTTTTTGTAGATCGCCTGGCAGTAGCTACCAAGGGAAAGTTGCCGGAAACAACAGATGCCAACGTATTACTGATGTCCGAAAAACTGGAATTTGAAGCAGAAGACGCCACACTGCTGGGTGCAGCAGCGGTGGTAACCTGCACCACTTCCTCCAACGGTAAACAGGTGAATTTGTTTAACGTGAACACCAATGGTGTACGTTTCGAGCAGATCGTAGCAGAATCTGCCGGCCCGTACAAACTGAAGATCTCTTATATGAGTGCTGCAGCAAGATCCTTAAGACTGATTGTAAATGGTGTGATACTTGGCAAACAAAATCCACCCGTTTCCGGTGCATGGTGTTTTAATGGTGGAAGTCCTGGTATCTATGAAGTAGGTGTAGTACTGAAACGAGGCATCAATGTAATTGATATTACCCCATTTAGTGGCGATGGTCCATTTATCGACAAAATTAAACTGGAGAAAGCTGATATCAACGGACTTTCCCTCGAAGCCGAAACCGCCGAACTGCTGGGCACCAATACCATCGTTGCCTGTGCTACCTCTTCTAACAGCGCATTGGTAAATATGGGATTAAGTGTTAGTAACGGCATCCGTTTCAATAACCTGTTAAGTACGGAGAACAAACGTTACCAGGTAGAGATCCATTATATCTCAAAAGCGGCCCGCAACATGCGCCTGTCTGTAAATGGCCAGCCATTTACCACGCAGTCGTTCCTTGCATCCGGTAACTGGTGTTATGAAGGTGGAACCACTAAAATCAAAACGATAGAAGTTGATCTGTCACTGGGAGTAAATACGATTGAGTTCAGACCTACCGGAGCGGATGCGCCTTTCATAGACAAAATCGTGATTAAAGAACCCACCCCTGTTGTAAATGCCGTAGCCAATCCACAAAGCAGCCTCACAACAGAGGAAACAGCCAATAACAGGTTCTCTGTTTTCCCGAACCCCGTTCCGGCCCATACGCCGATCACATTGTCACTGCCCGATGCCATTGACAAACAGGGAAAACTATTTGTACAGTTTACCGATGTAAGCGGCAGAACCGCTTTTGCACAGCACTATTCACTGAAAAATAACAGACAGCTGACAATAGATAAGGGCTTCGACAAAGGCGTTTATATCATTTCAGTGATGCAGGGATCTATCAGAAGCAGTGAAAAGATCATCGTTCAGTAAAGAGAAGAGCAGGTTTGTGATAGCAGACCATCTAATTTAACCAGTAGCAACATCGCAGGCCATCCGTTTGTATAACGGGTGGCCTGTTTGTTTAGAAGAAAAATGCGAAACAGGAAGTTCCGGCTGTATTCGCTGTTGACTCGCTGGCGCTCGTCACTTCCCAATACAAAACTTCGAAAAAATATAATCCAGCTGATCCTCATTGGTGATCTGGCCGGTGATGGTACCGAGGTAATGCAGGCACTGGCGGATATCGATGGCAAGCAGATCGCCGGGTACTTTGTCTTCCAGTCCGCGTTGTACATCTGCCAGAGCCTGTCCCAGTTTCTGCAGGGCTTCATAATGGCGGGCATTGGTTACAATGGTAGACTCTGCATAAATATCTCCATCAATGGCTTTGCGTACCAATGCTTCTTTCAGCTCGTTGATATGCGTTTGCGCTTTGGCAGAGATAAAAACGATATCTGAAAAAGCTGCAAACTGTTCCATCACCTGTTGCTCTCTGCCGTCTACTTTATTGCCTACCAGCAGGTAGCGGATATTTTCTTTTTCAAAAGCGGTTACGGTTTCCTGCAGGGTGGTGGCGTTGATCTCGTTCACATCAAACAGGTACACCACAATATTGGCCGCACGCATTTTCTCATAACTCTTCTCTACCCCAATACTCTCTATTACATCCTGCGTATGCTCGCGTATGCCTGCCGTATCAATCAAACGGAACAGGATGCCTTTGATATTGAGGATCTCTTCAATCGTATCACGGGTGGTACCGGCTATCTCACTTACAATAGCCCGGTTCTCGTTCAGCAAGGTATTCAGTAAGGTAGATTTACCTGCATTGGGTTTGCCGATAATGGCCACCTGCACCCCGTTTTTGATCACATTACCCAGCTGAAACGAACTGATGAGCTGGTGCGTAGATACCGCCAGTTGATTAACCAGGTTTTCCAAAGCACTGCGATCGGCAAACTCTACATCTTCCTGCGAAAAATCCAGTTCCAGCTCTATCATGGCCGAAAAACGGATCAGCTGCTCGCGCAACTGCTGCAGGTCGGATGAAAAACCACCCCGCATGGTATGTAAAGCCGCCCGGCGACTGGCTTCTGTATTACTCGCAATCAGATCGGCCACGGCTTCGGCCTGGGTAAGATCCAGTTTACCGTTCAGAAAAGCGCGCTGGGTAAATTCGCCCGGTTTGGCCATCCGCACCCCTTTGCCGGTAATGGCTCGGATAATATTTTCCTGTATAAACGGTGAGCCATGACAACTGATCTCAATTACATCTTCGCCCGTATACGATTTGGGCCCTCTGAACAATGACAATACCACTTCATCCAGCAATACCCCGTCTTTCTTCAGCAAACCCACATGAATGGTATGACTGGCCTGCCCGGTCAGGTCTTTGGAGGGGAACAAGGCATTCATCACCGGAAAACTATCTTTCCCGCTCACCCGTATCACCCCAATAGCGCCAATACCCGGCGGTGTAGCCAGGGCCACGATCGTATCATCCCATCCCCGCAATTGTCCGCTCATAGTGTTTGCTTTCCCGGCAAAAATAGAACAATGAGAGGAATCGGGAGGCGTGAATCGTGAGACGTGAGTGGTGAGACGTGAGTGGTGAGTAGTCAGTAGTGAGGGGAATAGTCAATGGTCAATGAAATCAGGGTGCACCCCATTGCCCATTCACCATTGCCCATTCACAAAAAACTACCTACTCACCACTCACCACTCACAATTTCATTCACTCATCCACTCATCCACTCATTCACTCATCGCTCACCCGAAACGTGATCTTCTGTTTCTGCCGGTAAATCACATTACGTCCATTCTGAATGGCGGGGGTCCAGCGGGGACCTTTCTGGATAACGCGGATGGCTTCTGCCTTGGTACCATAACCGGGATCATTTTCCGCACGCACATCGCTGATGACCCCATCTTTGTTCACAATAAAAGAAACAATCACCGAATAATCGGCCGCAGGGGCGCCATTGTCAGCCGCAATGTCTTTGTTCAGGTTCCTTTCCAGGAACCGTCTCCAGCCCTCTATACCGCCCGGAAACTGGGCTTCTATCTGTACGGTGGTGAACTCTTTATCGATATCATCATCCTTAATCGGAGGTTCCACACCTATACCCGTTTTCTCCACCGGCGGCGTTATTACACCGTCTTCTTTGATCCCTTCCTGGTTAATGGTTCCGATGCGGGTATTCTCCAGATCGTCTACTGGTTTTACTTCATCGTCTTCTTTCACCTGGTCATCTGCCACAATTTTCGGTGGCGTTACTTTGGCCATTTCTACTTTCGGCGGTTCTTCTTTGGGGATGGGTTTGGGCAGCTCAGGCTTGGGTTCTTCTTGCTTGAAATTCTCCAGTTGCACCGTTGTTACCAGCTCCACTGCTGACGAAGGCTTCTTTGCATTGGCCAGCAAAGAGCCCACCACAAACAGCAGGGATAAAAAACCGGTTCCCGACAAAGCATAGAGGATCCGCCTGTCGTAGGTTTTGCGCAATTCATACGCGCCATAACTTTTATTCCTTCCTTCAAAAAGGATGTCGAGCAAATCTGCGGAGAGAATCTGTAACTTTTCCATAGTAGTAGGTTTCTACTATGATTCCCGGTCAAACAAAAATCCACAGGCAAAAATGGCGAGAAAATTTTGCAGAAATTCCATAAGGGAAGGGGGATTTTCGTGAGTCGTCAGTCGTGAGACGTGAGTGGTGAGTAGTCAGTAGTGAGTGGGGATGAATCGGTAATTGTGAATTGTCAATGGGCAATGGTCAATCAGCACTGATCAGAAACATTCTCTATTACCCATTCACTGTTGTCTGGTAAAATCTATCTGATTTACTTGGAATTCTTTCCAGGCTTGATTTTACAGCTCACTGATTCTGCAGTGACTAAGTAGTTCAAATGGCTGCATATCTCTGTGTTCCTCTGTTGCTCTGAGGCTTCTGTGTTTAAAAAATAAGATAAATGCCATTAGATAATTGATATAGCGTAGTGTTTTCAACACAGAGGCCCCAGAGATTGGGAGTTACACAGAGGACAGCAGCTGTTTTGACCGGACAACAGTGATTACCCTTTAACCACTGACGACTCACGACTGACGATTGACGTCTCACGATTCACCATTGCCCATTGACAACTCACCACTCACTACTGACGCCTCACGAAAAAGCCCCGCAATAAATGCAGGGCTTTTCATGTACGGTAACGTGTACCAGCTTATTCTTCTGATACAACGAATGTGATACTTTGTTTGTGACGGTAGATAACGTTACGTCCGTTCTGCACCGCTGGTTTCCATTTTGGACCTTTGGTGATTACACGCATCGCTTCTGCTTTGGTTCCGTAACCGGGATCATTCTCCGCAGCTACATCACTGATGCTTCCGTCTTTAGATACGATAAAGGATACGATTACGGTATATTTTCCCGGAGGGGCGCCATTCTCAACAGGTAAATCCCTGTTCAGGTTACGCTCCAGGTATTTGGTCCACTGTGGCAAACCACCGGGGAACTCCGCGGGGATCTGTACAACGGTAAATACTTTATCGTAGTCTTCTTCTACTTTAGGGGCTTCTACCACACCGGTTCCTTTTTCAACAGGAGGGGCTACCACACCTTCGTCTTTGGCACCTTCCTGGTTAATGGTACCGATCTTGGTATCTTCCAGTTTTTCCACTTCCTTGATTTCCTCATCAGGTTTCACTTCTTCATCCTTCACAATTTTGGGAGGGGTGAATTTGGTGATCTCCACTTTGGGTGGCTCCTGCTTTGGCGGAGGTGGCGGAGGTGGTGGCTCCGGCTTTTTCTCTTCCTTGTTAACATTCTCCAGCGACATATCGGCAACAATAATCTGGGCCTCTTTTTTCTTGGTCGAATTCGCAATCAGCGATCCTCCCAGTAAAAGCAGACAGATTGCTACCATGCCAGCCATAGAGAATTTGATACGCTTGTTATATGTTTTACGGAGATCATAAGCACCATAGTCCTTATTTCTGCCGTCGAACAGGATATCAAGAATATCAGCGGATAAAATTTTGTTTATCTCCATGATAAGATTCTTTTGTAATTAGGTTCTGATGAAATTTTCTGATTAATTAGCCGGTGCTGCTGCAGCCATTGCCTCTGACTTCGCCACCAACTGCGATTCAATGTCGGTGATATCAACCAGGGCATAACGCGTACACACATTAATCGTCATTTCATCTAAAATATCCACCACGTTTTTGTAAGTACACTCATCAGAAGGTTTCAGTATCACTACAAAATCTTTGATGTCACTTACGCTGTTCTTTTTCTTGATCAGCACTTCACGGATATCATGAAAGTTTGAAGACTGGAAGTTGGATGCATTAGGGGTTAATTCACCTTCGTAGTAAAAGACATTATTGTCTTTTCCCAAAAGGATGGTAATTACACCCGACTGTTTAGCCTTGTTCTGATCTTCCGGTTTATCCGCGTCCTTGGGCAGGATCAGCTTCATTGCTGTAGCCTGGCTCATGGTTGTAGTGAAGATAAAAAAGGTGATGAGCAGGAAGCCCAGGTCCACCATGGGCGTCAGATCAACCCGGGTCGACAGCTTCTTCCCTTTCTTAACCCCGGGGCCTTTTTTATGGCCACCGCCACTCGAGGTATCCATTTCTGCCATGTCGGTAGAATTTAGTTTTCGTTTGAAATTAATTTACTCTTCTCTCTTCTCTCCCGCCTGAGATTTTTTCCAGAGTTCGGTTCCTACAGGAACACCTTCCGGACTGGTAACCATCTGGAATTTCAGGAAGTCGTTCTTTTTGAAAGCGGTAATTACGCTTTTAAAAGCAGGGAACTTAGCCAGGTTATCTCCTTTTAAGAGAAGGTTAGGTTTTTTACCCTGGTAGGCATCCCGAACCAGTGTCATCCATTCTGTCAGCTCATTATTGGCTGTATCCTTTACAGGAATACCTGGCAACAGGTTACCCTTGCGCTGGTCTTCCGGCAGGGCCAGGAAAGATTTGAGGTTGCCGAATGGTGCACCAAAGAAGGGGGCTTTTTTGAACGCTTTCACATCCAGTCCCATATTTTTGGTGGTATTCAGCGTATTGGCCATGGTTTCCTTTACTTCTTCGTCATCCATTTCCAGAAACACTTTTCCGTCCTTGTCAATAATTACCTGAACAATATCCTTGGTCGGGGCCACTTTGGCAGCCACTGATTTGGGAATCGTAACAGCGATGGCCTCGGAAGGCTTAAACTTCGTTGTTAAGATAAAGAATGACAACAACAGAAAGGCCACGTCACACATCGCCGTCATATCGATGCTGGTACTCTTACGAGGTAATTTGGCTCTACCCATTGTTTATTATTTAATATTTCACATTAATGATTCAAAACTTTGTCAATTCCACAAAAAATCTATCAGATTATTTGTAGTTGGCAGCAAAGCTCTGTGTTAAAGTGAAACCGGATTCGTCAATACCATACGTAATACCATCGATACGGGTAGTGAACACGTTGTACATGATGATCGCTACAGCGGAAGTACCGATACCCAGGGCTGTGTTAAACAGGGCCTCAGAGATACCTTTTGACAGTTCACGAGCCGCATCACCACCACCTTCATCACCGAGGGCAGAGAACGATTTGATCATACCCATTACCGTACCCAACAGACCCAACAGGGTAGCTACTGATGCGATAGTAGATAAGAACACCAGGTTTTTCTCCAGCATAGGCAGTTCCAAAGCGGTTGCTTCTTCTACTTCTTTCTGGATATTCAATACTTTCTGCTCTGTGTTCAGTTCAGTATTGGTAATCATTTCTTTGTATTTGTGCAGACCTGATTTCATTACATTACCTACAGAACCTTTCTGTTTGTCGCAGGCAGCAATCGCTTTGTCTACTTCTTTGTTAGCAAGGTGGAACTGTACGGTACGTACAAATTCTGCAATGCTTCCGGTACCAGCTGCTTTAGAAACAGTCAGGAACCTTTCGATTACAAAAGTCAGAACAGTTAAAAAGTTGGCAATCAGGATAGGTACTACGATACCACCTTCATACATTTTGGGCCATGTACCTTTAGGTCCTTTGTGATTAGGCCAAAAACCACCAGCGGGATCTGGATTCGTAAAGTTACTCGGAGCACCCAACACAAAACGCCAGATAATGAAACCGAGGATCACACACAACAATGGCGCCAGCCATGAAATCGAGTTACTGCTCTTCTTAGTTTGTGCAGAAGATGGGCTTTTTACAGCAGCACCTGCAGTTGGTTTTGTTTCAGCCATGATTCAATTGATTTTTGGTTTTTTAAAAATTACAGTTGATTTAAAAAAAATGTTTCCGCAATTCTACTGAAAAATGTTTTGAATTAGCAAAACATTCTTTAAATCAGTATAAAAAGGGAGTACAAAATAGGTATTTTATCGAAAGCCGCAAATAAAGATTTCATCAAATTAATCCGTTTTCGGGCGGTTTTCAAGGAGCCGTAAGATACTGCTTAAACCAATTGAAACACAAGATTTTCACCGACAAAAAACCGGGTTTCACCATTCATATATGAGTGGTTCTAATTTGTACCGGATTTCAGAGAGACTCCTATCTTTAAGGATTATTCTAAAACTATTTCTTACTGCTTATGAAACAACAATTGTTAGTTGTGGCATTATTGGCCGGTTCCCTCGCCATTGCCCAACAGAGAGATTCTATCCCCAACGGTGGCGGAGCCAGAGCCATGCTGGGCGCAGGTTTCGGTCAGGGTGCCGGTGGTGCCGTTAGACAGGGCCCCCGTCCCTACCGTGAAGTGATCACAGACAAAGCTGTGTCAAAAAAAGGAATGTTTACCGTGCATAAGGTAGATGACCGCTATTATTTTGAAATTACCAATGCCATGCTGGGCCGCGAGATCCTGGCCGTTACCCGTTATATCAAAGTACCTGCCAATGCAGGCGGACGTGGTGTTTACGGTGGAGAAGTAGCTAACCAGCAATCACTGGTATTCGAAAAAGGACCCAGCAACAATGTATTCCTCCGTGTTATCACACTGGTGAATGCCGCTGACCCTAAAGACGATATCTACAAAGCCGTAAACAACTCTAACCTGAATGCCATCACAGCGGCATTTCCGATTGCCGCTTTCTCCAGAGACAGCGCGGGTGTAGTAATCGAAGTAACTGATTTTTTCAAAGGCGATAACCAGGTAGTAAGCATCAACAGCGGTGTAAAAAGAAGCCTCGGTCTGGCACAGCTTGCCGCCGACAGGTCTTTTATCCAGAAAATAGGCGCTTATCCGATTAATATCGAAATCCGCACCACCAAAACCTATACAGCCAACCCGGCCGGTGGTGGCTTTGGTGCTGTTAGCATTCCCGGTGCTACCAGCGTTCCTGCTGCCAATGCAGCCGGCGCCGTAACCCTGGAACTGAACACTTCCATGCTCTTGCTGCCCGAAAAGCCCATGACACCGCGTATCGCCGATAAACGCGTAGGTTTCTTCACAGACGACTACGTTTTGTTCAGCGATGACCAGCAGAAAGTAGCGAACAGAGAATTTGCTGTTCGCTGGAGACTGGAACCCAAAGACGAAGATGTAGAAAAATGGAAAAGAGGTGAACTGGTAGAACCCAAAAAACCAATCATTTACTATATCGATCCTGCTACTCCCAAACAATGGAGAAAACACCTGATCCTGGGTGTGAACGACTGGCAGAAAGCCTTTGAGAAAGCCGGTTTCAAAAATGCCATCATGGGTAAAGAATGGCCCGAGAACGATACTACCATGAGTATGGAAGATGCCCGTTATTCGGTGATCCGCTATTTCGCTTCCAGCACGGAAAATGCCTACGGACCGAATGTACACGATCCGAGAAGCGGTGAGATCCTCGAAAGCCATATCGGCTGGTACCACAACGTAATGAAACTGGTACACGACTGGTATATGATACAAACCGCTGCCGTAGACCCAAGGGCCCGCAGCATGAAATTTGATGATGACCTGATGGGCGATCTGATCCGTTTTGTGTCTTCTCACGAAGTGGGCCATACACTGGGTCTGCGTCATAACATGGGAAGCAGCAGCAAAACACCTGTTGCCAAACTGCGTGATAAAGCATGGGTAGAAGCCAATGGCCATACCGCTTCTATTATGGACTATGCCCGTTTCAACTATGTGGCACAGCCGGAAGATAATATCAGCAAAGCCGGTCTCTATCCACGTATCGGCGAATACGATCAGTGGGCCATGCAGTGGGGTTACGGGTATATTGCCGGTAACAACGAAGAAGAAGTGAAGAAGAACAGCAACAAGCTGATCACTGAAACACTGAAAGCCAATCCTCGTACCTGGTTCGGTACCTATGAATCAGGTAACCAGGCTGATCCAAGAAGCCAGAGCGAAGACCTGAGTGATAATGCAGTAGTTGCCAGCGACTATGGTGTTAAAAACCTCCAGCGTATCCTCGTTAAACTGCCTGAATGGACCAAAGAAGAAGGCGATCTGAATGAGAATATCGAAACCATGTATGGCCAGTTACTGGGCCAGTTCCGCAGGTATGTAGGACATGTATCCCGCAATATCGGCGGTGTATATGAAACCTTCAAAACTGCCGAGCAGGATGAACCCGTATACGAAGTAACGCCAAAATCCATGCAGCGCGATGCATTGGGCTTCCTGAACAGACAACTGTTCCAGACGCCCAAATGGCTGATCGACAAAAAAATCTGGGATAAGATCAATCCTCCCGGAACTGTTGACCCGATTGCCTCTACACAGGAATCTGCTTTAGCCGGTCTGCTTTCCGGCGACAGGATGAACCGTATGCAGTATTCTGTGGAGCGTTTTGGTGCCGATAAGGCCTACAGCGCGTTGGAAATGATCTCTGAACTGCAGAACGATCTGTTCAGCGAACTGAAATCCAATAAAGCCATTGATGGTTACCGCAGAATGCTCCAGAAAAGTTATGTAGACAAACTGGATAACCTGCTTAATCCACCTGCAATTACCGTTTCTGCTACAATCACTTTCCCTGGCGGTGGTGGCAGAGCCAATCCGTACGCTACCGGCTTTAACAACCGCAGCGATGTCTACAGCATTGCCAGAGCGCAACTGGTTCAGTTACGTTCACAGGTAGCTGCTGCTGCAGGTACTGCCAGCGACCGGATGAGCAAGATTCATTTACAGGACCTGTCTGAAAAAATTAAAAAAGCACTGGATCCTAAATAAATCCGCTTTTATCAGCTAAAAAAGTCCCGCCGGTTGGCGGGACTTTTTTATGTGCGCTATTCACCAAAACCGATGCTGTACCTTTGTACAAATGTTGTTTTATGAAACCTTATATATGGATCCTGTTTCTCTTAAGCGGAACAGCAGCCCAGGCACAGAAAAAGAATGAACGCTGGGGTTACCTGAGAGACAGTATTACCCGCGAACCCATTGTATTAGCCAGTATTACCAACCTGAATACCCAAACCACCGTAATGACCAGTGCCAGCGGTCGTTTTAAGATCGAATTACAGGAAAATCAGGTGCTCTCTTTTGCGGCAGTGGGATATTATTTTGATACCATTCACTACAACAAACAGTTTCTGCTGCAGGATACCCTGTCTTTATTCCTCTCGCCACTGGCGCATAGTTTAGGTAATGTAACTGTAACCACAAGGGGATTGAGCCGCTATCAGCTTGACAGTATAGAAAGAAGAAAAGAGTTTTTACAGGACATTGTAGACTATACTATTCCAACGGTTTCCAAAGCCAATTCCGGTGCCGGTATTGCATTGAACCTGGATCGTTTTTCGCGGCATGAGAAGAACAAGCGCAAAGCTTTTGCCTTTTTCGAATCCAATGAAAAGGAAGCCTATATCAACTACCGGTTCCCTGCCTCAGTAGTAACACAGTACAGCGGTTTAAAAGACACCGAACTGCAACAGTTTATGCAGCAATACAGACCAACCAGCGAATGGTTACGCAGAAACAGGTCGGAAGAAGATATCAAGTATTATATCAATGAGAAGCTGAAACTGTTTTTTAAGCGGGGATAGGGGTGGTGAATTGTCAATGGTGAGTTGTCAGTAGTGAGTAGTGAGTTTTACTTACGTTACTAATAGATAAGTTCATGCCTACTTACTACTCACGCCTCACGATATAGTGAGTTGGCAGAAGTGAGTAGCAAGATGATGATATGATTATACCAGAGAAGTTATATCCAACTCCCTACTGCCTACTCACCACTCACTCTTCACGATGATTACTCGTAACGCAAAGCCACGATCGGATTCAGTTTGGCGGCTTTCATAGCAGGATAGATACCAGCTGCGAGACCCACTACGGAGCAGATGACAATGCCGATGATGACCCACATCCAGGGGATCACAAAACCGGTTTTTAATACGATTGAAAAGAGATTCCCTACCAGCACACCCAGGATAATACCGAAAAGTGCACCCAACAGGCTAATGATGAGACTTTCGAAAAGAAATTGCTGGCGTACATTCTTGCTTTTACCTCCAATGGCTTTGATCAGGCCCACTTCTTTGGTACGCTCATTTACAGCAACCAGCATAATATTCATCAGACCGATGGCCGCACCGATCAGGGTAATCAGTCCAATGGCACCGGCTGAACCGGTAATACTGCTCAGAAATCCGATGAACATTTCGGCAAACTTATCACTGCGTTCAATCACAAAATTGACATCTTCTGCCGGCTCCAGGCGGCGCACATTACGGAATACAGAAGTGGCTTCATCAGATGCTACTTCCAGTTCGTTCACGTTACCCACCATCACGCCTACGAGATAAGAAGGATTCGCATTTTCAAAACGACGGATATTGGTATAAGAAGTGAGGATCACATCATCCTGGCGCATCATAGCGCTGGAACCTTTGCTTTTTAAAAGACCAATAACCCGGTAAGGCAGGCTGCCTACGCGGATGATTTTATCGATGCATTTCTCTGGTCTGTCACCGAATAATTTAGTGGCTACATTACTGCCCAGCAAACAAACACTGCGGCCGCTTTCTACATCCAGACCGTTCAGGTTACGACCCAGCTCTATCGAATAGCCGTTTACGGGAAGATAGTTTTCATCACCACCCATCAGTGTGATCTGCGGATTGGTTTTTTTATCGCCATAATGCACTTCCTGTGCACCCGGACCGCGACGGTAAATACTTACCTGCGCGCCAGGATAAACAAAGTTCTTTTTGAAAAATTCGGCTTCCTCTTTCCGGATAGGTTTATCCAGTTTCGATTTTTTTTCGCGGAGGCCTCTCTTGGTTTTGGTAACACCGTTGTTCCTTCCGCCCATTCTTACCCTTGAATCTTTGTAACGGATACTGAAGGCATTGGCTCCCATGGAAGAGAAACTCTCTTTCAGGCTCTGGTTCATGGCTTCAATAGCGGTAATGATACCGATCAACGCCATGATCCCGAAGGCAATAATAGCCACCGTGATACCCGTACGCAGTTTATTACTGCGAACAGTGCGCCATGCCAGTGTAAAGGAATCCAGGGTAGTCATGCGGTTCAGGTTACGTCAACAATACAACCTCATAAAGATAATTGAGATTGGCGAACCGTCCCCCGCCCGATAAAGAAATGTGAGGAACGGTTAAAAATAGAACCAGTTAAGCACCAGTGAAGGGAAGATCCCGAACAGGATCACCAGTGCCGCCACCAGGAGCAGTCCCAGTTTAAAACCACCGGTTATCTCTTCTGTTTCCGGTTCGCCGTCTTTAAAGTACATAGACTGTATCACACGGAAATAGTAATAAGCACTTACCGCGGCAAATAATACCGCTACAATCACCAGCCATAAAGATCCTCCGGCTTTTACCACCGATGCCAGCATGTAGTATTTGGCAAAGAAGCCGGCGGTTAGGGGAATACCTGCCAGCGACAGCAGACAGATGGCCGTGGAGAAAGCCAGTACCGGCTGTGTCTGGGCCAGTCCGTTAAAACCTTCGAAAGTATAATCTTTCATTTTGATCAGCACGGCAAAGATCCCGATGGTAGCCAGGCTGTAGGCGACAGTATAGAGTAAAATCCCTTCTCTGGCCAGATCGTTGGCGCTGTACAGGGCAAACAACATAAAACCGGCCTGTGCAATACTGGAATAAGACAGCATCCGTTTTACGCTTTGCTGAAACACAGCAGTGATATTACCCACCAGTAAGGTTGCGATGATGACAAAAGCCAGTAATAATTTCCAGGTAGGCCCTAACAATTCGGTATGCTGATCGAACAACCGGATAAACGCGATAAAACCAGCGGCTTTCACAATGGTAGCCATGAAGGAAGTGAATACGCTGGGGGCTCCGTCGTATACATCGGGTGTCCAGAAATGGAAAGGAGCGGCAGAAACCTTAAAACACATCGACACAAATAACAGGATCATACCCGCTATTTCGAGAAAAGAAGTTTTGGGAATCAGTGCGCTGGAAGCAAGTGATTTACTTTCTCCCATAATAAAACTTCCGGTAGCGCCATAGATCAGGGTTATGCCCATGAGCATAATACCGGTGGAGAAACAACCCATCAGGAAATATTTGAGAGAAGCTTCATTGCTTTTGAGGTTACGCTTATCGGAGCCGGTTAAAATATACAGCGGAATAGTTAGTATCTCAATTCCCAGGAACAGCATTAGCAAGCTGTTGAATCCGGAAAGAATAGATACGCCACACAAAACAAAAAAGATCAGCGCATAATATTCTGCCGAATACTGGCTTGTTTTTTCGATGGCTTTTCCGCTCAGCAATACATAAATCAGCGTAGCGGCAATGGCAATAGAAGTGAAGTACATCCCGAACTGCTCAAAGTTGAAGAGTTGGAAAGTATCAAAACGGATGACCCAGATCCCGTAACTGTTCAGCAGGTTAGCCACCAGTAATACCAACAGGCCCACCACAGCGATAGCTGAATGAACAGAACGGTTCTTGAAAATGATGCCACTGAACATCATCACCACACCCAGTAAAGCAGAAACTATGATTGCATTCATAAAACTTATCTTGAACCTGCAGTATCAGCTGCAGGTTGATTTCACTATTAACGATTAGCCAGTATGGCCTGAACAGTATTTTTTGTAAGATCGATCAAAGGCTGCGGATAAACACCCAGCGCTACGATCATCACAGCCAGTACCACCAGCATCCATTGCACATTACCACTGATTTCAGTTGCGTTTTCTGTAACAACGGTTGTATTACCATACAATACTTTCTGTACCATATTCAACGTGTACACAGCTGCCAGAATAATACTGATACCTGCCACCGCCATGATCCATACATTATACTGGAACAATCCATTAAACATGAGGAACTCTCCGATAAAAGCGTTGGTAAGCGGCAGTGCAATATTCGCTAATGCCATTACCACCAGCAGAATAGCCAGTACCGGCGCTTTTTGTGCCAGTCCGCCCAGATCACTGAACTTACGGGTACCCAGCTGTTGTTCAATGGCATCTGCTACGATCCACAAACCGATCACATTGATCCCATGGTTGAACATCTGTATCATTACCCCTTCCATGCTCGTGGCATTGTGCGCAAATACCGCGGCACACATAAGGCCGATATGCGCAATAGAGGAATAAGCGATGAGTCGTTTGATATCATCCTGCCTGATAGCGATCAGTGATGCATACAGCATTCCCATCACAGCGAAAATAATAATGAGATGCGCAAACTGCTGGGAAGCGTGCGGAAACACCGGTAATAACCAGCGGATCAATGCAAAGACTCCCATTTTTACCATGATACCACTCATGATCATCGTAACCGCTGTGGGCGATTGCTCATAGGCATCCGGCTGCCAGGTATGAAATGGAAATACCGGCATCTTGATCGCGAATGCAATAAAGAATAACCAGAAGATTACATTCTCCTGTGTGACTGTTAACTTGATATGGTAAAAAGACTGTAAAGCAAATGACTGATCGGCCGACTGGAAATACAGGTACAAGATACCTGCCAGCATCAATAACGAACCGATAAATGTATACACAAAGAACTTGAATGTAACCGCGATCCTTTTTTCGCCTCCCCAGAAAGAACAGAGGAAGTAAACAGGAATCAATGCCAGCTCCCAGAAGAAATAAAATACCAACGCATCAGCAGCCAGGAAAACACCGAGTAATCCGGTCTGCGAAAGCAGGAGCAAGGCATAAAAACTGGCTGATTGCTTATAATCATTCTTAGCCGTAGCGATCAGGATGACCGGAAAACTAATGGTGGTCAGCAATACCAGCATCTTACCCATGCCATCGGTAACCAGGCTGAAACGGCTTCCCAGCGCAGGTAACCAGGCTGCATCATAGGAAAGATGCTGCGCAGGCAGGAAAAAAATACCGGCAACCGCAACGGCCAGGGTGATCACCGAAGACAGCAGTGCCCAGTTTTTGGCGGCGCTCGCTCCTTTCAGAAAGAAGGCAAGCAGACCGGTAATCAATGGGATCAATATGAGTGAAACAGGGATCATATACTTTCTTTATCGCAACAAGCTGTTTAAAATATCTTACTGAAAAAACGGATAATGGTAGCATCATTAAACCAGACGAGGAAGAATACCACCATGGCCAATACCATGATCAGTATATAATTTCCTACCTGGCCACTCTGCACCAGGCGCAACTGGCGCGAACCATAGCCTACCAGTTTACCTACGCCGTTCACCAGACCATCAATTCCGCTTTTTTCAATGATGTTCTTGAAAAAACCGGCCAATACATGCAAAGGATTTACCACTACTGCATCATATAATTCATCGATATACCATTTGTTCTCGAGCAGTTTACCCATACCGGCAGATTCTTCTGTTGCTGATGCCTGGTATTTTTTATAACTGTTCACGGCAAACAGAATCACGATAATAATGGCTGCGGTAGAAGCACCCATCATCAGGTATTCCTGTGAAGCTTCGAGGTGATGGTGTTCGGCCAGCTTCGCTGATTCGGCAAAAATGGGCGCCAGAAAATATTCCAGGCTATGCGCATTGGCAGCGAATACTTCGGGTATCCCGATCCATCCGCCTACTACTGATAATACCGCCAGTGTAATCAGCGGGAAAGTCATCTGCCAGGGACTTTCGTGCAGATGATGTTCCTGTTCCTGTGTACCCCTGAACTGTCCGAGGAAGGTTAAAGTATACAAACGGAACATGTAGAAAGCAGTCATCAAAGCACCTGCCACACCCACAAAATAATACAGCGGATTATGCGCGAAAGCTGCAGTCAGAATTTCATCTTTTGAGAAGAACCCTGAGAAAGGCGGAATTCCGGCAATGGCCAGACAGCCCAGTAAGAAGGTTATATGCGTAATAGGTAAATGTTTTTTCAGGCCGCCCATTTTGCGGATGTCCTGCTCATGGTGCATAGCATGTATCACCGAACCTGCAGCAAGGAATAAAAGTGCTTTGAAAAACGCATGTGTCATTACGTGAAATACCGCACCGGTATAAGCACCCACTCCCAATCCGAGGAACATATAACCCAACTGGCTAACGGTTGAGTAAGCTAGTACTTTTTTAATGTCGTTTTGTTTTAAAGCAATGGTTGCTGCAAAAATGGCGGTAGCCAGACCAATTACAGCCACTACCGTTTGGGTAGCAGGTGCCATCGTGTATAAGATATTGCTGCGGGCAATCATGTAAATACCGGCAGTAACCATGGTAGCGGCATGGATCAGGGCAGATACAGGCGTAGGACCCGCCATCGCATCCGGCAACCAGGTATACAAAGGAATCTGTGCACTTTTCCCCATCGCTCCTACAAATAAAAGCATAGTGATCGCTGTAATATCAAAGGAGCTGAGTTTGGATACATTGGCAAACACATCGCCATAAGAAGCCGTACCCAGTTTTACCAGGATCCAGAAAACTGCCAGCAGAAATCCCAGATCACCAATCCGGTTCATCACAAACGCTTTTTTGGCAGCGTAATTATAATTGTTGTTTTTAAACCAGAAACCGATCAATAAATAAGAACAAAGACCTACCCCTTCCCAGCCAATGAACATGATCACATAATTGGCGCCGAGTACCAGCAGCAACATGGAGAATACAAACAGGTTCAGATACGCAAAATAACGACCGAAATGCTGTGGCTCTTCTTCGTGCATATAAGCGGAAGAATACAGGTGTATCAGAAAACCGATACCGGTAATGATCAGCAGGAATAAGGAAGAAAGCTGGTCTACCTGAAAAGCAAACGGAATGGTAAAGCTTTCTACACTGATGAAGTTGAACAGGGTAACCACGCTTCCGCCATTGGCTTTTACATCAAAAAAGATCAGCAGGCTTACCACAAAGGATGCCAGTATGGACCCACTGCCCACAATACTGATCAGGGATTTTGACATCGACTTCCTGCCCAGTCCGTTAACCAGGAAACCCAGCAGGGGAAACAATGGTACTAAATAAACAAGTTTGCTCATATACTCAGGCTGAACGTTCCATGCTTAGCGCTTGTTACAGAAGGCGTTTTGCGTTCTGTGTTTTGCGTGCTGCATGCTGCGTTCTTTAGTTTTTCAATCTGTTCAAAAAATTAATATCCACTGAATGCGTATTCCGGTACATCATTACAATAATGGCTAGTCCCACACTTACCTCGGCCGCTGCCACTACCATGATAAAGAATACGAATAACTGTCCTTCTATCCCCACTGTTGTATTGGCATCACCCGCTATGGCCGCTGCATGGTGCATTTTGGAAAACGCTACCAGCAAGAGGTTCACTGCATTTAACATGAGCTCTACGCACATGAATACGATAATGGCATTCCGTCTTGTCAGCACACCAATGATCCCGATGCTGAACAAGGTTAAACAGAGATAGATATAATACTGTATCGGCATTTTTTTCGCTTGATGTACAACGCTTGCGACGTTATACAATGTTTACAATTTTTATATACAGCTTATTCGTCAGGTTATATGCCTTCCGCATTAGCCTTATTAATTCTTCTTACCAATTACCACCGCTCCTACCATGGCACTCAGGAACAACACACTGGTGATCTCAAAAGGCACCACATAATCGGTGAACAGGGCCTTACCCAGGTTCTTGATCAATCCGATATTCCCATCGGCCATCATCACTTTCCGTCCACCCATTTCAATAGCCTGCCGTACCAGCGAGATCAGCATCAACAACAAACAACCGCCCGATATTACACCGGCCAGTTTCATCCAGATATGTTTCTGTGGCTCCGTTTCTGCATTCAGGTTCATCAGCATGATCACAAACAGGAATAGTACCATAATGGCTCCCGCATACACGATCAGGTTCACAATAGCCAGGAACTGTGCATTCATTAATACATAATGGCCGGAGATGGCAAAAAACACAGCGATCAGCCACAGTACACTGTGTACCGGGTTCTTGCTCACCAGCACCATAATGGCACTGAATACGGCAAGCGCGCTGAGGAAAAAGAATAATATTTCGGTCGTACTCATATGTTTAATTAACAATTAAAAATTAACAATTAATAATTATTGATGCATTTCCCATCTCTAATTATTTATTATTAATCACTAATTCGATGAAGCTGCTCCCGCCGTTGTTGGTTCGTTTTTACCTCTCGCTTTTTCATATCCAACCGGATCTGTTTTCGGATCCGGGATCAGCAGATCATTTTTGCCATAGATAAATCCTTTGCGGGTAAAATTGGCCGGCGCAAAAGTTTCACTCAGGTAGATCGCATCTTTCGGACAGGCTTCTTCGCACAAACCACAGAAAATACAACGCAGCATATTGATCTCGTAACGGGCTGCATATTTTTCTTCGCGGTATTTGTTCTCTTCACCGGGCAAACGTTCTGCCCCTTCCATGGTAATGGCTTCTGCCGGACAGGCCACAGCACACAAACCACAGGCCGTACATCTTTCGCGGCCTTCCTCATCACGGTTCAGTACATGCAGTCCACGGAAAACCGGGCTGAACGGACGTTTCTGTTCCGGGTAACGTATCGTTGGCTGCTTTTTAAATATATGGCTGAAAGTGATCGCCATCCCTTTAAAAATAGCGGGCAGGTACAACCGCTCCATCAAACTCATAGGTTTGCGGTTTACCTCTTTGGATCTGTTGGTTAATGCTTGCATGTTTATCTTTCTTTTCTACCGGATTGGACCGGCAAAAATATTTTTTTACGTTTTGCGCCTTCGGCGATTAGCGAATTAACGGATATCGGATGGCGGATTGATTAACGGATTATAAATCCGCAAATCCGTCATCCGCAAATCCGGAATCATTTCCCCTGCAACCACAATATCACTGCACCGGTGATCAACATATTGATCAATGCCAGTGGGATCATTTTCTTCCAACCCAGATTCATCAGCTGGTCATAACGGAAACGCGGGATGGTCCAGCGGATCCACATGAACAGGAAGATGAATAATACGATCTTGGCCAGTAACGCTACCACACCCAGTACAGCGGCCAGGTTTGGTGCCAGCGTGCTCTCGTCAAGGAACGGAATATCATATCCGCCAAAGTACAGAGAAGCCATTACCGCACTGCTCATGATCATATTCACATATTCAGAAAACAGGTAAAACCCAAGTTTCATGGATGAGTATTCCTGATGGTAACCAAAGTTCAGTTCATTCTCCGCTTCCGGCAGGTCAAAAGGTGTACGGTTACACTCTGCCAGTGCACAGATAAAAAAGATCAGGAAACCCAGCGGCTGGTAAGCAATATTCCATAACTGGCCGGCTCCCATCTGCTGTTCTACAATTGTTTTCAGACTTAAAGAACCCGAAAGCATCAGTACCGCAATCAGTGCCAGTCCCATCGCCAGCTCATAACTGATTGCCTGTGATGCACCACGTAAAGCGGCCATCAAGGAAAATTTATTATTCGATGCCCAACCACCGATCATGATGCCATACACACCCATACTTACTACCCCAAACACATACAGGATCCCGATATTGATATCAGCGATCTGGAGATCGATCTTCCTGTCGAACAGTTCTACATGTCCACTCCAGGGAATCACTGCACAGGTCATCAGGGCAGCCGTCATGGCCAGTCCCGGTCCGAGTACAAACAGAAATTTATTCGCCGTATTCGGAATGATCTCTTCTTTCATGATCAGTTTCAATCCATCGGCAAAGGGTTGCAACAATCCAAAAGGACCCGCACGGTTCGGACCTGGCCTGTCCTGCAGTATCGCTGCCACTTTCCTTTCTGCGAAAGTGGTATATAAGGCAATCCCCAGACTCGCAAACACAATGATTGCGATCAGGATCAGTTTTTCGATCAGTAATATCCAGTCAATAGCAAGTAGTGTCATGTGGTAGATAGCTATTAGTCTTTCTTCTTATTAAAATCTGTGGAATGCGCCGGACCATCGATCAAACTCAGTTCAATGTTCGGTTTGTTCACTTCACTCACAGTATGTATATCCATCAATAGTTTCGGTTGTCTGCCGCCATGCACCGCAGTGAATGTCTCGTTTGGTTTTGTCATACCCACTTTTCCGGCATAATGCCCTTGTGAGATCACGGAATGACGATTGATATTCCTCGGTCCTTCAATCACCCAATCACTGGTTTTCTTTTTATCAAAGCGGCAGGTATTACAGATCCAGGCAGTTTTACCGTCTTCTGTATTTTCCACTTCACCCCACTCGTCTTTGCGGGCGGTTACACGAAACACTTCATCGCCACGGTTCCATAAAGTTACTTTACCGGAACAGGTAGGACAATCGCGGTGTGCATCCATCGGTTTCAGGAACCAGACACGATTTTTGAAACGGAAAGTTTTATCGGTTAAAGCGCCTACCGGACATACATCAATTACATTTCCGATGAAATCGTTCTGCAGATTTTTCTCAATGAACGTAGCGATTTCAGCGTGATCGCCCCTGTCTAATACACCATGTTCTCTTTTCTGCGTCAGCTGATCAGCAACAAACACACAACGGTAGCAGAGAATGCAACGTGTCATGTGCAACTGTATATAAGGACCCAGATCATGTTTCTTGAATATCCGTTTCTGGAACTCGAAGCGGGTGCCTTCTGCGCCGTGTTCATAGCTCAGATCCTGCAGGTGACATTCACCGGCCTGGTCGCATATGGGGCAGTCGAGCGGGTGATTGATGAGCAGAAACTCCACCACACCGGCACGGGCGTCCAGTACTTTCGGACTGGTAATATTTTTAACCTCCATCCCGTCCATCACCGTGGTACGGCAGGATGCTACCAGTTTGGGCATGGGGCGGGGATCTTTTTCAGAACCTTTGCTCACTTCTACCAAACAGGTACGGCATTTACCACCGCTGCCCTGCAGTTTGCTGTAATAGCACATCGCAGGCGGCGCCACTTCTCCACCGATCTTACGTGCAGCATTCAGGATGGTGGTCCCGGCCGGCACTTCGATGGTGATGTTGTCGATGGTTACTTTAAATAAGGGTTGCTCCGACATAAGTCAAAATTCTAAAGTCAAAATTTAAAAGCCAAAATAACTACCCGGCTTTTAGTATAATAGAAGCAATGATTTTCGATATTTCATCTGCTTCTTTTACCAATTCACTAATCTTCTCTTTGTCTACACGTATTGTATCCCTGATA
>DASWXD010000066.1:0-3110 GCA_036405675.1 Sediminibacterium sp.
AATGACGCCAATGGCGATGGCGATGATTATAATTCCGATGATTGAGCTTCTTTTCATATTCAGTTGAACACTAAACGTGATTTTTGTTGCAAAAGTACGAATAATCAAGCGAAGAGACTAACAAATCGAATACTTTAAGCCCAGCCTCAAAACGCAAAAAGCGACCTTTCGGGGTCGCTCTTTGTAACATTTCAGGTACCGGAGGCTTATGGCCAGATACCCATATTCATGTACGAAACCGCAATTTTGTCGATTGAGCTAACAAATGCAGCGGTACGCAGACTGTCGATCTTAGGATTTCTCATTTTGATCTCGCGGATCTCGTGGTATGAGCGAATCATGGTGTCCTCTAAACCTGAGTTTACAAGTTCAAGTTCGGTAGCACCTTTAACGATCATTTTACGTTGCTCTGACGATAATGAGATACCGGTAGTAGTTTCAAACATGTTTACCAGGTTTGAATTGGCAGTTTCTTCGTAACGTTTGTCCATACGGCCAAAGGCAACGTGCGACAGGTTTTTCAACCATTCGAAGTAGGAAACGGTTACACCACCTGCATTACAGTACATATCAGGAATAACGATACCACCTTTTTCAAGGAAAGCTGCTGCAGCGCCCGGAGTAGTAGGTCCGTTTGCACCTTCGGCAATGATCATCGCCTTGATGCGGCCTACATTATCTTCAGTGATCTGGTTTTCAAGAGCAGCAGGAACAAGGATATCGCAATCCTGCTCTAAACCTTCGTGAGAGTTGGTAAACTCTTGCTTAGCGCCTTTAAAACCTAAAATAGATCCGGTTGCTTTACGGTGCTGGAACACTTCTTCCACATCAAGACCGTCAGCATTGTAGATTGCACCCTCATACTCGCACAATCCCACGATGGTAGCGCCATATTCGGTTAAAAATTTCGCAGAATGGTAACCTACGTTACCTAAGCCTTGAACAATTACACGCTTACCGGATAGTCCGGCAGTTAAGCCGATCTTTTCCATATCCTCGGCTACAGAAACACACTCTCTAACGGCGATGGCAACACCACGACCGGTAGCCTCACGACGACCAGCGATTCCGTGCAAAGCAATTGGCTTACCGGTAACGCAACCCAGTGCATCCAGCTGACCCGGATTCATGGTATAATAAGTATCGGCGATCCAGCTCATCTCACGCTCTCCTGATCCGTAATCCGGAGCAGGCACGTCGATACCCGGGCCAATAAAGTTCTTTTTAATTAATTCAACAGTGTAACGGCGGGTGATATTCTCCAGCTCGGCAACCGTGTAATTTTTAGGATTGATCTTGATCCCGCCTTTTGCCCCACCAAAAGGAACGTTCACAATAGCACACTTATAAGTCATTAAGGCCGCAAGAGCCATAACTTCGTCCTCATTCACCATATCGCTGTAGCGGATCCCTCCTTTGGTTGGCGACATGTGGTGAGAGTGCTCTACACGCCATGCATGGATTACCTCAAAACTGTTTCCCTTTCTGATTGGGAACTGAAAACGGTAAACACTATTACAAGTTTTGATCTGATCTAATAATCCGGATGGGTGATTGGTAAATTGGGCTGCATGGTCAAAAAACTCACATACATCACCAAAGAAATTGGTCTCGGTATGTATAGCTGTACTAGAATTAGCCATAGATAATTGGGTTTTTAAGATTGGTTTTATGGTGCAAATTTGAAGCAAAATAAGCCATACCTGCAAATAAATAAGAGTTCGTGTACGTGCTACACCCGGAAGACACTGATAGAAAATAGTGTTTTCACAACTTTAAAGCACATTTTTAACGATTTGTTTGCTCAATTTTTTTTATTCTTCTGTCCAGGGCGAACAGAAAAACAGCCAAACCAACAAAGATGAGTACGATTACCGCTACCACCACATAGATCTTTCCGGAACTACGCAGGGTGTCGGCCATCTCAACGTCCTGTTGGGCGAAAGTGGCTGTAACAAAAAGGAATAGGCAAATTATTGTAGATAGAACTGCTTTCATTTTAAACAGCGTTATGTTTATTTTCAATTTTTCTGATTCTATAGCGTAAAGTGGCGATCCAGACCCCCATCAGGATCCAGCCCAGCACCGCCGGATAAAATACAACCCGCATGCTGTTGTCCAGATCATAGGAATTGAATCCGGGATTACCACCGTTTCCGGGATGAAGCGAGTCGGTCATTCGCGGCAAAACGAACAGCAACACGATCATTACCGGGTAGGCAAAAATATTATAGATGGCCGAGATGCGGGCACGCTTCTGCTCCTCATCCAGCGAATTGCGCAAAACTAAATAAGCCAGATACATCAGGGCGGCAATGGCAGCACTGTTCAGCTTCGGATCATCCGGCCACGGTGAACCCCAGGTGAAATTCGCCCAGATCATTCCGGTAGACAACCCCAGAAACGTAAAGATCATTCCGGTATTGATACATTCCACCGCGATCAGGTCATGGTTCTCATTTCCGGTACCCAGGTATTTCACGCTGTATACTACCGAAATACTGAACAACACGATCATGGTAAACCACATCGGAACATGAAAGTAAAGGTTCCGGATGCTCTCATGCAAAATGGGAAGCCGCGGAACATCGTATAGAAGGCCAGCAATTATCGAAAAAAGAACAAGAACTGAGGCAAGAAGCTTCCACCAGTTTTTAGTCATACCAAGTGTCTTAATTAAGGTTGCCCAAAGTTTGGAATCCGATTACTTCGATTATCATTTAAAAGAATCCCCCGGGCATTTTTTAATGCTGCAAATGTACTACATGTTTCCCCGATTTCTGCTCAAATTTCCTGTAAAATTCTTTGAATTCGATTGACATCAGGATCCTGATCGGAAAAATCAAAGCACAAAATTTAACTTTAAAGAAATATTTTGTTATATTGTATATAATGATGAGTTCAGCACCGTCTCAAAGGTGCTGGTTTTCCTGATAAGGGTGTAGAGTGACTGAATCACGGTCACCCGAGGCTCCGCTATTTAAACAGAAAAAGGTGAGATATAACTTTTGGATCTTAGTTGTATTGGTGCTCGTCCTCTGGCCGGGAAAGTATGCCTGTGCCCAGCGGGTTTATGCAACAAAGCAAGTTCCTTATCCCTTAACACGCAT
>DASWXD010000067.1:0-48749 GCA_036405675.1 Sediminibacterium sp.
TATAGACTCAAAGACCAAACTTGTTTTAGTTTCTCCCTACTTACAAATCTCAAAGACATTTTACGAGCGACTGAAAGACGCTTCAAACAAAGGTGTAGCAATAAAAATTATTTTTGGGAAGGACGAACTAAAGCCAAATGAACGGAACTCCCTTGCAGAACTTAAAAACGTTGAACTTTTCTTTTTTGAAAACCTTCATGCAAAGTGCTATTTCAATGAGACAAGGATGGTGATTACATCCATGAATATGTATGAGTTTTCCGAGAAAAACAATCGGGAAATGGGTGTACTTATTGACCGTTCAACTGATAAAGACCTTTTCGACAAGGCAGTTAACGAGACACTTTCCATTATTCAATCATCGGAACAAATTGCTCTCCGTAAAACCGACCGGCCAATTTATCAAAACAATAAAAAAGAACCCGAAAAAAATGGCAAGTATAAAAAAGTAATTAGGGGCTACTGTATTCGCTGTGAAACTCGTATTGACTACGACCCACACAAACCTTACTGCGGAGACTGTTATTCGATTTGGGCACAGTTTGAGAACCCAGATTATCAGGAAAACGTTTGCCATCGTTGTGGACAGTACGAAGCAACAAGCATGAATAGACCACAAGACTATAAGTGTTACTCGGAATGGCAAAAGGGAATGGCAAAAGCTTTTTAGTGACAAAGCCCATGCTGCTAACAGTGCATTGGCAATATGGCGGGCGACGAATAAGCAATCGGCAACAAAACGCTAATCAGCTTTTGTTACAGCATGTCCGAGCGCTATTGAACGATAAAACAAACAATGAACATTTGTACATTTATTCAACATTGGGCAATAGGCAGACGAACACAGAATACTGCCACATCGCCAATGCTTTAACGTTACAGGCAATTTTAAAATGACCGTCTACATAGACTTGAACATATTTGACAGACTTGAAAAGTTTGACAAAATACCTGAAGTTGAAAAACCAGACTATCAGACTTTATTAGCATTGCTGACCGACAAGAAAATTACGACTGCTTACTCAAATGCCCATCTAAACGACTTATTCCGTGGCTTCCAAAAAAATCCTGACTTCATTGAGGGGCATCTAAACAATATCAAAAGGTTCACAGACAATTTGTGCATCTGCCAATATTGGGGAGAAAAAAATGCAAGGTGGCACTACAGAGACATTTTTGAATTTTTTCAAGAAAAAGCGGATGAATGGGAATTTGAGCCGAACTCATATGACGACCTATTCAAAGATGAGCCGTTGATGAGAAGTGCTTTAGAGTTATATAAACATATTCCTCTCCCGGCAGACTTTAAGAAAGGTTACGTAGAACCAATGTTTGGTATTATGTTCCCACTTTCTAAAATTCACAACAATTATCATGCGTTGCATGCTGACATCTTCAATTTTCAATCAAGACTAAAATCTGACTTCGGTCTTTACAAAGCCTTCAAAACCTATTTGTTGACAAACCTCAATAAGCTGAAAAACAAACAGGAATTTATTAAGTCAGTAAACTATAACTTCAAAGACTTACCGAAGCATCTTGAACTAACAGACATCTTTGACGCTTACACTCCTGACAATAAAACAAGTGACAATGTTCTGTATTCAAAGGTGATTGACACTTTTTTCAAATTTGACCTTGCAGGTTATAAAACCGACGGGCACTTCAACAATATGTTTGATGACGCACTACATACCTTTTATGGTGCTCACTTTGACATATTTATTACTAGCGATGACCGCTGTATTTACAAAGCGAAGAAGACTTTTGAACGACTGAAAATCCAAACCAAAGTAATTAAGATTGACGAAATTCAAACCTTGCAAAACTGCCTGTAACATCGGTTTGCTGCTATGCCGGCAGACGAAACGCATTATCGGAAATAGTTTCGCTTATCAACTTCGGTTTCGGCAGACCGAATGCTGATGAACAACAGAATATAATTTGTACTTTGGTTTTTCAATCGGCTTCTGTTCCAGGCTGACGAACATAAAATATCGGCACAGCAGCAAGCCGTCAACGTTGTGCGTCACCTTAAAAAATAAATTATGCTAGTAGTGTATAACAATGCAAGACTTGATCTTTTAGATCCTAATATTTGTCCCCACTGTCATATAGTAAATACTCCACACGAGGCTTGGCAAGCCCTTTCAAATGATACAGATAACAAGGAGGTCTTTTTAACTGCTTGGACTTGCTCTAATAAAAATTGTAGGAAGATGTTTTTAGTCCTATATAAGAAAGGTAATGCAGGCTTCAAATTTGATCGATTTCTAAATGGCTTACCTAAAGGTCCTGAATGGCCCAAACCAATACTAGAGTTAAAAAGCGGCAACCCAAAAGATTTGACAAATCTAGAACAATCAAAATTTATCGAAACATATCTTCAAAGTCTTCAGGCTGAAAATAATGGATTAAGCGAATTAGCCGGAATGGGCTTCAGAAAATCAATTGAATATTTAGTAAAAGATTGGGCAATTAAAAATAACCCGGAAGAAAAAGAAAAGATTGAAAAGCTCTGGCTAGGCCAAGTTATTTCATCTTATTATGAAGGCGATCTCAAAGATATTTTGGAAAGAGCGACATGGTTAGGAAATGATCAAGCTCATTATAATAAACTTTTTGAAGAATACGATATTAGTATTCTGAAAGAATTAATAGACTTAATTCTTGTCGAACTAGATAGGCAATACAAGAAAAAACATTACATCGATACAATTCAAGGTAGAAAGTAAAGGCGAACGCACAACATCGGCTTGGCAAAAGTTGGCTTACGAATTTCGCCCATCAACAGTAGGAATTCTGACCCAGCTTCAGTAATTTGGCTTTAACTAATCGGGTCTATAGTGGCCAAGCCAGCAGAAGGAACCTTCCCTCCGCCCTTCGCAAAGCCCTGCTCGTTGCCTGTAATGCATTCGCAGAAACTCACTACTAAAAAAATCTTTAATAATAATGAGAACATTATTTACATTATTTTTCACAGCGATTACACTTAGCCTCAACGCACAAGTAGAAATATCTGGGACTGTAAAAAACTTTAGCGACTCAATATTCTATATTACTGAAACAGGGGGTTTCAATAATTTTACCAGAGTTTGGCGTGACAATAGGACAAAAGTAGTCGTCACCAAGAATAAAACCTTTAAGGTTACAATTCCAGAAGAATCAATAGGAGGCTGGTATATCAAGACAGAAGCGGGGAATCAAATATTTGATTTGGTGAAAGGTGAAAGCCTAAAGTTAATTGTTGATTTTTCTCAACCTAATCCCATTTATGCAATTGGAAAAAATGCAGGAGATTTTAATTTTTCTGCCTTTTTGCACGACAGTATAATTAAATATTATTCCGAAAAAAATTTCTTTAAAAATATCAAAAACAAAAATATTGACAGCGTATTATTTTACCGGAAAGAGTTTGCCTCATATAAAATGAATCTATTAAAAAAGTACAGAAGTACACATGAAATGTCTGATATTTATTACAATTGGCTTCGTTCTCAATATTCATACGAATCTTATGAAAGAACATTGGTTGAGAATATAACCAATAGGGGTTCGCTGGATAATGGTACCATATCAAAAATTTTGGAAAAAGGAATTAATGATGAATTTGCTGCGTTAAACACAAGCGAATATAATGACCTTATAGATTTTTATGTTGCTTCAAAACTGAACAGAAAATCAAAGAAATTAACATTAACTGACCGCTTTAATTATGTAGCTGACAGTAACATGCTATCAGGAAGTACAAAAGATGTTTATCTATCCAGATTTATGGCTTGGTTAATTAAAAAACCAGATAGTGTCTATAATCCATTGTTTAAAAAGTATGACCAGATTGTTCATAATAAAAAAATGAAACAACTTGTAACCAGCAGACGAAATGATTACGAAAACCCGAAAATCGCATCAGCCATCAGTATTAATAGTAAATCCAATTCCCTCATTGACATATTTAAAAAGTATACAGGGAAAGTAATTTATGTAGATTTTTGGGCAAGTTGGTGCGTTCCTTGCAGGGCTGAAATGCCAAATGCTGCTATCTTAAAGGAAAACTTAAAAGGGAAAAATATTGTATTTCTTTACTTTGGATATAATGACAAAGAAAAAGCTTGGACAAAAGCTCGTAATCAATTAGAGATTGTTGGTGAACATTATTTATTGAATGAAATGATGATAAAAGAAGCTGACGAACTTTTCGGAATTAATGGCATACCACATTATGCAATTATTGATAAGGACGGAAAAATTATTAGTAAACGTGCAGACCGACCAAATGACGTATACCAAGAATTGTTAAGAATAGTTGGTAAATGAGAGTACTTGATAGCACTACAGGCAACAAAAGGTTTGCCGCAAGGCTGGCGGACGTAGTAACAATCGGCAGTTGTACTACTACCAGCTAATATCGGGCTTGACCGAATTCTATTTGGCTTTTAGTTGTTAACTTCATCATCAGTTTTTCAATCGGCTTCAGTTGTCGGGCGGACACAGCAACAATCCCAGCCCTGCGGCAAGCCTCGAACGTTGGCAGCAATCACAACCACTCCTTAATGGCAAGTTTTTTTAGTGACCGGACACGATTAGTCGAACAGTATTTTAGAGATTGGCATAATAAGTTTGCCGCAGTAGGCAAAGCCGGTGATGGTCGATCTCGCTATTGCCGACTGTTTGATGTATTCGAGGAACGAGAAAGACGAGATTTAGCTAGCCCAACTGATGACAAGGGAAATATCATAACCTTTCACAATTGTATTGGATGCAACTTCGAAGAAGGCTGTCTGAATATCTTAGACTTTGTTGAACAATTTTCAGGAACGGAGAAGGTGCGGACCTATCTGACGATATATACTTTGCTTTTCTATACATTGGCTGAGAGAATGGGTGTGATATATAAAGAGCTTAACCTGGTTGATAACAAAGGAGAGTTCGATTGGATCCGATTTCCTGTATTACGAAGGATTAAGCATTGGGCAAATTTCTTCAAGCATCCTAAGTCTTATATGTTTTTGCATCATCCGGACTATTTTCTCGAGAACGACCCCGATAGGCCAAACTTTTTGGTCGAAGGCGAAGTAAATAGTGCCTTTGTTGACTCATTTTATAAGGCAGGCGGCAAGAATGCCGAGCTTAGGACGTTAGTTAAAAATAAGAAGGATTGGAAGGTCATTTTCCCAGACTTGCTAGTTTTCACCCAAGAATTATGCGCTGAACTCGATGGAGCGTGTGATTATGTAATGCAGCCTGATAACATCGAGACACTTAGACCCTTTACTTTAAGGGACTACTAAAGGACTGCGGCCAACATGGCCTGTTGCGCTATGGCCGTGTCCTATAATAAAATGATTCATTAAATTCATAGCCACAGCGCAAAGCCCTGGACGTTGTGCGCTAAGCAAAAAACCGGGAAAATCGTATATTTGAAACAAATGACTTACCAAATCGACATATTAAACCCTAAGGCAAGTAAGTTACTCAAGGATCTTGCTGATATGAAGCTTATTTCTATCACTGAAATGCCATCTTCGGATCCATTTCTAACCGTTGTAAAACAACTAAGAAAAAAAGCATCTATTAATCCTCCTACTCTGGAACAAATAACCAAAGAAGTAGAAGCAGTTAGAGCCAAACGCTATGCAAAAAGCAAAGCATAGAATAATTATCGACACAAATCTTTGGATAAGCTTCTTACTGACAAAGGACTTATCTAAACTAGATAGCTTACTGAAAGGCAATCATGTAATATTATTATTTAGCAAAGAGCTTCTAGAAGAGTTCATTACAGTTACTCAGCGACCAAAATTCAAAAAGTATTTTTCCCCGGTTGACATCCAAAACCTTCTTTCGAAGATCAACACTAAGGCGGACTTCATTATAATAAAATCTCAAGTCGCCTTATGCCGTGACCCAAAAGACAATTTTCTTTTAGCTCTAGCAAAAGACGGTAAAGCTTCACATCTTATAACAGGTGACAAAGATTTACTAGTACTGAAAAAGATAGGGAAGACAGAAATCCTTTCTATTACTGACTATCTCAAAAAAGCATAAGCCCAGCGCACAACAAGTGGCTTTGCCAAAGGCAGGTTTTGTACTTGGCCCTTCCGCAGTTGGATTTCTGATCAAGCTTCAGTAATTTGGCTTTAACTAATCGAGTCTGTAGTGGCCAAGCGAACGACAAAATATAAATTCCCAACCTTCGCAAAGCCCTGGACCTTAGCTACAACTAAAACCTCTATGCTAAAAACACTTCTATTTCTCTTAATTCTTTCAATACTTGGCTGTTCGCAAGGGCAGATAGTTCTTCGGCAAGACTACAGTTTTCTTGTAACTGACGGTGAAGTAACGAAGTTGCGTCAGAGCAATGATACTTTATACGAATTGAAATGTTACATTGATAGACCCTGCCATCCCAGACCTTCATCACACTACAAAATTTTATCTTCAAATAACACTGGAGAGCTCATCATCCTAAAATTAGAGCAGCTCGACACAATTCCTTTAACGACAGACCCCTACCCAGCCACACGGTATCAAGTGTTAGCTCTTAAAATTTCTGACGAAAAGGAATTAGGTTATTTGCCCTTAACTCTCGGTTTGACAAGACAACAGCTTGACACAATCAAAACAAATATTCCAGCATTAAACGATAAATTTTTCTTTACCTTTTATAGTGACACCTATTTGAAGGAACTGTCTAAGTTGAAGAATGTTACTACAAAATCGGAAGTAAACGAGATAATCGAAGTTGCTAATAGTGACAGTTTCAAAACTCTTATAGAAAAATACTCGAAGACTGAAACACGTGATATGTACGCATCGGGTCTTTCAGCAGAACTAATAAACCGTGCTTGCATCGAAAAAGGTTATAATCCTATTGGAGCAGGACGAGCAATCAATGTACTAATGAGACAATAGCTGCAGCCAACATGCGGTTTGCTGCTATGCTGGCTGAAGTAGGAACAATGAGCTGCAAATCGCTATCAGCTTTTGTTCTGCCTGACACAACGCTATTCAACATTAGTTCTTAAATTCAATATTTGTAATTCTATTTGGCTTCAGTTGCCAGACTGACAATAATAAATGTCAGCACAGCAGCAAGCCCTGAACGTTATGTGCTATATAATGAGACACTTACTGATTATATTGATTTTTTTGATCACCATTAATTGTGTCTACTCATACGGACAAAGTTTTGTAAGAAATTCATGTGACAGTACAATACTGACTAAAGAAGAGTTAGAAAAATGTTTAGCCGACACAGCATGGAATGCCAACCTCGTTATAGCAACAAACTACATAACGAATCTAAAGACTGACTTGCTACCCAAGTACCGTAAAATCAGAAAAGAACTTAGGCTTTCCACTGAATTACAAAATTCATTACAACAACTTAAAATCACTTACGACACAGTTTTAAATGCCAAGCTTTCAATGTATTTCATGGAAATGGATAAAAATCAAAAATATCTACAACCAAAAGCATATTTATCATCCCTTGCGTCGTTGCAGACTTTTAAATTCTTTCCAGATATTTATGCAGTTCTCTTAAATGAGATTCACTTACAATTGTCACCAAAGACATCCATTCTCGATTTAAAAACATATCAGAATCTTATCGACAAGATTTTAAAATCTATAAAGCCGGATTTATATAAACGCTTGGAAATTATTGCTACATCTTTTCTTGCTGATAATGAAAACCTTGAGAAAAATGGCTTTTCTCCCTTGTTTCAGGGCACACAAAGCCAAGAAGACAATAAGAGATATCAGATAGTAAATTTTCTTTTGTGGACAGAGTAAATACAGCATATAACATTGCATTTACAAAAAATTGACTACAGAATATATTTCCGCAGCTTTTGTAATTCTGCCACTCTTCAGTATCTCCCTCTTAACGAAGCAGGCCCGGGTAAACCACCTTATACGCTTTTCTCCCCCAGCGACAGTAACTCCGACCCCGGCCTTCGTAAATCCATTCACGTTGTGCGCAAGATATCCGAACACTCAATTTGGGACAAAAAATAAAACGAAATGGATCCAATTCCTGTATTTTTTGAAAATGTAAAACGCTGTGCATTAATCCTTAAACCGAAAAAGCCATTTTTTGATTGGTTGAATAGTATTGATCCGATTGATAGTGAATTGACAGTTCATGATGATTCAGCAGTGTATTTATTACCGGATTTTGAAGAAAAATCACAAATCCAAAATTGGCTTAAAAAGAATTTTGACGAGTTATTTTGCGATCAACTTAACAACTGGTACATAGATGACACTCTCTGGGTGAAAAACAGGTCGTTTGAAATGTTTAAAGAATGGTTTGACTATTCTATGTATACAATGATCTGGGACACGCTCGAGGAGCCGATTGAAAAAATATAATTGCAATCGCATTTTCAAGCGCACAATATCAGCTTTTCAAAAGTTAGGCTGACGAATTTCGCCCATCAACCATAGGAATTCTGACCCGGCTTCAGTAATTTGGCTTTAGCTAACTGATCTATAGTGGCCAGGCGGGCGTCAGAATATACATTTCCAACCTTCCAAAGTCCTCGAACGTTAGCGCCCATTTTAAACCCACAACCTAATAAAACATGTGGCGAAGCAAAAAATCCCGTAAATTATAACCAGAGAGTTTATTATTAATTCTTATTAATGTAAACCTCCAATATGATAAAGCAAAATCTATGCACCCTTACCATTTCCTAAGATCATTATCTTCACTGATCCTGACCTTTTTATCTTTTGTTGTGTTGGCTCAGGACAAAATAGTTCCCGGCAACCCTAATGCATCTTACCGTTCGCCGGTATTTACAGATGCGGCCAGGCTGGAGAAAATTTCCGCCTATTTTCCGCTTGTTGAAAAACTGTATAAGGAGTATGCAGAAAAAAATCATTTCCCCGGGTATGCTTTTGGTATCATGCTCGATGGCAAACTGGTATTCTCCGGAAGTGGCGGGTATGCAGATATAGAAAAGAAAATTCCGGCCACTACCCAATCCATGTTCCGGATTGCATCTATGAGTAAGAGTTTTACTTCGCTGGCTATTCTGAAACTGCGGGATGAGGGTAAGTTGAAATTAGATGATCCTGTTTATCTCTATATCCCCGAAATGAAGGGCCAGAAACTCAGCAAAGATGCGCCGGAGATCACCATCCGTCAGCTGCTGACACATTCGGCCGGTTTTCCGGAGGACAATCCCTGGGGCGACAGGCAACTGGCAGATACTGATGCTGAGTTGATCGCCATGATTAAAAAAGGGATTTCTTTTTCCAATGCGCCCGGTATTGCCTATGAATACAGCAATATGGGTTTTGCCATGCAGGGATATATCATTAAAAAAATAACGGGTATTCCTTACAGCGATTATATCGCAAAAAATATCTGGCAACCGCTGGGCATGACGCAGGCACAATGGGAATACAGTAAAGTACCTGCCAACGAGCTGGCACATGGTTATCGCTGGATCAATGGTAACTGGCGCGAGGAGGCTTTGCTGCACGATGGTATTTATGGCGCCATGGGGGGAATGATCACTTCTATTGAATCTTTCAGTAAATATGTGGCCCTGCACCAATCAGCCTGGCCGGTAAGGAATGATGCAGAAACCGGTCCGGTGAAAAGAAGTTCTCTTCGCGAGATGCACCAACCCTGGCGTTTTATCGGGCTCAATCCCAACTACAAATATCCCAGTGGCAGGGCCTGTGCCATCACTTCTGCGTATGGATATGGATTAAACTGGAGCCATGATTGTGAAGGCAGAGAATACGTGGCGCATAGTGGCGGATTGCCTGGTTTTGGCAGTAACTGGCGTTTTCTGCCCGAGTATGGTTTGGGCGTAATCCTCTTTGCCAATGTTACCTACGCACCTACCACACCGCCCAATTTTGCGGTACTCGATACATTGATCCGCTTGGCTAAACTGCAGCCCCGTCAACTGCCTTCTTCTACTATCCTTACCCAACGTCGTGATGAGCTGGTAAAATTATTACCTGATTTTACAAATGCAGTTAACTCGGGCATTTTTGCGGAGAACTTTTTTGCAGATTATATACTTGATGCGCTGAAGAAGGAAGCAGCAACTGTTTTCCAAAAAGCCGGAAAGATCCATACCGTAAGAGAACTGGTTCCTGAAAATCAGTTACGCGGGTATTTTATTATGGAAGGAGAGAAGGCGAATGTTTGGGTGAGTTTTACGCTTACCCCCGAGAATCCCGCACTGATTCAGGAATATCATATCAGGGCGATAGAAAAATAATCAGCGCATAACTATAACTGCCACTGATAAACAGACTGCCATGAGCACTGTTGATCAGTGGCTTTTTTATGTAGGTGCATCTTATATCTGTTCGGATACAACCGCTGAACATTTGTAGAATAGTATATAAATCTTATCCTTTATTGTATAACAGCTACGGTCATGCTGCAGGGTAGTTTTGTGTTAAATAGTAGAAAATGACACATCAATACCATGTAACCGGCATTACCTGCGCCGGCTGTGAAAAAAAAGTAAAAAAAGCCCTGCAAACCAATCCGCTGATCAAAGACGTTCAAATAGACCGCACTACAGAAACAGTGAGTATTGAGATGGAACAACATGTTACTGTGGAAGCTTTACAGCAAGCCCTGGCCGGATATCCCAAATACCAATTATCAGCAAAGTAATAGACACTGTTGGGGGCTGCTACCAATGCAGCAGTTCCCAACAGTTAAGTATGATTTGTTGTAAGAGGTAAGAAAAATTACTGTTTCAGTGGCTTACCTACTTCTACAGAACAGTCATGCCCCGGTTGTCCATGCGGTGGATTGATCTTCACCCCTGCCGCATTTTTTACCGGACCCGTTTGCAAAGGTGTAGCGGCTTGTACCGGAGCCACGGCTGGTTTTCCGGCCGGAGAATTAAGTGGGGCACCCACGGCAATATCGCAGCGATGGTTGGGCTGTCCGTGCGGAGGATTTAAGCCGGCCACAACTTTGGTAGCTTTTGGAGCCACCGGTGATGGTTTAGCAGCCTGCGGTGCAGCTACCACCTGTTGTACAGGAGCAGCAGGTGCTGTATTTACTACCGGTTTAGCCGGATTGGCCAGCATGCCGGGAAATGTTTGTCCGGGACGAAGATTTTGTATCGGTGCTTTGGCTGGTGCCGGTGCAGAATTTAGAGGAGCACCCACGGCAATATCACAGCGGTGACCGGGTGCACCATGGGCGGGGTTCAATCCGGATTTTGCCTGTGCAGCAATAGTATTGAAACTGCCTGTCAACAATGTCATGAACAAAACGGCAGACAGTAAATAGGTTCTTTTCATCTTTAAATATAAGATTCTATCCTGAAATGGGTTGCTGGCATCCTTCAACTGCTTATTCTCCCGGATGATAGGTTTTCTCTGCATGCTTCAGCACATCTTCCTTATAGAACAATACTTCCTTGAATTGTCCTTTTGTATACATCACCGCCTGGTCGTTAAAATGGGTGGAATTGATATCTCCACTATTACCACCCGCCAATAAAGATTTGGCCTTGATTTTTTTACCGAACTCTACCGCGCAGATAAAACTATTACCATTATAGCCATACCGCAGTTTTGTACCGGGATAGGGTCTGCTCACAAAAGAAGGTAATGCCCCCCAGGTAGAAGCCGCAAAACCGCAGGGAATACTGGGTTGTGCATCATCATGTTTGTCTGTGATATCGGATGTGATACGCTGGTAGCGGTTAATCTCACCCCAGGGTTTTTGCCAGGTACCAAACTTTGTGGTCAACTCTTTCAAAGTAGCTACCAAGGGTTGCAACAATGCTTCGGCACTGGCACTGGCTACAAAGCGGTGGGTTTTCTCTACCTGGTCCGCTTTATCTTCGGGTCCCATAGATCGTTGAATAGTGGGCCAGATCCTTTGTGCCCATTCAATGGCAAGGGTAGTGGCCACGGAATTTTCGGCTGAGTTTCTATCCCAGTCTTTCAGCAAATCAATAGCAGCCCCCAGCTCTTTATAGATTGAATTTTCCTGGTTGCTTTCATAGGCTTTTACCAATACAGGAACCAGTACATCAAATGCAGCAAGATGCGTATCATAACCGGATGCAATGGTTTTATCAATCGTATACCCATTGTTAGCATCGAGGATCTTGGTTGCATTTACGCCCCTGAAATTTTCACCCATGGGTGCCATATAAGCGGGAAAATCTTCTTTTTTCGGACTGCTGCTGCCCGATACAGTGAAAGGAGTGGAGTTACAATTCTGGATCCATCCCGTGGCAGGATTTTTTACCTGTATCAGTTCGTTCAGTGTATGCAGCCCCTTCCATTCAGTAGCAGAAGTACTGCCGTCTACCGGCACCGACCAGTTGTATTTCGGATCACGTTTGGGCATGAAATTGCCGTGCCAGTAAGCAATATTGCCTTTGTCATCGGCATAGACGGTGTTGTTGGATGTATTGGCCAGCAGTTCCATGCTTTTTTTGAACTCTTCGTAATTCCTGGCTTTGGTTCGCTCCCATGATTGCACGATGCCTTTTACAGAACGGTTATTGGCTTTTACACTGATCCATTGTCCGTTTCTTTTCGCCATTACCGGGCCGTGGTGGGTGTAATAGGTAGTAAATGTTTTGGTAAGCAGGCTGCCATTGGCGAGATAACGGATCGTGATCTCTTTTTTACCCACCGGCCTGGCCTGGCCATCATATTCGTATACCCAGTCGTTATTTTTCTTAGTCACTTTTTCGCGATACGAATCAGCTACATCGCTATAGCTGGAAGTGTGCATCCAGCCAAGGTGTTCATTGAATCCCTGGTACACAAAAAACTGTCCCCAGGTTACGGCACCATAGGCATGTAATCCTTCTTCGCTTTGCACAGCTACTTCCGGACGGAAATAAAAAGTAACATGCGGATTGATGTACAGAATGGAATTGCCCGAAGCTGTTTTAGCGGGCGCAATCGCAAATCCATTGGAACCACTGGGTAAAGGATCCACTTCCTGCGGCATCAGCGCTGCTGTTACCGCGGGTTCGTTGGAATAAAAATTCTTTAACTCATTTACAGAAACATCTGCCACATCAATGGCGCCGATACTGCCGTCGGTCCATAACATCGGATACCAGGGCTGGAACCGCGTGAGTAGAGCGGGTTTTACAGAAGGATGTTTGTAGAGATAATAGTTGATGCCGTCTGCATAAGCATTCAATAGTTTCTGTAACCACAAAGGACTGTTCCGGTAATCTTTCACCGCATCCGCAGAATCGATGATCATGCGGATCTGCAGATCGTTGTAGAGATCTTTTTCCCCGTTCACTTCTGCCAAACGTCCCAGTTTCTCGATATAGTTCATCTCCACGCGTTTGAAGTCGTCTTCGCACTGCGCGTATAACAAACCGAATACAGCATCTGCATCCGTTTTTCCGTAGATATGTGGTATGCCCCAGTTGTCGCGGATGATGGTTACTTTACCGGCCTGCTGCTGCCATTTACTGATCTCGGTTTTTGAGAAAGGTTGTGCCAGTAGTTGAACAGGTAACAAGAGTAGCCAGAGTATTTTTCTCATTTAGATATGTTTAGAAAGTTTTCTACAATTCATTTGCTTTCAGTACCCGTAAAATATTCCCTCCCATTATTTTGGTAATATCTTTTTTGCTGTACCCTCTTTCCAGTAAGGCTTTGGTGATAACGGGGTAAGTGGTCACATCGTCTAACTGCTGTGGTGCAGAGTTGATACCGTCAAAGTCTGATCCCAATCCCACATGATCTACCCCTGCCAGTTTTACAATATAATCCAGGTGATCCAGTAACAGACTCAGGGGTGCGCGTGCTGCCTGCGCTTCTTCGGCATATTTATCTGACAGCATGGTTACCGCATATTCTTTCTGGATGCCTGTTTTTACCAGCGAATCCAGTTCGACCGTATGGGCTGCTACAAAACGGGCTTCTTTGCGTTTGGAGCTGCTGTCTACAAAACCGGAATAAAAATTCAGGTCTATCACACCGCCATTTTTTCCTACGGCAATGATCTGCTCATCTTTCAGGTTGCGGAAACTCGGACAAAGCGCATAGGCATTGCTATGCGATACCATTACCGGTTTGGTACTGGTTTGGATGGCATCCCAGAATGTCTGCTCGCCTACGTGTGATAGATCTACCATCATACCCAGTTCATTCATTCTTCTGATCACCTGTTTGCCAAAATCGGTCAGGCCTTTCTGTGCATTGGTCAAACTGTCTTTTTTACTCACTTCCAGCATGGCCGATGTGGCCCAGCCGGGCGAGTTATTCCAGGTAAGTGTTAAATAACGGGTGCCACGTGCAAACAGTTTGTCTAAGTTCTCCAGTTTGCCTTCGATCATATGCCCGCCCTCTACGCCAAACATGGCGGCCAGTTTTTTGTCTTTGATGGCCTGTTTCAGTTCTTTCGAATTTCTGACCAGGGCAATCTTATCGGGATTGCGGCTGATCACCGCATCCAGGGTGTCCATCTCGCGGTTGGCCCAGGCAAAAGGATTTTCTTTACTACCATCGCACCATACAGAAAAGATCTGTACGTCCACACCACCCTGTTTAAACCGGTTCAGATCGGAATGGGTTCTGCCTTTGAGGTCGGCATCCATGCTCACCTTTTTCTCCATACAGGCGGTAAGGATATCATTGTGCGAATCGACAACAATGGCTTTGTCATGAATTTTCTGGTAATTCTGTGACTGCACCGATAAGGGTAACAAGAGGAACAATAGTTTTTTCAGCATGGTAGTTTATTGACGGGTGAGTTGGAAACGGATCTGTTTAATAATATTTTCAAACTGATCAGATGCATTGTTGCAAAGAATGATCAGTGTTTTCTGCTGGTCGATGAAGCGCATGATCTCTGTTTTGTAACCTGGGTTATCGCCATTGTGCCATACAATGCGGCCGGAGGGATCATCTGTAATGGGGATCCATCCAAAACCATAGTTGGAGATCTTGCCATTCTTCAACACCATCGGCGTAAAGGCTTCGGCCAGGGTAGCTTGAGATACCAGTTTCTCGGTATACAGTGCCTGGTCCCATTTCAATAAATCCCGAACAGTAGAACTGATACGGCCGGGGCCCTTGCGGTTACCCAGCCAGATGGTATAGTCGGAGGATGGAAAGGAATCAGCTCTCACAAATTCATTTCTTTCTTTCACGAAAATATGCCCGATCGCGAAATTTTTGACCGCTGCTTTTTCTGCCAGTGTACGGATGCCCGTGTGTTTCATGCCGAGTTTGCGGAAGATCTCTTTGTTGCAGAATTCAATAAAATCCCGGCCACTCACTTTTTCTGCTATGCTGGCCAGCAATACATAACCGGTATTGCTGTACGCATATTTCTCGCCAGGTTCAAATAGTTTGGGTGGAGCGTATTGGTTCAGATAGGCCAGTATGTCCGGATTACCCGCCACTTTACTTTTATCCCAGTGTGCATCCATGATTTCCTGGTAATCGGGCAGCCCACTGGTATGGGTAAGCAGGTTGCGGATCGTAATTCCCTTGTAAGGGATGCTGAGATATTTTTCTACCAGGTCGTCGTACTGCAGTAAACCTCTTTCCTTCAGCATCATGATCACCATAGCGGTGAACTGTTTGCTAACAGAAGCCAGTTCAAACACATCGGTTGTTTGCAGGGGCAGTTGCCCGACAAATTCGCGGTAACCTACGGCTTTTTCATAAGTCACTTTACCTTTTTCCGCAATCAAAATCACAGCACTCATCCGGTGATTACCGGCGGCATTGCTAACAATGGAATCGATGGTTTTATAACTGTCTTTTTGCGCATAGCCGTAAACAGCCGTCAAACAAAAAACAAGTAAAAGGTATTTTCTCATCTATCAGTTTTTCAAACGTAAAGTAGTTCCTGCACGGGTGCCATTGTGTTTACCTGCGTCTATGGTAAGTTCTCCGTTTACGAGCACATACTGAAAACCGGTACTGTACTGGTGTGGTTTATCGTAGGTAGAAAGATCCTGCACTTTCTGCTCATCAAACAATACAATATCCGCCGCAAAACCTTCGCGCAGCAAACCCCTGTTGGCCAGTTGAAATTTCTGGGCGGGTAAAGATGTCATGCGTCTTACCGCTTCTTCCAGCGAAATCACTTTTTCTTCACGTACATATTTGCCAAGTACCCTGGCATTGGTACCGTAGCCCCTTGGGTGTGGGTTGCCGGCAGCAAACACCCGTATACTGGCATCGCTCGCAAACATATTAAAGGGATATTGCATAATGGCTTTTACATCTTTATCGCCCATGCCATGAAATACCATACCTGCCCCTCCCAACTCCATCATTTCTATAATGGTTTCGGCTTCTTCTCTGGCTTTGTGTTTTCTGCCTTTGAGCAGGTTCACTTCTTCAATACTTTTGCCATTATAGGTGCTATCCGCCCGGAAAGAAGCCACTACCGGATAACTGAAATGTTTCAGCTTTCTTTTTTTCAGCTTCTTAAGCATATGGTCCACTACTTCTTTTCTTACTTCGGGCCTTGCCAAACGGGCTTTGATCGAATCCTGTCCGTCAGATAACACCCAGTCGGGCAACAAAGTACTCAACGACGTGCTGCTGGCGGTATACGGATACTGATCAATGGTTACATCCAATCCTTCCTCCCTGGCTCTGATGATCATGGGAATGGTTTCCTTACTTCTGCCCCAGTTCTGTTGTCCGCTCAGTTTAAAATGGGAGATCTCCACCGGCATCTTTGCTTCCCGCCCAATTTGGATGGCTTCTTCAATGGCCTGTGTCACGCTATCGCCCTCATCGCGCATATGGCTGGCATATACACCATTGTACCTGGCTGCCGCTTTGGCCAGTCTTACGACTTCTTCTGTTTTGGAATACGTGCCGGGTATATAAATGAGTCCGGTAGAAAGCCCTACGGCCCCGTCTTTCATGGCTTGCTCCACTATGGCTTCCATGCGCTGCATTTCGGCCTCGTTGGGATCGCGGTTGGCTGAACCCATGGCGGCTTTGCGAACATCGTTATGGCCTATCAGACTGGCTACATTGATGGACAGTTTCAAACTATCGAGCATCGAAAAATACCGGCCGATATTCACGTTCGATCCGCCGCAGTTACCGGTAACCACGGTGGTTACCCCATCGTAAATGAAATTATCTGCGGTAGGCTGTCTTTTTTCTTCTCCTTCAATATGGGTGTGTACATCAATAAATCCCGGAGCTACTATTAAGCCAGTAGCATCAATCGTTTTGGCGGCCGTCCATTTGCCGAGTTTACCTACAGCAACAATTTTACCTTTCTGCACAGCAATATCGCCATAAAACCAGCTGTTACCGGTGCCGTCGAGTATTTTGCCGTTTCTGATCAGGATATCAGCCTGTTGGCCAAAGCTTTGGGTAGCCAGAAAGAGGCCGAAAAGGAAAAGAATACGCATAATCAGTTATTGAGGATCATGAAATTAAGTAATCTCTGAATAGTCTGTGCGCTTCCCCGCTAAAACTGTAATTTTGCCAACTTCAAAAGAAAGATATGCTGGATAAGCTTGATGCAATAAAAGCAAGATTTGAACAGGTAGGAGTCGCCCTTACCAACCCGGAAATCATTAATAACCAGAAGGAATTTGGTGCCTATAGCAAGGAATACCGCTCACTGGAGAAGATTGTACAGCCTTACGAAGCCTATAAAAAAGTGCTGGCCGATTATGAATATGCCAAAGAGGCCCAGAACGGTTCTGATGAAGAAATGCGCGAACTGGCCAAAATGGAGCTGCCTGAACTGGAGGAAAAGAAAACGGCCCTCGAAAAAGAGCTGACCAAACTACTGATACCCAAGGATCCCCAGGACGATAAAAACGCTATTCTCGAGATCCGTGCCGGTACCGGTGGCGATGAAGCCAGCCTTTTTGCCGGAGATCTCTTGGGTATGTACCTCCGCTATTGCTCCCGCAAAGGCTGGAAAACGGCCATTGTGAGCGAAAGCGAAGGAACCGTAGGCGGATACAAGGAAGTGATCCTGGAAGTAACCGGGGAAGATGTATATGGTACATTGAAATTTGAATCCGGCGTACACCGCGTTCAAAGGGTGCCTGATACGGAAACACAGGGACGGGTGCACACATCTGCCGCCACCGTTGCCGTGATGCCCGAAGCGGAGGAAGTGGATTTTGAACTGAAAGAAAGTGACGTGAAAATGGAAACCGCCCGAAGCGGGGGTGCGGGTGGACAGAATGTAAACAAAGTAGAGACCAAAGTATTTTTAACGCATATTCCCACGGGTGTGGTAGTGGTTTGCCAGACCGAGCGCTCGCAGTTGGGTAACCGTGAAAAAGCGATGACCATGTTGCGTACCAAACTCTATGAAGAGCAGGTGCGTAAACAGGAGGAAGAAATCTCGCGCCAGCGTAAAACATTGGTTAGCACCGGCGACCGTAGTGCCAAGATCCGCACCTACAACTGGCCACAGGGTAGGGTTACCGATCACCGGATCGGACTTACCTCGTATAATCTGGATGCGGTGATCAACGGCGATATCGATGAGTTTATTGAATCACTGCAGATGGCCGAAAATGCGGCCAAAATGGTGAATCAATAAGCCAACTGCGGTGTAACTTAGGCATACAAACTACTGCTGCATGAAAACTTTTGTATGCATCCTGGCAATACTCTTCCCATTTTTGTCTTTCGGTCAGGGACAGAACCTGCAGTTCATGAAAGAAAATAACAGTTTTCTGAATGATGCGAATGGTCGCCCTATGTTATTGCATTCCGAATACTTAATAGAAGGCTCTCCCTTTTTTAACCAGGAGTATTGTACGGCCAACCTCAAAGTACGTAACGGGAAATACTACCAGGGCATTCAGGTAAAACTGAACCTGCAGGAAAATCTGGTGATATATGATGCCGGTGACGGAAAAGAAATGGCGTCCATTACACCCATTGAAAAGATCGTTTTTGTGAATTGCGCGGATCCTTCCAGAAACCAGGTACTGCTCAGTGGTTTTCCGCCGGTAGATGGGGAAACATTCAATAGCTTTTATGTGCTGCTCGACTCGGGTCATGTAACCCTGCTGAAACGGATAGGGGTGAACTACCGCGATGTGAAATATTATGGCAGTAACCAGACCACCCGTGTATTTGAGCAGAAAGAAATGTTATACGCCTATCAACCGGCTAAAGGCATGATCCGTTTGGCAAAGGAGGAAGGGGCAGTACTTTCACTACTCTCCGATCAACGAAAAGCGGTGGAGGCTTTTCTCAGGGCCCGTGATCTCTCCTGCAGAAAAGAAGCTGACCTGGTAAAAATTTTTCAGTTTTATAATACGCTTCAGTAGTTGTCTGCTATTTTGGTATCGGCTACGGTATCCCGTTTTCATGCCTCGGTAAAATAAAATCATGGCTGGTGGATGAACTGGCCCCCTGTTGTATAGGCAGGTATTCCGGCAACCTATCTTTAAGAAAATTCTAACCGGTTTATGAAGCTACTTTTTTCATCTCCGAAATTATTGGCAGTGATTGCCTTTCTGATGTTTGGCCAGTTATCGTTTGGCCAGTTACAATACTCCATGACCACTTTGTCTGATGCCAATGGCAATCCCGTTCTGATGAAGAAGGCTGCGGCCGGAGAAACGGCCCACCTGTTTAAACCCGGCTATACCACGGCCATTCTGTACATGGCTGGTAACGGTAAACCACTGATGGGAAACAAATTCAAACTCAACCTGCAGCAGAACCGCCTGTTTTTTATGGATGCCAATGGGGAAGAGATGGAAGTGACCAGTCCGGTAAAAAGTATTGAGTTCATCGGCGATCCCGGTAAAAATAACAATACAGTTTTTGAAAAAGGATTCCCGCCCATTGATAAACTGACCGCAGATAATTATTACCAGGTACTGGTAACCGGAAAAGCCGGCTTATTGATGGATACCAAATTTGCGGAAGTGGAATACAAGGAATACAATAGTGCCAGTACTTCTATCCGGATAGACAGACTGGTTAATTTTTATGGCGTGGCAGCAGGTAAAATGCAAAGACTGAACAAAGCAGAGGATATACTTTTATTGCTGGGCGATAAAACCCGGGAAGTATCCGATTATATCAAAAAGGAGAACCTGAAAATAAAAAAACAGGCTGACCTTGAAAAACTGTTTTGTTATTATAATGGACTGTTCGGGAAGTCGTAATCAGTTGCTTTTTACTTTCTGTTCGGCTTCGTGGATTTTCTGTTCCCATACCCAGGCGGTCCGCATCATATCTTCCAGGTTGTAGCGGATCTGCCAGCCCAGTTCAGCAACAGCGAGGTTATTGTTGGCGTAAATATTGATCACATCCCCGGCACGCCTGGGGCCAATTTCGTAATTGAGTTTTACGCCACTTACTTTCTCAAACATCTGAATGGCTTCCAACACGGTAACACCATCGCCGGTACCCAGGTTAAAGATATCGCAACGGGTTTTGTTTTTTCCTTTTTCGAGATATTGAATGGCCAGTGTATGCGCGTGCGCGATATCGCAAACATGAATATAATCCCGTACGCAACTGCCATCACGGGTGTCATAGTCATTGCCGTACACGGTCATTTTGGGAAGTTTCCCAATCGCAGTTTGGGTAATAACGGGCACGAGGTTCTGCGGTTTGCCCAGCGGAATTTCGCCGATCAATGCAGAAGGATGTGCTCCTACGGGGTTAAAATAACGTAACAGAATAGTAGATAAACCGGTCTGGGAATGTGTAAAGTCCTGCAGAATCTGTTCTCCCATCTGTTTGGTGGCCCCATAAGGCGATTCTGCTTTTTTGATAGGGGATGATTCTGTTACCGGAACAGTATCGGGGTTGCCATACACGGTGCAGGAAGAAGAGAACACAAAATGAGGTACCTGAAATTCCTGTACACATTTGAGCAGGTTAATCAGTCCGAAAATATTATTCTCGTAATATAAATTGGGTTCAGCAACTGATTCTCCCACTGCTTTATAAGCTGCAAAATGAATCACACCCGAGATATCCGGGTTCTCCTGGAATACGGCACGGGTTTCATCAAAATTCTTGAGATCTACTTTGTAATTTTTTACTTTTTTACCCGTAATCTGCTCAATCCCGTTCATGGCATACGCTAAGGAACGGGAATTATCGTCGATGGAAACAACAGCATATCCGTTTTCGAGCAGATCTACAATAGTATGAGAGCCGATAAAACCGCATCCGCCGGTAACAAGGATCTTAGACATAGGCATGAGTTAGCCCGCAAGATAATTTGATATCCAGAATAAACCGTCAATCCAGGGGCAGATCAGATAAATAGTTTCAGCAGGTAGTAAACCACCGCGGCAATTGCGGCCGAAACAGGGATGGTCATGATCCATGCCCATAACAGGTTTACCGTTACACCCCAGCGTACAGCACTCAGGCGTTTGGTAGCACCTACGCCGATAATAGAGCCGGTGATGGTATGGGTGGTAGATACAGGGATCTTGAAATGTTCTGTCATGAATAAGGTAATGGCACCGGCTGTTTCGGCAGCAACGCCTTCCAGTGGGGTTACTTTGGTAATGCGGGTTCCCATGGTTTTTACGATCTTCCAACCGCCGCTCATGGTACCCAGGCCAATGGCGAGAAAACTGCAGAAAGGCACCCAGCTATAGGTGTTCACGAACTGGTTAAAATCCATGTGGTTGCCCTTGGTTCCCTCGTAATAGATCATGGCTGCACCAATAATACCCATTACTTTCTGGGCATCGTTACCACCGTGGCCCAGACTGAAAGCTGCAGAGGATACGAGCTGTAATCTTTTGAACCAGCTTTCGGCTTTGTAAGGGTTCGATCGTTTACAGATATGCACGATCAGTATCGTAATAATAAAGGCGATGATCATACCGATCAGTGGCGCAAAGAAAATAAACAGGAAAGTTGGTACCACTTTCACATAGTTGATCACATCCACACCCCCGCCGCTGAAACCGCCGGCATGGGCCAGTGCTGCGCCCACAAAACCACCCATCAATGTATGCGAAGAACTGGAGGGGATTCCGAACCACCAGGTAATCAGGTTCCAGATAATAGCGGCAATAATACCCGCCAGAATTACTTCCAGCGTAATAAATTCTGCGTGCACCCATTTGGCTACCGTATTACCGATACCAAATTCTTTAAACACATACTTAGAGATAAAAAAAGCGGCAAAATTGAAGAAAGCTGCCCACACTACGGCCTGAAAAGGCGTCAGTACTTTAGTGGAAACGACCGTGGCTATTGAGTTGGCCGCATCATGAAACCCATTGATATAATCGAAAATAAATGCGAGCGCAATGATGATAATGAGTATCGTGAACATAATAGGTAATTAGTAATTAGTAGTTAGTAATTGATAATTCAGTTGTTCCTGTATGTAATAAGGCAACTGTGAAATGCCCTATTACTAATTATTAATTACTAATTTCTAATTAAATTAGGCGTATTTGATGATGATGGATTCGATCACATTGGCTGCGTCTTCACACTTATCTGTAACGATCTCCATTACCTGATAGATCTCTCTTTTTTTGATCACTTCCTTGAAATCATTTTCCTGCTGGAATAACATTTCAATACTCATATCAAACACATCATCGGCCTGGTTCTCGATACTGTTTACTTTTACCATGGCTTCGGTCATCTCGCGCAGGTTCTTCATATCGCGTAAGCCAAATACTGCTTTTTTGATTTCGTTCGAACCCTGTAAAATCAGGTCGGCCATTTTCTGGATACCGGTATCGTTGGGATTAACGCTGTAGAAGTTGATCTTTTTGGCGCAGGCATAGATATAGTCTGCAATATCATCCAGCGAGCTGGCCAGGTAGTGAATATCTTCACGATCAAAGGGTGTGATAAAGTTCCGGCCCAGTTCAGTGAAAATGCGGTGGGTATTGTCATCGTTCTTATGCTCCAGGTCTTCGATCTGTGCAAGAATGGCGGCACGTTTGTTGGGGTCGGGCTCACTCACCATTTCTTTCAGTTTAATACCCATTTCATGGGCTTTGTCTGCCACGTCTTCAAACAGTTCGTAGAAGATCTTGTTCTTTGGCATAAAAAAGCGACCGAAGTTGTTGATACCCATACAATAAAATTTAGGCAAAAGTAAGATTCTGCCAGTGATTGTATCCTTACCGAATTTAATTAATGATTTGGTAACATTGATTTTTCAGCCCTTTTTGTATATAAAATGCCGGGTTTTGGCTTCATTGGTAATAGTTTGATGGCATTTTCTTCATTTTCAGTTAATACAGGCACTTCAATTTTGCCACAGCAAGCAATACAAATAGTTTTCTCTCATGTGCGGCCCCGATCTCTATCGGGGCTTTTCCGTGAAGGCCATGGTAAAGCCGGAAGGTCTAATCTTTCCGCACATCCAGCGTAAAGCCGATGGTGGTTCCTATATCCAGTTTACTGCGTACATGCATGGTCTGTCCATGGGCTTCTATAATATGTTTGCAGATGGCCAGTCCCAGCCCGGTACCACCCACATCGCGGCTACGGCCCCGGTCGGTGCGGTAAAAACGTTCAAAAATGCGGGGCAGGTGTTCTTCTGCAATACCCATTCCATCATCGCTTAATTCAATCAGAACATGTTGCCCATCGGTTTTGTAAATGCTGGCCACAATACTGCCATCCTGTTTGCCGTATTTGGTAGCATTTTCTACCAGGTTATTCAGTACCTGCCGGATCTTTTCCTTATCCGCAAAAACAGTGATGGGCGATTCGCAGCCTTTTTTGAAACTGCACCGGATATTTTTGGCGCTGGTTTTAATAGACAATGATTCAAACGTTTCCCGGATAATATCCTGGATCACAAAATTCTCCTTGTACAAAGGCTGCTGACCACTTTCCAGTCTGGAGATCTCATCCAGGTCTTCTACCAGGGTTACCATCCGGTCTACATTACGTGCGGTATTCTCTAAAAAACGTTTGCTCAGTTCCGGGTTCTCCATGGCACCACCCAGTAAAGTGTCTACATAGCCCTGTATGGCAAAAATGGGTGTCTTGAATTCATGTGCGAGGTTTTGCAGAAACTCTTTCCGGTAGGCTTCATTGGTTTTCAGTAATTCGATCTCTGCACTTCGTTGTTCGGCCCATTGCTCCACGTCTTTTCTTACCTCGTCGATGCCTTTCTGGGGAAGTATGTATTTGTAATAGGTTTCTTCCCGTTTGCTGGCTTTGGTCTGGTAAATGAATTTGTAGATGAGTTTGATCTTCCGGTAAATAAAAGATTCCAGCACAAAACGGATCAGGAAATAACTACCGATAAAAGTAACGAGCAGCGATACCAGCGCAATGAGCCAGTCGGGCCGTATCAGCCAGATCCCCGCCGAAATGGGGATCGATAATATCAACGCCGTAAAAGCGGATAACTGCTGCGGAGAAAGGTTCTTGGTTTTGAACATCTGCGATAAAGTTACAGCAAACAGACTACAAGCAGCAGGATCGGGAAGCATTCCTCCGCTGTTCCGACACAACGGTTCTGTAGCCGGATTTAAAGGTCAAATTTGTAGCCCACACCCTTTACGGTGGTGATACAGTCTACCCCCAGTTTCTGACGAACTTTACGGATATGTACATCAATGGTGCGGTCGCCCACAATCACATCATTACCCCAGATCTGCGAGAGGATCTCGTTCCGCAGAAACACGCGGCCGGGACGGGATGCCAGCAGGTAAATCAGCTCAAATTCTTTTTTGGCCAGGATCACTTCCTTATCATTGATGGTAACAAGGAACTTAACCGGGTCGATGGTGATATTACCTATCACAATACTTTTTCCGGATCCGTTCTCGTCTTTATTCAGTCTTCTGAACAGGGCATTTACGCGGCTTACCAGTACTTTCGGACTAATGGGCTTGTTCACATAATCATCGGCACCGGTTTCGAGGCCTTTGATCTGCGAAGCTTCATCGCTCATGGCGGTCAGGAAAATGATCAGGGTATCCTGGAACATGGGTTGCGTACGGAGGATCTGGCATACTTCCACGCCTGTTTTCTTAGGCATCATCACATCCAGGATAATCAGGTCTGGATGAAGCTGTTTGGCCCGTTCAATGGCTTCATTGCCATCTTTGGCTGTGTATACTTCATAGCCCTCTTTGCCAAGATTGTAGCTCACTATTTCTAAAATATCCGGCTCGTCGTCTGCTATCAGGATCTGTTTGGGCTTCACTTCCATGTCTTAACCTAATGTTTACACAAAATTAATTTTTAAGAACCGCAATTAAGGCTTTTGGCTTTATTATGTTATTGTTAACTGCAAATGGCCCGAAATATGGGTCTTCATGTAAATGAACCTATTTTTGGGCCAGTTTATGAATCAGAAGAAACTTTACCTTACAATATCGGTCTTATTAATGAGCCTTTCTGTTTTTTCGCAGGAGGCATTGACCATTCCTGAAATACCCGCTTCGCGTGAGTTTCACCACGAAACCATCCAGATGTCCCTGAATGCGATCACACATCTGAAAAGCAGGTCCGATACCCTCATCCCGTTTACGGGAAATGCGTCGCTCGACCGTTCCATCGATCATGCTGTGCGCATCAGAATCAATAACCTGCGGGCCGCTGTAGAACTGAACAAAAGCCTCAGCGATAATGACAAATTCAAATGGCTGCGGGGTATCAATGAAATGCTGACAGGGTTTCTGTCGGCTTATCGCTCCCGCACTATGAGCATCGGTATGCTGCCTGCACTGGTAAAAGCCTATGAAGATGCCATGCAGACTGAATTGGCAGGCAATTCTATACTGCCCGTAATCATTGCGAATACACTGGAAGTGAGTTCCATCCTCACAGATAATTTTGCCCTGAAATCGAATCCGGGTATACCCGCTGCGGCCGATTACCTGGTACTCAAAACCTGCCAGCGTAATCCATTGGATGTACTCAAGATCCTGACCCGTTACCCCAACAACCGTTTTGCAGACAGCCTGATCATACAGGCCGCCTACCGCAACCAGGAAGAATTGTACAGTTATGCTGCCGTACCCAATGCATTGGGCAGAAAGATTCAATCTGTTAACCATCCGCTGGTAAAAATGATCGGACGCCTGGCATTGACCAAAACCGGGCGCATGTATTTTCCTTTTCTGGATAATCTCTATCGGAATAAGATCTCTATCGATTCCATTACGCCGCTGGTTACCAATGATTCTTCTGTAGGTTATTACCAGTTGCTGGTGAAAACGAGAATTGATTATGCCACCCGCATGCAGCAGGGCGATACGCCCATGGCAGCCCAGGTATTAACCAATAAACTCCGTGGCAAAGCCGTTGAATTATTCATCAATGAGATCAATGCTTTGCATGATGTGACCAATGAAAATATCCGCTTTAAAGTATTGGATAAACTGGGTCCGGAAGAGCTGTATTACCTGGCGGTGATGGGCGAAGAAGAGATTTATACCTCCAGTTTTGTAGTGGGGGTGTATCCGAGAATTTTCCAACGCATGCAGGTGCCCAGGGCAGATAGCCTGTTACGGCTGATTCATGGGGATTATTATAAAAAATTCATCAAGATCTGTGCAGCCTATAATACGCTCGATAATTTTCTGGGTAGGATGGAGAAGAGTACCGCAGAAAATGTGATGCGTCGTTTTGTAAACGGACTGGACGCTTCGCCTACCCTCGAAGATGCGGTGGATGTGGCCGATTCTTATGCCAGTATTTATAACAAAGACCTGCGTAACCTGATACTGGCACAGGTAAAAGTGAACCTGGCCAATAGTACACGCGTCCGCAACAAAAGAGGGGCTGTGATCTATGATCTGCTCAATACCATCTTTTTGTCGCTCGATCCTTCCAACAAAGTAGATATTGCTGCCCGGCTCGGCATCGATCCGGTGTATATCATGCCCCGGAAATCGCTGCAGGATAGTTCTGGCAGGATCATCATCCAGCAGTTCTCTTATGGAGATAAAGATGCGGCCACTTATTTCGGTGCATTCATGAGCCGGTTCAGCAACAGTAACTGGCGTATTACCCGCAAACCGCAATGGGTGGAGATCAATTCGGCCAAAGGCAGCCCCATCACCATTTATGCCAACCTGCCGCTGGATGAGAAACAGGAGCTGGACCTGCAGGCGCAGGACAGCCTGATCAGTTACCTGGAAGAAAAACACCTGCCGCCTGCGATCGTGATTCACCGGGGACATAGTTATTACCTGCCCGAAACCATCAAACGTCTCCCCTCCAGCGCCAAAGTGGTGTTGCTGGGTAGTTGTGGCGGGTACCAGAAACTGAATGATATTCTGCAGATCTGTCCCAAAGCGCATATTATTTCCTCCAAACAGGTGGCTGCCGGTGTGTTAAACCAGAGCCTGATAGATGCGATCACCGACAAACTGCGGGCCGGTAAAGACCTGAACTGGGAAGAACTCTGGAAAACCGTACAGAACAGGGTAGGTGCGGGTTACCGCGATAAGTTCGACGATTATATCCCGCCCCACAAAAACCTGGGTGCCATTTTTATCATGGCCTATGAGAAAGCAGAGAAACAGTAAAGAGAGTAGTTATAAAAAAGGGTTATGCCTCTTCTCATGCCCGATAGTGGTAGGCTCGCCATGTCCGGAATAGACCACTACCTCATCCGGTAATACAAATAATTTCTCCCGGATACTTTTCAGTAAGGTTTCGTGGTTACCACCAGGCAGGTCGGTACGGCCAATACTTTCGCGAAAGAGTACATCGCCACCTATCAGGAACGACTGTTCCTCGTTGTAAAAACAGATACTGGCCGGCGAATGGCCCGGGGCCAGAATCACCCGTAAAGCATCGTTACCAATAGAAATCGTATCTCCTTCTTCGAGAAAATGGAGTGGGCCAGTGTAATTCTGAAAGGGCAAACCCCATTTTTCGCCGGATAAGGGGGCCAGCTGCAACATCTGCTGTTCGCCCTTGTGCAGGTATAGTTCCAGGTTCCATGTTTCTGACACCCATTTGTTTCCGAATACATGGTCCAGATGGCAATGGGTGTTCAGCAACCTTACCGGTTCCAGTTGCGTATCTGTAATAAAGTTTTTTAACGTTTCCTGTTCAGCGGAGAAGTAACATCCGGGGTCAATTATAATAGCTTTGTTCTGTTCATTGTACAGTACGTAGGTATTTTCCTGAACGGGACTAAATGTAAAAACCCTGACCTTGATCATAAACGTATTTTTACCTGCTTTTAATGGTAAATGACTAATTTTAAAACACTAAAGTTCGGATATGCAATTGAATCGAATCGCTCAATTACTGGTTTTTGCCGGTTTTCTTTTACCAGCCCTCACTTCGGCGCAGGTTAACTCTGTGGAATTTGGCAAGAACAGGGTTCAGCATAAAAAATTCATCTGGAAATTTTACCAGTCACCCAATTTTAACACCTATACCAATCAGGGCGGCGTAGAACTGGGCAAATTTGTGACGCAGGTGGCGGAGGAAGAATTACGTTCTATTGAGAATTTCATTGAATATTCTTTGCAGCGCAGGGCCAATATCGTGATCTATAATAGCTATAACGATTATAAAAGCAGCAATATCGGGTTGGGCAGCGACTGGCAGAATGCCGGTGGGGTAACCAAACTGGTAAATAATAAGATCGTAGTGTATTTTGATGGTAACCATGATCACCTGAAGCGCCAGATCCGCGAGGGTATTGCAAGGGTATTAACGGATAACCTTCTTTTTGGAGACGATATCGGCGAGTTTGCGAGTAACCAGGCTTTACTGGATCTTCCCAAATGGCTGGTAGATGGTTATGTTTCTTATGCCGGCCAGGCATGGAGCACCGAAAAAGATGATGAACTGAAAAGTGCGATCCTGGGAGGCCGTTATAATTCTTTTTACCAGTTTGCTTTTGAGAAACCTGTATTGGCAGGACATGCTTTCTGGTACTATATCGGCGAAAAATACCGCAAAGAAAATATCACATATTTATTATACCTCGCACGTATTTACAAGAACCTGAACAATGCCTGTTTGCGGGTATGTAAAAAGAAATTCAAGGAAGTACTGGCCGATTTTATGCAGTACCAGCAGGAAGTGTATTCCAAAGATATCCGCCAGCGCCGCAACCAACCCAAGGGGCAGTTGAATGTATCGGAAGATATTTCTAAAAACGATTATTTCCGTTTCCAGGCCAATCCCAATCCAAAAAGCAGCACCTATGGTGTGGTGGAATTCAAAAAAGGCCAGTACAGTGTTAAGCTGATGGAGAATTTTTATGATGCACGCACGTTGCTGAAGATCGGCGTTCGTACCAACCAGGGCGATATCAACCCCAATTATCCCATCCTTGCCTGGGACGGCAAAGGTACCCGTTTACTGGTGGCTTACTGGGAAAATGGTAAGATCAAAATGTTTGTGTACGATGTGATTGCCAAATACAAACGCTACAAACAGGAGATAGAAGGGATAGACCAGTTGCTGGATGCCTCTTTTATGCTGGATGCGAATACACTGGTGATGAGCGCTGTGAAAAATGGTCACTCGGATATTTATACCTATAAAATCGAACAGAACAAACTGACCCAGATCACTGATGATATTTATGATGACCTGGATCCTACTTTTGTTTCCTTCCCTAACCGTTCGGGTATTATTTATTCCTCTAACCGTCCCGATCCGCTGGCACCAAACCAGGATACGGTATTGCCGAGTAAGTATAGATTCAATATTTACATGGTAGATATCCTGAACGACAGTAAACAGAAACAACTGGCCAAACTCACCGATCTGAAAATGGGGAATGCCCGTTTCCCGATGCAGTACAATACCAATCACTTCACGTTTGTATCAGACGAGAACGGGATCGGTAACCGTTGGGCAGGTTTCTTTTCTACACAACGGAATGGTCTGGATACTCTGTATTATATAGGAGATGAGTTGCTGCGCAACCCATCCCCCAAAGAATTTGATTCTACCCTGGTGGCCTGGCAAAAACAGGAGCCGGATAGTGTGAGTTATTTTCAGGTGTACAAAGATTCTACTTACACTTTCCCCATCACCAACTACCAGAGCACGCTGCTCGAAACAAGGATTGCCGGTAATAACGGTACGGTGAGTGAAGTGAGACGGGAAGGAGATTTTAAATTCCTCTATAAACTGAAAGTAGATGAACAGGCATTGGCTAAGCGGAATGTAAATGCAAGACCTACCGAATATATCCGCAAGCAGACCGCTGAGAAAAAAGCTTTGGAAGGCAGGGCTATTATTTATAACAAGAAAGCGACGGTAGACACTGCAAAAAAGGCAAAAGACTTTTTTCAGAACGAGTTTGCAGATGAGAAACCCGACAGCAGCAGTGCCGCTATACAAAACCAGTTGCTGGCCAGCCAGCCCAAAACTTCTGTGTTAAGCAGTTCGAGGCTGTTCGACTATCGCCTGAAGTTCAGTTCAGATTATGCATTGGTTGGGTTTACGAATAACATACTTATCAACCGATACCAGCCTTATGGCGGCGGTTCGGGTCCGATACAGCTGAATAACGGAAATGATTTCAATTTTACTTTCCGTGTTGGAACCAGTGACCTGATGGAGGACCAGAAATTTGTAGGAGGTATCCGTTTTGGTACCAACCTCAGCGATAAAGATGTATTCTTTACTTATCAGAATCTGCGTAAGCGTTTTGACTGGGGACTTACTTACTACCGCAGTAATGTGAGCAATTTCTTTAACACGAGTTTCAATACGATGTTATACACGAACCTGTACCAGGTAAATGTAACGTATCCGTTTAACGAGGTGAAGAGTTTACGTGCTACCGTGGGTTTGCGTACGGATAGAGGAGTGCTTCGTTCTTATGATAATAACTCGGGATTACCTGATCCGAACGCTTTGAAGTATAATGATACTTTATCAAAATACATTGTATCACGTCTCGAATATGTGCATGATAATACGATTAGTCCTACGCAGAATATCTGGAACGGACTCCGTTACAAGATCTATCTCGATGTAAATATGCCTACTTTAAATACCGCACTTGGTAATGGCAAAGCCACGATGAACCTGGGTTTTGATGGAAGGTATTATCACAAAATCTACCGCAACTTTATCTGGGCGGGCCGTGCCGCGGGAGATTTTTCCTGGGGTGGACAAAAGATCCTCTATTACCTCGGTGGGGTAGATGGCTGGATCAGTCCTAAGTTCAACAATAACCAACCGGCAGCCGATCAGTCATATGCGTTCCAGTCGCTGACGCTGAATATGCGTGGTTATAACCAGAATATTGCCAACGGAAATAATGCGGTGGTGATTAACAGTGAGTTCCGGTTCCCGGTTTTCTCTACGCTGATCAACCGACCCATCAACAATGCCTTCCTGCGTAATTTCCAACTGGTGCAGTTCCTCGATCTCGGTACTGCCTGGAATGGTAAATACAACGGCATCAAACGTCCGGGCGAAGTAATTACCGCACCCAATACACCCGTACTGGTCCGGATTGATGCAGGAGGCTTAGGACCTTTTGCAGGAGGTTATGGATTTGGTGTACGTAGCACCTTACTGGGTTACTTTATGAAACTGGATGCAGGCTGGCCCATGAAAGGTATTTTCCTCGGTAAACCGGTTTGGTATTTCTCTTTAGGATTCGATTTCTAAATACAACGTATACAAATACAGAAAGCGTGCATGAGATTCATGTACGCTTTTTTGTTGTAAGGAAGCGATCAGAAGATCCTATGCCAGAAAATAATCACCCCAATACTGACTGATATCAAAACCGCCATCAGCACCGCAGCGGCTGCCACATCTTTGATGGTTTTGATCCTGGGATCAATTTCGGGTTGCGCTACATCGCAAAGCATTTCCAATGCATGGTTGCACATTTCCAAAGATAACACCAGCGCAATGCAGAGCAGGATGGCGATCCACTCTGTTGCAGAAATGCTGTAATACCAACCGGCAATAATCACCAGCAGGCTGATACAAAGATGGATTTTTCCGTTCCGGTCGTTGCGGATAAAATGGAACAGACCACTGAACGCGTAGTAAAAGGAGGCAAGCAGGTTAGCTGTTTTCATATACGATCCTTTGATGAAGTATCAGTGATCTATGGTATTACAGCCGGGTCCGGTTAATGCGCCATATCTGAACCACCGTTCTCCGGCTCTTCGCTCAAACGCGGTTCGCGTAATTGTACCGGGGCAACATAGGCTTTGCGCATCCGCATATTCAGCAGTTCTACCAAAAAAGAAAAAGCCATAGCGAAGTACACATAGTTTTTCAGGTGCAGATCATGTGCGCCTTCACTGTTCCAGCCTTCTACCAGTAATACAAAGCCGATCATTACCAGAAAAGAAAGTGCCAGCATTTTTAACGTAGGATGCTTGTGAATAAAAGCAGAGATCCTCGGACTGAACAGGAACATCACGATCATGGCAATCACCACTGCACTGATCATCACAACCAGACTTTTGGCGGTACCGCCGGCGGTAATAATGCTGTCAAAACTGAAAACCATATCTATCAAAATGATCTGGGCAATAGCGTTGCCAAAACCCAGCGGTTTGGTGGTAACACCGGCAGCTACATCAGCTTCTCCTTCCAGCTTATGGTGAATTTCTTTGACCGTTTTATAGATCAGGAACAAACCTCCCGCCAGCATTACCAGACTGGCCAGGTCAAAATCTTTTCCGAACGCACTGAACACCGGTTTGCCTTTTTGCGAAAGCAACCAGCTTAACCCGAATAATAAAATGGTACGGCTAATCATGCCGGTAACCATCCAGATCAGCCGGGCTTTGGGTTGCAAAGCCTTGGTCATGCGGTTCATGATAATGCTAACAAAAATTACATTATCAATACCGAGAACGATCTCCAGTATCACCAAAACAATAAAGCTGATCAGATTCTCTGAGGTAAACAGTGCTTCCATACAGGATTAGAATAAGTTAGGATTGATGGGCAAGATACTGACAAATATTTTTAACGATCGATGGGCCTTCATACACAAAACCTGTCCACACCTGTACCAGCGAAGCGCCTGCCTCCAGCTTTTCTTTGGCATCTGCCCCGGTAAAAATACCGCCGCTGGCAATGATGGGAATTTTTTGCTGGGTTTGTGTTGATAGATATTGCACCACTTCTGTTGCACGGGCTTTTACGGGTAAACCGCTCAGGCCGCCGGCGCCGATAGTCTGGAGTTGGGAATCGGGAGTCTGGAGTTGGGCGCGGCTGATGGTGGTGTTGGTGGCTACCAGTCCGCTCAGCCCCACTTCAAACGAAAGGGTCACAATATCATCCAGTTGCTCGCGGGTAAGATCGGGGGCTATTTTCAGTAACAGTGGTTTGGGTTTGGCCTTGCCCTGGTTCTGGTTTTGCAGCTGCGAAAGAATCTTCTTTAACGAATCCTTTTCCTGCAGTTCCCGCAACCCGGGTGTATTGGGGGAGCTTACGTTCACCACAAAATAATCCACCTGCTCAAAGAGACCATCAAAACAAATACTGTAATCTTTCCAGGCATCTTCATTGGGCGTAAGCTTGTTTTTGCCAATATTGCCGCCGATGATGAGTCTGGAGTTGGGAGTTAGGAGTCTGGAGTCGTTCCATTTGGCTAACCGTTGCTGAATGGTTGTGAGGCCCTCGTTGTTAAAACCCATGCGGTTAATCAGTGCCTTGTCAGCAGGTAAACGGAACAGGCGGGGTTTGTCGTTACCGGGCTGTGCTTTGGGGGTTACAGTGCCGATCTCTACAAAACCAAAACCCAATGCTTCCAGCTCGCGCAGGTAAAGGGCATTTTTATCAAAACCGGCGCCCAACCCTACGGGGTTCTGGAATGGCAAACCGAAAACCTCCTTCTGCAAACCCTCCCCTTTGAAACCGAAACAGTTGTGGATCAGGGATCTGACCGGTTCCAGTGAACAACCCGTTTTTAGCAGGTTCATGGAGAAATAATGCACTTCTTCCGGAGGAAAACAGAAGAGTATTTGCCGGATGAGGGGGTAGATCATGGTGCGAAGATAAGATACCGGGGGGAGTCGTGAATCGTCGGTCGTGCATCGTGAGTTTTGGGGCAGGGGCACCGTTTTGCTAAATTTGGTTGCATAAACAACCTTTTATTCGTTTTTTCCCTACATTTGATTGGTAAAATCTTCTATATGCAGGAAGCATACATTGTTGCCGGTTACCGTACGGCGGTGGCCAAGAGTAAAAGAGGTGGATTCCGTTTCTTTCGCCCGGATGACCTGGCGGTAGAAGTGATCAAAGGCCTGATGGCTTCGGTTCCCCAGCTGGATGCCAAGAGAGTGGATGATGTGATCGTAGGCAACGCCGTTCCGGAAGCGGAACAGGGTTTGCAGTTTGGCCGTATTATTTCGGCCCGTGCTTTGGGACTGGATGCGGCTGGTATCACCATCAACCGTTACTGCGCCAGTGGACTGGAAAGTATTGCCATGGCTACGGCCAAGATCCGCACCGGTATGGCGGAATGTATCATTGCCGGGGGTACTGAAAGTATGAGCCTGGTACCTACTGCGGGCTGGAAAACCGTGCCTTCCTATGCTATTGCCAAAGATGAACCGGATTATTACCTCAGCATGGGTTTAACTGCCGAAGCAGTGGCCAATGAATACAAGGTTAATCGCGAAGACCAGGACCTGTTTGCTTTTCAATCGCATCAGAAAGCGAAAGCAGCTATCGAAAATGGCTACTTCAAAAGCGGGATCCTGCCTATTACTGTTGAAGAAACTTATGTGAACGAGAAGGGGAAAAAAGCGACCCGTACTTATATCGTAGATACCGATGAAGGCGTTCGTGCCGATACAACGGTAGAAGCATTGGCCAAACTGAAACCTGCTTTCAGCATGGGTGGCAGTGTTACGGCGGGTAACTCTTCCCAAACCAGCGATGGCGCTGCTTTTGCGTTGGTGATGAGCGAACGGATGGTAGTGGAACTGGGATTAAAACCGATTGGTCGCCTGGTAAACTGTGCTTCAGCTGGTGTGCATCCGCGCATTATGGGGATTGGTCCGGTAGCTGCTATTCCGAAAGTACTCAAGCAGGCCAATATGAGCCTGAACGATATAGACCTGATAGAACTGAACGAAGCGTTCGCTTCACAATCATTGGCAGTAATCCGCGAACTGGGACTGAATCCCGAGATCGTGAATATCAATGGCGGCGCTATTGCGCTGGGGCATCCGCTGGGTTGTACCGGTTGCAAACTCACGGTGCAGCTGCTGAATGATATGAAAAGACTGAATAAAAAATACGGAATGGTTTCTGCCTGTGTAGGTGGCGGACAGGGCATTGCCGGTATCATAGAGAATCTATAACCGCCACGTAGTCAACAACATGAGAAAGGGGCCCTGCGAATAGCGGGGCTTTTTTGTGTGGCGAACAGAGGAACAGATGAACAAGGAACAGACGAGGAGGGAAGAAGAACATAGAACCCAGAACCTAAAACCCAGAACCTACAACCCCAGCACCCAAAACAATTCTTGCCAAATATCAGGGCAAATCATGATGAATATCATTTCCCGAAGGAGATCTGTGGAGTAACTTTAAGTCATAAATAACAGCCATGAAAAACATTTTGGTTCCAACAGATTTCTCTGCCACTGCCCAAAATGCCGCGCGTTACGCATTGCAGCTGGCCGGACAACTGGGAACTCCCAAAGTAATTCTGTATAACGCTTACCAGGCGCCACTCATGATTGATCCGATGGTTCCGGCGGTCCAGTTGCTGGATGAGGAACAACTGCGTAACAGCAGCAAGGAAAGTCTTGATAAATTTAAATTACTGTTGCAGCCTTACTGTCCTGCGGGTTGCCAGCTGGATACATTCTGCGAATATGCTTTGCTGAACAACGGGCTGGATCCCGCCTGTGTTACCAACGATGCCGGTTTGATTGTAATGGGTATTACCGGTGGCGGCGTGCTGGAAGAAAAACTGATTGGCAGTAATACCGTTTCAGTGGCCAAACATTCGCATACACCGGTGATTATTGTGCCGCATAACACCCGTTTTGCGCCGATCAAAAATGTAATGTTGCTGAGTGATTTTGACAAGGCAGATAAAACCATTCCTATTAAACCGGTGAGGAGGATCATTGAAGAAACCAAGGCAAAACTGCTGGTGTTCAACATGGAAGAACCTCCGCACGAAGACGCATTTATGTATCCCTCCAAGATGATGGGTGAAAGTTATGCAGTTCATACACTGCTACAGGACCTGCACCCGGATTATCATTTCTCGCCGAACAAGAACTATGTAGAAGCCGTGAACAATTTCGCCCTGGAATACCAGGTCGACCTGATCATTACGATCCCGAAAAAACACAGCTTCTTTGAAAGCCTGTTCAGCACGAGTCATACCACACAACTGGCCTTTCATACCCATGTGCCTTTAATGGTCATACATGGATAATAGTTGGTTATTAAGCAATCAAAGGTCCAACGGAAAGCCTGAATAATTTGTTCAGGCTTTCTCATTTGCAGGAGAGAAAATTGTGTGTTTTTCTATCCTTTAGAACCTTCAGCTGCTGCTGATACATGTTAACTGTCAATTGCATAACCCATCATTCATAACCCCATGCTTCAGCATGGGGATCGAACCGCCGACAGGTTTGTGGGCTTTAGCCCTGATAGCGTGGTGGTGAATGAATGTCTTCTCCTGCAGATTTTTTGCAGGCGTTATATTGTATCAACAAATTATTTCTTCACTGAAGAGCCTCCTCAGAGAGAACTTTTCGTTTAGTATTACGAATCCCGATAGAATGACCCCCATCTGGTTTCTTGCACAAAGCTTACTACTTATTAATTGGTACATGCTGCTAAGCGAAGAGCCCTCTGGCGAGCGACTCTTCGCGAAGAGAAAGTATTTATTATCTTAGTCTAAACAAAAAAACTGCAATGAACTGTAGAAAGATGGATTCTGTGAAATTGGGTTATAACTGGATTTTTTTGATTCTGATTCTTTTACCCTTTTGCAGAGGAACCAATGTTGACAAACAATTGATTGAACTGCAATTCGTGGATACTAAGTTTGATACATTATTTGATGGTGGAACAGGTAAGTTATTCAGATATGAAAATAGTGATACAACTCTTGTTATAGGAGGGGCTAGTTATAGAGGAAGATTAGGACACACTTTACTGCAAACTTTTACAACTGATACAATAGCCGAAATTAAATCGGGAAACCGCCTGATTACCTTCCTGAGTTTTATAAATGGCAAACCCTGGATGTTTTTTGATACTGATAACGACAATGAGATATCAGATGAAAAACCCTATGAGGTGGATAAGGCAAAAAATATCAGGCTTGATAACCGAACTTACTTTGATGGCAAGAAATTCACATCCCGTAGCTACTATATAGATCCAATTCATTCAACATTTGCATTTGATGGGAAAGAGGATAGATATATCAACAATCTGGCTGTTCTAAAGACGATTATCCGGAAAGCAGAATACAGCATTGATGGAAGGAAATACACATTTTGTTTGCCTCGCGGTCTTTCAAGAGATATGGATTATAAGGATCCTAATTTTTTTATTTTAACTGATACTTTATTTACAGAGCGGATTACTCCAGCCAGGGAAATCTCCTACCGGGTTAAGGATACCGTTTACCTGGGTAAAAAACTTTTTGTTGTTAGCAGTATTGACTCAAACGGCCAATCAGCAACTCTCTCCTTCATTGGAAAATCTGCTAAGGATTCAGGCATCACCTCCGGTTTTTTCCTCCCCCAGAGTAAAGGATTGGATATTTCAGGTAAAAAGGAAATTACCCTTGGTGGGAACTCTGAGAATTACACCCTGATTGATTTTTGGGGAACATGGTGCGCCCCATGCAGGAAAATAATTCCAGAACTAAAGGAACTTCATAAGAGATATGCAGGAAAAAATCTTTCTATGGTGAGTATAGCGTTTGACTATTCAGAAAAGGATGTAAAAGAATTCCTGGCGGCACAGCAAATTGACTGGGTCAATATTTATGATCCAGCTGAAAGTGGCATTATATCCAAGAAATACAAAATAGATGCATTTCCAACTTTGATTCTTTTAGATAAATCCGGTGTAGTCCTTTACCGAGGTATAGGTGAGATGGGATTTTATAAAGTGCGAAACATTTTAAAAGGTCTGGAATTGTGAAAAAGGAAGAACTGAGGTAATCAAAATACTACATTTATTGTTGTAGTGGGCATATAACAATAAATGAATAGTTGTGCAACCTTCCATCGTATATTCACGAAGGATATTCCCTTCTCCGAATAGTCTCCCAGCGGAGACTCTTCGTTTAGTATTACGAATCCCGATAGAATAACCCCTATTTTGTATTTTGCACAAAGCTTACAGCTTATAGATTGTATCTGCTCCTAAGCGAAGAGTCCTCTGGCGAGAGACTCTTCGGAGAAGAGAAAGATTCCTAAACTGGACGCAACTCCTTGATTACTAAATTATTTAAAAAGTAGGTATTTCAGGAACTGTTCTGTTTTTATGAATTAGCGGTAATGCCAAGTGACCTTTGTGCCAGATCTCATGCGCCTTTTCGGCTTTAACTATCAAGTCATTATAAAAAAGTTTCAATACGTGCAACGAATCCGATGAGTGAGGGGTCAATTTTTATAAAGCTTCATTATGAAAGTATTCTATCTGGGTTTTATTTTAGTGGGCACTATCTTATGCACTTCCTGTAATAAAGATGTGCTATCGCCCGGGCATACGAATGGAAAAATATTACAAGGCGTATGGGAATTACGAGCTGTGATAGGTGGTATGGTGGCATATGATCCCAATAACTATAAGCCGGGAAACGGCAGTTTATGGGTATTTAAAGAAGCCACTTTTGAAAAAATTTATAAGGATTCGGTGTATAGGAGCGGAACCTATGCGATTAGTCGGGGTACGGGTACTAATCTGAATACGGGTCAAAAAATAGACCAATTTATTTTTAATAATGTGCCAGCTGATTCGTTTGAATTAAGGAATGATACATTAAGGCTTTACTATGGCGCTATACCCTCGGATGGGTATATTGAAATGTATGTAAAAATCACTGACTAATACAATAACGGATTTAGACACTGCTTTTCTGAAAACCAATGCTTTTCTACTCTGAAAAGTTTCCCTGCGGGGACGCTTCGTTTAACATTACGAATCTGGATAAAATAAAACCCATTTAGTATTTTGCGTAAAGCTTACTACTTATAGATTGCATCTGCCCCTAAGCGAAGCGTCTTCTGGTGAGATCTCCCTCGATGAAGGAGAATCGCCGGCTGCAATTACTCAAAAAACTAAATTGTATGAGAACAAAAATAGAAACTCAGTATTGGTTGTTGATTACTTTTACTTTTTTATTCTCGCAGGCTACGGCTCAAAATATACCTCAACCTGTTAACCAGAATGAATTTTTCGACTCATTAAACAAAGCCAGCATCGGCAAAGAATTTCCTCGCTTTTCAGCTCAAGGCTCCCATGATTTTCGCATTTCGTCTTCTGATCTAAAAGATAAGGTTGTATTTATCAATTTTTGGTTTTCGAATTGTTCTCCATGTATTCGCGAGATAAACGGTCTGAACCGGCTTTATGATACCATTAGTAACAACTCAAACGTTTTGTTTTTATCTTTTACTTATGACCCATTCGAGGAATCGCAGGAAGCTGTAAAGAAATTCGGCATCAGATTTCCTGTTTTAAATGTAAGTCGCGAGGAGTGTTACAGACTTAATTTACATTCTGGGTTCCCTACCAATTTTATCCTGAATAGAAGTGGTATTATAAAATGGACTTCTTATGGCGCGCCACCCGACCAGAATATGGCTTCGCATCAGATATTTGAGGCTGGTTTATCTCAAATACAAAAGGAACTTTAGCTGCAGCCAATATCGATTCTGCAAGAATTGGGCTGACAAATCTGTACAATCACGAAAGATATTTCCCCACAATCGGCACCCTCCTTCCCACACCAAATGCCTTGGGCGATACGCGGATGATGGGGCAGAACTGGTTTCGTTTGTACTCGTTGGTGTTCACCATTTTCAGGGTACGGTCTACCAGTGCCGCATCAAATCCCTGCGCTTTGATCTCTGCCGGACCAATACGTTTTTCAATGTATTGGTAAAGGATCTGGTCAAGCACGGCATAATCGGGTAAACTGTCGCTGTCTTTCTGGTTGGGTCTTAACTCAGCACTGGGCGCTTTGGTAATGATATTCTCCGGAATGATCTCTCCGTTGCGGTTGATATATCGGGCCAGTGCATATACCTGTAATTTGTAACAATCACCCAGTACACCCAGGCCGCCGGCCATATCGCCATAGAGGGTTCCATACCCGGTGGCCAGTTCGCTTTTATTGGATGTGTTGAGCAGGATATAACCGAATTTATTGGAGATGCCCATTAACAGGTTACCCCTGCTGCGGCTTTGTATATTTTCTTCGGCCAGCGAAAAAGGCAGGTCGCCAAAAACCGGTTTCAGTGTTTTGAGAAAAGCATCATATACATCGTTGATGCGGATAATATCGTAAGGATTACCGAGATTTTTGCTCAGCTGCACCGCATCATCCACAGAATGTTCGGTTGAGTAAGGAGAGGGCATTAAAATGGCGCGTACATTTTCTTTGCCCAATGCCTCGCAGGCAATGGCCAGGGTTACGGCCGAATCAATTCCGCCCGAAGAACCGAGAATGGCTTTGGTAAAACCCATTTTGCCAAAATAATCGCGGATGCCGAGCAGTAACGCATCATATACCTGGGCAATATTCAGTTGGGGCTCCAGTGTGGCAGGGTTCAGTTCTTTATCGGGTACACGGCTGGCGGGTTCCAGAATGGGTGCATCCATCGTGCCGTCATCATTCACTGTTACCGCTTCCACCACTTCTGCAAACATGGGGAAGGCTTTGCAGAGATTGGCATCTTTATCAAAGATCAGCGAAGCGCCATCAAATACCACTTCTGTCTGGCTGCCGATGGCATTGCAGTAAAACATTGGCAACTTGTATTTCAACACATTGGCCTTGATCACAGATTTACGGTCTTCATCATGGGTATAATCAAACGGAGAAGCGCTGAGGTTCAGCATCAGGTCGGGTTGCTGTTCCATCAGTTTATCCATGGGGCAGATGCGGTACAAAGGATTATCGCCCAGATTCCAGATATCTTCACAAATGGTGATGGCTAATTTTTTGCTTTTGAAAGGAACCACCTGCCAGTCGAAAGCCGGTTCAAAATAACGGTACTCATCAAACACATCATAGGTAGGTAATAAGGTTTTGTGGATCTCGGCTTTGATCTCTTTTTCATAGAGAAAGAAAGCGGCATTGAAGAGGCTTTTCCCTTTTTGCTGGGTATTCCGCGCCGGACTGCCAATCAGTACCCCAATGGTATCGGCTTCCTGCCTGATCTGATCAACAGCGGCATAACATTTGTTGATAAAATCATCGAACTCTACAAAGTCCCTGGCCGGATAACCGCTAACACACATTTCGCTGAACAGGATCAGGTCGCCACCCTGGGCCTTGGCCATTCTGATAGCTTCGATGATCTTGGTTGTGTTACTTTCAAAATTCCCGATATGATAATTCTGCTGTGCGATAAATACCTTCATCCTGCAAAGTTCCGTAACTTTTGGATAGTTTCTGATTTTTTCAGACTACAAAACTGACCTGCATGTACCGCTTTACAATTACCGGAAGAAACCTGTTATGGTTTTTTTGTGTGCTTATCGGCTCGCAAGTATTCTCGCAAACGCATCAGTTTCAATTCTTTCCCGTGAAAGAACCGGGGGTGTGGCAAATGCAGCTGGCGGGCAAACTGGGCAGTCGTTTTTTTCTGATGAACCCTGGAAATTCACCCGACCTGCAGGTATATATCTATGATACGGTTACCCGCACGGGCACTATGCATGCATTTGACTTTCCCAAACCCGTGGTAGCGGTGCAGATGGGAGAAAACGCTATCCGTATTATCTCTATTTCCCGCAACGAGGATCAGATACATGCACACTTGCTGGAACTGGACATAACGGGCAAACTGATCCGCAAGCAGGAAACGGTTTTGCCAGGGGCGAGGATGCCGCTGCGTTTACTGAGCAGCAGTAACCGGCAATACCTATTGTTTTACCAACTGATTCGAAAAACAAATGATTCTTCGCTGATCAGGGGGGTATTACTGGATGCAGACTGGAAACAACGCAAACAATTACTCTATAGTTTCAGCCGTAATACCGAACAGGATGCAGAACCGGAAACTTTTCTGGATAACGAAGGAAACACACATATACTGGTATATGATAAATATGCCAATTACCGGCTGTCGTCTGACCTGTCGGTAAACACTATTTCGCTGAATGAGGAACTGATCGTTAGCGAAACATTCAATTTTGAAAAAGTGAAACTGAAAACCATGCGGGTATTTCAGAATAATGAATGCAACTGTTTACAGGCAGAGGGTTTGTATGTAGATGGGATGTCTAAAAACAATAAAGGGATTTATAGTATTGCTTTTCCGCCGGGTAGAAAAAATGAACTGGCACCGCGGTTCATTCCCTTTCACAACGAGATGATCCGGTATTTCAGAAAAGGGTTTTCTGCAACAGACGAAACCATACAGGCCAACCTGCAGTTACAGGATATGCTGTATACCGATAGTGGTAGTGTGGCGGTATTGAAACTGGCAGCGGGCATTCCCTCGCCGGTACAAAAAATCAGACCCGAAGATGATCCTTCCTTACAAGCATTGGGAAGAAACCTGGCAACGGCAAGGGCTTCTGATATTGTGGCTTCGGCTGCTTCTGCTACCACTACGGCACCCAGGATGCGGGTCAGTTCTGTGGCGGATAAATTTGTTAATACAGGCCCCCTGGGTGGTGGTTTGCCGCCCAAACCTTCGGCGCTTGCCTCCAAAGCAACAGGAAGAAATGCGCCTAAGCTGATTTTTATCAAACTCGATAAAGAACAGGGTTTTGCCTGGTATGCGGCCCGTTCGCTGGATGTGTTTAATTTGCCGGAAGATTTGTTTAACCGCCAGTTACTGGCCAGTGATGGATACCAGGAAGTTCAGTTATTGGTATATCAGGCAGATGCGCTGGAAGAGCCTTATCCGGCATTGATCACCATCACCAAAGGAGAACAGACCGTACGGAAATTTCCTTCCAAACAACTTCGGTTCTCTCCCCTGCAGCTGATAGTACCGGGGCAGTATGCCTCACTTTATCTTAATAAAGAAACGGAAGAAGCAGGTTTGTTGCTGTTGCATACCCGGGAATAACTTCTTTAACACAGTATATAGGCAAAGCGTAGGGTTTGTTTGCCGCAGCCCATTACATTTGTTTCCCTAACAGGAATTGTATGATGCAAAAATGCGGGATCATCGGGTTGATTATTTTATTGGTGGCATGTACTTCGAAAAAGTCCATACCGGATGTGTCAGGTATTAAAATTAACCTGAAAACAGAAAGATTTGAACAGGCTTTTTTTTCCATCGATACTTTACAGGTAAGTGCTTCCCTCCAGCGGTTAAACCAGGAACATCCCGGCTTTGCACAGGATTTTTTGTTCAATATCCTGGGCACTTCGCCCGATAGCGCCGTAAATGATACCAAACTCTTTATCCGGAGTTACCGCTCCATGTACCAGGCTTCGCAGGAAAAACTCAAAGATTTTGCTACGATTGAAAAACAGATCAAAAGAGGATTGCAGTTTGTACGGTATTATTTCCCGCAATACAAAACACCGGAAAGGCTGATCACATTTATCGGCCCGCTGAACAGTTACGGTAATATCATCACTCCCAATGCACTGGCGGTAGGATTACAGGTGTATATGGGTAAGGATTACCCGCTGTACCTGAGCGGACAAGGTCAGCAAATGTACCCACTGTTTGTTTCGAGAAGGTTTGAGCCGGCCTATATTCCGGTAAACTGCATGAAGAATATCATTGATGATATGTATCCCAATACCAGTGTGGGGCAACCGCTGGTAGAACAAATGGTGGAAGCGGGTAAACGTCAGTACCTGCTGGATCAGTTGCTGCCGGAACTGGCCGATACACTGAAAACGGGCTACACGGCGCAACAGCTGAAAGACTGTTATGCGAGTGAGAAAAATATCTGGAGCCTTTTTGTGGTAAACGATATGCTTTACAGCACCGATCCGAATATGGCGAGGGATTACCTGAATGACGGGCCGAATACACAGGCGTTGGGAGAAGGATCTCCGGGTAATATTGGTCTGTTTGTTGGTATGCAGATTGTCACTAAGTGGATGGAAAAAAACAAGAATCTATCGCTGGATGCACTGATGAAAACCCCGGCAAACAAAATTTTTACGGAGTCGAAATATAAACCCAGGTAAGTATCGCATGCATGCTGTTCCCCCTAACCTGATGGGGAATTCTTTTTCAGCAGGATCGGCAAAACAGAAGATATCTACCTGAGCCGGGAATGCCTTCCGGATAACAGCCGGCATTTTCATCAGCATCCGTCAGTACTCGAATAATGCAAAAGAAAGGATTGCGGTAATTGTGATCAATGTGGAAAAGACTAGTTCATTTTCGTAGGTACGATCATGTCAAAAGAAGGAATATTTACCGAGAACAATTGTTTGCTGTTCTCGTTCTCCATCTGGTAAGTGCCATGCATTTTACCCATTTCGGTGCGGAGGTTACAACCACTTACGTACTGGTAGTTTTCGCCGGGTTTTAATACGGGCTGTACACCCACCACACCTTCTCCTTCTACTTCCCGGTGTTCGCCATTGCTGTCGAAAATATACCATTGTCTGCGCAGCAGTTTAATGGTAAAAGGGTTGTGGTTTTCGATGGTGATGCGGTAGGCAAACATAAATTCCCCATTCAGCGGATTGCTGTAATCGGCCTGGTAAAAGGTCTCTACGGTTATTTCAACACCTTCTGAAATTTTGGAGATCATGGGGGATGGATTGCTTTCAGTAAAAATAAGGAATTGAGGGTAAGAATCTTTGCTAAAATTACAGCAACGGTTGGGAGAAGCATCCGGATTTGCCCGCGAAAGAATCAGCCATGAAATTCCTCCTGATTTAACACATTCGTGTGGCGTTTGACCGTAATTTTGCAGCACGAAAAAACGAGTTATGACTAAAATTGCTGTTGCCAATGGAGATGGGATTGGTCCGGAGATCATGGACGCTGTATTGTCTGTTTTCAAAGCTGCCAAACTGCCCCTCGAATATGAATTTGTAGATATGGGTAAATGGGTGTTTGACAAGGGCTACAGTAACGGAATGACCCCCGAGGCACAGCAAACCATCGAGTCGCTCGGTATCCTCTTCAAAGGTCCGATGGAAACCCCCAAGGGAAAGGGTGTGAAAAGCGTGAATGTAACCGCCCGTAAAACATGGAATACCTACGCCAATAAAAGAACTTTTCAGACCCTGCACGGGGTAGATACAGTGTTCAGCAAAGCCGGGATCCCGATCGATATCACGATTGTGAGAGAAAATATTGAAGATACCTACGGTGGCGTAGAACACCTGCTTACCCATGATGTGGCCCTCAGCCGTCGTTTTATTACCCGCCCCGGTAGTTTGCAGGTGATCAAATACGCTTTTGAAATGGCCAAGAAAAAAGGTGCCCGCCGGATTACCTGTGGTCACAAGGCCAATATCATGAAACTGACCGATGGCCTCTTTCTCGAAGTGTTTTATGAAGTGGCCAAAGAATACCCCGAACTGAAAGCCGATGATGTGATCGTAGATGATCTCTGTATGAAACTGGTTAGCCGCCCCGATCTGTTTGATGTGGTGGTGCTCACCAACCTGCAGGGAGATATTGTAAGTGATCTTTGTGCCGGACTGGTAGGTGGTCTGGGTTTTGCCCCTTCGGCCAATATCGGCGACCATATTTCCATTTTTGAAGCGGTACACGGAACGGCACCGGATATTGCCGGTAAGAATATTGCCAATCCTACGGCCCTCTTGCTGAGTGGATTTGGTATGTTACACCACCTGGGTCTGATGGAAGCTGCCATCATGATGGAAAACGCCCTGTTATATACCCTGGAAAGTGGTGTACATACGGGTGATTTTGGTGATCGGTCTACCAAATCATTAAGCACCACCGAATTTGCCGATGCCATTATCGCCAATTTTGGCAAACTGCCCGCTCATAATCCCAAACCGGCTATTGCCAACCAGCCGCCTACACCTACCCAGTTCAAACTCACCAAAAACCCGATGCTGGAGAGTGAGGAGCTACGCGAGGAAGTGATTGTTGGGGTGGATATGTTCATTGAAAGTAACCTGCAACCCTTAGCTGTAGCCGAAAAATGTCTGAACCATACAGCCGATCTGTTTAAACTGGTAACCATCAGTAACAGGGGTACGCAGGTATGGCCCAAGGGTTCTTCGTATACCAACCTCGTAAACCAATATGCCTGCCGGTTTGAGAGCCTGGCCGATGTGCCGGTAACACAGGTGGATATCCTGGAGCTGTACAAACGACTGATGCAGGATTTTAAAATATGTTCAACTGAATTGCTGAATATGTGGGGCGATAAAAAAGCCTACAGTTTGGCACAGGGCCAATAAATGGCTGTAAAAGGGAGTCGGAGGGATTGATGGAATACTGTCAATCCCTTTTTTATGCCCGAAAGGGTCTGTTGCTGCCTGTTTTTGGCCCGGTTCTGCTGTTTTTACAAGGGCACGCTCCTAGTTTTTTTAATCCTGCCCTTCGTAGTCCTTTTTTTGGTAATTTCACGGCTCATTTTAAAAGAGCAATCGAACTATGGCTGAAGCGATCTTAATGCCCCGCCTGAGCGACACCATGACCGAAGGTGTTATTGCCGCCTGGCATAAAAATATTGGAGATACGGTGAAGAAGGGCGACCTGTTGGCAGAAGTAGAAACAGACAAAGCCACCATGGAGCTGGAAAGCTACCAGGATGGTGTTTTGTTACATATTGGCACACCTACCGGTGGTAAGTTACAGGTGAATGATCTGTTAGCCATTTTTGGTAAACCCGGGGAAGATATTTCTGCTTTGCTGGCCCAACATGCCGGTGGCGCACCTGCTGCGGTTCCTGCTGCTGCAGCCAAAACAGAAATGCCCGCCGCTGCTCCTGCCGCTACTGCAACTACATTGGATGTTTCTGCCATGGAAGAAGTAGTATTAATGCCGAGGTTGAGCGATACCATGACCGAAGGAGTCATCGCCGGTTGGCAGAAAAATGTGGGTGATACGGTAAAAAAAGGGGAAGTGCTGGCTGATATCGAAACCGATAAAGCCACCATGGAACTGGAAAGTTATAAGGATGGTATTTTATTATACCAGGGAGCCAAAGCCGGTGAGAAAATCCTGGTGAACGATCTGCTCTGCATCATTGGCCAACCCGGTCTGGATGTGAATGCGATTGTTGCTGCCATAAAAGCCGGTGGTGCAGCTGCTCCTGCCGCTGCAACGCCTGCTGCAACAACAGCAGCCCCGGCCCCAACCGCTCAGGCAGCCGCTGCCCCTGTAGCAGCCGCTCCTGCCGTTGTAAATGATGGAAGAATTTTTGCCTCACCACTGGCTAAAAAAGTGGCTTCTGAAAAAGGCATTGACCTGCGTTATGTAAAAGGCAGTGGCGATAACGGAAGAATTACCAAAACAGATGTAGATGCGTATACACCTGCAGCCGCCAGTGCTGCTCTGGCTTCTGCAGCTAAGGCCGCTGTTGTTACAACTGCTGCTCCTGCTGGGGTAGAAAGTTTTGATGAAGTACCGGTATCGCAGATGCGCAAAACCATTGCCCGTCGTTTGAGCGAGAGTCTGTTTACGGCGCCGCATTTTTACCTCACCATGAGCATTGATATGGATGCAGCCGTAGCGGCCCGTGCCAAGATCAATGAAGTGGCTCCTGTTAAAGTGAGCTTTAATGATATGGTGTTGAAAGCAACGGCATTGGCGCTGAAACAGCATCCGAAAGTAAACAGCAGCTGGCTGGGCGATAAGATCCGCTACAATCATCACATCAATATTGGTGTGGCGGTAGCGGTAGAAGATGGATTGCTGGTTCCGGTAGTTCGTTTTGCGGATACCAAATCATTGAGCCAGATTGGTGCCGAAGTAAAAGAATACGCACAGAAAGCGAAAGATAAAAAATTACAACCAGCCGATTGGGAAGGAAGTACGTTTACCATTTCTAACCTGGGTATGTTTGGTATAGACCAGTTCACGGCCATCATTAACCCACCCGATTCCTGTATCCTCGCGGTAGGCGGGATCTCACAGGTGCCGGTGGTGAAGAACGGACAGGTAGTACCAGGTAATATCATGAAAGTGACCATGAGCTGCGATCACCGTTCGGTGGATGGTGCAACCGGAGCCGCCTTCCTGCAAACACTGAAAAGTCTGCTGGAAGAACCGTTACGCATGTTGGTTTAATGATATAGAACATATTGCATACACTAAAGCTTCTGCCTCACCGCAGAAGCTTTTTTATTGCATTTACCGGTTATAAAGAGTATTTTGTTTGGTACTGAATTTTTTTCAACCAAAACAACCTCACATGAAAACAACATTGCTTGCTTTTTGCCTGCTGGTATTCATCAGCATTGGCTGTAACAACGCTACCGATAAAACCGGTGCCGCAGATTCCGGTGCCGCTGCTAAAACGGCTTATGCGTATACTATCGATAAACCAGATAACTGGGATATTGGTAGCTCAGAAAATGTGGCGCTGGCTTTGAAATCACTGAAAGCGTTTGAAAATAAAAATCTGGACGAAAGCCTGGGCTATTTTGCAGATACCGTAGCCTGGAAAGCAGATTACATTGATGCCAAATATCCTAAAGACAGCCTCAAAGTGATGTTCGAAGGTTTCTGGAAACAAAACCA
>DASWXD010000068.1:0-5033 GCA_036405675.1 Sediminibacterium sp.
ATATGCAGATACGTCTGCGATGTTAGCTAACCGTTTGAAAAGTTCTGATACCACTTCTATGCTGGGCGGCTATGCAAGAACGGGTAAATCTGTTCAGTACACTGATACATCATCGATGCTGAGTGGTTATGCAAAATCCGGGCAGTCAGTTAAATATGCAGATACCTCCTCCATGTTATCTAACCGGTTGAAGATTTCTGATACGGCCTCTATGTTAAGTGTGAAAGCCCCATTGCTATCTCCGGCTTTCAGCGGCATACCTACCGCACCTACGGCAGCAGCCAAGACTAACAATACCCAACTGGCTACCACCGCTTATGCAGATGCCGCTGTACTGGCCGCTACACCGGCCGGCACTTCCTTAACCGGCTCTACACTGGCGCCCAATATCACGAATTCTTCCCTCACTTCCCTCGGGGTACTTGCTAACCTGTCGGTTACCAATGGGATTTCTGCCAATACGGTAAACGCCACACTGACCAAAGCTGATCAGCCCAATGTAACCTCCCTGGGTACTTTAAACAGCTTATCTGTTGCAGGTGATGTGTCTGTTACCGGTACTGTTACCGCTACAAACGGCGTAAACGCATCCGCAGCAAGTACTGCCGGTGGTATCGGTTACAATAGCAACGGCAGTTCCGTTACCCAAACCAATAATAAATCAAGGTCTGTTACCATTAATGCGTTCTCAGGACAGATCACTACCCATAATGCCAGGTTGAACGGCGATTCTGATGCGTCTTTTGTTGTTAATAATTCAGTCGTAAAAAGTACCGATGTTCCTTTTATCGTTATCGCTTCCGGTGGTTCAACAGGTCGTTACCGGATACAGGTAGATGCGGTTACCGACGGATCTTTTACCATCACGGTGCATAATATTACCGGTAATGCCTACAACGACAATATCGTGATCAACTTTGTGATTTTTAAAGGCAATTAAGACGATGGCTCTCTGCATACGGATCGGCGAAATGATACGGTTCCGGTTATGATCCCCCAATAAAAAAAGACCCTTCTTTACTGAGGGGTCTTTTGTCTGTCTGTCTGTTCCTGAACGCAGTTCACGCTTATTTCCTTCTTGTTTTGTTCGTTCTTTCTTCTATCCGCCGCCGCAGCAGGAGCGAACAGGGAAAGAACAGGAACTGAACAGGAAGTAGGCAGGAGCTGGATGGAACCCGAATGGAAACCGAACGAACAGGGGACTTGAAGGGCACTTGAAGGGCACTTGAAGGGCAGTTGAGGGCGAGATAGCCGAATAGGAAGGGAGGGGACTCAGGTGTTTTACGGGTAAACGGCAAAAATATGGGCACACAATAGTGGTTACAGCGCCCGGCTTACCCCATTTGTTTTTTAAAAACTACCTTCACCGCCATTCGTGGGGTAGTAGTCGCTTTTCTGTAAGGTATACAGGGTAGGTAACTGATCGCACAGATCATTAATCAGGATTTATTTTATGCGTAGAATTATCAATTACAGGAAATTATTAGGTGTTAGCGAAACAACGGAACTGAAAGAACTGAAAACGGTATACCGGAACCTGATGAAAGACTGGCACCCGGATAAATTCCAGGATACACCCGAAGCCAGACTGGAAGCCGAAGAAAAAAGTAAAAAGATCATCGAAGCCTACCATTTTCTGGTGAGTATTGCCCCCGAAACCCGTACCAGTACCCTCGATGCCTATACCACCACCACTACCGAGGCCGGGATCATTGATTTTGAATATAAGTCTGAATTGCTTTCCATCAGTTTTTCTGATGGGTCGGTATATGAATATTATGGTGTTCCCAAAGCCATTTATGTAAAACTGATCAATGCCGAAACCCCCGCCCGTTTTGCGAGAAGGCATATCTATCACGCTTATATTTACCGAAGTACTACGCGTCAGGTAGCTGCAGTGTAAAAGCCTATTGCGCTGGTTAACCGCGATTTGTATAGAAATACCCTTACTTACGGGAATGGATCTCCGGTTGGCTGTTTTTGCGCATTGTACTGAAATGCCTACTTTTAACGAGGAATCAGAACGGCCGGTAACTATTATGCGTCCATTACAAGATTATGAAGAGCATTGCTTGATTCCCCTTGTCAGTAAGGGTAACAGAGATGCGTTTGAAGAAGTCTACCACCGCTACCACACTGCCCTCTACCAGAATATTCTCCGTTTTACCAAAGACCCTACTGCCACAGAAGACCTTGTGCAGGATACTTTTATCCGTTTCTGGCAAAAAAGAAACAGTATCCGTGCCGATAAATCGCTGGCTGGCTGGCTGTTTGTGATCAGCTATCACCTCTCGGTAAACTGGCTGAAACGTAAACTGGTAGATGCAAAAGCAAAAAAGCAACTGACGCTGCTATCGGTTGAATCGGATTCCTTATCCCTTTACGAACAGCAGATGGCCTTACTCGAACAGGCGATTCTTCAGTTGCCCCCACAAAAAAGAAGGGTGCTCGAATTGTGTAAATTGCAGGGTCGTTCTTACAAAGAAGCTGCCCAGGAAATGAATATTTCCAGCCATACCGTAAAAGAGTACCTGTCTGGTGCCATGAAAGTAGTGCGTGACTATGCAGTAACGCATCCGGAATACAAATCGCTTGCGCCGCTGCTGCTGGTGCTGTTTTCCTGAAAAATATTTTCCCGCTGATCCCCCCGTTCTAAGGAGCTGGTTGTATTTATCTGTACAAACGCTTGCCAGGTGGATTTGAACCGCTTTCAACCCGAAGAATTGCTGAATAAGTCTTCTCTTACCGAAGAGGAGGCCCAATGGTTATTTGAATACCTCCAGCAAACCGATACTTCCGAACTCAGATCTGTATTACTTGAAAGATTTGCTGATGAGCTTTCACTTCCCGATCCGGTTATACTGCCGCAGGAGATCTCTCAAAAAATGCTGACAGAAATCAGGCAGGCTACCATTGCTGCGGAAACACCTGTTACAAAACCTTCCCCTGTTTTTACCCGGATAGCTGCTGCAGCTATTATCCTGATGATAGTATCTGCTGCATTCTGGTGGTACTATCCCGCAAAATCTCCTGAACAACCCCTGGCAAAACTAAAACCTCCTGCAACAGATGTGGCTGCTCCTGCCGATAGCCGTGCCACTATTATACTGGCAAACGGCCAGCAGATCATCTTAGACAGTAACCATAATGGCGTACTGGCCAACGAAGGAGCCGTACGGATTGAAAGGGCCGATGATGGCGCCATTACCTATAAAGGTGCCGTTGCGGAAACAGTATACAATACCTTATTGAATCCCCGGGGCAGTAAACCGGTATCACTTACACTCAGCGATGGCAGCCGTGTATGGCTGAACAGCGAAAGTTCGCTCCGGTATCCGATTGCTTTCAGTGGTAAACAACGTAAGGTAGAGATTACCGGCGAAGCCTATTTTGAAGTGGCCAAAAATCCCGCTATGCCTTTCCGGGTAACGATTGCAGGCAAGGGTACCGTAGAAGTATTAGGCACCCATTTTAATGTAAACAGTTATCCGGATGAATCCAATACCCATATTACCCTGCTGGAAGGCAGTGTGCGGGTGGCAGTGTTGGCCGGTAGCCCCATCGTGATTCAACCCGGTCAGCAGGCGGTATATAATAATGCTCAAACATCCGGTACTGTTACGGTAAAGAACGGGGTAAATACGGAAGCGGTGATGGCCTGGAAAAACGGCTTTTTCCATTTCGAACAGGCAGACCTGTATGCGGTGATGCGCCAATTAGCGAGATGGTACAATATTGAAGTAAAGTATGAAGGTAAAATACCCGCCCGGACTTTTGGGGGAGAGATGCAACGCGACCTGAACCTCTCTGAAGTGTTGAAATTACTTGAGAAAAACAAAGTGCATTTCCAGATAGAAAATAACCAGCTTTTGGTAAGACCGTAACAAACTAAATCTATGATATGATATAAGAACAAAACCATGGTAAAAAAAAGCCGCCCCGACTGCAATCGGAACGGCAGAATGAGATTACCGGCCAATTCACCTCCAGGTAAATTTTTCAATAACCCAAACATTGCTAATGTATGAAAATTAACGCGGAAAACCGGTGCTTAGAACCGGTAACAAGGGCCTCAGGCGCCTTTGTATCTGCCCGGCAGGGAGTTCCTGATTCCCCGGCCAGCAAACCATCTAAAATTTTACTCGCCATGAAACTGACAACCCTGCTGCTCTTCGCAGCTTTTCTGCAGGTTTCGGCTAACACAACTGCCCAAACGGTTTCTATTTCCGGAAAGGAAATGCCTTTGGTAAAAGTGTTTGAAACGATTAAATCGCAAACAGGTTTTGTGTTTTTCTATGATGCTGTTTTACTGCAGCAGGGAAAACCGGTGAACCTGAAAGTGAAGAACCAGCCACTGGTAGAAGTGCTGCAGCAGGTATTCAGCGATCAGCCATTGTCCTGGAGCATTGTTAATAAAACCATTACCATTACACCCAAACCTACACAACCCGCGCCAACAGAAAAACCTGTTGTGGCTGTATTGGCCAATCTGGTAAAAGGAAAAGTAGTGGATGAAAACGGGCAACCACTGGCTGGTGCCAGTATACTGATTAAAGGAACCACTAATGGAGTGAAAGCGGATAATGACGGAAGTTTTTCCATCGACGTAAATCCGGATGCCAGACTGGTTATCTCTTATGTAGGTTATGAAACCATTGAAGTATTGGTAGGTAGCCAGCAGAATATCACTGTACGTTTAAAACAGGCAGTATTGCTGATCGACCAGGCCGTAGTGGTAATCGGATATGGTACCCAGCGTAAAAAAGATCTTACCGGAACCATCTCCACCATAAAGGGAGAATCTGTTGCCAAAATGCCCGGTACCAATCCTGTTTCTTCTTTACAGGGTAAAGTGGCTGGTCTGACTGTTGCCAATACGGGAAGGGCAGGAGCCAGTCCCGTGGTTCGGATCCGGGGTATCAACAGTACCAATAGTGCCAACCCGGTATATGTAGTGGATGGAATTCTGCATGATAATATCGATTTCCTGAATCCTTCCGATATCGAAACCATTGATGTATTGCGCGATCCTT
>DASWXD010000069.1:0-28711 GCA_036405675.1 Sediminibacterium sp.
TCTGCCGGTTTGGTTATCGGTGCGCAATTTTAACCGTAAAGACCTTTGATCTAAACTGTTTAATCCTGTTTGCTATGAAAAGAGATATTGAGAACCGTGCTGATATAGAACTGCTGGTAAATGAATTTTACCGGAAAGTAACAGAAGATGATGTGATCGGGTTTATCTTCTCGGATATTGTGAAAATGAACTGGGAAAAACACCTGCCTATCATGTATGATTTCTGGGACAATGCCCTGTTCTTCACCGGCAGCTATTCCGGCAATCCGATGAACCTGCACAAACACCTGCACCATATCCGCCCGTTAGACAGTAAACATTTTTTGCGCTGGGTAGATCTTTTCCTGGAAACGGTGGATGACAATTTTGAGGGTGAAAAAGCTTCACTCGCCCGCCAAAGGGCCATCAGTATTGCCGCTGTGATGGAGGAAAAGATCCTGCAATACCGGAAGGAACAGCATCTTTTATAATCAGCAGAAATCCCTTCCCCTGGTTGGTAGTTACCATCTGTTAATCGTTTACAATCTTTACATTCTTAAACATAATGGGGTTATCGCTCAGCCGCAGTTTCATGCCGCTGGCCGTGGTAATATTCCGGAGAATGACTTCTTTGGGTCTTACAACAGGAAATAGTTCCCGGTAAGAAATATCTTTCATTTCCGGATTGAAATTCGAAAAAATGGCGGGCCCCTGGTAAGATTCCGGATGATTGGAGTCGTTGATACGAAGGTTCTCGATCGTGATTCTTTCAGGCATATAACATGTGTAGCCAAAATCATGCTGCCCGGAATTGGCACCACCAATCAGGCTGCTGCTGACAGGCCTGCCACCGGCGGGTACAAAAATGCAGTTGCGGATAAAAATTTCTCCCTGCCAGGTACTGCCATAATCGGGGCGCAGATTAATGAAGGAGTAGCCGTTGATGGTCGAATTCTCAACGGTCAGCACACCGCTGCCAATCGCATTCAAACCCATGTGTCCGAGGGTAGAGTTGCGGATGGTAGCGTTGGCAACACCCATATGGGCATCGAAACGGGAAAAAGTGCATGAATCATACAACAGGTTTTTGCTGTAGTTAGACCCCATGATTCCCCAGTATGTTTTGTCATTGATATCATTTGTCTGGCGGCAGTTCACGATTGATACATTGAGAGCGCGGTTCACCGAAAGATCATAACTGCCCATCGAAACGGGCTTACCCGCTGCGCCAATGGTAACATATGTTTTGTGTCCGGTGAGTAGGGAGTTCTTAACCGTTACATAGGCGCAATCACCAATATTGATAAATCCGCCATAGGGCGCTCCATGCTCTCCTTCACCGGTAACATAGTGTGCAAGCCCCTGCACAATCACACGGGAACGCCTGATAGCGATATTCCGGTTATAATACGTGTACTTTGATTCCGCTTTATTGGCAATGGTTGTAAAGCTCCCACCGGTAATGGTTAGCGTGTTCTCATCAATGGGAAGAGCGGTGATATCAGTAATCTGATCGAAGTCCCAGATGACAGGAGCGTTCCTGTCCAGGTTGCCGTTTTTATCAGCCACAAAAATATCTGTTTGAGAAGCGCCGTTGTTTTGATTGAGTCCAAAACGTATATAACGTTTTACTTTTGCATTGGTAACGGTGATGAGGCAGGACTGGGGCAGGGATTGCCCGATTTGCTGCTGGTTTCTTTTTAAGACAGAGATCGTTTCCAATTGAATGGGTTGTAATGCAGAGCTGACGACGAAAACGGATGCATTCCGGTTTTGCACTTCGGTATCATCGATGATGAAGGCAGCCCTTCCGAAATCAGTGTTGGTACGGATTACTGCCGTGCGATCTTTTCCGCCAATATAATAAGTAGCACCCTCATCCGCTTTTACCGACAGTTCGTACTGATTGGCCACTGCATGTGTTGCCGCTATAGCGTCTATATCATCGGTTTTTCCATCACCCCTTGCGCCGAAGTCGCTATAACGAACCCAGCCCCTTTTTTTGAATTTTTGTAAATCCCGGGGAGAGACATTTATCTGTAATTCTCCTTTTTCACTGGTGTTTACGCCTGTAGGTTTCTTTTCAATACTTATTAAAACATGTTCAGCGGCAACTTTTGCCTGCCCCCATCCCAGGGTTACACAGATTGTCAGTAAGAAAGAGAATAGCGCATATTTCATCTGAGCATATTTTAGTGATTGCCAGCTGCCTATGAGGCATTGAAACTAAATGTATAACTAAAAGACGAAGTTTAGAGGTACTGTCCGGCAGAATCCCTTTTGACCAAACCACAGGCTATTCCCGAATTGCTACAACATAGTGATGGTCTCCGGCTGCAGTTGGTTGCCCACCAATCAGCCGTAACCTGCTGCTGAGCATAGCCCCTAAGGTCAGGGCTGAAGCCCCGCAAGCATTCATGCGTTGTTAACCCCATGCTGAAGCATGGGGTTATAAATGTTTCAGCGCTTGTATTATAGAGGGGGTGATAAACATGGATTTTTTCAGTCAGTTAATACAGCTGATCTTTTCCTCTCCATTAACTCCAGCCTTCAGGCTGGGTAATAATCGCATACACCATACTGGGCTTCAGCCCTGATAACCGGACTGAATAGTAGGAAAGAGTAAAGCGTAAATCATGTAATTCTTGTGAAGATTAGTGTAAGATGACCCGGTAGATCCATCAGTAGGTTTGTAAGTGTTACGAAATCCAGATTCATAATTGTAAAAATTACTATGGAAAACCATATTATCAAGATAGCTTCCATTCATCATGTCACACATGATGTGTTACGGATTGTGACGGATAAGCCTGCCGGATTTACATTTTTACCTGGCCAGGCTACGCAAATCGCCATTAATAAAACTGATTGGCTGGACGCAGAAAGGCCTTTCACTTTTACAAGCTTGCCAACTGATAATTTTTTAGAGTTCACGATTAAAACCTATCCGGAAAAAGAAGGTGTTACCAACGAGTTGTTGCATTTGCAGCAGCATGACGAGTTAGTAACACATGCCGTTTTCGGAGCAATTACCTATAAAGGCGAAGGTGTTTTTATAGCCGGTGGGGCAGGGGTTACACCCTTTATTTCCATATTCAGAGACCTGAAAGCCAAAAATGAAATTGGCAAAAACCGGTTATTGTTTGCTAATAAAACCCAGGCGGATATTATTCTCGAAAACGAATTCGAAACCTTACTCGGTGATGCATTTGTGAACATTTTATCTGACCAGGAGATAGAAGGTTATCAGTACGGGAGAATAACAGAAGCATTTCTCAAAGCCAATGTATCTGATTTTACACAGCCTTTTTATATCTGTGGTCCACCGCCCATGATGCAGGAAATCGAAAAGCAGTTAATTAATATAGGTGTTAAAGAAGATCTCATTACCAAAGAAATATTGTAAAATACTATTTATGCCAAACGTAAGCAAAGGGTATCATCTGACGATACCGGTTAATCATTTTTCTTTATCTTATGATGATCTCGGTGAAGGTGATATTCCAGTGATCTTTCTGCATGGGTTTCCTTTTGATAAAACAATGTGGCAGGGACAGATGGAGTTTTTAAAGCCTGATTACCGGGTAATTGCCTGTGATATAAGAGGTTTCGGAAAATCGACTGATGAAGTGTCTTCGCTGAGTATGGATTTGTTTAGTGAAGATCTGATTGCTTTTATGAACACTTTGCATATTGAGAAAGCGATCATTTGTGGCTTGTCAATGGGCGGTTTTATAGCCCTGAATGCCGTGCAAAGATTTCCTGATCGGTTTGAAGCATTGATTTTATGTGATACACAGTGTATAGCCGATACGGCTGAAGCGAAAGCCAGGCGCTATGCGAATATTGATGCTATAGCGGTAAATGGTGTAGCTGATTTCAATGAAGGGTTTATCAAAGCTGTTTTTCATGCGGATTCATTCAGTAATAAAAAGGAATTGGTTGAAAGCCTGCGTAAGGTAGTATTGGCCAATTCTCCGCATATCATTTCCTTTGGACTCACCGCGCTCGCTGAACGTTCAGAAACCTGCTCTGCGCTGAGTAACATAAACTTACCTACATTGATTATTTGCGGCAGGGAGGATTCGGTTACACCACTGGCTCAATCAGAAACCATGCATAGGGCCATAAAAGGATCAGTTCTGCAGGTAATCGATGATGCGGGGCATGTATCCAATCTTGAACAGCCTCAGTTATTCAATAAACATCTGCTTGATTTTCTCACGGCGTTACAACAGTAGGGTTTACCCTGATTTGTCTGCTACTACATTTTATAATGTTTTACGGTCCACATCTTTCAGCTTTATATCTTTCAGTCCCGTAAAATCCTGGAGTGTAAAATCCTTCACCTGATCCAGTATAAAGAAACCGGCTTCTTTCACCTTCTGTGCTTTTACATGCCTGAACGTAGCGCCGGTAACCTGGTTGAGGATAAAGGGCGGCCTGAAATCATCTTTCAGAAATTCAATAGTGATGTCGTGCAGCACAATATTGGTAACATGGCGTATAAAAAAGCCATAGGCTGGTATCACACCAAACTTATTGGGATCAGGATATCTTTTTTCAAATTCCGGTACCTGAATGGTATCCATATTTTTTGTGCCTCCCCCTTTGTAGTAAATATGAATATTACTCATTTCAACATCTGTAATATCATGCCCTGGTATTCCGCTGATGATCGAGGCTGAGCTGTCGTCTGTAGCATTGTATACATTTATATTAGTGATATTTATCCGGCGGCATTGACCAATGACCAAACTGTCCGGTCCCCGCATTCTGGCACCCAGGCGGATAAAAAAGGGCGAATTGGTAACATCGCGCATAGTGATATTGTTCACGCTGATATCTTCGAGTAAAGCGCCGTCCACCGATTCCAGTGCCAACCCTCTGCAATGATCAAACACACAATTGGAGATGGCTATGTTCTGAAAACCACCATTGGATTCCGTACCCATTTTAATTCTGCCGGTTGGGGCTCTCCGATAATCTTTCCGGTAAGTACCATCCAGTACGCTGCCTTCAAAATATCCGCTTACAATACAATTGGTGATAGTTACATTTTTGGTGGCTCTAGTATAACCCAGGGCAAAAGAACTTTTCAGACAGATGGCATCGTCGGATGGGGAATTGATGGTGCAATTGGAAATATGTACGTATTGGCAACAGTCAATATCCATACCGTCGCGGTTGGTATCCATGATTACATTATCTATGGTAAGGTGATCCACTCCTGTGGCCAGTATTCCAAACCATCCTCCATGTTTGATAATGATATTCTGAATAATAACATTGCGGCACAATAACAAGGCTATAGATTTATTGGCATAATTACTGCCGCCTTTCACTTCTCCACCCAATAAACCTCGTCCCCAGATCATGCCGCCGCCTACGATTCCTATATCGTGCAGGTTTTCGCCCCAGATAAGGCTGTTGTGAAAACGGTTATGTCCGAGGTCGGTATATTTGGTTTTGCTTTCGCTAACCGGCTCAATTTTATCGTATTCGGTAGAATCTTCGCGCGAGGCAGCAATGATTACCGCAGCGCGGTCTATATAAAGCGTAATATTACTCTTGAGATGTATTGAGCCCGTTATATAGTTTCCTGCCGGAAAATAAACGGTTCCTCCACCCGCGAGTGCTGCTGCATCAATGGTTGCATTGATCTGTTTGGTATCAAGACTTTTTCCATCCCCTTTGGCACCATACTCTTTTACACTGTAAAATGCCTGGGTTGTCAGGTTGCGTGACATGGCAGGCAATGAAAACAGCAGTAACAGCCATAAAGCTGCCAATCCAGATTTCTGTATTTTATTCATGGTGGATAATGTATGGTGCATAGTTGGATATATTCATTCATTGAAACTGGTAAGTTATATAAAAGCGGGAAGCGGTTTCTTTTCAACAGCGTTTAGTTACGAAATCGATTTCGGCAGATTGCTTCTTCTCTTTATTATGGTTGGTTGCAGACCAAAACAGCATCCGTTACGCTTGTGTTACTTTCATCATGCGGCTATTTGCTAAGACCAACCGTAATCTTCCGTGGGCTTAGCTACTAAAGTCAGGGCTGAAGCCCGGTAAACAATCAAAGACTTGTTAATCCGCATGCTTCAGCATGGGGTTATAAGAAAAGCAGTACTAGTCATTTTAATGGTAGCTTACTGCCGGGTGAAACATTGTTTATAAAATCAGAATTAAGGAAACTATCCACCAGCTGTTATTGCGTAAATCTCTTCCTGCTATTCGCTAAGCCCCGCCTTCAGGCTGTGGACAATTAACCGTAAACTACTGAGCATAGCCTCTAAGGTCAGGGCTGAAGCCTGTAAACAATCAAAGACTTGTTAATCCCCATGCTGAAGCATGGGGTTATAAGAAAATCAGTACTGGTCATTTTAATGGTAGCATACTGCCGGGCTTCAGCCCTGACTTTAGTGGATATGCGTTCGCAGATAGGTCATAAGGTTGTAAACAAAAAAAGCACGGGCAAGACTACCCATGCTTATCGCTTAAAAAAACAAGTAAAAAATTTTAGTTCCCGGCTGGTGGCGGTAAGAGCACACCATCAATCACATGTATAATACCATTCGATGCCGGTATAGATGCTACAATGGTAGCCGTTCCGTTCAGCATGATCTTTCCGTCTTTTTTACTGACCGTAATATTGCCGCCATTTACCTGGCCCAGGATCTGTCCGTCCTGTAATGATTCGGCCTTGTAAACGCCTACTGATACATGGTATTGCAGAATATCGGTCAGGGCTTCTTTTTTCTCAGGCTTCAGTAATCCTTCTACAGTGCCGGCTGGTAATTTGTCGAATGCGGCATTGGTGGGGGCAAATACGGTAAAGGGGCCGGCATTGCTTAACGCATCTACCAGTTCGGCTGCTTTTACGGCGGTTACCAGGGTAGTATGGTCTTTGCTGCCAATGGCCACCTGTACCACGTTTTTCTGCGAAGTTTCATCCTGTACGCCTGATTGGCCGGCGGCCTGTTCTGCCGGGGCGCTGGCACTTTCTGTGGTGGTTTCTGTTTTGCTCTCGCAACCAGCGGCTACCATCAGTGCAAAACCGGCTACAACTAGTAATTTCTTTTTCATATGTGCAGTTTTAAATAGTTAACTGAGATCAAATCTAACTGTCATAAAACTGTCTGGTTGTGATTTGAATCATATACTGAGAAGTAAGATCTTGTATAGGTAAACTGCCGGGTATCCCTCTGTGTAAGTCCCTATCTCTGTACCTCAGTGTTGCAATACATGAGATTGTACCAGTCTTTTTCAACAGTGGTTTTTTTTCAACACAGAGATACGGAGCGACAGAGGGGCACAGAGAGGGTACAGAAGGAGGGCTGATGGGGCATAAAAAAAGAGAAAACCGGGGTTTTCTCTTTGTATCGTAAAGCGGGTAGCTTAGTTATTGGAATCGAGGTAATCGTTTTCCTGGGCCGGTGGTGGTGTTTCGGGTTTACTCTCCACGTAAATGGTCTGGTGGTAGAACTTGGTAGACGATTTGATCGCGTTCAGTTTTTCCTGGAAAATGGCGAGGTAATTATTGTCTTTGTTGTTTTTGTTGAAAGTTTCTTTCAGTTGTGAGAACAGTTCGGAAGAACTGGCTTCAAATACCGGTGTTTCCAGGCTCAGCAGTTTGATATTGGCATCTACATACTGGTTCATTTCGGTATTGATGATGGTACAATGGATATTACCTTTTACGATCGAGTCTTTGCAGAGATTTACTTTCAGTGCATAGATCGATCCTTCAAATTCGCCTTCCACTTTAATATCGTTACAGATAATGACCCCGTTCATCATGCCGGTAGGGGTGATATTGATGGTTTTTTTGCTGTATAAGACGCCGGTGAAATTGCCGTCCAGGGTGATCTCATTTTCAGAATCGAGGATACCGGAAATATTGGTAGAGCTGGTAATAAACAGCTGTTTGTCATCCGAAGCGCTTTGGGTTCCGAAGCCGGAATTAGGATCATGCAGCAGTTGCTCCCGGAATTTGTTCATGGGTCTTTTATTTGGTATGCAGCTAAATTATTACATTTTATGACGAAATGTCAATATTTTTTGACGAAAAGCGATGAGTCGGCCTACGCAATAGAAAAATAACGATTCCATCACCTTTCTTTCAGCGGGAATCTTTCTTTTTAGCTATCTTACCCATCCAATAACCAGAGAACCCCCATTCTATGCTGTTTAAAAAAACGGAAAAACCCGACGAGATTCTCCCCGCCGTGCAGGTTGTATCGGGTGGTGTTTATTTCGGAATCATCAAAACCAGTTCCCCTATCCGCATCGAAGGCGATTTTAAAGGAATCATTTTCTGCACCAATAAGGTCATTATCGATAAAAAAGCCTCTGTAAACGGGGATATTCTTTGTCATGATATCGTGATCGGAGGCCTGATCGATGGCAATGTGATCTGCAAAAATAAATGTATGCTGAACGAAGATGCCGTGGTAAACGGGATCGTTCGTACTGCTCTGTTCGAGAACGGTCCTGCCAGTTCTGTTACCGGGCCGGTATATGTGAACAAGGATAATGGCAGTATTGACGTAGAAGAATATTACGAGTTGTTCAATAAAAAAGAAAACCTGGAAAAGATCAAGGCAGAATACTTCTCCCTTCCCCAGAAACTGATCCTGATTACCTGATCTTACGGGTTACAGGTATGCTAACACCGGTAAGTATCAGAATTGGCTATTTTTGCTACTTCTGCTGATCTAAAATTACCAAGTGCAATGAAGGCCAGGCTGCAGTTACTCTCAGAACAACTGGAAGGCGATCTTTTTTTCGACACCACCATGCGAACGCTGTATGCCACCGATGCATCCGCCTACCGCGAAATGCCATTGGCGGTGGCAATTCCCAAATCCAAGGCTGATATACAGTTACTCATCGCTTTTGCCGCGGCTAACCAAACTTCTTTGATACCCCGTACTGCCGGCACTTCGCTGGCCGGTCAGGTAGTAGGCAGCGGGATTGTGGTAGATGTATCGCGCCATTTTAATGAAATCCTCGAAATCAATGTGGATGAGAAATGGGTAAGGGTACAGCCAGGGGTAATCAGGGATGAACTGAACCTGTTTCTGAAGCCTTATGGACTGTTCTTTGGTCCGGAAACCTCTACCGCCAACAGGGCCATGATTGGTGGGATGGTAGGTAATAACTCCTGTGGCTCCAATTCGGTGGTGTACCGCAGTACCCGCGAGCATTTGCTCGAAGTAACCGCTTTACTGAGCGATGGGTCCGAAACCGTATTCAAAGAGTTATCGATAGATGCTTTTCACGAAAAATGTGAGCAGCCCGGGCTGGAGGGACAGATCTACCAGCAAACCCGCCGTTTACTGAGTAATTATGAGAACCAGGTAGAGATCCGTAAACAATTCCCGAAAAAAACGGTTGAGAGAAGGAATACCGGGTATGCCGTAGACCTGTTGGTAGATACGGAACCTTTTACCGCCGGTGGTGCTCCCTTTAATTTTTGTTCGCTGATAGCGGGCTCAGAAGGTACGCTGGCTTTTCTGACCGAGATCAAACTGAATGTGGTGCCCCTGCCGCCGAGAGAAACGGGTTTGCTCTGCGTGCATTTTAACTCGATAGATGAATCGCTGCGGGCCAACCTGATCGGGTTGAAATACCATCCCAGTGCGAGTGAACTGATCGACCATTATATACTCGAGTGTACCAAAGAAAATATTGAACAACGCAAGAACCGCTTTTTTGTACAGGGCGATCCCGGTGCCATTCTCGTGATCGAGTTTGCCCGTGCTACCCGTGAAGAAATTCTGGCCATTACCGCACAGGTAGAAGCAGACATGCGGGCCGCCGGACTGGGTTATCATTTTCCGGTATTGTTTGGAGAAGACACCAAAAAGATCTGGACCCTGCGCAAAGCCGGATTGGGTTTGCTCGGTAACCTGCCCGGCGATGAAAAAGCGGTGCCGGTGATAGAAGATACGGCAGTGGATGTGAATGATCTGCCGGCCTATATCCGGGAGTTTAATGAGATTCTGACCAAACACGGACTGCATTCTGTGCATTATGCGCATGCTGGTTCGGGCGAGCTGCACCTGCGTCCCATCCTCAACCTGAAAACAGTGGAAGGGAACCGCCTGTTCCGCGTGATTGCGGAAGAAGTGGCCACGCTGGTGAAAAAATACCAGGGCTCATTGAGTGGCGAACATGGTGATGGGCGTTTGCGCGGTGAGTTTATCCGCCAGATGGTAGGGGAGAAGAATTACCAGTTACTGAAAGAGATTAAAGCCTGCTGGGATCCGCAGCATATTTTCAATCCCAATAAGATCGTAGATACGCCACCGATGAATACCATGTTGCGGTATGAGCCGGGACAGTTTACGCCGGAGTTTAAAACCATTTTCCGTTTTCACCAGCAGGATATTTTACAGCATGCCGAACAATGCAATGGCTCAGGCGATTGCCGGAAAACGCATTTGTCAGGCGGCACCATGTGCCCCTCGTTCATGGCCACACACAATGAAAAAGATACTACCCGTGCCCGGGCCAATATACTGCGCGAGTTTTTAACACATTCTGATAAAATCAACCGCTTTGATCACAAAGAGATTTACGAAGTGATGGATCTCTGTCTGAGTTGTAAAGCCTGTAAATCGGAATGTCCCTCCAATGTAGATATGGCCAAACTGAAAGCAGAATTTCTGCAGCAGTATTATGATGTACATGGAGTTCCTTTCCGGTCAAAACTCATAGCCAATTTCACGGCATCGGCCAAACTGGGTTCTTTACTGCCTTCCGTCTATAATTTCTTTGTAGGCAATGCAGTTACGGGCAGCCTGATTAAATGGATTGCCGGTTTTGCGCAAAAGCGATCCATGCCAAGTTTATCCACTACCACTTTGAAAAACTGGTATGCAAAACACCGGAAAAAAGCCATACCGGCATCCGGCAGAAAAGTATACCTGTTCTGCGATGAGTTCACGAATTATAACGACGCACATATCGGTATTACCGCCATCCTGTTACTGGAGAAATTAGGGTATACCGTAGTCATACCGGATCACGAAGAGAGCGGTCGCACCTGGTTATCAAAGGGATTGATCCGCAAAGCGCAGCAGATCATCAACCGGAATATTGTGGCACTCAGTCCGCTGGTTTCTGCCGATACGCCACTGATCGGGATCGAACCATCGGCCATTCTCAGTTTCCGTGATGAATATCCTGATCTGGCTTTTGATGAGAACCTTTCCGCAGCAAAAGAAATGGCCAAACATGTTTTTCTCATTGATGAATTCATTGCGGTAGAAATAGAAAAAGGCAATATCAGTTCCGACTCCTTCACCAAAGAAAAACGCTTGGTAAAACTACACGGGCATTGCCAGCAGAAATCCGTTTCCAATCTTTCCGCCTCTGTAAAGATGTTATCGCTGCCTGCGCAGTATACGGTGGAAACGATAGCTTCCGGATGTTGTGGTATGGCAGGTTCTTTCGGGTTTGAGAAAGAACATTATGATCTGTCTATGCAGATTGGTGAGCTGGTATTACTGCCTGCAGTGCGACAACAGGCCGCAGACACCATTATTGTCGCCCCGGGCACCAGTTGCCGTCACCAGGTAAAAGATGGAACGGGTAGAGAAGCTTTGCATACGGTAGAAGTGTTGTACCAGGCGCTGATGAAATAATTTTAGCCGCGTCTTTGCGCCTTCGCAAGAAATTTTCCCGCAAAGGCGCAGTTTTATTTAGTGCAGGTTTATGGCTGTTATTTTTTACAGGTATTTATACGCAAATGGCTAAACGGTCTGTATTGGTATCTGAATTGGGTTAAATTTGTACCCACTATGCCAATATTAACCAATAAGGATACTGCCGTAGATGTCGGGTATGAACTGAGCCGTTATTTTCCTCCCGAAAAACTGAAATTATCGCTGATAGACCGGTATGCATTTGCGGGTGATGCAGGTTTTTATTACTTACTTCCCCAGGCTATTGTACAACCTACCACCATCGATGAGATCAAGTGGTTATTTGAATTTGCCCATCAATACAGCGTGCCGCTTACTTTCCGTACAGGGGGTACCAGTCTCAGCGGACAATCCATCACCGATGGTGTATTAGTAGATCTCGCCCGTGGCTGGAAAAAAGCAGATCCGCTCAGCAGCGGAACCCGCGTTAGGGTAGAGCCCGGTGCCATTGGAGCGCACGTGAACCAGAAACTGGGATCTTTCTCTGCCAAAATTGGTCCCGATCCGGCATCCATCAGTGCCGCCATGATGGGGGGCATTCTCTCTAATAACAGCAGTGGTATGTGTTGCGGGGTTACCCATAATTCTTATCATACACTGGAGACCATCCGTTTTGTACTGCCCAGTGGCAGGGAATATAATACAGCCGCCAGAGATGATTATTTCAAGTTCCAGGCGGGAGAAGAAGTGCTGTCGGAAGGATTGCGCGAGATCCGTAAACAGATTTTGTCTAATCCCGCACTGGCAGATAAGATCCGCAGCAAGTACCGCATTAAAAATACGGTGGGTTATGGTATCAACGCTTTCATCGATTATGAGCATCCGCTCGATATCATGGCGCATTTACTTATCGGCGCCGAGGGTACGCTGGGTTTTATTGCAGAAGCGGTATTACACACCATTCCTGATAAACGATACAAAGCAACCGGTCTCCTGTTTTTTGAGAACCCGGTCATAGCTGCAGAAGCCATACCGGCATTAAAAGCAACCGAAGCAGAAGCGCTGGAGCTGATGGACAGACCGGCACTGCGCTCGATAGAACACCTGGAATATTGTCCGGCCATGGTGAAAGCCATGCCCTCGCAGGCAACAGCCATTTTGTGTGAATACCAGGCAGCTTCGGAAGAAGAGTTGGAAGCACTTTTACAGCGTGCCCGCCCCATCATCGGCACAGTGCCGGTTCTGGATCAGCTGGATTTTACGAAAGTATCCTATGAACAGGCCAAACTCTGGAAACTGCGGAAAGGAATGTATCCTTCTGTAGCAGCCGTGCGCGCCAAGGGCACTACGGCCATGCTGGAAGATGTGGCAGTGCCTTTAGAGAACCTGGGAAAAGCAGTAACGGATCTGCAGGTATTATTTGCCAAATATGGTTATACGGATGCCATCATTTTCGGACATGCCAAAGAAGGCAACCTGCACTTTCTGGTAACACAGCCGGTGAATACTGCCGAAGAGATCGCGGTATTTGAAGCGTTCAACGATGAGCTGGCCGATCTGGTGATCCGTAAATACGATGGATCGCTGAAAGCGGAACATGGAACCGGCCGGCAGATTGCCCCCTATGTGAGACAGGAGTGGGGCGATGAAGCTTATAAGATCATGCGCAGAGTGAAACAGCTGGTTGATCCGCTGAATATCCTGAATCCCGGTGTCATCATCAACAAAGACGATCGGTGTCACCTGAAGAATATGAAAACCATGCCCGTGGTAGAAGAAGAAGTGGATAAATGTGTAGAGTGCGGGTATTGTGAGAATCGATGTCCCAGCCGCAACTATACCTTAACGCCGAGACAACGGATCCAGATCCGCCGTTCTTTACAAAGACTGAAGACGGCCGGTAACAGCGTTGATTATGAAAAACTGAAAGAACAGTTTCAGTTCTCCGGTATGGATACCTGTGCCGTAGATGGCATGTGTGCCATTGATTGCCCGGTATCGATTAATACGGGAGAGCTGATTAAAAGATTACGGCGGGAGAACCATTCGCCCAAAGAAAATAAACTCGCACTGCGCGTGGCCCGACACTTTGGTCTGGTAGAAACAGTGGTGAAAATAGCCTTACACGGTGCCCATGTGATTAACTGGATCGGCGGCGATGATACCATGATGAAGTTTACAAAATGGCTGCGCAAAAAGATTCCGGGTTTTCCGCTGTGGAGTAATGCGATTTCCTCCCCACTGTATATCCGCGGACGCAAACCTTCCACACCGGATATTGTCTATTTCCCATCCTGTATTACCCGGATGATGGGAGATGATAAAGAAGACGCCATGTCTATTAACCAGGTAGTGGCGCTATTGTGTAAACGGGCAGGGCTGAAACTGTTTGTGGCCAATCATACCACGGGTGTTTGTTGCGGACAGTTATTCTCCTCCAAAGGGTTTCAACCGGCTTATCAAGAAACGGTGAACCGCACCATGGAGATTTTGTGGAAATGGACCAGGGGTGGTAAAGTGCCGGTATTGATGGATGTTACATCCTGTACCCATTCGCTGCAAAGTTCTTATCCTTATCTCACAGAAGAAAATCAGCAAAGATTTAAACAGCTTACTATTATCGATAGTATAGATTTTGCAGCGGATTATTTGTTACCGCGGTTAAAGATCACAAAGCAGAAAAAACTGGTGGCTTTTCACCCGGTATGTACCTCCCATAAAATGAACCAGCTGCATAAACTGCAGGCTATTGGTGATTGCTGTGCAGAAAAAGCCAATATTCCTTTTCTGAGTGGCTGTTGTGGTATGGCCGGAGACAGAGGTTTCTATTTTCCGGAACTTACTGCCAGCGCCACCAAAGATGAAGCCAGGGAAGTATATGCTTACAGCCACCGCTGCGATGGGTTCTATTCATCCGGTAAAACCTGTGAGATGGCAATGAGTGAAGCTACGGGGCATAATTACCAGTCGGTGTTGTATTTGTTAAGGGATGCGACGGGGTAATTAAAAATTAGTAATTAGTAATTAGTAATTAAAAATTACAAATAGGAAAAAAAAGACAGCCATATTAAGCTGTCTTTTTTTATCGATTGCTTTACATATTAAGGATAGAGCAGGTATTTTTTGCGCATGGTTTTGTATTGGGTAAGGCCGGGTTCCCAGCTTTTGCGGATCTCTGCTTCGGGTACGCCGGCTATGATCTGTTCTTTGAACTGCGTGGTGCCGGAGAGTTTGTCAATATTGCCCATCTCTTTGCTTTGTTTATAATCAAAGAACTTTTCTTTGTTGGGATAGGCATTGTACAGTTCTATCATCCAGCTGATATTGACCTGTTTCTTTTTACGCAACAGATCAGTGTTGTAGTTGCGAAGATCAAGACCATAACAGGCTTTATTCATGTGCAGCGGTGTTTCTGCCATACCCTTGATGCCGGTAGGGGTAAAAGAGAAACTGTATTTGTCTTTCACATCGGGGTTGCCCAGAACGGTGAAGGGAAAGTAGGTGCCACGTCCCTGGCTGAAGATCGTTCCTTCAAACAGGCAGAGCGAAGGGTAGAGCAGAATAGATTGCTGTGTATTCAGGTTGGGCGAAGGTTTTACGGGTAGGGTGTAGGCCATATCATGGTTATAATTGGCTACGGGTATAATAGTGATCTTACACTGCACTTTATTGCTGAGCCAACCTTCACCATTCACCATTTTAGCAAACTCGCCCACGGTTAAACCATGTGCAATCGGGATAGGGAACATGCCGATACCGGATTTCAGTTTCATATCGAGAATTGGACCATCAATGAAATAACCATTGGGGTTGGGCCTGTCGAGAATCAGTAATTCCTTATTGTTCTCATAACAGGCTTCCATCAAACGGGCAAGGGCATTGATATTGGTATAAAAACGGCAGCCCACATCCTGCAGATCGTAGACCATGATATCTACATCGGCAAGGTCTTCTTTGCTGGGTTTGTTCTTGCCACCATATAAAGAGATCACCGGAATGCCGGTGGCCTGATCAATTTCATCAGCTACTTTGGCGCCTGCGCTGGCATTACCTCTGAAACCATGTTCGGGTCCAAATACTTTGACAATGTTGATGCCTCGTTTCTTCAGACTATCTACCAGGTGCTGGTTACCGATGACGGTGGTTTGGTTGGCAAGAATGGCTACTCTTTTACCCATGAGCAAAGGCATGTATTTCCCAGTCTGATCGGCACCTGTCAGGATCTGTTTTTTGGGAGTGCCCGGTTTTTTTTGAATGGGCGTGAAGAAAAGGAACAGCAGTGCAAACGTGCTGGCAAACAATACAATGATCTTTTGTTTCATAATGGGGGCGATTGAGGGGTTAAATATACAACAGTCCTGTGTGTCTCTGTTCCGCAGTGACGCAGTGTTGAAAAATGATGGTTATGGAAGGATCTAATTCAAAATGAAGACTTGTACATTGCAGCATGTACACAGTAACAGCATTGGTAGAGCGGTTTCGATTATTACAGCATCCAGAGGGTGGTTATTACAGAGAAATGTACCGCTCGGCGGAACAGCTGACACAGTCGGCTTTGCCGAAAAGATTCAGTGGCAGCAGGTGTTTTTCTACCGCTATTTATTTTCTGATCGAAAAGGGTAATTTCTCCGCCTTTCACCGCATACAAAGCGATGAGTGCTGGCATTTTTATGCGGGTGATAGTCTGCATGTGCATGTGATCCATCCCAATGGAGTGTATGAACTGTTGAAACTGGGCAATAACCTGGCTGCAGGCGAATGCTTCCAGGCCGTGGTGCCGGCGGGTAGCTGGTTTGCTTCTGAAACCGTACCCGGTGGCAACTATTCATTTGTAGGCTGTACCGTAGCACCCGGTTTTGATTTTGCCGATTTTGAATTAGCTACGGCGGATCAATTAACGGTCTTGTATCCCGATATGAGCGAACTGATCGCCCGTTTGTGCAGGCAATAATAACAGGAATCTGCTACCATCCACCAGGGGCTTCAATCTTCCCTTTGTTTTTCCGTTTGAAATAAAAATATAGCGGTATGCCGATAGCAGTTAAAACCAGACCAAATACAGAATTGATGATCGCCGATTTCCCACTGAGGTAATTGGTGATATCGGTGTAAAGCGTAGTGCCGATGTAGAGGCCTGTAAAAGCCAGAAAGATCAATGGGATCCAGGGATAGCCCCAGACTTTATAGGGCCGTTCCTGCTCAGGCATTTTTCTTCGCAGTATAAAAAAACCGAGAACAGTTAACCCATAAAATACCCAACCAATAAAAATGAACATATCGGCCAGTATATCAAAAGAACCGCTGATCACCAGTACCGAACTCCAGATGCCGAGTATCAAAACTGCATTACCTGGTGTCTGAAACCGGGGATGCGTTTTACCCGACCAGCTGAAAAAAAGAGAAGATCCCGCCATGGCAAAAATAACCCTCGCATTGGCCAGCAGGTTGGCATTGGCAGATCCGAAACAGGAAATCACAATCAATAGCGCAATGACAGCACCCGCCATATTGCCCAATACTACGGCAGCGGCATCACTGGCCACCAGCGGAGACCGGGCCATCACATCAACCGGTAACACATAGAGATAGGCGAGGGAGATCAATACATAAATGAAGATGCAGGCAGATACACCTGCGATCAGACTTTTGTTGATCGTTGTAGCAGGATCCTTGATTTCGCCTGCTACCATGTTCAGGTTATTCCAGCCATCATAAGCGGCAAATGCGCCGGTGGTGGCCGCCATAAAACCAGCAAATAATGTCCAGTTGCTGAGTTGAAAGCCGGGCGCATTGGTGATGAAATTAACCGCATGACCTTTCCCCGAAAAAAAGATACCCATGATCAGTAACAGGATTACGATCACTTTCATGGCGGTAGCAATTAACTGAATCCGGTTAGCAGATCGGGCACTTACATAATTCACCAGACTTAACCCCATGATTACAGTAATAGCCAGTGCTTTTACACCAAAATGCTGCAGGGGCAGAATATTTCCGATCAGGGGCAGGTGCCATACAACAGATTGTTCGGTGGCTAAACTGAAATCTGGCAGCGGAATAAAATAACCCGCATACGAAGCAAGCACAAAACCCATGGCCGCAATAGATGCGGTATTGATCACGGCTACACTGGCCCAGCCGTACAAATAAGCCACCAGGTCCCCGAAAGCATAACGCAGGTATACATACTGTCCGCCGGTTTCCGGAAACATGGTCCCCAGTTCTGCAAAAGCCATGGCGCCGAACATACTTACGATACCAGCCACTATCCAAACAAGAATCAACAGGTAGGGAGAGCCCAGTTGAGAGGCCATGGTGGCCGGTTTCATGAAGATATTGCTGCCAATGATGCTGCCAATAACGAGGAAAGTGGCAGACCATACGCCAATTGTTTTGGGTAACCGGGAGGAAGCCATGGGCAGTTAGTTGTATTACAGCCCTCCGGTTTTGCGGGTGGGCTCTTTAAATATACTTGCTCTGGTTCGTTTCTCAAATAATTAATGTACAGTTGCTGGCTGTCACAGATCTGTCAATTTCCCTCCATTTGTACCTTTTTTTGTGTGGATACCTGCGGGAAAACTAATTTCGCGTCCTTGTTCATCCGATAGTAATATATATGCAGATACAGATCCTCAAATCCAAAGTACACCGGGCAACCATTACCGAAGCCAACCTGAATTATGTGGGAAGTCTTACCCTTGATGAAGACCTGATGGATGCTGCGCAGATGATCGAATACGAAAAGATCCAGGTGGTAAATGTGAATAATGGAGAACGGATTGAGACCTACCTGATTAAAGGGGCACGTGGCTCTGGTGTTTGTTGTTTGAACGGACCCGCTGCCAGAAAAGGTGCCGAAGGGGATATTGTAATCATTATTTCTTATGGATTGGTTGAAATGAACGAAGCCAAAAACTGGCAGCCGGTGGTTGTATTCCCGAAAGAAGGAAACCGTTTATAGCTGGTTTTATTGACGGTTGATAGGTAGACTGATTTCATAAATATATAACTGTTATTCACTGGCATGGGGCTACTGCCAATACCCCGGTATTTTATAATCTTGTTGAAAATCAATTGAATAAATCCGTTGCTTTTCGTATTTTGTCAGCGCTACTGTGTTAATCTAATGAGAATGCCAGGAACTGATTTATGAAACCAGCCGGACTGTTATTGTTAGTGCTCTCTCTTTTTTGCATCATCCCCGGTAAATCGCAGCAGCGAAGATTGGATAGTCTGCTGGCACTGGGTCCTCAATATCATCGTGACGATTCCCTGAAAGTGATTTATCTCAAGGAGGTATTCAGGGCCTATGCCAGTCAAAAAAAATATGCAGAAGTTTCGCGTTATGCCGATTCTGCGGTAAAGATGGCAAAGGTTTTATCCAATAAAAAATTACTGGCGTATATCTACCAGCGGATTGCTTTGATCTATCATGTGTCAGACAGGTTACAGGCCATCACCAATTACCGCCAATCCATTGAAGTAGCCCATGCAGCCGGGGCGGTAAAAACGGAAGCGGGTTCTTATCTTAACCTGGGGGCGCTTTATCAGGGTATCGGAGATTTTCCTGCATCGCTGGATGCACATGAGCGTGCCCTGGCTTTGTATGCATCTATAGGTGATAAGGATGATATGGTGAGTTGTTACATGAACATTGCCACTATCTACAATGGTATGCAGCAAAGGGTACAGGCCATCAGTTATGCCCGTAAGGCATTGGAAGCTTTTGAAGCCGGTAAAAGTTATAGAGGAATGGGGGTGGCGTATGATGTACTGGGATCTACTTATCTGAGTGCAACCGCTGAAGAACTGACCCTTGCGGGAATTCTGCCCGAAAACCGGTTCCGGATTGCGGCAGAGATGTTTGAAAAAGGGTTGAAAGCGGCCAAAGTTTCGGGTGATGTGGGGTTGATTTCTTCTTTTTATACCGACTTCGGCCGGCTGAATGAAATGACGGGTAAAAATGAAACGGCTTTACAGTTTTTTCTACAGGCGCAGGAATTGAGTCGTGACCGGGAGAACGATCAGGAAGCTTATCTCGATAACCTGGTGCTTACCGGTGTATTTTATCTCAAGAAATTAAAGAATGTAGAAAAGGCAAAACAATATTTGTATGAGGCACTGGATTTGTCGAAAAAAATTGCACGTTTGCCATCGCAACAGGATGCGTTGACTGCGTTAAGTGATCTGCATGAAAGTAACAGGAATTTTGACAGTGCTTTATATTATTTCCGAAATGCGATTATCATCCGGGATCATATCTCCAGCGAGGAAAGAGAAAATGAAATTACCAGGAAACAGCTGAAGATGGATTTTGACATGAAGGAACGTGAATACAAAGAAACACAGTTACTCACGGATGCCAAACTGAAACAGCAGGTAATGCTGGCCAGAGAAAGGGAGCAGGAGCTGCTGTTACGGAAACAGCAACTGGAGATCAGTAACAAGGAAAAAAGTCTGCAACGCCTGCTTTTTTTACAGAAACAGGCAGAACTGGAAGCGCAGAAGAAAGTGCAGGCCAGTCAGTTGGTGCAGGAACACCTGAAAGCGGAATATGATAAAAAAATCCGTGATCAACAGATCGATGCGCAAAATGCAGCGCTGGGTGCCAACAGACGATTATCTTTTTTTCTGGGCACGTTGGCGGTGATAGTACTGGCCGTCGCTGTTTTTATTTTCAAAAGCCGGATGAAAACGGTTAAACTGAACCGGCTGGTATCGGAACAGAAATCGGAACTGGAAGAACTGGTGAAAGTAAAAGATAAAATTTTCAGTATTGTTAGTCATGATATGCGGGCACCTATCAATAACCTGGTCGCATTTGGATCGCTGCTGGAAGAAGGAGAGATAGGGCAGGAGAAACTGGCGAAATATATAGACCAGGTAAAAGGCACGCTGGATCATACTTCTTCTATGATGGAGAATCTGCTGAACTGGTCGGCCAGCCAGATGCAGGGTTTTACACCGGTAACCGCATCTGTTCTGTTAAACGAAGTGGTAGTTAATGTGATAGCGGGCCTTGAACCTGCTTTACAAAAAAAGAAACTGCAGTTGGATAACCGTTTGTTATCTGATATAATCGTAAGCGGTGACAGCAATATGATTGAACTGATTATCCGTAACCTGCTGAGCAATGCCATTAAATTTTCTGCACCGGGAACGCGACTGGAACTGTTTCAGGCAAAAGACAAAGACAATCATCAGGTAGTTGTTTCGGTAAAAGACAATGGCCTGGGATTGCCACAGTCTAAAGTAGACAAAATCAATGCAGCTTCGGTACTGACGATGGAAAGCACTTACGGAACAAATAAAGAAAAAGGAACCGGCCTTGGGTTAATGCTGTGTAAACATTTTGCCGGGCTGATGAAAGGGAAAATCTCAGTAACCAGTAAGGAAGGGCAGGGGAGTGTTTTCAGTCTCTCATTACCATTGGCCTGAGATCCGCTGTTATTCTATAAAACGTGTCAGTGTTTTTTTGTTGATCAGGTTATCCTGTAATCCCTGCTTATAGGCAATACTGACCGGAATAACGGTATCGTTGCTGAGTCTGATATCAGCGGCTGAAATATTTTTGATATGCAGCAGGTTTATCATGAATTGTTTGTGTACCCGCATGAAAATATGCGTAGGTAATTGTTTCTCCAGGTTCTTCAGGCTGATGAGTACCATATGCGTTTTCTGGCGGGTAGTATAGATCTTCGAAAAATCGCCCATACTTTCTATATATAACACATCGCCCATATTCAGTTTGATATGCGTATTGTTTTCTTTGATGAAAAAATACTCATGGGCATCGATACTCCTGATGAAATCCGAACCGGGTTCCGATGTGGGCACCTGTTTGGGGGCAGGTTCGGGTGCGGCAGGAACTGTTCTTAGTTTCAGGTATTCGATGGCTTTGTCTACCGCTTTGATCAGGCGCTCCAGTTTTACCGGTTTTACGATATAATCGATCACATCCAGCTCAAAACTTTCGGCCGCATGATGGGTATGGGAAGAAATAAAGATAAAAACGGGTGGATGTTTGAGGCTGCGCAGCAGTTCCAGTCCGGATAATTCGGGCATATCTATATCTGAAAAAACAATGTCTATCTGCTCATTTTTCAATACCGATACAGCTTCCAGCCCGTCTGCCAATGAGGCTTTCACTACAAGGTTGTCGATCTTTCTTAGCTTCAGTTCTAACGAGTCCCTCTCAAGGATATTGTCTTCAACAAGGATACATCGATATTTCATTCCTTCTTTTAGTTCTAATGGGTTGGTAAATAGACTTTTAGTTATCTATTTAAAAATAGGGAAACTATCAGGAATCGGAGGGCTTATTTTTTTCGTCTACTAAAAATAGGTGTATATCTACTTTTAGGGGCAGTTACTCAAATATGTTTTTGGGGGGGATTTTATCAGTCTACATTCAAGTTTCGTAGTTCGTTCACTACAGAGTAGCTGAATAACTAGGATCACCAACCAAACCTGTATTATGAGATCAATTCTACGCCCGTATTGTGTGCTTTTAGCCACAATGGTATCCCTTGTTCTTACTTCCATCACCACGCAGGCGCAGAATACGCTCGATAATGCGGGGTTAACCGCTGCAGCACCCGCTGCAGGTGCCTATTCCATGCGGAAACTGAGCACGGGTTATCTGGGCTTTGCCATCAAAGTAAGGAGGGGTTCCGACAATGCGGAAGCCAACGTAGCTTTTGATACCAACGGTGCCGTTAGTGCTTCTTCCCTGGTAACCATTACCGCGGCGGGTAGTTCCGTTTTAACGGTGGGCTCTACCATGAGCTATAGCAGTTTTTATGCTTCTGCTACCTGTTATCTGACTGTCTGGTACGACCAGAGTGGAAATAACAGGCATATTACACAAACAACTACTGCCAATCAGCCTATTGTAGTATCCGGCGGAACGCTGCGTACCTTTAACGGTAAAGCGGCAGTCTATTTTGATGGAGCCAGCGGGGTGATGAATGTACCCTTTGCCGCGCCAGTCATTAATGCAGCGGGTAGTTTCTCAACGGTATTCTCTCAGCCGGTTCTGCAAACCAATTTTCCGGCCATTGTTGCGTGGGGATCTTCCTATGGCCCTGCATTCGGACCATTGGATGCGATCGGAAAATTTGGTTTATATACTTCTTTCGGACCTTATAATATTACCCTCGGACCCGTAACGGCTAACACAGATTATATTGTGAGTGCCGGCTGGACGGGTACTGCAGTTACCCAATCGCGTAACGGAACCATCATTACCGGTACCATGGGAGCCGCATTTAATACAACCTTAGCTTCTGGATTGATCGGTAGGGATAACATGAATCCTTCTGCCATATTTTTTAATGGTACCCTGCCGGAACTGATTATATTTCCTTCCAACTTGTCGCTTACTTCCAGTCGCCAGACACTGGAGAATAACCAGGCTGCATTTTATTTACCTGCTACTATCAGTTCCTTCACACCTACAGCGGCCTTTACTGGTAATACAATCACCATTACCGGCACTAATTTTACCGGTGCCACAGGGGTAAGCATTGGTGGAACAGCTGCTGCTTCTTTTACGGTGGTGAATGCAACTACTATCACAGCAGTGGTTGCCAATGGTTCATCAGGTGTGATCAGTGTTACCAAACCCAATGGTACGGTTAGCTCTTCAGCTTCTTTTACCTATAAAACACCCTCTGGACCCAGCGGTATCAATAATGGTATACTCATGTGGCTGGATGCATCAGATATAGATGGAGATGGTGTTGCCGGTAATGATCCTTCTACCAATACCAATCTGACTACCTGGAAAGACAAATCAGGATTGGGCAATAACGCCACCTCTATTGTTGGACAGAATCCCATCACTTATATAACCAACCAGATCAATGGCAAACCGGTAGCCCGGTTTACCAGAACTTCAGATGCGCTGGGTTCCACATTACAAGCGGCCAATGTAGATATCAGGGCAGCCACTAATCCTGCTGTTACCATGTTTACCGTGTACAAAACAGGTGCGCAGGTAAATCCGAGCGGACAGGGACAGGCGCTATGGGGTAATGATGATGGAAACTGGGATCGCTTCTTTTATAATTCCTGGTCATTCAGTAACGATGGTATCGTATCACTCGGAACCGTGAACCCTACTTTTGTATCGGTACCCGGTGCGGGCACAACAGGTTCGCTGCGTTTGATGACTGCTGTCTATAATAATTTAGTTCCTAACGGATCGGCTATCTATTTTGATGGTGCTGTGGTAACCAAGTTTACCGATAATACACAGGCTTCGGCTGCACAAACCAGTCTGCGCATTGGTAATGATGGGGATAATGGATCTTTTAACGGAGACATTGCAGAGTTTATCGTTTATAACAGGAAACTGACAGATTGCGAGATCCTCCAGGTAAACCAATACCTCGGAGCGAAGTATGGTGTCACTTTTACCAGTGCCACGATTACGGCTGGCAGTGCCACTACTTTCTGCCAGGGTGGAACTGTTACTTTAACCGCCAGTGCGGGCGACAGTTACCAGTGGTACAAAGATGGAGTGGCTATTTCATCCGCAACGGCTAATACCTATAGCGCCAATACAACAGGCAATTATACAGTAGCAGTAACCACTGCCGGATGTACGGCTATTTCACTGGTAACTCCGGTAACCGTAAATGCAGTGCCAACTGTAGCTGTTTCAGCTTCCGGACCCACTACTTTCTGTGTAGGAGGTTCTGCCACACTGAGTGCAAATACCGGTGCCGGAAAAGGGCTCATATTTAACGGAGCCAATACCTTTGTGAATATTCCTTCAGGTGTAGTATTACCTGCCAGTTTTACGGAAGAAGCCTGGATTTATTCGGGTTCAGGAAATGATGGACAGTTTCATGGATTCCTGGGTAACCAACCGGGCAGCGGAACCAATACCCGTCCACCTTCGATGTGGATTTATAACGGGAAACAGATCCATGGTGGTTTTGGAACAGGAAGCGGATTCTATTACTATATCACCAATGAAGTGATTCTGCAGAATACCTGGAACCATATTGCACAAACCTATGACGGCAATACGCTGAAATGTTATGTGAATGGCCAACTGGTAGCAAATCAGACCTATATAGCACCACCTGTTAATTCAGTGCCTTATGCAACCGGAGTGAATAATATCGGAAGGGTAGATAATTATTTTAACGGGATGATGGATGAAGTGCGTATCTGGAATGTTACCCGCACGCAGGCTGAAATTCAGGCCAGTATGAATAAAACCATCTCTCCGTCAACAGCAGGATTGGTGGGATACTATAAAATGGATGAAGGAACCGGACCCGTTACTGCCGATGCCACTTCGGCTGGCAGAACCGGAACGCTGACCAATAATCCGGTATGGGCCGTATCAGCGGCACCGGTTGGTGCCACTGTTACCTGGAGTCCGTCAACCGGATTGAATACGACTACCGGTGCTATCGCGATAGCCAATCCAACTACTACAACAACCTATACCGCTACTGCCACCGATGCTTCTACAGGTTGTGTGGCCACTGCAACGCAGGTGGTAACTGTTAATCCTTTACCGGTGGCAGCTATCAGCGGTACCAGCACAATATGTACGGGACAGTCAACTACTTTGACTGCTTCCGGAGGAACAACTTATCTATGGGGTAATGGCGAGACAACAGCATCTATCACTGTTTCTCCTGCTTCCACCACAACTTATACTGTTACAGTTACCAACGCTTCCGGTTGTCAATCAACCGCCAGCTATACCGTAACGGTGAATGCATTGCCAATTGTTTCTGTTGCAGGTACAAATACTATTTGTGCCGGACAGGCTACCACGATAACTGCCTCTGGGGGAGGCGGTTATTTGTGGAGCAATAATGCAACCACGGCTGCTATCACCGTTTCTCCGGTTACCACTACCACCTATACAGTTACAGTGACCAGTGCTGCAGGATGTGTGGCATCGGGAACAAGAACCGTTACGGTAAATGCATTGCCAACAGTAACGGCTAATGCGAGTGCAGCAATTGTATGTAACGGTTCTTCCGTTACACTCACTGGCGGTGGCGCAAGTACCTATACATGGACCGGAGGGGTAACGAATGGAGTAGCTTTTGTTCCATCTGTAACCACAAACTATACTGTTACCGGAACAGATGTAAATGGTTGTAAGAATACCGCAACCCAAACCATTACAGTTGGCTCTGCCCCTTCATTTGCAAATATCAATGTATATGTACAGGCTTCGACCAGTGCCAACAGTTGTAATGCAGTAGTTAATTATCCTTTAAGTGTAAATGGAGGTATCCCTTCTCCGAATGTTACATATACATTTACGGGTGCAACTACCGGAACCGGATCGGGAACCGGCAGTGGACAATTGTTTAATAAAGGCGTAACACATGTAGTGGTTACGGCGGCCAACAACTGTGCATCACCATCTGTTTCTTTTGATATTACTGTTGTTGACAATGTATTGCCGGTTGTGATTACTAAAAACAATACGGTCTATCTTGATGCAACCGGACATGCTACCTTAGTAGCAGCTGATATCAATAATGGCAGTTATGACAATTGTGGTACGGTTACACTTCCACAAAGTAGTACTGGTGTTATTTGCGCTACTGCGGCAGAAGGTAACAGCCTCACTTTACAGGCACCTGCCGGTAAAGTAATCACTGGAATTACTTTTGCCAGTTATGGTACGCCTAACGGAACCTGTGGTAATTTTTCTATCGGAAGTTGCCATGCCGCAAATAGCCTGTCTATTGTTTCTGCATTGGCTATCGGACAAAATTCGGTTACTATTGATGCAAGCAACAGCGTATTTACGGATCCCTGCGGTGGAACAGTGAAAAGATTATATGTCGAAGCAACGTATGCTGATGCCGGAAGTACATATAATTATGATTGCAGCAGTATCGGAACGCATGAAGTTACCCTGGTTGTAACGGATGCAGATGGTAATTCAAATTCCGGTACGGCAACGGTTACCGTAGTGGATACTTTACAACCTGTTGTCAATACCAAAAATCTTGTTTTATGTCTGGATGCCAGCGGTAACGCAAGCATCACGGCAGCCATGATCAATAACGGATCAACCGATAATTGCAGTATTGCTTCCTATTCGCTGGACAAAACCAGTTTCAATACTTCGAATGTTGGTGTAAATACCGTAACACTTAGTGTAACTGACGCAAGTGGAAATACAGCAACCAAAACAGCTACTGTAACAATCAACCCGTTGCCGGTTGTGTATGCAGTTACAGGTGGTGGGGCTTATTGTATGGGTTCTGCAGGTGTGGTGGTTGGTTTGTCTGGCTCTGAGACCGGTGTAAATTACCAGTTAAAACGAAATGCGACAGTAATCAGTACCCTGCCGGGTAATGGCTCAGTACTTAGTTTTGATGCACAAACTGTTGCAGGTACCTATACTGTTGCAGCTACCAATGCTTCTACCGGTTGCAGTGCTGCAATGAGTGGAAGCGCAGTTGTGGTAATTAATCCAACACCTGTTGTATCAATAGCTTCATCTGCATCGGCTGTTTGTGTTGGTAATAGTGCGACCCTGACTGCCTCACAGACTACAGCGCAAACAAGAACGTATACAATTGCGGTATCCAATCTTATCAACCTGCCAAATGCCTGCACCAACGGCAGATATGGTGCTGGAACTAATGCAGGATTTACATGGACAGATCTGGGTGCGGGTGCTGTAACCAATGTAACAGTTCAGTTGTCTGTTGGGGTTGAATGTAATGCTAACGGATATGTTCACAATGCCTTATTAAATAATGTGAGTACTGGTGCTTCCTTTACAAATACTACCTACTATTGTAGTTGTGCCCCACGAACAACTCCTGCGTTGTACACATTTAATTTCACACCATCCAATTATACTGTTGGAGGTGTAAACACACTGCTGCTTAGTAGCGGAAGCACTTTTGGATTGGTTCCGGCTGCATCATTAAGTAATGCTTATGCAGTAGTTACAGTAACTTATAATGGAGGAAATTCAAATAATAATATTAACTGGGTCTGGACACCAGGTAATGAAACTACACAAGCTATTACCATTAACCCTTCTGTTACCACCAATTACACGGTTACGGGTACAGATGCCAATGGTTGTTCCGGCTCAGCCGCTACTACTGTAACGGTAAATCCATTGCCGGTTGCCACTATAACTGCTGCAGGTGCAACAGAGGTTTGCCCGGGCAATACTGTAGTGCTTACTGCCAATACAGGTGCAGGATATACTTATCAGTGGAAGAAAGAAGGTGCATCAATTCCAGGAGCCACAAGTGCATCTTATACTGCGGCAGTTAGCGGGGATTATACGGTAGTACTCACCAACAGTAACGGATGTTCATCTGCTGCTTCTAATCTGGTATCCGTTAAAGTTCAGGATGTCACAGCTCCCTATTTTGTTTCTGCAGGTGCTGTTACTTCGGCCACCAATGCCCAGGGGGAAGTGGTAGCAACAGGTGCCAATGGTGCGGTAGTTGCGTATACACTGCCTGTTGGTGCAGACAATTGTTCTGTAGTCTCAACAGTATTAACATCTGGTTATGCCAGCGGTTCTGTATTCCCGATAGGGGCAACAACAGTTACTTATACAGTTACTGACGGCGTAGGTTTAACAGCTAATTCTTCTTTCACTGTAGTGGTCAGCGGATTAGCGCCTGTTATCAACTGCCCTGCAGCTATTGCTGTTACGGCTGCGGCTGGTCAGTGTGGTGCACCGGTTAGTTTTGCTGCTACAGAAACCACTTCAATACCTGTTTCTACGATTGTATATACTGAAAATGGCCAATCGGTAAGTTCCGGCAGCTTCTTTACAGTAGGTACTCATATTATTACAGCCACTGCTACCAATGCAGTAGGGTTTTCTGTCTGTACTTTCACGATTACCGTAGCAGACAATATTTATCCAGTATTAACGGGTGTTCCTGCTAATATTACCGTACCATGTAATGCAGTACCTGCAGTAGCCAATGTAACTGCTACAGACAATTGCAGTACTTCAGCTCCTGTATTTACAGAAGTAAGAACTGCAGGTGATTGCCCTAATAATTATATATTAACCAGGACCTGGTCAA
>DASWXD010000070.1:0-7162 GCA_036405675.1 Sediminibacterium sp.
TCTTGGGATCATACATTTTCAGGAACTCCACAATGGCACTATTGGCCAGGTTGAAGAGGATAATGATACTTAACACAGTGATAATCAATAACCACCATTTCTGTACCTGTATGGGCGGACGCAGTTTTAACCGTACAATCAGCTCACGCAGCAAATGCGTAAAAGTTAAGCCGATCAGAATAGTAATGGCAATCCGGGGGTAGAGGATATTGTTGGTTTTGTTCTCGAAAATGAATGCAAAGAACACCATGGTTAACCCATAGAACAACCAGCCACCTAACTGGCAAGTCCAGTATAATGAAGATTTGCTTCTCATGTTGGAACAAATATAGAGGGAAACCCAGCCTCAAACACGCCGAAATTTGATTAATGGCAAAATCTGCCTCTGTTTGGCAGAAATTAATGTTTTCTACCGCCGAACCATCGGGTTTGTTCTATGTTTCTATAGCAGGGTGACCGCTTGTTTAAGCAGGAAAAGCCTATTTTTACATCTTAAAACCCATCTGCATGCAGATAAATGCCGGTCCTTTATTACAATCGGTTAACAACCCAAACGACCTTAAAAAACTCAGCCGCGAACAGTTACACCAGGTTTGCGATGAGCTTCGCCAGTATATTGTAGATGTGGTAAGTGTGCATGGCGGCCATTTTGCAGCCAGTTTGGGTGTGGTTGAACTGTCTGTGGCACTTCACTACGTATACAATACCCCTTATGATCAATTGGTATGGGATGTGGGCCACCAGGCTTACGGCCATAAGATCCTGACCGGCCGGAGGGATAATTTTGTTACCAACCGAAAATACAAGGGCCTGAGCGGTTTTCCGAAACGTAGTGAGAGCGAATATGATACATTCGGGGTTGGACACTCTTCCACCTCCATCTCAGCAGCTCTCGGTATGGCCATTGCCGCCAGATACAAAGGCGAAAACCGGAAATCCGTAGCCGTGATCGGCGATGGATCCCTGACAGCCGGTATGGCTTTCGAAGCCATGAACCATGCAGGTGTGGCCGATAGTGATGTGCTCATTATCCTGAACGATAACTGCATGAGCATTGACCCCAATGTGGGCGCTTTAAAAGAATACCTCACGGATATCAGCACTTCGCCTACCTATAACAAAATGCGCGACGAGATCTGGAACCTGATGGGTAAATTACCCGTAGGCAAAAAATTTACCCGCGAAATGGCGAGTAAACTGGAAGGCAGCCTCAAAAGCGTGGTAACCAAAAGCAGTAATCTCTTCGAAGCCTTGCAGATCCGTTATTTCGGACCCATAGACGGACATAATATCACCAAACTGGTAGATACCCTGAACGACCTGAAAAAAATCCCCGGTCCGAAATTGTTACACATCGTAACCGTGAAAGGAAAAGGGTATTCACTGGCTGAGAAGGACCAGACCAAATGGCACGCACCCGGACTGTTTGATAAAGTAACCGGTGAGATCTTCAAGAAAAAGATCGATAGTCCGCAACCACCCAAATACCAGGATGTATTTGGCCATACTATGATCGAACTGGCCGAAATGAACCGCAGCATTATGGGGGTTACACCCGCCATGCCCAGTGGTTCTTCGCTGAAATTTATGATGGATAAAATGCCGGACCGCGCTTTTGATGTAGGCATCTGCGAACAGCATGCTGTAACCGTAAGTGCCGGACTGGCTACACAGGGACTGCGAGTATTCTGCAATATCTATTCCTCCTTCATGCAAAGGGCCTACGACCAGGTGGTGCATGATGTGGCTATACAAAAATTACCCGTTGTATTCTGCCTGGACCGCGCCGGTCTGGTGGGCGAAGACGGACCTACGCACCACGGTTGTTATGATATTCCCTACATGCGCTGTATCCCCAATATGGTGATCAGTGCGCCGATGAATGAACAGGAATTGCGTAACCTGATGTATACTGCTCAGCTGGAAAAAAATACCTATCCTTTTGTGATCCGTTACCCCAGGGGCGAGGGAACTATGCCGGAGTGGAGAACTGCTTTTGAAGAATTACCGATTGGTAAGGGAAGGAAATTAAAAGATGGAGAAGAGATCGCCATCCTGAGTTTCGGACATCCGGGAAATTTTGCCCAGGCAGCCATCCGCGAACTGAGAACACAGGGCATCAACCCAGCACACTACGATCTGCGTTTTGTGAAACCGATAGATGAGGACCTCTTACACGAAGCTTTCCGCAAATACAGCAAAATAGTAACCGTAGAAGATGGTACAGTAGTAGGTGGATTTGGCAGTGCCATACTCGAGTTCATGAACCAGCACAGTTATAAAGCTGATGTAAAGATCCTCGGTATCCCCGACAGGCTCGTGGAACATGGTACTCCCAAAGAACTGCACCGCGAATGTGCCTATGATGCACAGGGTATTGCAGATGCGGTAAGAGAATTGATGAAAGAAAAAATAAGTGTAAGCACTGCTATCGCAGGATAAGTAGCAGCACACAGCACATAAAAAAATCCGGTTCAGATCTGAGCCGGATTTTTTTATTTGCTTATTTGAGCAGGGATTTTATTCTTCTGGTAAAGAGTTGTCTTCAAAATGATCTGCGCCATCATCCGGAGCAGACGTTTCACCAATAATATCCGAATCGCCTACATTGCCTTCGGCTTCCAGGTCTTCTTCGCGGTGTTCGTTCCATTCTACGATAAAGTTGTTCATTCCCTGTCCTACCAGCAGTTTCATGAATTTCTGCTGCGACAGTTCCAGCAGGGAGAGGAATAAAAACAGAGCATGGATCCTGTCCTGACACACTTCAAATACCTTTTCAAAAGAAACCGTTTTCTCTTTCTGCACAAAACCCAGCATATAATCACGGCTGCCTTCCATGGTATAATTGTAACGCACCACGGTATGTACCGGTTTGTTCTGGCGTTGTTGTACGCGTAACATCACTTTCTCAAAAGCCTTCATCAGCTTAAAGAGGGTAATATTCTGGATCTCGGTACCTTCCGAAGCTTCCTCGCCAATCAGCGAGATCTCGCGCTGCAGGTTACCCCGTTTGATCATCAGCATCCGCTCGGCTTCCATTTCGGCCATTTTTGCGGCGGCTTCCTTGAAGCGTTTGTATTCGAGGATCTTGTCTATCAGTTCCTGTCGCGGATCTATCTCGTTACCCTGGGCATCAATCTCCTTGCGCGGCAATAATAACCTTGCCTTGATCCGCATCAGGGTAGATACAAACAGGATAAACTCGCTGCTCAGTTCAATATTCAGTTTCTCTCCCTGGTGTATAAAATCCAGGAAATCGTTGATGATCTTGGTGATAGGAATATTGTAGATATCCAACTCATCTCGCTCAATAAAAAACAACAGCAGGTCAAAGGGGCCCTCGAACTGGTCCAACTTGATCTGGTAACTCACATTATTCACGGGTCAAAGCTTTAGCTGCAAAGAAAACCGAATAAGGGATAAAACGGGCAGTGGGCGGGTAATAGTTATCCACGGGGGGAGAAAAGTCTGGAGTTGGGAGTCAGGAGTCTGGAGTTGTTACGAATGGCGTAACTCCAGACTCCTAACTCCTAACTATCCTATTCCTTCGTTTCCGCTCTTTTCAGCGAATCCCTGATCTCGGCCAGTAATTTATCGGCATTGGAAGGTTCTGGCGGAGCGGCAGGTTTAGCGGGTTCTTCTTTTTTCATCTTATTAATGGCTTTGATGACCAGAAATACGGAAAAAGCCACCACAATGAAATCGAACAGGTTGGTGATGAAAGCACCATATTTTACGGCCACTTCCGCTACGGCGGGCGTAACCACGGTTCCGGCCGCATCTTTTACCTCAGCTGTGCCCGCTTTTAACACCAGCACTTTGTCATTAAAGTTAACACCACCGGTGATCATGCCCACCAATGGCATCACAATGCCATCCACAAAAGAAGTAACAATTTTGCCAAAGGAGGCACCCATTACAAAAGCAACGGCAATATCTACCAGGTTGCCCTTCATGGCAAACTCTTTGAATTCTTTCATCATGCCCATATATCAGTTTTTAGTGATTTAAAATACTACAAACAACCGAATTGTCAAAGCTCTTTCTTCAGACCCGGATATTGCATCTTCAAAGAACTAAGCAGGCTGTGCAGGGCCTTGGCTACCAGGTATTCCTTGTACCAGTTCTGATCGGCAGGAATGATATGCCAGGGAACTTTATTACAGTGTGCAAAACAATCTTCATACATCTTCATATACAAGCCCCAGAGTTTAGCCTCTTCAAAATCCTTTTCATTGTATTTCCATTGTTTTTTGGGGTCTTTGATCCGTTCCTGCAAACGAAGCTGCTGCTCTTCGGGCGATACATGCAGGTAAAATTTGAGGATATGGGTATGGTTATGTTTCACCAGCAGGTCTTCAAAATCATTGATGGCTTTCATCCGATCTACCGCCAGTTTATCGCTGCACCATTGATGTACCCGTGTTACCAGGATATCTTCATAATGCGAACGGTTAAAGACCTGTATCACACCTTTGGGTGGTGTGTATTTATGTATCCGCCACAAAAAATCATGTGATAACTCTTCTGGTGTAGGTGCTTTGAAAGAGCGAACCCATACTCCCTGCGGATTCAGTTTACCCAGCACTTCCCTGATCAATCCATCTTTACCGCTGGCATCCATTCCCTGGATCACGATCAGCACTGCGTGTTTGGACTGGGCAAAGAGCAGGTTCTGCAGATCATCCAGTTCGGCCAGTAAAGCAGCTGTTTTGGCTTTGGTCTTTTCCTTACTCCAGCCCTTGGGCGCGCGGGTAGAGAGTTTACTGAGTTTGACGGCAGGCATAGGATTACGTTTACATAAATTTATTCCTTTGCTTTTGTAAAAACACCAACTTTGAACAAATTCCTGCTGCATTGAGAGATAAACTTATCAACTGGTCATTATTTACCATCCTTTCCCTGATCTGGGGCAGTTCCTTTATCCTGATGAAGGAGGGGATGAAAACACTTACTCCCTATCATGTAGCGTCTCTCCGGATCCTGAGTGCAGGTGTTGTACTCATTCCATTTGCCCGCAAGGCATTGTTACAGGTGCCGAAAGAGAAAATGTTATTGGTGATCCTCTCCGGACTGCTGGGCAGTTTTTTTCCGGCTTATCTTTTTTGTATTGCAGAAACCCGGATCGACAGTTCGCTGGCCGGGATCATGAATGCCTTAACGCCTCTGTTTACGATCATCATAGGAATTGCCTTCTTTCAACTGAGGGCAGGCAGACGCAAGATCATTGGTGTGCTGGTGGGTTTTCTCGGATTGTGTTTACTCATCGCCCCCAAGGGCGATTTCCGGTTTGAAGATTTTTATTATTCACTGCTGGTTTTACTGGCCACCGTTTTTTACGGTATCAATGTAAACATGGTGGGTCGGCATATGCAGGGCGTAGGCTCGCTCAATATTGCGTCGCTGGCTTTTGTATTTCTGATCATACCCACACTGATCATTTTATATGCTACCGGTTATTTTGCTTTGCCACTTTTAGCTACAGAAGTAATTATTTCTACACTGGCCTCTGTTGTATTGGGCGTATTTGGCACCGCCATTGCATCTATCTTATTTTATATGTTGGTAAAACGGGCAGGAACCCTCTTCGCTTCCATGGTCACTTACGGCATCCCTTTTATTGCCGTACTCTGGGGTATCTGGGGTGGAGAAACCATCACCCTGTTGCAGGTAGGTTGCCTCGGCATTATATTAGTCGGAGTATACCTCGTTAACAAAAAATAAATCTCCCTCACAGATCAATCACTATTATGAAACTTGACCTCGAAAAGTTCAGGGAACTGAATGTACAAAGAGCCAAAGAAGGTTTTAAAACCTACGATAACCAACCCATTACCTATTGGACCACCGCCGTTGCCGGTGAACTGGGTGAACTCTGTAACATGATCAAAAAAACACAAAGGGTAGCCATGGGCGGTGTGGATGGCGGAAGCAGTTATACCGCAAAAGATATTACCAAAGAAATGCTGCAGGAAGAGATCGGCGGTATTGCCATTTATCTTGACCTGCTGGCTTCCCTGCTGGGCATTTCGCTGGAGCAGGCGATTATTCAGACATTTAATGAGAAATCGGAGAAGTATGGGTTCTCGCAGTTTATCGGGGAGAAGTAATTGCGGGTTACAGGTTTCAAGTTACAGGTTACTGGCAACTTGAAACCTGTAACCTGTAACCTGTAACTATTACACCGTCATAATTTCCTTCTCTTTTACCGCCAGGTGTTTTTCTACCAATGAACTGTATTTATCGGTTAATTCCTGGATAGTTTTTTCACCGTCTTTGGCAGCATCTTCGCTCAGGCCGTCTTTCTGCAGCTTCTTTACCTGTTCTATAGCATCTCTGCGAATGCTACGGATGGCTACCTTGGAGTTTTCGCCCTCGCCGCTTGATTTTTTCACCAGTTCCTTTCTTCTTTCTTCGGTCAATGGTGGCAGGAACAACCGCAGTTGCACCCCATCATTCTGTGGCGTGATACCGATATTGGCCTGCATGATGGCTTTTTCGATAGCCTGTAACATATTTTTTTCCCAGGGCTGGATACTGATGGTTCTGGCATCCAGTACACTTACATTGGCTACCTGGGCAATGGGGGTGGGTGCCCCGTAATATTCCACATTTACCCCGTCCAGCATGGTAGGATTGGCTTTTCCAGCCCGGATCCGGGTCAATTCCGTTTCCAGGTGTCCGATGGCTTTTTTCATGCCATCTTCCGCCTCTGCAATGATCATATCTAATTCTTCCGACATAACTAGGTGTTTAAAGTGGGGCGAAAATAATGAATAGTTAGGAGTTGGGAGTTAGTAGTCTGGAGTTACCCTCAAAAACCCCGCTCCTGACTCCTAACTCCCAACTCCAGACTTATATTTTCCCCCTATCTTCGCACCCATAATTAAAACCGTTATGGCAAGTATACAGGAGTTAAAAGACATCGCCACCCAGATGAGGCGCGATATTGTAAGAATGGTGCATGGTGTGCAGAGTGGCCACCCCGGCGGATCCCTCGGTTGCGCCGATTACCTGGCCGCCCTTTATTTTCATATCATGAAACATGATACCAACTTTTCAATGGATGGGAAAAATGAAGACCTGTTCTTTCTCTCCAACGGACATATCTCTCCCGTATTCTATTCCGCCCTTGCCCGTTCCGGTTATTTTGATGTGAAGG
>DASWXD010000071.1:0-13697 GCA_036405675.1 Sediminibacterium sp.
AAGCGATGGTACATTAAACAGCATTACATCATTAGGTAACTTGACAGCATTAACTGTAACAGGTAATGTTACAGCGGGCTCTATCAGTACAACCACTGCTACGATAGCGAACCTGACAGGTCTGACATCATTGAGTGTAAACGGTGCAATCACCGGTACCACACTCGGTGGCACGTTAACAACCGCGGCACAACCTAATATCACGAGTCTTGGTACACTGTCCAGCGTAACTGTAAGCGGTACTGCTAGCATAGGAAATATCAGCAGCACAACAGCAACTATCGGTAACTTAACTGTACCTGGCACGATCACAGGCGGCACTTTCAGCGGTACATTGTCAACTGGTACCTTGAATAGCATTACATCATTAGGTAACTTAACAGCCTTAACCGTATCAGGTAATATCACAGCGGGCTCTATCAGCACAACCACTGCTACGATTGCGAATCTGACAGGTCTGACATCATTGAGCGTAAGCGGAGCGATCACTGGTACCACACTGGGTGGCACACTGACTACTGCAGCACAACCTAATATCACGAGTCTTGGTACACTGACCAGTGTAACTGTAAGCGGTACTGCTAGCATAGGCAATATCAGCAGCACAACCGGAACCATCGGCAACTTAACTGTACCAGGCACGATCACAGGTGGAACCTTCAGCGGTACATTAAGTGCGGGCGCATTAAATAGCATCACCAGTCTTGGCAACTTAACAGCCTTAACCGTATCAGGTAATATCACAGCGGGCTCTATCAGCACAACTACTGCTACGATAGCGAACCTGACCGGCTTAACGAGTCTGTCAGTAAGCGGTGCGATCACCGGTACCACATTGGGTGGCACATTAACTACTGCAGCACAGCCTAATATTACCAGCCTTGGTACATTAGGTAGCTTAACGGTGAGTGGCACAGCTACTATAGGTACTATCAGCAGTACCACAGGAACCATCGGTAACTTAACCGTACCGGGAACAATTACCGGCGGCACCTTTAGTGGAACGTTAAGTACTTCTACTATGAACAGCATTACCAGTATTGGTACCCTCAGCAACTTAACAGTAACCAATACCACCCGTACAAAAGACCTGGTAGTTACCAGCGGTGCAACAGTAGGATCTGCCTTAACTGTAACCGGATCTATATTCGGTGTTACCGGTAGATTTGATCAGATCTTCGTTAACCAGTCTATAACAGGTGGTACTTTCTCCGGTACTTTTGAAGGAGTACTTAAATATTCCGATACAGCGGCAATGTTCTCCGGTGAAGTGCGTGACAACTATCCCGATGGTAATTTCGGAGCAGACTCCAAAGGATATGCACGTTATGGAGAAGTGGTGAAATATGCTGACCTGGTAACCAACGATAATTACTCTTTGATCAGTCCATTAGATCCGGATGGTGTAACCCCATCTGTTAAAGCGGGTGGTAAACTGCAACTGATTGTAGCATCTGCCATGCAAACAGGAAGTATACAGGTAACTGGTGCTGTTAATGCTGGAACACTGAGTGGAACACTTTCTTCCACAGCTTTGAATAGTATTACCAGTTTAGCTAATTTAACTGCCATTACAGTGTCAGGAACGGTTTCAGCCGGTACATTAAATGGCGCACTAAGTACAACTGCACAGAACAGCATTACCAGTCTGGCCAATATTGCCAATCTAACAGCAACCGGAACGGTTAGTGCAGCCAATCTCAAAGGAACTCTTCAAACGGCGGCACAACCGAATATTACCAGCCTTGGACAACTCAGCAGTTTAAGTGTATCCGGTACTATTCAGGGGGGCACTTACAGTGGTACACTGGCCAACGGTATTGTGGGTATCAGTAATTTATCCGCTACTGGTACGCCAAGTTCAACTACGTATTTACGGGGTGATAATACATGGGCATCTATTGCAGGTGGTGGCGTAACTTCTGTTTCTGTAACCACAGCCAATGGCGTAAGTGGATCTGTAGCCAATCCAACAACTACCCCTGCGATAACACTTACCTTAGGCGCCATAACACCTTCCTCTGTTCTGGCATCCGGGGCAATTACGGGTACTACTTTGGGTGGAACGATTACCACTTCGGCTCAGCCTAATATTACTTCTGTAGGAACATTAAGCAGCCTTGGCGTAACGGGAGCGGTTACCGCCGGTTCTATCGTTAAAAGTGGAGGTACTGCTTCTCAGTTCCTGAAAGCAGATGGTAGTGTGGATGCCAATACTTATCTCACTTCGGCTGGTGCAGTTACTTCTATAACAGGAACCGCCAACCAGATTACAGCTTCTGCCAGCACCGGAGCCGTAACACTTTCTCTGCCATCAACTATATCCGGATTAACCAACGTATCAGCTACTAATTTAACCGGTACACTGCAAACAGCGGCACAAACAAATATTACTTCTCTCGGTACACTTGGTTCATTGAATGTATCAGGCACCGTTACAGCGGGTACGGTTAGTACAACAACCGTAAATGCCTCTACACTGAACGGTACACTGGGTACGGCTTCTCAACCTAATGTTACCACTATGTCGTCACTTGTAAGCATCGGAACTATTACAACAGGTGTATGGAATGGTACAGCTATCGCTGCTGCAAATGGTGGTACGGGTCAAACAAGTTATACCATCGGTGATCTTTTGTATGCGAGCAGTAGTTCTGCTTTGTCAAAACTGGCCGGCGTAGCTACAGGTAATGCCTTGATCTCCGGTGGAGTAGGTGCTGCACCTACCTGGGGTAAAATCAATTTAACTACCCATGTAACCGGAATTCTGCCGGCTGCAAATGGTGGTACCGGCGTAAATAATTCCAATACCATCACTTTAGCTGGCGATATTAATACTGCGGGCGCTTTCACAACTGCCGGTGCGTTTCCTTTAACGCTGACAACAACAGCTGCTACTAATGTAACACTGCCTACAACAGGAACATTGGCTACGCTGGCAGGAACGGAAACTTTCACCAACAAACGGATCACCAGACGGGTTTCTTCTAATGCTTCTGTTACCAGTGTTACCATCGATTCTGATAGCTTTGATGAATATGCACTGACTGCATTGGCTGGTGCTGTTACTTTTAATGCCCCAACTGGTACTCCAACAGATGGACAGGCACTGATTATCCGAATCAAAGACAATGGAACAGCCAGAGCAATTACTTTTAATGCAGTCTTTAATGCCAGTACCGATATTCCTTTCCCAACCACTACTGTTATCAATACAACCATGTACTTAGGGTTCCTGTATAATAGCAATACATCCACATGGGATCTGGTATCAAGGGTAGATAATGTACAATAAGATGAAAAAGCTTTTTTCAATTATTTGCCTGCTTCCATTGCTGGCCGCCGCACAAGTGGTGGTTACCAGTCCAGTTGCCGGATTGTCGAGTACTACTAATGCGACAACCTATTCTATGACTTCTTTTACCCCCACAGCTAATTCTTTATTGGTATTGATGGTATATGCCACAACCACCAATCCTGCTTCACCGGCTGTTACCAATACAGGTACTCCTCTTACCTGGACCTTAGAAAACTCACAACTGGTAGGGGGTAATTCCTATTATATATTCTGGGCAAAAGTGGGACCAACGGTTAGTGCATCCGTTATCACTTTTACCTGTACAGGCGATGCTGCCGCCGGCTGCCAGATGTCTGTACATACTTTTACCAATTACAATAGATTCCGGGCAAATCCCATCCGTCAGTCTCTAATCAATACGGCAACCACAACCAGTGCATCGCCTGCTTTTACTTTTACGTCAGTACCTGAACCGAGTAATGGATACGTGATCGGGTGGAGTGGTACCAGAGGAGCGAATGCATCCACACCTCCTGCGGGCTGGACAGAATCAGTTGATTTAACCTACAATACGCCCACTACCAATTTTGCTACAGCGCGTAGAAACGGCGGTTTATCTTCCGCTGGCCCTTACACTTTCACTGCTTCTGCCAGTACCGCGTGGGTAACCATGGGAGTGGAAGTATATGTTGCCCGTCGTGGCATGCTGCCTCACTTGCTCAATTAATTTCCGATTCATTTTTCTAATTAAATGATTAATTATAATAATATTTATATTATTTATAATTATTTGTTTATGATACATTCTAATTTAAGTCTAATTTAATTCTAATCTCATTCTAATCTCATTCTAATCTGGGTATCTTTGAGTAAATACCCTTATTATCAAGTATTTGCTCATCATTATATTGATTTTTCCACTTGGCTTACAAGCACAGATCACCTATATAGGAAGTAACTCAAATCCGGTAGATGCTGCTGCTGCCACTTTAGGCGGTGCCACGCCTGTGGCTATTACGCCTGTTGCCGGTATCCAGACCGGCGATCTGGTGGTGATTGTTTCTACCGTCAGGAATACAACTGCTGTTATGGACATTTCGGTTACAGGCGGACAGGAATGGTTTAAGGAAGTGCAGGTCAGCAATACCAATATCGGCGGCAGGCTTTTCTGGTGCAGGTTTAACGGAACCTGGGCTGCCAATCCCTCTATTTCTTTTGCCAATACAACAGGTACTACAGTGGTCATGCATGTGTTCAGGCCTACCAAGTCAAGTAATTTCTGGGCTATCGAAGCAGCCGGAACTGAACTGGATTTTGCGGCTCCTGCTAACCCTTTTACAGTTACGATTACAGGAAGAACCACCCGAAACCAAAGTTCTGTCACCATTGCCTCCTGGTTTACTGCTGATGACAATGCCTGGGGAACTTTAGTCGGTACGGGCTGGTTGGTATTGGGTTCTGCACAGTATAGAAACCAGAATGGTACGGATAATAGTTGCACTTTCGCTTATACGATTAAAACAAGTTCCGGAGCCACCAATAATGTAAGTAAAAATCAAACGGCAAACGGTGGTGATCTGGGAACCAGCCAGATTATTACTTTCTTTGAACGGGGTCGTAATATGCCATTAGGTTATTACTATTAATAGTGTGGTAAATCTCTTCACCACAAAAGGTAATTAAGATGTTAGCAGATATTAATTACTTTCTAACTCACCTCTAATTCCTCTTTAATACCTGACCGGTAGGTTTGTAAGAAATTGCTGACTATCAGGTATTGTATTTTCATTTTACTTTTTTGCCCGCTTATTTCTGCAGGTCAGGTAATAACGTATTTTGGTAGTTCCTCTAACCCGGCTGATAACGGATCATTAGGGGCAGCTACTGTAACGGTTACGCCACCTGCTGCCATGCAGGAGGGCGATCTTGTGCTGATGATTGGATTGAGAAGGGCATCCAACATCATTCTAACCGTAAGTGCTACCGGTGGACAAACCTGGAATGAATTGCCTGATTTAACGGGTACTGCGAATGTGTCGCCCCGAATTTTCTGGTGCAGGTTCAATGGCACCTGGGATACGGATCCTTCCGTTGCCATGACAGCCTCTTCTACCAATACAGTTGTTATGCATGTATTCAGACCCCCTTCCAGAGGATATTCCTGGGCGGTGGCAGTGGATCAGGTGTCAACCGCAGCAGCGGCTGCCGCAATCATTACCCGGGCAGGTGTTACAACAACACAAGACAATACAATCACCCTTGCAGCCTGGTTTACGGCAGATGATAATAGATGGGGTAATCTGGTTGATGTATCCGGAACCGGTTGGACCGTAACGGGTTTGGCGCAATACAGAAACAGACAAGGTACAGATCATAGCTGCACTTTTGCCCATTTGATTCAGACTACCGCCGGTGCAACAGGTGATGTATCCTTACAACAAACGGCGAATGGTAATGATGCCACCAGAACTGCTATTGTGAGTTTCTATCCTTATCGTACCAGCATGCCACTCGGATTGCTGTATTAGCCAATTCTCATTTTCGTAAAATGATCCTTATACCCGATTGATGTCTGATGCGGGAATACCCGATGCTGTATGCGGGCATGGAAATGACTCACAGAAGTGTTGTTAAAATAAAAGGGCGTTCTTCTTCCCCCGGAATTTGTTCTTATCTTCATGCTGTTGAATATTTTATCCGGATATGAAGAAAAAATTGATTTATCTGCTGCTTATTATGCTTTGCCACAATGGGATCATTGCACAAAAAACAGAAGCAAAAAAGCAGGTAACACCGGAAACCGCTTCACTGAAACTGTCTAACCTTTCTGATACCCTTCAATATGCCATAGGTGCGTACCTGGCCAAATGGGTAAACGATAATGGATTTGCCATCAGTAATGCACCTCTTTTTTTAAAAGGGATGGATGATAAATTCAGGAATTTACAGGGTTTGCTCCCGGACTCTATGATAGTGAAACTGGTAGTAGGACTCCAGCAGTTATCGCAAAAAGAAATTGGCTTAAAGACAGAAGAAAAAATATTTAATTCTTTGAAAGATCAGCCTGGTTTGGGAATGTTACCCAGCGGTGTGCGCTATTTTATTGTGAATACAGGAGAGGGGGTGCACCCTTCACAAAGCGATACAGTTGTTATTCATATTAAAGGAACTACTCCGGACGGAACGGTTTTCGAAGATACTTATCTGAAAAAGCAACCTGTTTCAGGTAAAGTGTCTTCGCTTATTCCCGGCATCGCACAAACTATTCCGATGATGGGGGTTGGCGACAGATGGAAGTTATACATTCCATCAAAACTTGCTTATGGCGAAAAGGGGAGTACATTGATACCCGCCAACAGTACCCTTATTATTGATATAACACTCCTGGACGTGCGATCGGTTAGAAAATAATGTTTGGGAATAGTCCGGATGGGAAAGAATCAGGTAAACGATTTCATTTGTAAATGGAACCTTTGCCATCCGATACAGCTTTTTACAATCTTTACTTTAATTTCAATAAATGCGGTGTATTCTTTTCATAGTACTGTGGTTATCCACCAGTTTTTTGGGTGAGAAAATGTATGCGCAAAAAACGGCTACGAAAACGGGAACCAGACCAGCAGCTTCGCCTTTGCAACTCAGGAATGCGGCAGACTCTGTTCAGTATGCCTTGGGTGTTTACATAGGAGAGTACCTGGCAAAGGGTGGTTTTACCACACTTAACCTGGATTATTTTTTGTCCGGACTGAATGATCGTTACCGGAACAACCCCCGACTGATCAAAGACAGTTTGGTTTATCCATTGATCGCTGATTACCAAACAAATTTACAGTTACAAAAAAGCAAAGCGCTCGAAAAGGAATTGTTTGCATTGCTGAAAGACAAACCCGGGGTAGGCAAACTCCCCAGCGGTGTGCAATACACCATCATCAATCCAGGCAAAGGCCCAAAGCCGAATGAAACAGATTCAGTACTCATCCATTACAAAGGCACTTTACCCGATGGCAGGGTTTTCGAAAATACATTTGTCACCAATCAACCCGTAAAAACCACCCCGGCCACTTTAATTCCCGGATTGAATGAAGTCCTACAATTAATGCCGGTCGGTTCCAGATGGCAGGCATTTATTCCGGCCTCGCTCGGGTACGGCGAAAAAGGGAATAACCGGATTCCACCCAATAGTGCGCTGCTGATACTGGTAGAATTGATAGAGATTCAGGCCCCCAGATAGCCAACTGACTCCCGGCAAGGCCCGTCTGCTGCAGCAATACCGTATCAGCAGTATTTTCTTTAACCTTAATTAACCTTGCTTTTCCGTAAAGAGGGCTATCTTATTTTATCTTTGCCCAACGCTAAAAACAAATATTCTACACATGAAAAAGATCATTGTACTTTCTACCGCTTTTCTCCTGCTGGTATCAGCCGGATTTGCGCAAAAACCCGCTCCCAAAGCCAAGTCTAACCCGGTAGAAGATACCATTCAATACAGCCTCGGCGTGTATATGATGCAACAGTTGTTTGCCAAAACAGGATTTGTGGTAAACGACCAGGCCCGCTTCAAAAAAGCCATAGATGATGTACTGAACAACCGCAAGCTGGAAGTAAACCCTGCTACTACACAGGATCGTTTGCTGGCATACCAGCGCACCTATCAGTTGCAGCGTAACCGCCAGCTGGAAGCTGCATTATTCGAAAAAGCAAAAAGCGAAAAAGGCTTTACCCAATTGGCCAGCGGTGTTATGTATGCCGTAGCCAAAGCCGGAACCGGCATCCGCCCTTCTGCCAAAGACACGATAGTGGTGAATGTGATCTGTACCTTACCCGACGGAACCGTGGTAGATGATTATAATAAAACCAAATCTTCCTACATGGCCCTTGCCGGAGAAATGATCCCCGGTCTGCGCGATGTATTGTATCGGGTGGAGCAGGGAACCATTTTCCGCGCCATTTTACCCGCCGCCACCGCCTATGGCGAACCAGGTACCGCTACCATTCCCCCAAATTCGGCCGTGATTTATGATATCGCGTTGATTAATGTGAAGCCGGGTAAATAGATAAGTTACTGATAATCATTTAGTTGATTATTTTAAGTCAAAAGTCAAAAGTAAAAAGTCAAAAGGGCACACAGCCTTCTTTTGACTTTTTACTTTTGACTTTTGCATTTTTACTCCCCCCTTAGTTTTCCACAGGAGAATTTAATCCCCGCCAAACCATCGAACAATCGCTATAATTCCTACCTTTGCGGCTCGAAAAAATTTGGACACCAAGGCCAAACATCAAACTTAAAACAAGAATTCTTTATGGCTGACTTGAAATTTCAACGGAACTTCGGTATTGCTGCGCACATTGATGCCGGTAAAACCACCACTACCGAGCGTATCCTGCGCTATACCGGTATGATCCACAAGATTGGTGAGGTGCACGATGGTGCCGCCACTACCGACTGGATGGAGCAGGAAAAAGAAAGAGGTATTACCATTACTTCCGCTGCGGTTAGCTGTCAGTGGAAATTCCCTACCAACAAAGGGGTTGCTGATGCCGATACCAAATCCTACTATTTCAACATTATTGATACTCCCGGTCACGTAGATTTTACCGTAGAGGTAGAACGTTCTATGCGTGTACTGGATGGTCTGATTGCCCTGTTCTCAGCTGTAGATGGTGTTGAGCCGCAGTCTGAAACCGTTTGGCGCCAGGCCAACCGTTACAAAGTTCCCCGTATCGGTTTCGTTAACAAAATGGACCGTTCCGGAGCAGACTTCCTGATGGTGGTTCAGCAGGTGAAAGACATGCTGGGTGCCAAAGCCGTTCCATTACAGTTGCCAATTGGTGCTGAAGATAATTTTACCGGTGTGGTGGATCTGATCAAGATGAAAGGTATTATCTGGCATATGGAAACAGAAGGTATGACTTTCGACGAGATCGATGTACCGGCTGATATGGTAGAAGAAGCCAACCAGTGGAGACAAAACCTGGTAGAAGCCGTAGCTGAATATGATGACAAACTGATGGAGAAATTCTTTGATGATCCAGCCAGCATTTCTGAAGCAGAAATGCACGAAGCGATCCGCAAAGCTACCATCGACCTGAGCATCGTTCCGATGATGTGTGGTTCTTCTTTCAAAAACAAAGGTGTACAGACAGCACTGGATGCAGTTTGCCGTTACCTGCCTTCTCCTGTAGATATCGAAGATACCGTGGGTGTGAATCCTGATACAGGCGAAACAGAAACCCGTAAAGCAGATGCAAAAGCGCCTTTTGCAGCCCTGGCTTTCAAAATCATGACCGATCCTTTCGTGGGTCGTCTGGCTTTCTTCCGGTGTTATTCCGGTCACCTCGATGCCGGTTCATATGTATTGAACGTAAGAAGTGGTAAAAAAGAGCGTATCAGCCGTATCATGAAGATGTTTGCCAACAAACAGAATCCGATCGACTTTATCGAAGCTGGTGATATCGCCGCTGCGGTAGGTTTTAAAGAGATCAAAACCGGAGATACCCTTTGCGATGAGAACCATCCTATCACCCTCGAGAACATGTTCATCCCTGAGCCTGTGATCGCGGTAGCCGTTGAGCCTAAAACACAGGCCGACGTAGATAAAATGGGTATGGCCATTGCCAAACTGGTAGAAGAAGATCCTACCCTGCGTGTAAATACAGATGAAGATACCGGTCAGACCATCCTGCGTGGAATGGGAGAGCTGCACCTGGAGATCATCATCGACCGTATGCGTCGTGAGTTTAAAGTAGAAGTAAACCAGGGTGCCCCCCAGGTTGCCTATAAAGAATCATTCGGTACCACTATCGAACACCGCGAAGTGCTGAAAAAGCAGTCGGGTGGTCGTGGTAAGTTCGCCGACATCCAGTTCTCTATCGGACCAGCTGATGCTGAGTGGCTGAAAGAGAATGAAGGAAAACATTTCCAGTTTGTAAACGACCTGTTTGGTGGATCTATTCCTAAGGAATTTGTTCCTGCCATCAGCAAAGGTTTTGAAACTGCTATGTCTACAGGTGTACTGGCCGGTTACCCCGTAAACAACATGAAAGTGCGTGTATTCGACGGTAGCTACCACGATGTGGATTCTGATGCAATGAGCTTTGAATTATGTGCCAAATCCGGTTTCCGTGAAGCTGGCCGTAAAGCAAAACCCACATTGCTCGAACCGATCATGAAAGTAGAAGTATTAACACCAGACCAATACATGGGTGATGTAACAGGTGACCTGAACCGTCGTCGTGGTATGCTGGAAGGTATGGACAGCCGTGCCAACCTGCAGGTAATCAAGGCCAAAGTTCCTTTGAGCGAAATGTTCGGTTATGTAACCCAGCTGCGTTCATTGTCATCCGGCCGTGCTACTTCTACCATGGAGTTCAGCCACTATTCTCCTGCACCAAACAACGTGGCAGAAGAAGTAATGGCCAAGAACAAAGGAAAAGTGAAGATCGAAGATTAATTTTCTTTGTTGAAGTGAATAGAAGAAGCCCCATTGGTAACGATGGGGCTTCTTTGTGAGTAGTCAGTTGTGAGTAGTCAGTTGTGAGTAGTCAGTTGTGAGTGGTTAGTAATTAATAGTTAATAGTTAAAAGTTAATAGTGGTAACTCCCTACTCACTACTCACCACTCACTATTTACAATTCGCCTTAATAATCGCTTCCGCTTCCTTCCATCCTTTGGCCAGCGAAGTTCTCAGGTAGTTACAGCCTTCTTCTCTTTGATTGAGGTTGTACAGTGCTACACCCTTGAAGTATTCGGGTTTACCATTAGTAGACAGTTGGGTGGCCAGTACTTTGTTGAAATAAGTGATGGATTTCTGCCATTGTTTTAAATTAAAATAACAAATGGCAGCGTTCTCATACGCTACATAGTTGCCTGGGTTAAGGGCGGCGGATTTGAGAAAAAGACTGGCCGCTTTTTCCAGGTTATCTTTTCCGGCTACCCCGCTGCCAAAAGCAGCTACTGCTTCATTGTAATAGTTTGCGGCTGCAACCAGGTCGGTACTGCCTGAACTTGCTGAAGCATTGGCCCCACCCGGTTTTTCCATGAAACGGATGATCTCGTCTCTAACGGTTGCAATTGTGGCTACGCCCTCCTGGTTGGCGAACATTTTTAAAGCACTATCGGCCATGGTAAGCAACTGCCTGGTTCCTCTATTTTGTGCATTCAGCATACCGCGCAGGTACAGATCCCATGCCAGGGGTTCATGCCGGTAACGGTCGTATTCAGCAAAAGCTTTCTTGATGCCGCTGGTGTCTTTTACTTTTGCTAATACGGCAATCAGTGTCTGGTAGTAGGTTTTAGCTCTTGGCCGCACAGAAAAAGCGTAAGTGGCATTTCTGACAGCGCTATCAAATCTGTCTGTTTTAAAATACAATCCGGCTTTCAGAAATTCGCTGTAAGCAATGGTTGGGTTAGCGATGCGCCCTTTGTCGAGCAAAACAATCGCTTCCTTATACTGACCTGCTTCATACAGATACCTGCCTTTGATGGCATCCACAGGTTGCGCAGTAGCAGTAAGGTTGGGTATGGAAGGAAAAGCAGCAGTGGTTTCTTTCCAGTTCAGTTTCAACGGTTCATTATTCAGATCGGCCAGCACTGTTTTTTGCAGCACAAGTGAGCGGTAGGTTTCATAAGTAACATACACGGCAGGAATCAGTAAAAGCAGGGATACCAGGCCGAATATGGGTTTGATCGTATTATTTACAGGAACAGTACCCGTTGCTTCTTCCGCTAAAGCTTGTCTGCCGGAAACATATGCCGTAATATTCCACACGGTAATAAATACAAAAAATACCTGGCTGATAGGTCTTTCCATCGGGAAGTTAAAAAAAGCATCAACTGAATAGCCGATGAATGCCAGGAAGGAGATGATCGAGAGCAGTTTTATTTCTTCAGAAGCCTTACTAAGGAAAGTTTTGACAGTGAAAAAAAGAATACAGGCAAAAAGACTCAGGTATAATAAACCGCCGGCTATACCCATTTCGGCAAAAGCTTCAAAAAAGTCATTGTGCGCATGAACCGGAACGATCAAATCGTTTGTGAGTGTTCTTTGGTAGGGGATGGAGGCAATTTTCCAGTTACCATAACCGCACCCGAGTATCGGTTTTTGTAAAGTATAATCTATGGCATGTGCCCACAGTCTGAACCTGACCTGGTTGTTCTCGGCATTGAACGCAACTACAGATCCTAACCTTTCTGTTACTGTGCCATAACCTCCTTTCTGTTCCTGCAGATTTTTAACAGAGCTGATTTCTACCTGTGAAATAAACAGTGCGGCCATAACGGGCAGGATAATATATCCCAGATGATAAAGAGTATCTTCTGTTTTTTTCTTTTTCCGGCCTTCCCAGATACAGTAAATAACATAGACAATTACGATCAGAATTAGACTTACATAACTGGCACGGGCATTTACCAAAAACAGGGTTAGGGTTGCCAGCAGCAGAATCAGACTGTTCAGTATTTTACCCCATACCCTTGAGTAGTAGATACAATAAATCGCAAAAGGGATCTTCACAACTGTACTGGCCGCAAAGATGTTTTTATTGCCGGTTGTTCCTTTTAATCCCAGAATGACAGTAGTAATGTCGGTATCGGCTACTTCCCGTAAAAACTGGGCAATGGCCTGGCAGGATTCAACCAGCAGGATCAGGGCAAGGATCTGGGCAATGATCCTGAATAAATCCGTTCGCTTGTATAATAAGATACTGACATTAAAAAAAGCAATGATAGTTGCTGTTAAACGAACGTAACAGACCAGGCCCTCGGTGGGATTAATCGCTGTAAAAATCGATATTCCTGCCAAAGCAAAAAAAGCCAGGTATAGTTTGGAGAAGAGGTTGCCGAATACCTGCGAACTGGCTTCCCGGTAGTCGTTTCTGCATGCCAGAATCATCAGAATTACCAGTATATCAACCAATACAATATATAACCATTGCGATCCCATGGCATCATAAGCACCCAAATCGGGTATAAAATGTATGGCGAAATAGAGTAATGACACGAATAGGGGAGCCAGGTTGCGGACATTCCAGGTAAAACGCGCTGAATTTGTATCCACTGCCTGTTGGGCAACGGGCATGGCCTGGTTTGATTTATTTGCTTTTGCCATTGTTATGATCTTGCAGTAAAATTATCAAATTGAAGTTATAGGATTAAGCATTTGGTTCGTAAATAAATCCTCCAATACCGTGAAAACACTCCCCTGGTGTCTGCCTTTCTAAAAGCTGGGTTGCTACGGGTTATATGCTATCACCCAATTTTTGTCTCTTCCTGAAATCACTTTACATATTTCGAACTAAATATGTAAACTTGATTAATTATGAAGGTTCCCCAAAAGCAAAAAGGTCGTGAACATGTGTACGAACCTGCCCTAAAGATTGCCCTTGCGCAAGAGTATTTTAC
>DASWXD010000072.1:0-20340 GCA_036405675.1 Sediminibacterium sp.
CCCGCGAACTATATACAAAGGATTCCGGCCTGGCTGATAAACTATTGCCTTTAATAACGGAATTTGAGAAAAGTTCCGACTATGCAAACTTCAGCGAAGAGAAAATCCTGGAAGTCAGCAAACTGAAACTTCTGATGAAAGGAGAACAAAAGGCGGCCAGGGATAAGCTGGCGGAAGCAAAAATTGCCAGAGAAAAACGAATCGATTCGATGGCGAAGGCAAGAACACAGGAGTATAAAGACGCATTTATTAATACGGTAAAAAGCGAAGGGCAGTTTAATATTACGCTGGACGAATTGGATAAAGCCAACCCTAAATGGAAAATAAAAAAATGGGTAGCTGATAAACTGTCGCCTACTGTAGACCTTTATCATGATCCGGCATACATCTTTAACGCTGCTGATTTTCCCTTTCCCACCATCCTTTCTATGAAGGGCTCCAAAAATCCTTTCAGTATATTAGGGGTGTATGTAAGGGACGGGAAAGTGATTGGTTACCAGAAGTTAGTTACAGATTTTTCTTTAGTCTTTAACGGTGCAAAACAGGCCTACGATATAAATGCGGCAATACCAGCTGCTATCCTCAATAACTATTCAAATGCTTTCCTTTTCGATCCCATTATTACCCCTTTTACCATAGCCGGTGTAACAGCCAATCGCTACCTGTGGGCTGATGGTAAGTATGGCTTACTGATCGAAGAAATGCATTATCCGAAAGGCGATGGTGGTATCGTGAAGATTGTAAAAACCTACTTTTACAATCCAACAGAGAAAGAAACAGCAACCTATCATCCTGCAGAAAAATGATCCTTTATATAAAAGGATTATAACACTTTTTATGCCTTACCTGCTTTGCGGCAAATCCAACCCATTCAATATTGCCCCATCCTCAAATAACGGAGTGCGGCTTTATGAAACGGGAGGCCATTCAATTTGGCTTATGAATCAGTTTCGGGATAAGCTGTTGGTCAGGCGGGCCAAAGCAGCCTGGGGAAGTTCCTGTTTATCATCACTTTAGACAGATTGTTTGAGTCGTTTTTTGTAGATTGCTGCCTGTTGTATCAATGATAAACGGAACAGAACCTTTTACTGAACCATGCGGATAGCCAGGGCCATTGTAAGTTGTTTTCTTTGCTGTTGCTTTTTTTTCCTGTCCGCCAATGCCCGGAGCGACTACCAGGATCTCTCGGCAAAAATTGAAGCGGCCAACAGGATCCGCAACGATGCCGTTGCCATTGATTCTCTTTTTTACATCATCCGAAACAACCGGTTATCACCGAAGGACGATCTGGCCGCTAAAAACAATCTCGTTTTTCGCCTGTCTGCCTCGCAACGGTTTGATGAAAGTCTGAAACTCTGTCACGATAATATTTCACTGACCCGGAAATTACAGCAGGATAGCGCAGAATGTGTGTACACCAAACTGCTGGGCATCACGTATTATTTCATGAAACAAAACCAGCAGGCAATGGTTTGGTTTGAGAAAGCCCTTGCCATGGCCAGGCAAAAAGGGTACTATAAAATCATCTATAGCTGCAGTAATAATATCGGTGGCATCCTGATTGATGAAAAAGAGTATACCCGTGCAGAAAAGCCCCTGTTACGGGCATTGGAACTGATGAACCAGCATGGCGCTAAAAAAGAAGAACTGTTTATTACCAGGAGGCTGCTGGCCACTTTATACGATTACCAGGGCAAACCCAGGGCAGCAGAAGATATGTACAAGGCAACCATCAACGCCAGCCTGGCGGAGAAAGACAGCATTTATGCCGCTTATGCCATGACATTTTATGCCGGTCTTTTATGGAAACAGCAGCAGCATGCAAAAGCCATTGCTACCGGGCAGAAAGCCATTGAAATTGAGCGAAGAAGTAACGATAAAAATGCCCTGCTTACCAGTTTGATCCTGCAGCGGAAATACATCATTGGTCAACGGGATTTTAAAGAACTGGCATCATTGGATTCGGAAATTATAGCAGAACAGAAGCAACTTTTTTCTACCGATCTGAACAAAGAGATCAGTGAAACGGAAGTAAAATACAAAACAGCCGAAATTGTTTACCAGAAGCAACTGGGAGAACTGGCGGCAAAGAAAAAGCAGCAGCTCACCATGGTTGTTTTTACAGGAGTGATACTGCTCGGAACCCTGTTGTTTGTGATCGTTTACCAGCGCAACCGTGCCCGGCAACAATCTCAGCTGGAAGCCGAAAAAACCAAAGCCATAATTATGGGCGAGGAACAGGAAAGACTGCGTATGGCCAGAGAATTGCACGATGGGGTGGGGCAAATGATGAGCGCGGCCAAAATGAATCTATCGGCCCTCGAACAGCCATTACAACTGCCTGATGAAGCAACTGCCCGTAAATACCAGCAGGTAATTTCACTGGTAGATACCAGTTGTGCAGAACTGCGCAATATTGCCCATAACCTGGCACCTTATTCGGTGCAGCAACTGGGTTTTGCCGATGCGCTCAGAAACCTGGTACAGAAAATTGACCAGGAAAAACTGGCGATCAACCTTTTTATAGATCCCTTACCCGAACCATTGGATGAAGTAAGGGCCAGCACATTATTCAGGGTAATACAGGAGTGCATCAACAACGTACTGAAACATGCAGATGCACATAACCTGGATATAGCCGTAATCTGTGAAAAAGAAGGTCTCTCGGTCAGTATGGAAGATGACGGAAAAGGATTTGACACACAGAACACCGATAACTCGGCAGGTATTGGCATGGAGAATATCCGTAAACGGATCCGTTATCTTGATGGTACGGTAGAGTGGGATAGTGCGCCGGGTAAAGGCACATTGGTAGCAATCAATATTCCCTTGAAATTGTAATAAAACTTGATGATGCCAGTGAACAGGAAAATGAAAATTGCTATTGTAGATGATCACCAGATCGTGATCGATGGTATTATGTCGTTGCTCGATGGCCATCCGGATATGGAAGTGGTATATGGAACTACTTCTGCCCAGCTGCTGCTGCAGAAAATAGAACAACTGCAGCCGGATGTATTATTGACCGATATCATCATGCCCGAAATGGGAGGCAGGGAGCTGGCCCGGAAAGTGAGTGATAGGAATCCCCGGGTCCGGATCATCGTATTAAGCATGAACGGATCGCCGGAACTGGTGCAGCAGATGATCGATGAATCCAGTATTGCCGGTTATATCGTTAAGAATATCAGTAAACAGGAACTGGTAAAAGCCATTACAACCGTTTGTAAGGGAGGATTGTATTTTAGCCAGGATATCAGCGAAGAACTGAAAAAATGGAGAAAACACAGCCAGCATACCACGGAAGATCGCCTTACCCAACGCGAAATCCAGATCATACTGCTGATTGAAAAAGAGATGAATACCAAACAGATTGCCACCGCTTTGAATATCAGCGAGCGTACCGTAGAAACCCATCGAAAAAATATCTTCCGCAAAACCCAGACGCATACCGTACTGGGACTGATCAAATACGCTTACCTGAACCGCCTGGTCTGAACAGTCTGTAAAAATACCCTGCACAGGGTATTGTTCTGCGCCGGCCTATCCTTCAGTTTTGTATCCGGCAAAACGGAATTATGAATGCACATAGGGGGGCATGCCTGCGGCTGTATTAAACGCCATGCTACGGGCAGTATCCTGTTCCCCATCATCCCATATCCCGCTTTACTTCCCAATATCTTATGCAAGGCAACACCTGTTTACGTAACTATCTCCTGTATGCTTCCGGCAGGTGGGTAAAGAACAATGTGTTTAATGGAAGCCGAAACAGGCTGAATACAAATTTAACCAACTGCATAAACCATGATGATGAAAAAAACGAACCTGTCTCTCCTGAAAAAACTGCTGATACCTGCTCTGGTCCTGGTATTGCTGTCAACTGCAACTAACGCGCAAAAAAGCGGGCTATCGCTGAAATTCAATACCGGTATGTCTTTTTCTACACCCGGCGGAGATCTGGGTAAAGTAGCTGTCAAAGGAAAAATGCAGTTGTTTCTTACCACAGAACTGGGATACCATATCAGCTACGCACCCAAGTCAAGATTCGGTTGTAAGCTAGCGGCAGTGGCTGTACAGGATAATATCAATTTCATTTCTGCAAACAGAAGTACGGAGTTGAAGATTTCTGTGCCGGGGGTACGGGCAAGATTGTATCCTTTTAATACCAATGCACGATTTGACGATGCACTGGAGAAAGTATTGCCTGGCGGGAGAATGCCTTTTATGGTAAGGATGCCGCTGTATCTTGTTATTTACTCAGCATTGAACAGCCTTCATTTTGATTACGGAACCGGTTTCGGAAAAATTCTTGAAACCGATTATGCCGATACGGGATTCAAAGATGTAACCGTGAACCGGACCATGACATTTACCGGCTGGGGCCTGCAACCACAGATCTTCCAGTCAGAGAAAGGAAAATGGACCGCCAATGCCGTATTTGATTTCGGAACCTATAGCTGGAAGAATGCCAATGGGGGAACTTCTTCCAGTAAAACCAGTCATGTAGGCTTTGGCGTGCAGTATCATTTCTAGGAAATTTCATAAACAACAGTTGTCATCAACCAAAATACAGGACAAAAGATGAAGACCGTATTATTGATAGCCTCCTACTTCCTTTTGCTGCAAACCGCTGTTTCGCAGGAAAAAACACTTGCCAGAGAGCTGGGCTATACCGACCAGGTGAAACAGGTAGAGGAAGTGGAATACCGCTATAAAGACGCGCTGAATAAATACGAAGTGGTGAAAGAACGTAGCCTTTCATTCAGCAAAGGGAAACTTATCTCAGAGACCAGTAAGAGTAATATCATCATGTATACTGAGACCACCAAAACCTATTCGTATAACGACAAAGGCCAGCTGGTATCCGTGACAGAAAAAACCGGATCCGATACGCCGGTTGTTTACCGGTACAGCTACCAGAACGGAAAGCTGGTAAACAAAAAGAATACCGATGCAAAGTACCCGCAGGAAGTGTTGTATGAATACAATAGTAAGGGACAACTGGCCAAAATTACTACGCGCAAAAAAGGAGTGGTAACCTATATCAACGAGTACTCGGATTATAAAAATGCCGGTACGTTTACGTTAACTGAATATTCATATTGGGATGGTAAATTGTCTTACACAGAAACCAGCACGTACGTAAACGATGTAAAGCAGAAAATGCGTTTTAGCGTGCAGTCAACCGGCAAAACCACGGAACATACCTACCAATATGACCAGCGCGGAAAAATGGTAGAAGAAACCATTGATAATATGGTGGTGAAAAATGAATATAAATACGACGATAGGGGCAATGCTTTCCAGGTAAAAATGGGCGGTTCGCCCAATACCTTCCGGTTTTGCAGGATCCAGTACAACGATGGACTGGCGCTCGGTACCACCGAACTCTCTGCTTATTTTGTGCAGCAGTACGATAAGAATTCGAAAAGTTATACCTATAATAAACTGAATACCTCCCAGGTCACAGATATCAATGCTTTGTTGAGTATGCTGGATGAAGATGTTACGATTGAAGTAATGAAACTGGCCGACAATTCATTCCGGGTGCGCACTTCTGATGGGGAGGAACTGACCAAAGCGGTCAGCGCCGCCAAATCGCCCAACGGAACAGACCTGGTGATCTATGAATCACTGATGGATCAGACCCTGATCTATAAAGGATTTTATCTGCCGGCAACTACCAAAGATACATGGATGGAGATGACGTTGCTGCCTGATTCGGAAGACGGTTGTTACTGGTTCCTCAACAGCGCCACCAAGGGGTACAATATTATCAAAGAAGGCCGCTATGTTAACCTGGCCAACGAAAAATACAAATTGGTTCCGCAACCCGGCAACACAGGCAATTACCTGCTGCAGCAGAACGGGGTAGATAAATTTCTGATGAAGGGAGTGGCCGGTAAAAAAATGGATGAGTTTCATCCGCTTGAGCAGATCAAAGCAAAATAAGGGATCCGGGTTCGCCGGTTGTATCCTTTTTTACATTCTGGGGGAATGTATACAGAAGCTCTAATTTCAAAAGTTCGCTACTGGCGGATGTTTTGGGTGGGGCTTTCTGCGTTGGGAGAAGAGGGGGAGGGTGTTGATGTATTTTCATTTTGCGCAGTATCTATCCCTGAAATAATTACGGGATGGTGATAGTTAGTAAGCTAATGAGTTTACCTGTGCCTGATCGCTTGTTTATATTTCAGGCAGATTGCCAAAAATCCAAAGATGGATATCACAACAGCAAGTAACTGCAAATCCTTTTTGCTACGTGCATCTATTACAAAATGGGCAAGCAATCTCCCTGTCAGTTCCAATGAGCTGAACAGCTAATAGATATGCAAAACAACAGCCAGCAATAGTAAGGCTTCTTTCATGTTACTGATATAAGCAGATTCTCAGGCCTTTGCAACTGTTGAACAAGAAGCTGTGAAGAAGGGATCTGTTAACCACTGCTTTATCATAACCCCATGCTTCAGCATGGGGAGAACAGTTCGCTGATTGGTTACCGGGCTTCAGCCCCGGCATCAGGGCTGAAGCCCGGCAGCTGGTTACGGTTAATGGCCCCAGCCTGAAGGCTGGGGTTAAAAAATGACAGCAGGATAAATGGTATACCCCCAACTGTTATATATTATTTATTAGTTGGCGATTAATAACGGTGGGATGATACCTGATTTGCCTTCCTGGCAGGGTATCCAATTAAATAAAGAAAGAAAGTAGCCCGGAATTGTCTCTCGATAGAGAGTATCCTGCGGTGATAGAAATAGTGCTTGCGTAAAGTGAGTATTAATTACTCCGTAGGCTGGGGGTACTCTGCGAGAGATGCTGTGGAGAAGGGAAATGAAAATAGGATTCTCAGAAAGGGACTGCTGTAAACAGATTAAAATATTTTAGCCAAACATATTCCGAAACCCTGATCGGAAGCCTTTATGCCAATTGCCATATCAGTTTCTGTTAGTGCGCATATTTTAATTCCTCTTTCAGCATAATCTTTGCCCAGGGTTACATAGGGAGAGAAAAGATATTTATCCGAAAGTACAATCCGGCCACTCAAGGTAGCAACGGGTGTGATAACCTGTTTAGATACCGGAGATAAAGCAGCAAAGTTATTTTTACTGATATCTTTATACTCCACAGCATGGCTTACAATACCTGCCGACAGACCACCAAACCGCGTCCAGATTCCTGCCTGTAAGTTAGCATTCACATTGATGCCTTTAAGGGCAATTTCTGCATGCGTAATAAAAGAAGGTACTTGCGGCTCAGAGCATTGTGCCATGACCCGGTTAGCTGTACCAAAAAAGAATAAGAAAATAATTAACAAGTATTTCATATATGTAGTAGCGGTATAGACTAAAGTAGTGTTTACACTACAAACATATAGATAAATACACGGAAAAATTGAATTTTTATTAACAGCTATGCACATGTATTCCTTGCCCAGAACCGGAAACCGGTACAAGAGCCAGATAATTATTCCTAAAATATTGAAAATGAACCGATAGGGAGATGAGTGGCGCAGGAAGCTGACCATTTAAAGTTGGTAATCAACAAAGGCTTTCGGGTTTTCATTCTCCCAACAGGGTAATTTCTTCCATAGAATAATCACCAGTATCATACTTACACCTAAGCACTGGTCTTGGGTTCTCAAAACTTGAAAATAGCTAGGTCGTTTTCCGCAAACTGATTGGCAAAATCCGATTGCGTTGACCACTTCATTCCGGTGTAAACAGATCATAGTATACCGGACCAAATTGATCCAACTTTAAAAGGATAAATTCTCCTTCACATTTTTACCAGGCAATAGTTAATCTATTTGCACCTGCAGATTATTTTATGACGCAATACAATTGAATTAGTAGATCTGTATTGATATCATGAGTTGATAGTAAATAGAATAAATGGAAAACCAATTAACGGAAGGGAAATGCGATTGCTATTTGTAAATTTATAATGCTCCAGAGTGCAAGAGTATCTATAAATAATGTGAATGATCACTAATTATCTGACCACTGAAAATTCAAATCTTCGCCAGCTAAAAGATAAGTCAGTTTGCTCCGGAATGGGTAGGTCTGTTTAACTGGATTGTGCAGTTACAGCAAAATCAACCGGAAGGTTGTATTGAATAGTGTTGTTTCAAGGGTTAAGAGAACACGAAAGGTTGGAGAAATGGAAAAATGAGAAGAAAGAACGGTTGTGATACCAATTTGCTTCCTGTGAGGTCTAGGAAAACGAAAACCCACGACTGGCGTGGGTTTTCGTTTTATGTTCAGTGATCCCGCTGGGACTTTCCGCCAGGAAAGCGGGACAGGCTCCTCGTTTTTGGAATGATGTAATAAAATAAAAAAACACCGCACAAAACGTACGGTGTTTTCATTCTTTGGTGATCCCGCTGGGACTCGGACCCAGGACCCATACATTAAAAGTGTATTGCTCTACCAACTGAGCTACGGAATCGAACCTTTTCCTTCAGAAGAAAAGCGCTGGTCTTTTTTTCTTTGGGAGTGCAAAAATAGGTGAAATAAAAAAACAGCCAAATTTTTATAAAAGTATTTTCTGTTTTTTACACACATACCGTCAATAACTGATGAGGGAACTGCCTATTTTTGTAGAATAACCCCATACTATGTCAGTTTTTCAGCATAAAGTAGTTGTGATTACCGGCGGATCGGAAGGAATCGGGAAAGCTTTGGTAGATGCTTTTCTGCAGGCAGGGGCCAAAGTGGCCACCTGCGGACGTAATTATGATAAACTGTACCAGCTCCAGTCTACCTATCCCGGCAAACCCCTGCTCATCCATACGGCCGATGTTAGTAAAGAGGCCGATTGCCAGAATTTTATAGAAGTGGCGGTAAAAGCCTTTGGTACCATCGATATCCTCATCAATAACGCCGGTGTATCTATGCGCTCGCTGGTGTCTGACGTAAAACTGGATACCATCCGCCAGGTAATGGACATCAATTTCTGGGGTACGGTGTACTGCACCAAATTTGCCCTGCCTTATATTACCCGCAATAAGGGAACCATCGTGGGTGTATCATCTATTGCCGGTTACCGCGGTTTGCCCGGCCGCAGCGGGTATTCGGCTTCCAAATTTGCCGTAAACGGCTGGCTCGAAGCTTTGCGCACCGAATTGCTGGATAGTGGTACCAATGTAATGTGGGTTTGCCCCGGGTTCACCACTTCCAATATCCGCAATGTGGCACTGAATGCCCTCGGTAAATCGCAGGGCGAATCGCCGATGGATGAAGGCAAAATGATGAGCGCCGAAGAATGCGCCCGGCACATCATTAAAGCCATCGAAAAACGTAAGCGTAGCCTGGTGCTCACTTTTACCGGCAAAAGAACCGTGTTCATGAACCGCTTTTTCCCTTCACTGGCCGATAAGCTGGTCAGGAATTTTTTCTTTAAAAATGGGGAACTGGTGAAATAACCGGCCTGTTCAAACGTTTACATGTCACCATGCCTATTCTAACGTTGACTTCGGATATAGGCCAGCGGGATTATCTTGTTGGTGCCATCAAGGGCCAGTTCGTGAACCTGATGCCCGACCTGAACATCTGCGATATCACGCATTATCTTTCCCAAACCAATTTTCCGCAGGCGGCCTACACCTGTAACAATGCTTTCCGCTATTACCCGCCCGGCACATTTCACCTGATTATCGTGAACCTGTTCGAGTCGGCAAGGCGGTATATGCTGGTGGCCCGGCACAAGGATCAATATATTATCTGTCCGGATAACGGTATTCTGACCATGATTACCGGCACCAAACCCACAGAACTGATCGGTATTGATATCGATAAACACCAGACCCTGCTCGAAATTACCCAGGAGTTGGCGTTTGCCGTGGCCCATATCCAGGAATCGGGCAGTATCCGCGACCAGGGTGTTCCCGTTACCGATATCGAGGAAAAATATCCGCTGCGTGCCACTATTGGTCCTGACTGGATGGAAGGACAGATCCTGTTCATTGATAATTTTGAGAACGTGGTGGTGAATATTACCCGCGAAGAATTTAACCAGCAACGGCAGGGCAGGAGTTTCAAGATCATGTTCAAACGCAACGAAACCATCGATACCATCAGCGATAACTATACCTCTGTGAGCGAATCAGAAAAACTGGCCTGGTTCAACTCCGCCGGTTACCTCGAAATGGCCCTCCGCAACGGCAATATGGCCGGACTCTTTGGCCTGCAGGGCTACAACGAACAGATGCAGCAAACGGGGTCAGCTTCGGGGAATAAGTGGTTTTATCAAACGGTAAGGATCTTTTTTGAAGCGTGAATCGTGAGTGGTGAGTGGTGAGTAGGCAGTTGTGAATGGTCAATTGTCAATAGGCAATCTCAGACAACAGGCTCCATTGCCCATTCACTATTGACCATTGCCCATTGACCATTGCCCATTGACCATTACCCCATTCACATTCTTACTCCCCACTCACTACTGACCACTCACTACTCACGACTGCCGATTTGCCCGTTTCATCATTTGCCAGTATTTTTGCCTCCCCTTACGGGATATTTCTAATCTTATCAATCAATATACAATGGCATACGACGTAATTGTGTTAGGTAGCGGTCCGGGTGGTTATCCTGCTGCTATCCGTGCATCTCAGTTAGGCTTTAAAGTTGCGATCATCGAAAAAGAAAGCCTGGGCGGGATCTGTCTGAACTGGGGTTGTATCCCCACCAAAGCGCTGTTAAAAAGTGCACAGGTGTATGAATACATGAAACACAGCACCAATTATGGTATCAACGCTACCGGTGTGGCGCATGATTTTGGCGGTGTGGTAAAACGCAGCCGCGGTGTGGCCGATAAGATGAGTAAGGGCGTTCAGTTTCTGATGAAGAAGAACAAGATTGATGTGGTGATGGGCTACGGTAAGGTAAAAGCCAAAGGACAGATTGAAGTAACGGCTGCCGACGGCACCAAATCGGTGGTAGAAGGAAAATATATTGTGATTGCTACCGGTGGTCGCAGTAAAGAATTACCCAACCTGAAACAGGACGGTAAAAAAGTGATCGGCTACCGCGAAGCGATGGTATTGCCAGAGCAACCCAAAAGCATGATCATTGTAGGAAGCGGCGCGATAGGTGTGGAGTTTGCCTATTTCTACAACAGCATGGGAACCAAAGTAACCATCGTAGAGTTTATGCCGCGCATTGTTCCGGTAGAAGATGAAGACATTTCGAAAGAACTGGAGAAACAATATAAAAAGCAGGGTATCGATATCATGACCAACGCGTCTGTTGAGTCGGTAGATACCAGCGGTGCAGGTGTAAAAGCCCTGGTGAAAAAACAGGATGGCAGCACCGTTACCCTGGAAGCGGATATTGTATTAAGTGCGGTAGGAGTGGTAGCTAATATTGAGAATATTGGTTTGGAAGAAAACGGTATCAAAACAGAAAAAGGAAAAGTGGTGGTAGATGCGTACCAGCAGACATCTGTTCAGGGTATTTACGCTATCGGCGACTGTTCTCCGGGCCAGGCCCTGGCACACGTAGCTTCCAAAGAAGGTATTAATGCAGCAGAGCATATGGCGTATATGGAGAAAAAACTGCACCATTTACCGGATGTGATGGATTATAACAATATCCCGGGTTGTACCTATTGTACGCCGGAGGTTGCCAGTGTGGGATACACGGAGAAAGCAGCCAAAGAAGCCGGTTATGAACTCAAGATCGGTAAGTTCCCCTTCATGGCCAGCGGTAAAGCCAGTGCAGCCGGTGCTACAGAAGGTTTTGTAAAAGTGATCTACGATGCCAAATACGGTGAATTACTGGGTTGCCACATGATTGGTATGAACGTAACTGAATTTATTGTGGAAGCAGTAGTGGCCCGTAAACTGGAAACCACTGCACACGAGATCCTGAATGCCAGTCACCCGCACCCCACCATGAGCGAAGGCATTAAGGAAGCAACGGCCGCAGCTTACGGAGAAGCGATTGATATTTAAGTTGGGAGATTTCCTCCTGTTTTTTAGAGAAAAGGCCTTTTCGGGCCTTTTCTCTATTTTAGGGGTACCGTATCTGCAAAACAGGCTTTACAAAATCAACTCCCCCGATATTCCTGCTTTTGTATAAATTGTATACGGTATCTGAAACAGGGAGCCATCTCCCACATTGCCTATGCAGCAGCAGCACGAATTCATAGATAGTAATAAACTGAAGGCACTGGTTAATCATATTCCGGCTGCCATTTACCGTTGCCGCGGCGATGAATTTTTCACGCTCGAATTCTTCAGCGATGAAGTAGTGAAACTGACCGGCTACCCGCTGGATTATTTTCTGAACAACAGGCGGGAGGGGTATTCCAAACTGGTTTTCCCCGACGACTATCCCCGGCTCCGTGCTGCCATAGCGCAGGCAATAGCGGGGAAAGAAAAATACGAGATCGAATACCGGATCATTAAAAAAGGCGGTGAACTGCGCTGGGTATACGAAAGCGGCCAGGGTGTATACGATGCAGCAGAGAAAGTGATTTTTGTAGACGGCTGCATATTTGATATTACCCACCGCAAACAAACCGAAGCCGCTTTGCTGAAAAGTGAAGATGAGGTAAAAAGACTGGCACTGGTGGCGCATAATACCACCAATGCCGTTTTGATTGCCGATGCAGCAGAGAATATTATCTGGGTAAATGATGGGTATGTTCGCACCAGCGGTTATACGCTGGATGAGTTACGGCAGAAAAAATTAGGATACTCCCTCCAGGGCCCGGGCTTTGATCAGCAGGTAGCAGATCGGATCAGGATAGCAATGGAGACGAAAGTGGCTTTTAAAGAAGCGTTTATCAGTCATACCAAAAACGGTGAACAGATCTGGATCGAGCTGGACTGTCACCCGCTGCAGGATGAGAACGGCCGGCACATGGGGTTTATGGCCATTGAAACCGATATTACCCAGCGAAAAGATACCCAGAAGCAACAGGAGGAACTGTTACAGCGCTTGCGCCTGGCTACCGACTCGGCCGGCATCGGTATTTTTGAAATTAACCTCGACACCAACGAAGTGATCTGGGACGACCGGATGTATGAAATGTATGGATTCCCGAAAGATACAGAACTGAGCCTTTACAAAATCTTCGGCAAAGCCCTGCACCCCGAAGATGCCGTAATGATGAATAAGATTATCGGGGACCTGGTATCGCTTAAAAAAGAGATCAATGGGGCCGTGTACCGCATCCTGAAACCTGATGGAAAGATCAGGTATATTGAATCGCATGCCATCATCAAAAAATCGGATAGCGGCCGCATTCTCAGCCTGATCGGAACCAACCGCGATATTACGGATGATGTGCTGGTACAGGAAAAGATCAAAATGCAGAACAAAGCCCTGCGGGATATTGCATTTATCCAGTCGCACGAAGTGCGCAAACCCCTTGCCAATATTCTCGGCATGATCGAGATTCTTCACCACGAAGGCACATTAAAGGGGCTGGAGATTTTTGACCACCTCGTAGAAAGCGCCAAAGAACTGGACCAGCAGATCAGGACCATTGTGGCGAAAACGAATACGATCGATGATGAATTGTTTCGGTAGTGAGTAGTGAGTGGTGAGTAGTGAGTAGTGAGTAGTACTGCCTACTGACCACTCACTACTCACCACCTTACTTTGAGAACACTTTCTTCAAAATCTCCGAAGTTCTCGCCAAAGGGTCTTTTCTGATATTCTTTTCCTCCTCAGCTACCTGGTAAAAAATACCTCCCAGGGCTTTTTCGGTAACATAGGCGCTGAGGTCGGGGTTGATTTTTTTGCCGAGGATATTGATCTTGTTATAAGAACTGATCAGGGTATTCCAGTATTTGGTGGCATTCACTTTTTCCAGCGACTGTTGTATCACAGGGCGGAAAGCATTGGTGAGCTCGGTGCTGGTTTTGCCGCGCAGGTAACCGGTGGCAGCCGTATCGCCACCTTTCAGAATACCCAGCGCATCCTGGAAACTCATCTGTTTGATGGCATTGCCAAAAATAGGGGCGGCACTTTTACAGGCATCTTCTGCGGCACGGTTCATACTTAGAATGGCATCGTCTACCTGTTTGCCCAAACCTACTTTGCGTAAAGTACTTTCAACTTTCTCGGCTTCCGGCGGAAGCAGGATCTTGAGGGCGGCATTGGCAAAAAAGCCATCTACCTGCGAGAGGCTGTTGGCCCCTTTCTGGGATCCCACGGCCAGGGCTTCTTTTAAGCCGGCCACGATATCCTCATTACTTAAAGAAACGGATTTGCCACCAATGGCATCTTTGGCTTTATTGAGCAGCCCCTTTAACTGGGCATCTGCATGGGTTTGCACTACTGATAAAAGAATAAAGAGGGTAAGGATCTGTTTCATGATTTTAGCTGATAGGTTCTTAAATCTGTTCTGCCCGAAGGCCAACAAATCAAAGATAAACCGTATGCGGTAGTAGAGTTGTGAAGGATTTGCTATATTCCCTTTCTTTACACCAGCGGTGTATGCCTGCAGGCGTATCGCTGTAACTTCACTGTTAAAATTGCCGGTATGAAAAAATATGCTGCCTTATTTGTGATCGGTCTTGCCCTGAGCGTGGGTGCTTTGGCACAAACCAGTACCTATATCCTGCTCCGCCATGCGGAAAAAGATACCACTGCTGCAGGTGCTACCATGATGAAAGCCGACCCGCCACTGACCCAGCAGGGAAGGGAGCGGGCTGAGAAACTGCTGACAGTACTGGCTGCATATACGCCGGATGCGATCTATTCTACTAACTATACCAGAACAAAATCTACCGTAACACCATTGGCAAAAAAGTTCAATAAAGAGATACAAGTATATGATCCTAAAGACCTTGTATCTTTTGCTGAAAAGCTTTTGCAGGAAAAAGGGAAAACCATCGTTGTTGCCGGACATTCCAACTCAACACCCCAATTGGTGAACCTGCTGATCAAAGAAAAGAAATATGCCAACCTGGACGAGAGCGTGTATAACCAGCTATGGATTGTAACCGTACGTGAAGGGAAGGGGGAGGCGAGGGTGGTGGAGTATTAGCTAATGAGTGAATGAGTGAATGAGTGCATGAGTGAAGGGATGAAGAAATGATAGGATGATAGAATGATAGTATGATAGAATAATTGGGTGGGGTGTAGATTTTCGGGGGCAATGTATTGACAATTGCCTATTCACCATTCCCTATCCTTACCTTTGCCGCCGTTATGAAGTTTGAGAAAGAAATCAACAGGCGGAAGACCTTCGCCATTATCTCCCACCCGGATGCGGGTAAGACCACGTTAACAGAGAAATTGCTCCTTTTTGGAGGTGCAATCCAGGTGGCGGGAGCTGTAAAGAGTAATAAGATCAAGAAACACGCTACCAGCGATTTCATGGAAATTGAGCGCCAGAGAGGGATCTCGGTGGCTACTTCTGTGATGACCTTCGAATACCAGAACACCCTCATCAACCTGCTGGATACCCCCGGTCACAAAGATTTTGCGGAAGATACCTACCGTACCCTTACGGCAGTGGACAGTGTTATCCTGGTAATCGACAGTGTAAACGGGGTAGAAGCCCAGACCCGGCGCCTTATGGAAGTGTGCCGGATGCGGGATACACCGGTGATCGTATTCGTGAACAAGATGGACCGCGACGGTAAAAACCGCTTTGACCTGCTGGAGGAAATCGAAAATGAACTCCATATTTCGCTGCACCCCATGACATGGCCCATTAACAGTGGCAAGGAATTTAAAGGAGTCTATAATATTGATAATAAGAGTCTTAGACTGTTTACTGCAAGTACAAAAGCAGATGATGATGACGTAATTGCCATCAGCGACCTGTCTGATACCTTGCTGGACTCCAAAGTGGGCGACCGGGATGCTGCCCAACTGCGGGAAGATGTGGAACTGCTGGATGGGGTATATGGAGAGCTGAATGTGAACGACTATCTCTCCGGCAAAATTGCCCCGGTGTTCTTTGGTAGTGCCGTGAATAACTTCGGAGTGAAGGAAATGCTGGATACTTTTATCCGCATTGCCCCGGTGCCCCGTAGCCGCGAAACTTCTGTCCGCACGGTAGAAGTGGGAGAAGACAAGTTCAGCGGCTTTATTTTTAAGATCCATGCCAACCTCGACCCCAAACACCGCGACCGGATCGCCTTTATGCGGGTATGCAGCGGTAAGTTTGAACGCAACAAGTACTACCACCATGTACGCCTGGATAAGGACGTCCGTTTCAGCAACCCCTATAGCTTTATGGCCCGGAGCAAAGACATTATTGAAGATGCCTATGCCGGAGACGTGGTGGGTCTGTTTGATACAGGTAACTTCAAGATCGGCGATACGCTGACCGAGGGAGAAGACTTCTATTTTGTAGGAATTCCTACTTTTTCACCTGAAATTTTTAAAGAACTGGTGAATAAAGATCCTATGAAAACCAAACAGTTAGAAAAAGGAATTAGTCAATTAACAGATGAGGGTGTGGCCCAGTTGTTTACGCAGTTTGGCGGTAATAAAAAGATCATTGGTTGTGTGGGCGAGCTGCAGTTTGAAGTGATCCAGTACCGTTTGCTGCAGGAATACGGGGCGGCTTGTGAGTTCCGTTCATTGCCTTTTTACAAAGCCTGCTGGTTAACGAGTAAGGATGAAAACAAGCTGGCCGATTTTCTCCGGTTCAAACAGCAGAACTCGGCGGCTGATAAAGACGGCCACCCGGTTTACCTGGCCCAGAGTGAATGGTTCCTGAATACAGAGATCACCAATAATCCTGAGATTAGTTTCCACTTTTCGAGTGAGATTCACAAGTAATAGCGGCTGGTTGTTTAATTTTGTTAGTGTATTATGAAGATCAGTATTCTTGGTTTCCTGTTTCTGTTTACCGGCCTTGCTGTCCGGAAGCTATTCCCCGCTATAAAAGGCGGTTATGCTGCCAGCAAACCCCATTCCTATATCACTTTTGATTTCAAATAACAAACTCCCTGCCATGTTCTCAATTGCTTACGACGTTATCATTATCGGTTCTGGTCCTATCGGACTCGCCTGTGGTTTACATGCCAAGGCCAATGGCTTGCGCTACCTGATCATCGAAAGGGGCTGTCTGGTAAACTCCCTGTTCAACTATCCGGCCAATATGACTTTTTTCTCCACGGCTGATAGGTTGGAGATCGGCGGCATTCCCTTTATGAGCCGTCATGCCAAACCTACCCGCGATGAGGCATTGGAGTATTACCGCAAAGTGGCCGTATCCTCCGGCCTGAACATTCACCTGTTTGAAGGGGTGGAGACAATCGACAGGACAGAAGATCTGTTTACGGTAAATACCTCTAAAAGACACTATAAAACAAAGAATATCATCGTTTCCACCGGTTTTTACGGCAAACCCTACATGATGAACGTGAAAGGGGAAGAGCTGCCAAAAGTGACCCATTACTACGATGATCCGCATTATTATGCTTTCCAGAAAGTGGTGGTGGTAGGAGCCAATAATTCAGCGGTAGATGCGGCCCTCGAAACCTGGCACAAGGGCGCCCAGGTTACCATGGTGATCCGCGGCAGCGAATTGGGTGAACATGTAAAATACTGGATCAAACCGGATATCGAGAACCGGATCAAAGAAGGATCGATTAAGGTTTATTTCAACTCTACGGTGGCCGAGATCCGCGAGCATGAAGTGGATATCAATACCCCGGATGGTTTAGTAACGATAGAAAACGACAAGGTAATAGCCATGACCGGTTACAAGCCGGATCTGGCTTTCCTCGAAAATATGGGGATTGAATTGGCCGATGATGAGATTTGTAAGCCTAATTATGACGAGAGTACTCATGAAACCAATATCAAGGGAATTTACCTGGCCGGTGTGATCTGCGGAGGCTTTAATACGCATAGTCTCTTCATTGAGAACTCCAGAGACCATGCGGAAAAGATCGTGAAACATATCAGCGCACAACTCTCTGTGCCGCAGCAGGCTTAAACGGCTGTTGCATCATTAATGAATAAGAAGCCCTGACTGACAGTCGGGGTTTTCTATTGTATTTTTTATTTAGTTAAATTGATTTATTGTATTGGTAATCAATATTATCTTTTATTTAGATAGCTTAAGACCTGATGCAGGGTTAGCAGGTTTTTGACAGAGACTTCTTTAATGGTACGACCATACTCATGCAGTTTTACCAGGTCTGTTTCCTGCGTTATCAGGCTAGCGAGCTGGCTGAACTGCTCAAATGGTAGTTGTACATTATGGGAAAGAAGCTGGATGGTGTCTTTTTTCTCATCCAGTAACTGGTTCTGTTGCTCCAGAGTTTGTTGTAATTGCTTCAGCAGGATACCGGCTTCATCTTCGAACTGGGTGGGTAAGTTGGGCAGTTCCTGGTGTCTTAGGTATTTGTCCAGTGCCGATTGGGCCTTGTGAAGGGGCCATAACAACTGGTTCAAAAAATACAAAGTAAGGGCTGATGCGGCTAATGTGGCTAACAGGCAGCTGGTGAGCATAACTTCTTTGCTGAAAGAAAAAATTCCGGTAACTGTTATTAAAACAATTATAATCAATGGAATATGTATTCCGATAAAAGCCACAAACAAAAACTTTCCGGAATAATGCATTCGCAGAAAAGGTAGCTTTGACAGCTTACTGTAGAGATGTGACATGATAAAATTTTCAAGGTTGATCAATAAATTACGGTAAGATACAGTTAGCGGATTGCCGGTAAACGATTGTTATGGATTTATTTACTACCAACAGAACCCGGGTAAGAAGGTTTACCCACCAGGACCAGGAACCCTTTTTCCGGATCAATGGAGATCCGAAAGTGATGGAGTATATCCGGCCCGCTAAGTCGCGGGAAGACTGCGATGTCTTTCTTTTAGAGAACCTGCTATTTTACCGCGAGGGTTCCCTGCTGGGCCGGTATGCGGTAGAGGAAAAAACGGGCGGCCGGTTCCTGGGTACTTTTTCCTTTCTATACCTGTCGGGCGAAGCCGACTACCATATCGGTTATGCGCTGCTGCCCGAATATTGGGGGCAGGGGTATGCCACCGAACTGGTGCTGGAAGGGATCCGGTATTTTTTTGACCATACCCAACACCTCCGGTTATTTGCTATTACCCGGGCCAATCACCAGCTTTCGCAGAAAGTACTGGAAAGGTCGGGTTTCGGGTATCAGGGGGTGAAAGAAGAGAACGGGGAACAACTGGCCCTGTTTTCCATAGAACGTCCGATGGCCGCTTCTGCCAAATAGTGACCGATTATTGGTAGTTTTGCCGTCGCATGAAAGCAAGAACACTTAAGAAAGACAAAGTAAATATCATCACCCTTGGTTGCAGCAAGAACCTGGTAGATAGTGAAGTATTGAGCGGCCAGCTGGCAGCCAATGATATAAACGTGGTACATGAGAATACCAAACTGGACCATAATATATCCGTGGTAAACACCTGCGGCTTCATAGATAAGGCCAAAGAAGAAAGTATCAACACCATTCTGGACCAACTGGAACTGAAACGGCGGGGTAAACTGGACAAAGTATATGTAACCGGTTGCCTGAGCGAGCGCTACCGGGAGGACCTGGAAAAGGAAATGCCCGAAGTGGATGCCTGGTTCGGCACCATGGAACTGCCCCTGATGCTGAAACAGTTCGACGCAGATTATAAAAGCGAATTACTGGGCGAACGTTTGCTGAGCACCCCCCGCCATTATGCCTACCTCAAAATCAGCGAAGGCTGTAACCGTACCTGTTCTTTCTGCGCCATTCCGCTGATGCGGGGCCAGCATATCAGCAGACCCATTGAAGAACTGGTGGCTGAAGCGGAAAGTCTGGTGAAAAAAGGGGTGAAAGAGATTATGCTGATTGCCCAGGAACTGACCTATTACGGACTGGATATCTATAAAAAGCGCGACCTGCCCCGTTTATTGAATGCACTGGCAGATGTGAAAGGACTGGAATGGATCCGTTTGCATTATGCCTACCCCAGCAAATTCCCGCTGGAGATCCTGGATGTGATGCGCGAGCGCGATAATATCTGCAAATACCTGGATATGCCGCTGCAGCATGCCAGCAATAATATGCTCAAAGCCATGCGCCGCAATATTACCCGTGAAGAAATGGGTGAGTTGATTAGCGCCATCCGCGAAAAAGTACCCGGTATCTGTTTACGCACCACCCTGATCGCAGGCTTCCCGGGTGAAACGGAAGAAGATGTGGAAGAGCTGAAAGACTTCCTCCGCGAACACCGTTTTGACCGTGTGGGCATTTTCCAGTACAGCCATGAAGAAAATACCTCCGCCTACGACCTTGCAGACGATGTGCCGGCAGACCTAAAAGCCGAACGCGCCCAGGAGATCATGGAAGTGCAGCAGGAGATCAGTTATGAAAAAAACCAGGAGAAGATAGGGCAGGTATTCAAA
>DASWXD010000073.1:0-88924 GCA_036405675.1 Sediminibacterium sp.
TTTGAATCCCCATTCAATTCAAAAGTTTCAAATTCATCATTCATTTTTGACTTTTGATTTTTGAATTTTGAATTACCCCACAGGAACATGAATCGGATCCGCATAATGCGCCAATCCATAATTCCTTTTCTGCGCTTCTTCCGGATGCGTAACATGCCACTCAAACTCATCCCTGAAATGCCTGATGGCGGCTGCTACCGGCCAGGCCGCAGCATCGCCCAACGGACAGATCGTATTTCCTTCTATCTTACGCTGTATATCCCACAACAGATCAATATCGCTTGATTTACCCTGCCCTTTTTCCAGGCGCAGTAATAATTTCTCCATCCAGCCGGTTCCTTCACGACAGGGCGAACACTGTCCGCAGCTTTCATGGCGATAGAAACGGGCAAATGTATAGGTATTCTTCACTACACACTGGTCTTCGTCCAGTACAATAAAACCACCCGATCCCATCATGGTACCGGTAGCAAAACCGCCATCACTCAAGCTCTCGTAGTTCATGTAACGGGTTTCGCCTTTCGCTGTTTTCAGTAACAGGTTAGCGGGTAAAATGGGCACGGAGGAACCACCCGGGATACAGGCTTTCAGTCTTTTGCCATTGGCAATACCGCCACAATATTCATCGCTGTAAATAAATTCTTCTACAGAGATGGTCATATCAATTTCGTACACACCAGGTTTGTTGATATTGCCACAGGCAGAGATCAGTTTGGTACCGGTTGATTTGCCTACGCCGATCTTCGCATACTCTTCTCCGCCCATGTTGATGATAGGAACCACTGCCGCCAGTGTTTCTACATTATTCACCACGGTAGGCCTCATCCACACACCCTGTATCGCAGGGAAAGGAGGTTTGATGCGCGGATTACCCCTTTTACCTTCCAGCGATTCGATCAGAGCCGTTTCTTCACCGCAGATATAGGCACCGGCACCACGTTGTACATGGATCTCACAATCAAAACCGGTTCCTAAAATATTCTTTCCTAAAAAGCCGTTGGCTTTGGCTTCGCCGATAGCCTGTTCCAGGATATCAACGATCCAGGCATATTCGCCACGGATATAGATATAAGTATCATTACTGCCCAGGGCATAAGAAGAAACGATCAAGCCTTCGATAAGCAGGTGTGGAATAAATTCCATTAAATACCTGTCTTTAAAAGTACCCGGCTCACTCTCATCGGCATTACATACCAGGTGACGCGGCACACCTTCCGGTTTGGCAATAAAACTCCACTTCATACCAGCCGGGAAACCGGCACCACCCCTGCCACGCAAACCACTCTTCTTCACTTCTTCCACAATGGCTTCAGGACCCATGGTTTTGAGTGCTTTCTCTACACTACGGTATCCCCCTTCGCGGCGGTATACTTCGTAAGAGCGGATGCCCTGCACATGTGCTTTTTCCAGTAATAATTTTACACCCATATTGAAAAGTCAAAAGTCAAAAGTTAAAAGTTAAAAGTCAACCTCTAATTTTTCCTTTTTAATTTTTACTTTTTAATTAATTATTCTTCGCTGCGGTCTCTCTGCATTCTGCAATGATCGCATCCACTTTTTCTTTGGTCAGATGTTCACGGTAATGTTTACCCAGCTGCATCATCGGCGCATACCCGCAGGCACCGAGGCACTCTACGGTTTTTAAGGTAAACATGCCATCTGCTGTTGTCTCGCCGGGTTTAATACCCAGTTTCTCGCCGATATACGCTACAATATCATCACTGCCACGCAGCATACAAGGACCTGTCTGGCAAACCTCAAACAGATATTTACCCACAGGTTTCAGGTTGTACATGCTGTAGAAAGTAGCTACTTCATATACTTCAATGGGAGTAATATTCAGCAGTTCGGCCACATAATCCATCGTTTCGCTGCTTAACCATCCGCCAAAGCTATCCTGTGCCAGGTGCAAAACCGGCAATAGGGCACTCTTCTGCTTCCCTTCCGGGTAACGTGCCACCAGGCGTTGTACTTCTGCTAACTGAGTTTCTGAAAATTTCGACATACTATTTTTCAAATTTGAAAATTTGAAAATCTGAGAATTTGAAAGTGAAAACTGTCAGGCTGGTAGCCTTCCATTTTCAAATTTTCAAATTGCCACATTCTCAAATTATATGTTTTTACGCGTCCATTTCTCCTGCAATCAGGTTCAGACTACTCATCGTCACAATCGCATCACTCAGCATACCACCGGTTACCAGTTCCGGATAAGCCTGGTAATAAATGAAACAGGGTCTGCGGAAATGCAGGCGGAACGGTGTACGGCCTCCATCGCTGATCAGGTAAAAACCTAATTCGCCATTACCCCCTTCTACGGCATGGTACACTTCTCCCTTTGGCATTTCCACCTCACCCATGATGATCTTGAAATGCCAGATCAATGCTTCCATACTGGTATACACATCTTCTTTTTTAGGAAGATAATATTCCGGCACATTGGCATGGAACACTTCTGCTTCTGCACCCTTGAACTCCTGTATTTTCTGATAAGCCTGCTGTATGATGCTCAGGCTCTGCCACATTTCTTCGTTACGTACCAGAAAACGGTCGTAGTTATCGCCTGTTTTACCAACAGGTATGCTGAAATCAAAATCTTCGTAACTGCTGTACGGTGCATGCACACGCACATCATAGTCAACCCCTGTAGCGCGTAGATTGGGGCCGGTAAACCCATAATTCAACGCACGCTCTGCACTGATGGCTCCGGTACCAATGGTACGCTCCATAAAAATGCGGTTACGGCTGAACAGGTTTTCCAGTTCTTTCAGCACAGCAGGATATTCCTTTAAGAATTTCTCGAGTTTCGTAAACGCTGTATTTGTGAAATTCCTTTCAAAACCGCCAATACGCCCAATATTAGTAGTAAGACGGGACCCACATACTTCTTCATATATCTCATAAATTAATTCGCGATACTGCATCACATACAGGAAGCCGGTATACGCACCGGTATCCACACCTACAATGGAATTACAGATCAAGTGATCCGCGATCCGCGCCAGCTCCATGATAATCACCCGGAGATAATCCACCCTTTTCGGTGTTTTTACATCCAGCAGTTTCTCGCAGGTGAGGTGCCAGCCCATATTGTTAATTGGACTGCTGCAATAATTCAAGCGATCTGTAAGAGGAGTAATCTGGTACAAAGGCCTGCGCTCGGCAATCTTTTCAAAAGCACGGTGGATATAACCCACAGTAGATTCGGTAGACACAATCCGCTCGCCATCCAGCTCCATAATATTCTGGAACACACCGTGTGTAGCAGGGTGCGTAGGCCCCACGTTCAAGGTGGTAGTCTGCTTTTCTATCGAGCCTTCCGGCAGTTTGATATGGTGATGATGCTCTGTCATTATATAATCAGCTATATATCTTTAATCAACTTCGTTGTGCTTGTCCCGACTTTGGCGGGATCACTCACTTGTACGTTCGGTTCGCTTTGCAGCCATTCGCGGATTAGCGGATAGCGGATTGGCGGATTATGATGGACTATGATAGATTTTAATTCGTTAATCCGTCATCCGCAAATTCACAAATCCTATCCCCGTCCAAACATCTCGTCATCCTTGTCCACCCGCGTCTGGTCTTCCAGCGGAAACTCTTTCCGCATAGGGAAATAATCCATCTCATCCACATTCAGGATCCTTTTCAGGTTCGGATGTCCTACAAAATTCACCCCGTAGAAATCAAAGGTTTCCCGCTCCATCCAGTTGGCACTGTTAAAGAGTTGGGAAGCCGTGAAAACATCGGGGGTATTGATATCAGTAAATACTTTGAAACGTACACGTATATTCTCTGTGAGGTTGTGCAGGTGGTACACCACCGCCAGTTCGCGACCCGGCTGGTCGGGATAATTCACTGCGCAGAGGTCTGTCAGAAAGCGGAAACCCAGCTCTTCGTCATCATTCATGAACTGGAGCACTTTCAGGTTATTCTCCTTGGCAGCTTCAAAACTGAGCATGCCATACGACTCTTCGAAATGGAAAACGGTGTCTCCAAATTTCTCCGTCAGTCGTTGTTGAATTCTTTCGTTGGTTAAGGCCATTTCTATCAGATTCAGCTGCAGGTTCTGGACCTGCAGCCATGATTTATTTTTACAGACAACTGCTTTCTATCAACAGTTATCCTGTTTGATTATTCAATACCATATCCGTTCATCAGCGCCTTATACTGCTCGCTGTTTCTTCTGCGGATACTTTCCTGCCCTACCAGCTCCTGTATTTTCATAAAACCATCCAGGATGGCTTCGGGGCGGGGTGGGCAACCAGGCACATAGACATCCACCGGAATAATCTGGTCGATACCCTGTAACACACTATAGCTGTCAAAAATACCGCCACTCGAAGCGCAGGCACCCACGGCAATTACCCAGCGGGGTTCGGCCATTTGCAGGTATACCTGGCGTAATACGGGCCCCATTTTCTTGGCAATAGTGCCCATTACCATCAGCAGATCGCACTGGCGGGGAGAGAACCCTACCCTTTCAGAACCAAAACGGGCCAGATCGTAATGAGAGCCCATGGTAGCCATGAATTCGATACCACAGCAGGAAGTAGCAAAAGGCAGGGGCCACATGGAGTTTTTCCGGGCCAATCCTACCACATCGCTCAGTTTGGTGGTAAAAAAACCTTCCCCGGAATATCCCTGGGGTGCTTCTGCCACAGAAACCGCCTCACTGATCAGGGCTTCTTTCGGATGAATATTAAAACGTACCGGACGCATATAAAAAATTAATAATTAGTAATTAATAATTAGTAATTAATAATTAGTAATTAACAGTAAAAAAGCAATTATTATAACCTCCCTGCATCTTATAAGTTCAATGCAGGTATAATAATTACTAATTACTAACGATCAATTACTAATTAACCCCCTAGTCTTCCCAGGTCAAAGCTCCTTTTTTGATGATATAGATGAATCCTATCATGAAAAAAGCGACAAACATAAGTACGGCACTGAAGCCGGCCCATCCCAGTTCGCGGAAATTGACCGCATAGGGATAGAAAAAGATCACTTCCACATCAAACAGCACAAACAGGATGGCCACCAGGAAATACTTGATAGCCATAGGCTGGCGGGCATTTCCATGGGTTTCGATACCGCTGGCGAAATTCTCCAGTTTATCGGCGGTTTTACGCTTCGGACCCACCCAGGCCGATACACCGATCATCGTGGCCACAAAACCCGCCGCAAAGATCAACTGAACGCCGATAGGGAAATAATTAGCCGCAGAATTGGACGCGCTTGCATCCAGTAACAAAGAAAGCCAGCTCATGTGAAAAAATTAAAGTGGTGCAAAAATACGCTTGTGTGGCATATAAAAGAAAAACTCCCCGATTATGGGGAGTTTTTCTTCAATTTTTCTTAGCCTTTACCAGCGGTTGCGGCTCCACCTGATCCTTTTTTACCCTGAACAGGGGGATTTGAGTAATATTCTATTCTTTTCAAAATATCCGCTTTAATCGGAGCGGCATATTTGTTATTATCGTCAGCCGGGTCAGGGTATAAAGCCATCATCTGGTCTAAAACACCCACCACTTTTTGTGCAACACCCAAGTATTCGTCTACTTTGGCTGTTTTTTTACCATCACTGGTTATTTTGAAATCAGGGTCATTTTTAAGTGACACCATCTCTTTGGTAGTAGAAAAAAGGATATAATACAGGTTACGGAAAATGTCTATTTTATACTTTTCCTTATCAATCGTTGCATAAACAGAATCCAGATACATCAGGTGTTTCGCCGCCACCCCGGTTGTATCAGGATCAGAAGCAATCGCCGCTAACTTGAAGAAACGGTATGGCTGGGGTTTACCCGGATGATCGATCATATATTTCTTAGACAACTCAATGGTAAGGGGATAATTCTTCGCGTTAAAAGCAGTACTGGTTAATTTGTAATAATCAAATTCACTCATCGTACCACCCTTCAAAGCAGCCTGTTTTTGTAACCAATCGATCTGCTTATCGTACATTTTAGCTTTCCCAAACAGTTCAGCAGCCTGGCTCATATACGCCAGTTTATTTACTTTAGACGTATCTACACTCATCGCTCTTTCCAGATAAGCCACGGCCTGCGTTTCGCTACCGGGGAATTTGGAGAATACTTTTACCGCCAGTTCATAATCACCGGGAGCAATTTTCTGCACGGGTGCATTGGCGAAATATTTGGTCAAAGCTTCTTTCGCCTGCACAGAATCACCGGTTCTGTCAAAGTTCAGAGCATACAGTACATCCAGCTTAGGCAGTACTTTTGAACCTACTGCGGCTTCCAGTTCTTTCACTTTCGCCAGCGACTCGGCATTTTTACCTGAACGGAAGAGATAGTCGGCCATTACCAGGTCCAGTACCGGATCTTTATCGGCATTGGCGATGTATTTGTCCAGGTATTCTTTCGCACGGTTTACATCGCGGGTAGCATAGTAATCATAATAAGTAAAATAAACAGGCGGGAAGGCAGGGTCTGCTTCGATAGCACTGTTAAAGTTCTGCTCGAACAGTTCTTTGTTATTCTGGCTCTGGTAGATCTTCCCGATACGGAAAAAAGCACGTGCATTTTTAGGATCTCTTGTTAAGGCTTCCTGATAGGCTTTTACAGCGTCTCCACCATTTTCTCCACCCAGTTTCAGGTAGTTGATTCCCATATTGATCAGGATATCCGGATCGGTCAGATCAATCGCAGCAGCCTGTTTCAGTTTCTCAATGGCATAACTATGGTCTCCTTTGTCACTGCTCACTTCTGCATTGGCCCGGCCAATAGCATTCAGAATAGCGGGATTGGGTTTGCCTTTGTTTTTGCCTTTTGTTTCAGTGGTAGCCGTAATAGCCTGCTCAAATTTCTGCTTTACAGCATTGATGTCTTCTTTTTCCAGGATTCCGATATGCCCCATTCCCACCAGCAGCCAGGCATCGCTGCCCACTTCCTGTAATCCCTTTTGGTACAGTGCTTTGGTAGCCTGTATCTGCTCAGGGGTTGGATCACCGCCATCTGTTGCCAGCATCGCCTGTCCTAACCAATAAATAGCCTGAGGATCTTTCGGATTGGCATCATAAGCTTTCTGAAATGCTTCTTTGGCACTCTTGTTCTTTTCATAATTCAGGAACTTGATGCCCGCAGGGATCTGCGCCATCAAACACTGTGCAGCAAGCATTGCTGTAAACATCAGAGAAACGGTCTTCTTCATTTTGCTTTTTTTATAATTATAGTGTCAATCTGCATCTTTGATTTTTCCTAACCGCTGGTTAAACCCCATCTTAGCCGGTACCAGAAAAGATCTCCGGAAAATCAGCTGGCCTCTTTCCAGACTCATGAAATTCATGAAGCCTGTTCCCAGTCCGGCAGAATTTTCCTTCAATATATAATACAAGGGGCGTGCCAGTGGGTACTGACCGTATGCCAAAGATGCCTGTGAAGGCTTGGCAAACAGGTCTTTCTCCTCACATTTAACACATTCTACCAGCGCCGTCCTGATTTTCGTCAGCTGTGCCAGTTGTTTGGGATCATAACTGTCGCCCACCCAACTCAGCCCTACAAAACCTATTACATTCGGATTATTGGATACCACTTCTATCACTTCCTCGCTGTTCTTTGCCGCTACTACATTCTTACCCAATGGCTCACCCCGCAGTACACTGTCCTGCAGGTAGCGGATGGTACTCGTTGCATTTTTCCCATCCATGACAGCGGTGATATTGTTCCTGCCGCTGAGAATATCTTTCAACTGTGCAATGGTGAACACACTGTCTTTCGCAGCCCTGTTCACAATCGCGGTCACCGCATCGTAAGCGAGGATCCCGTATTGGGGTTTGTACGAAAGGCTGTTCTCAAAGATGGCTGCCTCCGCATCGCTCAGTCCTTTGGCAACAATGATCATCCGCGTACTATCAGACTGCAGATCCCGGAAACAGGCTGCTTCTGATTTATACGAAACTTCAATCCGGGTATCAGGGAAGGAGGAATGATGCACTTTCAGCTGCTCTTCTATCACAGGCTTAAAGCTTTCATCCACACTGATCCTGATCATACCCTGCGTAGGAGTATCCCGCGGATCCGCTTTTTTACCCGATCTGTTACAAGAAACAAAGAACAAAGACAGACCCACTAAAACACCATATAACACACTGTTTCTCATCTTATTAATTACGCTTGATCCCTCTGTATAAACGAAAACCACCATATAAAAGACAAAGACCGCCAAAAAAGTACCTGAAAAACTCGTTGTCTTTGTCCAGTAATTGTTCAATATTCAGCTTATCTGCAAACAACATAATTACTGCCATGCCAAGCAATAAAATGGCAATGGTGAGGTCATATGACATCCGCATTAAATTATAACTTTTCTTCTGTTTAGCTCTGAAATCATTCTCCATTTAACAATCAATTAAAACAGGGATGGGCAATTTAGGCAATAATTTTATTTGTGTCCAACAATTGTGACCGACAATTTGAAACAATTCACCGGTTACTGCTTATGGGATGCGGGTTCCGCAGCAATTCCATAAACACCTGTATTGATGCTAATGAATGTTAGCCGCATTAGCCCTTTCACCCCCGTAGCTGAATGACAGCGGAACACTATCTTTGCGCCATGAGAATTTTGATGGTTTGCCTGGGGAATATCTGCAGGAGTCCATTGGCAGAAGGCATCTTACAACAAAAAGCCCGGGAAGCCGGTTATGATTGGATAGTAGACAGCGCGGGCACCAACGGATATCATATTGGAGAACAACCCCATGTGTTATCACAGAAAGTGGCCCGTGACCATGGGATCGATATCAGCGGACAATGCTGCAGAAAACTGGTGAAAGAAGATCTGCTTGTTTATGATCGCCTGTTTGTAATGGATCAGGAAAATTATGCGGCGGTAAAAAGGATCTGTGCAGACTACTGGCAGTTGGAAAAAAATGACAGGAAAGTGACAATGATCCTCGATCTGCTTTACCCCGGCGAGAACCGCGAAGTACCCGACCCCTGGTATGGCACCGAAAAAGATTACCGGTTGGTATTTGATCTGCTGAGCCGGGCCTGCGACAAACTGATCGATCAATACAGCGCAGAACCAACAGCAGGATAAGAAAAGTATTTCTCAGTTATAAGTTATTTACCACTTTACAGAACTTCATCAACGAATACCCACCCATGAGCAAACCCGGCTTACCACAAGGAACCAGAGATTTCAGCGCAGCTGTTGTGCACAAACGCAATTATATTTTCCAGACCATCCGCCATGTATTTGAGTGTTATGGCTTTCAACCGCTGGAAACACCTGCCATGGAAAACCTGGATACACTGATGGGTAAATATGGCGAGGAAGGGGATAAACTCATTTTCAAGATCCTCAACAACGGTCTGGATAACCCCGATAAACACCAGCAGGCTAAGGAAGATTTCGAAAAAGTATTGGCCGGTAAAAACACCAAGGGAATTACAGAAAGGGCCTTACGCTATGATCTCACCATCCCTTTTGCAAGATATGTGGCCATGAACTACGGACAACTCACCCTTCCGTTTAAACGCTACCAGGTGCAGCCCGTATGGCGTGCCGACAGGCCGCAGAAAGGCCGCTACCGCGAGTTTTACCAGTGCGATGCAGATGTGGTGGGCAGTAAATCGCTGTTAAATGAAGTGGAACTGGCGGGCATCTATGCCACTGTTTTTGAAAAACTGGGCATTGCAGTAGAGATCAAGATTAACAGCCGGAAAATATTAGCAGCACTGGCAGAACTCTGCGGTGGTGCCGATAAAATGGTAGATATCACCGTGGCCATTGACAAGCTGGATAAAATCGGACTGGAAAAAGTAAAAGCAGAACTCGCCACCAAAGGATTAACCGATGCTCAGATCAACACCATTGAACAATACCTTTCAATCACAGGTAGCAATGCAGAAAAAATAACCGCCCTCAAACAACTCATCGGCAACAACGAAACGGGTTTGAAAGGTATTGAAGAGATCGAATACGTACTCAACTACTCACTCACCGCTGACCACTCACCACTCACTACTGATTTCACCCTCGCCCGTGGACTGAATTACTACACCGGTATCATTTTCGAAGTAAAAGCGCTGAACGTGCAGATGGGCAGTATCGGCGGCGGCGGAAGATATGATGACCTTACCGGTCTGTTTGGTGTGCCCAATGTACCCGGTGTGGGCATCAGTTTTGGCGTAGACAGGATTTACGATGTGATGGAAGAACTGAAACTCTTCCCGGATGAAGTACAGGCCGGCACCCGCGTACTGTTCTTTAACCTTGGCGAGGCAGAAAGCAAACAGGCATTTGGCCTGATGCAGCAATTGCGAAAGAAGGGCATCGCCAGCGAGTTGTTTCATGAGAATACCAAATTCGACAAACAGTTCAAATACGCAGAAAAAAAACAGATCCCCTATGTTGTTATCCTTGGCAGCGAGGAACTGGCCAACGGCACCTGCCTGGTGAAAGACCTGCGCAAAAGCGAACAGCAAAGCATTACACAGACCGCATTGGCAGATTTTGGGTTCCTGTCGTAAAAACTTTGTCAGGGTTGGCAGCTAAGTGGCTCTCTGCCGACAAAGCCCCGTTCCCGCATTTTTGGCACAATATTTTCATTACCCAGACAAACGGGTAGTATGAAAAAAGTCTTGTGTTTTTCTCTTGTATTGGCAGTGGTGCTGGTTTCCTGCAGCAGGAAACTGCATACACCGGTGTCGAAAACACCTGTGATACAGGGGTCAAAAGATAGTAAACCGGACAAACCTGTTGTTGTAATTATACCGGAGGAGCCCAAACCTGTGGTCCCGGTTCCGGCACCGCGTGAGGTAACTGCCTTTTCGGAACCTTTGACGGTGATTGATGCTTCGGGTAATATCATTACCTCCCGCAGTAAACTCCCCCCCGAGATCGGTGCTAAGATTGATTACCGCAGGATAGCGCGCTCGTTTACACCCGGACAGAAAAAAAACCTGATCTATCGTTTTCAGCTATTACCGCCCCGGGTATTATATGTGCCCGAGAACCTGGCAAGCACTTCGGTAAGAGGTACTTATGTGATCTTTAAAAAGAAATTCTGGTACTGGAAACAGGCAGATGGGCTATTTCATCTCGACAAAACCTACTACCAATAAAAAGGCCAGGATACTATCCCAGCCTTTTTGTATATACCGCAAGCAATCGGTGCGTTTATCGAACCAGCAAGGGTGAAATCCGCTGGTCCAGGTAGTTTTTTCTGTTAAAAGCGATCGCATCTGATTTGGTTCCCTCTAACTGGTAACCCATGGCATTAATGCTTACGCCAATTACTTTTTTGTTGGCATCTCTTACAAATTTGGCTGTGCCCTGAAACTGTACAATCGTGTACAGGTCTTCTCCCTCTTGTTTTTCAAGTGCAGAGGTTCCTGCAGAGGAAGACATCTCCAGTGCTCCATCAACCAGCGCAACCGTAACTTCAGCTACCACACTTCCATCAGGAAATTTATACTTACCTACATAATGCTGTAATGTAGAATCTTTCGCTGGTGGTGCCTGCTGTGCCTGCGTCATCAGTACCATACCCACAGAAAAGAAGAAAAACAGCAACATTTTTTTCATACAATCATTTTTAGTGCATCCAAAATAATAATATTTAAGCAACAAACCATTTACCGCACCTTAAAATATGCTTACAGTTGTAAAATAAAAGTTGCCAACTATACTCCCTCGTAAATAACAGCCGCTCCCTGCCCTACGCCTACACACATGGTGGCCAATCCGTATTTTGTCTGCTGCCGGCCCATCTCATGCAATAAAGTAGTAGAAATACGTACCCCACTGCAACCCAGCGGATGACCAATAGCAATGGCTCCCCCATTCACATTCACTTTTGCGGTATCCAGTCCTAATTCTTTGATACAGGCCAGGCTCTGCGAAGCAAAAGCCTCATTCAGTTCTACCAAACCCAGGTCAGCAGCGGTCAAACCCGCACGCTGCAGGGCTTTCTGCGAAGCGGGCACGGGACCCATACCCATAATGGCCGGATCTACGCCAGCTACGGCCATACTCACCACCCGGGCCATGGGTTGCAGGTTAAATAATTTTACGGCTTCCTCACTGGCCAGCAAGAGGGCGGCGGCTCCATCATTGATACCGGAAGAATTACCGGCGGTTACGCTGCCGTCTTTGGCAAAAGCCGGTTTTAGTCCGGCCAGTTTTTCCAGCGAAGTCTGGCGCGGATGTTCGTCTTCATTGAACCAGGTAATCAGCCGGTCGTTGATCATTTCAATGGCCGCTATCTCACCATCCCATTTACCGGCTTCTTTGGCCGCAAAATATTTCTGTTGCGAAGAAAGAGCGAACATATCCTGCTCCTGCCGGCTGATATTCCATTCACGCGCCACATTCTCTGCCGTTTCGCCCATACTGTAAGGATGGTACATCTCGGCCAGTTTTTTATTGGTAAAACGCCAGCCGATGGTGGTATCGTAGGTTTCTACTTTCCGGTTCCAGGCACCATCGCTTTTAGCGGTTACAAAGGGCGCGCGGGTCATGCTTTCTACCCCGCAGGCGATATAGAACATGCCTTCATTACACATAATGGCGCGGGCGGCATCCATAACTGCCTGTAAACCACTGGCACACAACCTGTTTACGGTATTGCCTCCTACATTCACCGGCAGGCCGGCCAGTAAAGCGGCCATCCGAGCCACATCGCGGTTATCTTCTCCGGCCTGGTTGGCAGCACCGGCAATTACATCTTCGATTTGGGAGGGATCAACATCCGGGTTACGCTGCAAAAGGGCTGTGATGGCATGGGCCAGTAGGTCATCCGGACGGATCGAACTCAATTTACCACCATACCTGCCCACAGGTGTTCTTACGGCATCAATTACATAACATGTTTTCATATATCGTATCGTTACTATTAGACTAAATCAGTAAAACAGGCGCAATATAGAGTTTGTAGTACAAAAATTACCCCTTCAGGGGCGCAGGCGGTATCTTTGCAGGATGAACAGTGAATTACCCAATATACGCCACCAGAGCCTGTCTGACCTTGAAAACTATTTTACCAGCATCGGTGATAAGAAGTTCCGGGTAAAACAGGTATGGGAATGGTTATGGCAGAAACATGCGTTTAGTTTTGAGGAAATGACGAACCTGAGCAAGGAATTACGCAGCAAACTGGCCACTGATTTTACCCTGCCCGCCCTGAAAGTGGATGCCACCCAGTTCAGCGATGATGGTACCGTGAAAAACCGTTTTAAAACCTTTGATAAACACCTGGTAGAAGGGGTATTGATTCCTACAGAAGAACGGAAAACCGCCTGTGTATCTTCCCAGATCGGTTGCAGCCTGAGTTGTAAGTTCTGTGCTACCGGTTATATGGACCGCAAACGAAACCTTACCTACGATGAGATCTACGACCAGGTAGTGCTCATCAATAAACAAAGCGAAGCCAGTTTTGGCAAAAAGCTGACCAATATTGTGTTCATGGGTATGGGCGAACCGCTGATGAACTACAGCAACGTACTTAAAGCCATTGAAAGGATCTCTGCAGAAGATGGTTTGTTTATGAGTCCGAAAAGAATCACTGTTTCTACTGCCGGAGTAGCCAAGCAGATCCGTATGCTGGGCGATGACCAGGTGCGTTTTAAACTGGCACTTTCGCTGCATGCCGCCAACGATGCCAAGCGCAATGAGATCATGCCCATCAACGAGAGCAACAATATCAAAGTGCTGATAGACGCACTGAATTATTTCTATAAACAAACCGGCAACGAGATTACGCTGGAGTATATCCTGTTCAAAAACCTGAACGATTCTGATAAAGATGCCGAAGAGCTGACCCGGATTTACCGCCAGGTACCCGCCGATCTCGTGAACATCATCGAGTACAACCCCATTGATGCTTTCCGTTTCACCAAACCCGATGAAGAAGGGATCCAGAATTTCATGGGTATTCTGGAAGCGAACAAAGTAAATGCCCGTTTGCGCCGCAGCCGGGGAAAAGATATTGACGCCGCCTGTGGACAGTTGGCGAATAAAGGGAAGTAGGGAACATCGAACAAGGAATATTGAATGTTGATCGGAGGTGAACTTCGGCGTTCGACATTCGGTGTTCGATATTCGACATTCAAAACCCATTTATTCCCAATACGCTACCTTTGCCATTCCTGTTGAAAAACAGCATAAATACCACTACATGAAAAAAAGAACAGACAACTTCGACAAGTTTGCCAATAAGACAAGGGGCAGCGCCATTAAAGAAGCTTTCCGCCAGGAAAAGAAAAAAATCAAACAGGCCGCCCGCGCCGCCGGTGAAGAAATGCGGAAAAAGAAGATCGAGAAAATGCGGGGGGTAGTAGTGAAAGACGAAGAGCCGCAACCGGCAAAAGCAAAATTCAGACCACAGGATAAGGGCAAACCGGGTACGCCCACCAAGAAATACGAAGTACGTGCCCCCAAAAAACAGGTTAACAGAAGAGATACTTCTGCCATACCCAACCCGACTGCTGCCGATGCCAAAAAAAGTACACGTAAAAAGAAACCAGATAACAGGGTGCTCAATGCAGATTTTCCCAAACCGGAAAACAAACCCCTGACCGAATCTATGCCCCTGAATAAATTCATTGCCCATTCTGGTGTTTGTGGCAGAAGGGAAGCAGCGGAACTCGTGAAGGAAGGTAAAGTAACCGTAAACGGAGATAAGGTATTTGAACCCGGCTATAAAGTAAACGGCACCGAAAAGATTGTAGTGAAAGGAAAACAGGTTTTTCTGCAACGGAATTCTGTTTACATACTCCTGAACAAACCCAAAGACTTCATCACCACGGCCAACGATCCGGAAGGAAGAAAAACCGTGATGGACCTGGTGAAGAATGCCACAGAAGAAAGAGTGTACCCGGTAGGCAGATTAGACAGGAACACCACCGGTGTACTGTTATTAACCAACGATGGAGAACTGGCACAAAAACTGACCCACCCATCTTTTGAGATCAAAAAGATCTATGAAGTAACGCTTGATAAACCCGTTACCAAAAAAGACCTCGAATCCATTCTGGAAGGGGTTACGCTGGAAGATGGTTTTGTAAAAGCCGATGCAGCGGGTTATACCGACCCCAAAGACAAACACGTTATCGGCATAGAGATCCACAGTGGCCGTAACCGGATTGTACGCCGCATATTTGAACACCTGGGTTACGATGTAAAGGGCCTGGACCGTGTGATGTTCGCCAACCTCACCAAGAAAAATGTAGAACGCGGCAAATTCCGTTTCCTGCAGGAGAAAGAAGTGCGGTTACTGAAATTCATGAACCAGTCTTTCCTGCGAAAAAATAAAGAAACCAAATAACCGCTTGCTCCCTTCCGAAATAACGGATAATCGTATTACCATGCACCTCGATATCATTTTTGAGAATGAACAGTTCATCGCTATCAACAAACCTTCGGGTTTGCTGAGCATACCGGACAGATTAGGACAGGAAATTTCTGTGAAGGATCTCCTGAAACAGAAACTGGGATCGATCTATACCGTACACCGCCTCGACCGCGATACCAGCGGCGTTATCGTATTTGCCAAAACCGAAGAAGCACACAAGGAACTCTCACAATTATTTGAAGGAAGAGAGATGGAAAAATATTATGTGGGATTGGTGTATGGACAGATGATGAATAGTTCCGGCAGTATTGATGCGCCTATTATGGAACATCCCGGCAAGACCACGAAGATGATGACACATGCCAAAGGCAAACTGTCACTCACCGATTATGAAGTGCTGGAATCTTTCCGTTTGTATTCCTGGGTACAGTTCAGGATCCATACCGGCCGCACACACCAGATCCGTGTACACATGCAGCATATCGGCCATTCCATCGTTTGCGACGAGATCTATGGCGATGCCAAACCCGTATTGTTATCCTCGCTCAAAAAGAATTTCAAACTGGCCAAAATAGCCGAAGAAGAAAAACCTATTCTCGCCCGTCTGGCCCTGCATTCTTCCCGCCTGCAATTTACCCTTGGCGGAGAAACCTTCGAACTCGAAGCCCCCCTACCCAAAGATCTGCGTGCGGTTTTGCAGCAATTGAGGAAGTGGAAGGGGTGATGAATCAATGAGTGGATGAGTGATTGAGTGAATGGTTTTCATATTCGCTCATTCACTCAATCGTTCTTATACACCATCCCATTCTTCATCACAAACTTCACCTTTCCCATCGCTTTCACATCCTTCACCGGGTCACCGTCTATGGCGATGATATCGGCGAGTTTGTCTTTTTCGATGGAGCCGATCCGGTCATCACCCAACAGGTCGGCGGCGTTTACGGTGGCTGAACGGATGGCTTCGAGTATGGGCATGCCGGCTTCGGTCATGTAAGTAAATTCCATCCAGTTTTTTCCATGCGCATATACCCCGGCATCCGTTCCGAAAGCAATTTTAACACCAGCTTTGTAGGCTTTGGCAAATGTGGCCTGTATGTAATTACCTACTACCAGGGCCTTGGCACGAACGATATCGGGATAATAACCGGGTTTTTTGGCGGAGTCAGCTGATGATTTACCGGCAATGATGGTGGGCACAAGATAAGTGCCTCTCTGTTTCATCAGTTCCATCACTTCTTCGCTCATATAAGTGCCGTGTTCGATGGAGTTTACCCCGCCGAGTACGGCACGTTTCATGCCTTCTGCACCATGTGCATGCGCAGCCACCTTAAAGCCATAATCTTTGGCGGTAGACACAATGGCCCTTACTTCTTCCTCTGTAAACTGGGCACCACTGCCATCTTTGGCCATACTTAATACACCTCCCGTAGCCGTGATCTTGATCAGGTCCGATCCTTCCTTGTATCGCTGCCTTACGGCTTTGGCGCAATCGTCTACTCCATTTACCACACCCTCTCTCGGACCGGGATCGCCCATCAGGTCTTTGCGGTAATTATTGGTGGGATCTGCATGTCCGCCCGTAGTAGCAATCGACTTACCGGCCGTGTAGATCCGCGGGCCTTTTACCCATTCTTTATTGATGGCATTCCGCAATGAAATATTAGCGCCGCTGCCACCCAGGTCGCGAACAGCGGTGAAGCCCGCCATCAATGTTCGCTCGGCAAATACCACCGACTGAAACGCATAATCAGGCCCGTTCCAGGTAAAACCGTTGAGGTAGTTGCCGGGGTTGGTTTCGCTTTCCATGTGTACATGCATGTCTATGAGGCCGGGCATTACGGTTTTGTTTTTCAGGTCTACCAGTTTATCTCCCGCGGCAGCGGCAGTATATCCTTTCTGCACATCAGTGATCTTATTGGCATCAATGATCACCGACATTTCTTTCAATACCTGTAAATTTTTCACATCAATGAGTTGCCCGCAGTGTAGTATGGTTCGCTGGGCATAGAGGAGGTTCATCACCAGCATACACAGAACCAGGAAGGATAGTTTTCTCATAGCAGTTATTTCACAGAAAGATAGTAAGAACCCTTGAAATTCCGGCTATTCCTAAAAGGTCTATTGTTTTTATGCCACTGTATAAGCTTGTTCTATGTTCTGCGTTCTTCTGTGCCTTGTTCGTCTGTTCATCTGTTCCCCCTGCTGGTCTGCTCACAAAAAAGCCCCGATAGACATCGGGGCCGGAACAAGTACAAAAATAAATAAACGATTGCCTGCTTATTTATTGGGCTGCGGTGTATACCGCAGGTAAGGTTTAACTACTTCCACTCCTTTCGGAAATTTTTTAATTGCATCATCCGTACTCACATTCAGTGCCACTATCACATCTTCTCCCTCTTTCCAGTCGGCAGGTGTGGCTACGCTGTAACCGGCTGTTAACTGCAGGGAATCAATCACCCGCAATACTTCCACAAAATTTCGTCCGGTAGAAGCGGGATAGGTAATAATCAGTTTCACTTTTTTATCCGGACCGATGATGAACAGGGAGCGGACGGTAAAAGTTTCTGATGCATTGGGATGGATCATATCATAAGCATGGGCGATACTTTTATCTTCATCGGCAATAATGGGGAAACCTACATTTACATGCTGGGTTTCATTGATGTCTTTGATCCAGCTTTTGTGACTGTCAACCGAATCCACACTCAGTGCCAGCACTTTTACATTCCGTTTTTCAAACTCCGCCTGCAGCGATGCTGTTCTGCCCAGTTCGGTGGTGCAGACCGGCGTATAGTCGGCCGGATGCGAGAACAATACACCCCATCCGGTGCCTAAATACTCATAGAAATCAATCTTGCCTGCACTGGTTTGTGCCTGAAAATTGGGAGCAATATCCCCTAGACGTAAGCCCATAATATTTGGTTTTGTAAAGCGAAAATAGTGATTTCCTATTAAACTGGTAGACTAATTTTCAAAACGGCATATTTGTGGAAACTGACCTATGGATCTCTTCAAAGAAAACGGCTAACTACCCGGCTTTTTTGTGGTCTGTATGGTTCTGGCTTTTTTGAGGGAGGCTTTGCCAAACGTGTTTTTTACATCGTCGATGGCTTTATAAAGCTTATTTTTCTTTTCCGCATCATCAAACAGACTGGCCTGAACCGGGTGATTGGTGAGTTCACTGAGGCGCACGCCCAGCAGCCGAACCGGTTGTCCTTTTCGGTAGAGTTTATGAAAAAGGTCAATAGCAACCGGTATCAGCTCATCATCGCGCAACGTATAATCGATAGTGGTCTGGCGGGAAGTGGTTTCAAAATCGGGATACCGGATCTTCACGGCAATACATCCGGTCAGTTTCTCATCCTGCCGGAGTTCGAAAGCGACCTTTTCGGTCATACGTACCAATTCGCTCAGCAACAAAGTCACATCTGAAATATTTTCTTCAAAAGTATTTTCGGTGGAGATGGATTTGGCCTCATGGTATCCATGCACTTCTCCATCATGCAGCCCCTGCGATTTACGCCATAAATCGGCACCGTATTTACCCAGTTTTTTCTCCAGTATTACAATAGGTGTTTCACTCAGATCACGGATCGTGTGGATCCCCATCGATTTCAGTGTCAGAAAAGTCTGCTCCCCCACACCGGAAAATTTATTCACCGGCAGCGGTGCCAGAAATTCCTTCTCCATACCCGGTTGCACAAATAAGTATCCATTGGGTTTTGCCTCATCGGTAGCAATTTTGGCTACCATTTTATTGGTAGCGAGACCGAAAGAGATAGGCAGTTTCGTTTCTTCCATAATGGCGGCACGCAGGTCGATCGTCCATTGATAGGGATCAAAGAATTTATCCATCCCCGTAAGATCAATATAAAACTCATCAATCGAAGCCTTCTCATACAAGGGAGCCCGGGCTGCAATAATATCGGTTACCCAGCGGGAATAACGACTGTACTCGCCCCTTGTGCCCCGAACAATAATGGCATGCGGACATAGTTTCATCGCCGTTTTCATCGGCATAGCACTGTGTACTCCAAACTTACGCGCTTCGTAACTGCAGGTGGTAACCACGCCCCGGTCTCTGGAACCACCCACAATCACCGCTTTGCCTTTGAGCGAGGGGTCGTGCAACATCTCCACACTCACAAAAAAAGAGTCGAGATCTAAGTGGGCAATATAACGTTGGGGACCGCTCATCAGGCGCGAAAGTTACCAAAGATCAGCGTTTTCACCTCTTATAAATCACCCTTTTATGTGAAAGGCAGATCCTGCAAAACCGCCTATTTTAGTGGTTTCAACTGATACAAATGAGAACAATTGTACTGGCCATCGGCCTCCTGTTTTTCTTTACCGCACAATCGCAGCAGGGCATCGTTTACGCGAAGGATCCCTTTCCCGGTTTTGCTTTCGGGAAAATAGCCAAAGAACAACTGGCAGCAGATATCCGCTTCTGGCACAAAGTGATGGAAGAATCACATGTGAATCTTTATCATGCCATCAGCAAAGAAGCACTTGAACAAAAAGAAAAACAGTTATTGTTAGCCATTGGCGACAGTATCTCACAAACAGAAGCTGTTTTGCTCTTCGGCAAACTGGCCGCTTTGCTGAATGAGGGTCATATTGGTATGCCATCCAGTTCGGTTACGGATAGTATGTATACGAATTCGCTCCGTTTCCCTTTTCTCCTACAAAAAGTAACAGATACCGAATGGATCGTAAGCCGCGATCTGAGCAGTGAGCAAAAGCTGGGTGTAAACGCAGTCATTCTGGAAGTGAACGGGAAACCGGTTAGCGAACTTAATCAGCAATTCAGGGAATATTATGGTGGACTGGAAATCTGGCGCAAACAACAGATCGCTATCTATGTGCGTAAATTGCTGTTTCTGCATGGGATGGTAAGTCCTTACCGGATAAAAGCCAGAACAGAAACCGGGCAGATTATCGATTTCACAATCCCTGGATATTCTAAACAGCAGGCAGACAGTTTGAACAAAGTACTGGCAGCCAGTGTAAACCAGCCTGCAGAGCCTTATACATTTACGCTATTGCCCGATAATATTGCCTACATCAATTACCGGCAAATGGTCAATAGCAGAACGAACCCATTTTCAGATTTCCTGAAAACCAGTTTCACAAAAATCAAAGAAGCAAATGCGGCAGGACTGATCATTGACCTGCGTGGCAATGGAGGAGGCAACTCTTCGCTGGGCGATTCTCTCATCAGCTATTTTTCTACCAAGCCTTATGTATTGTCTGGCGGCATGAAATGGAAAAGCAGCAGTCATTACAAAGCCTACCTGAAACTGATGGATAATGTAGGTAGCAGATCAGAAAATCAGTTTTACAATTCCCTCAAAGAGGGAGATATGTATACATACGTGAATCGGGATTTACGCAAGCCGGTAAGCAGGGAGTTAACGTTTACCGGAAAAACCGCTGTTCTCATTGGGCCTGATACCTTCTCCAGTGCCAATATGTTATCCGATGGAATCAAAAGTTTTCAACTAGCCACTTTGTTTGGTGAACCTACCGGTGAGCCAGGGAATGATTTTGGGGAGATGTATAATTTCATGCTTCCCAACACCCATATCATTGCCCGGGCCTCTACCAAAATGTTTACCCGCGCCGATGGGGATGAAAATAATTTTGACCCGATTATGCCGGATATAACGGTTAAGCCAACCCCAAAAGATCTGAAAGAAAAAAGAGATGTGGTTTTGGAAACTGCTGTAAATTGGATCAGGAAACAATGAGTGAATGATCGTATGATAGAATGATAGAATGTTTTTTTTAATGCTGTAATCCGCTAATCCGTCATCCGCCAATCCGTGAATCCATCTGCCATCGAAGAACTGAAAAAATTCATCTCTCCTATTCATACATTACATGAAGAGGAATGGAATGCGTTTGCTTCGATCTGGCAGCCGTTTTCGGCCAAAAGAAAAGAACTGCTCACAGCCGCAGGCGAAACAGAGAAGTACCTGTATTTTGTAACCGAGGGGGTTCAACGGGCTTTCTATCTCGGAGAAGATGACAAAGAAGCTACCATTGTTTTTACTTACCCTTATTCCTTTTCCGGCGTAGCCGATTCCTTTTTATTGCAGCAACCCTCCCGATACCATTTGGAAACCCTGACCAAGAGCGAATTCATCCGCACCACTTACCAACAGATACAGGACTTACTGGACCGCTACCATAATTTTGAAAAGCTGATCCGCAAAGCCACCAGTTATACCCTGGCCGGTGTACTGGAACGACAGATAGAACTGCAGTGTTTCTCGGCCGAACAGAAATTCAGAACCTTGCTGAAGCGGAGTCCGCATGTACTTACCCTCATCCCGCATAAATACCTGGCTTCTTACCTCGGTATCGATGCCACCACTTTTAGCAAGTTACTGGGTACGGTGAGAGTTTGAAAGAGTTAGGAGTGAAAAGTCTGGAGTCAGGAGTTGGACTAAAATGCACTCCAGACTCCCAACTCCTGACTCCAGACTGTAAAAATCTTGGTCTGCGCCAAGATTTATGATTCGTATTCTTGCCAGCTTTGTGGTAACAAAAACAAAAAACAATGCCAGTTTATTTATCACAAACCTTAACCGATTCCCTGATAGACCAGACAGACGCTTTTCTGAATAAAGCCGTTAGTGAATGGCAGATGCTGCCGCACCACCAGTTTGGCTATAAACCTTCGCCAGAAAAGTGGAGCGCTAACCAGTGCCTGATGCACCTGAACAGTTATGGCCGTTATTATCTGCCACTGATGGAGCAGGCCATCAACAAAGCCTTCCGCGAAAAACAAGAACCTGCCGTACGTTTTACCGCAGGCTGGCTGGGCAATTATTTTACCCAGATGATGCTGCCGAAACCAGACGGTATACCAGCCAAAAAAATGGCTGCACCTAAAGATCATACACCGCAAACCAATAACGACAGCTACACAGTGATCGCTGAATTTATTGAGCAGCAGGAAAAATTATTACAGTTATTGCGGAGATCCAAACAGGTAGACCTGAACAAGGTCCGGATCCCGATCTCAATTGCCAAATTCATCAAACTGAAACTGGGAGATACTTTCCTCTTCCTCATCGCCCATAACTACCGGCATATTTTACAGGCAGAACGCGCCTTACAGCATGCGGGAGTGCAACTGAAGAAAGTGGATGCATTTGAGTTAAGTGGGTTGAAGTAATTCGCGGATTACGGATTTCGGATTAGCGGATTGATTTGATGATAGTAGTAGTTAGATATTCCTAACAATCCGCAAATCCGCCATCCGCAAATCCGTTAATTGATCCAACCGGAGACTACGAAAATCGTTTCAACAACGATTCCTCAATCCGTCTCGGTCTACCGGTGGTCTTGTCGAGAAGAACCCAGACACTTTTTGCGGTAATGATTTTTTTCTGGTCTGCCGGGCGGATGACCTCATAATGCCTGTCCCAGCTAACCGTAGTGTGTTCACCTGTCCAGGTCCGGATCAGCAGCTCATCGCCCAGTACGGCGGGGTGCAGGTAATCGATCTCGTGCCTGCGCACTACCCAGACAACTTCTTTTTCCAACTCATTTAATACAACACTATGCCAATGTTTATCCGCCACATCCTGCATGAATTGTACGTAAACCACATTGTTGACATGCAGAAGCTCATCGATATGTTCTTCTGTTACTTTGAGGAGATATTCAAAAACGGGGCTTTGTATCATGGTTTGGTTTGCTGAGTGCAATGCCGTTGTACCTGATATTACCGGTAGATATCGAGTAACCCATCCGGCAGTATCACATGCACTTCTTTCTTTTTGTGATCGATCTTATCCAATGATTCAGCATGCAGGGGTATCAACGCTTCTTTACCATCCAGACTGATGCGTAACAGTACCTGGTGCGGTTGTTCAATCACTTCTTCTATCGGACCCAGGTTTTCATCTTCATCCGTTATTACCTGAAAACCAAGCAGGGAAATCGGCGCTGTTTTGCCAGCCAGTTTACGAAAGTCCTCATCCAGCAACCAGACAGGTTTGGTATTCAAACGGCTGGCGGCTTCGCGGCTATTGATTCCTTCCAGTTTTACATAGGTTTCTTCCGTGTCTTTGGCTTTGGATGATTCTACAAAATAGGGCAGGTAAGAACCCTTGTGTTCTTCTACAAACACCGCTTCAATATCTTTCAGGATCGTTTTTTTACCGAGCGCATGTTTTAGTATCACTTCTCCCTGCAAACCAAAAGCAGCCACTATCCGGCCTATGTTAATGTAATCTTTCATTGGCATGCAATTTAAACCAAAATAAACCGTGCCTTTGCGCCTTTGCGAGCAAATTTTCCCGCAAAGGCGCAAAGGCGCGGTTTTATAAACACAAAAGCCCGAAACTTTCGTAACGGGCTTTCTGTAATATGGTAAGTCGTACTTACTAAGCTTCAGCAGGTGCTTCTGCTTCCGGAGTGCTGTCAGCAGGAGCTGCTTCTTCCTGTTTAACTTCCACTTTTTTAACAACAGGAACATACACTTTTTTAGCGCGCTGTGTGTTCTTGTGTTCGCTTGAACGACGGGTTACGTTAGCTTCGTGCTCTTCATGCCATGCCTGAAATTTGGTCATAGCTGCGGCCTGATCAAACAGTCCCAGGTTCACACCTCTTAACAGGTGTTTCAGATACAATACTCCCTTGAAAGAGAGAATGCGGCGTACAGTATCGGTGGGTTGAGCACCTTTGTTCAGCCACTCCAGAGCCTTCTGACGGTCTAACTGGATAGTTGCTGGTACTGTAAGCGGGTTGTAAGTTCCCACTTTCTGGATGAACTTACCATCTCTTGGTGCACGTGCATCGGCCACTACTATAAAGTAGAAAGGGCGTTTTTTGCTACCGTGACGCTGTAGTCTAATTTTTACTGCCATGTTAAATAGAAATTTAACGTTAGGAATTTGGTTAATCCGACTAAGAATAATCGGACGGCAAATGTAAGGGTAAAGGAGAATTATTCCAAGACCGTCTGTAAAGGAATTGCTATTGTATTGTTTTTCAGGCTTTTGCAGGGCTATTGGGCGTCCCTTGCGTCGCACACTTGTACCCCGGGATCATTATTCGGCAGGGGCAATTCCGAATTAGCGGATATCAGATTGGCGGATTCGAAGGCCATTATACAATGGAATCGGGATAAATAGGAAAAGCTAAGTACATAAGAAGAATCACCAAACTGATTTTTCAATCCGCTAATCCGCCAATTCGTAATCCGCGAATCGCCTACCGCTTCATGCCCGGAAATCTGCCGCCCATCGGCATATTGTTCATCATCTTCATCATCTGCTTCATCTGTTCAAACTGCTTCATGAAAGCATTCACTTCGGCCATATCCTTACCACTTCCTTTGGCTATTCTTTGTCTGCGCGAAGGTGTGAGCGAATCCGGGTTGGCTCTTTCAAAAGGTGTCATGGAACTGATCATGGCTTCAATGCCTTTGAAAGCATCATCCTTGATATCAATATCTTTCATGGCTTTACCTACACCCGGTATCATGCCCATCAGGTCTTTCAGGTTACCCATTTTTTTGATCTGCTGTAACTGATCCATAAAATCCTGGAAATCGAACTGGTTCTTACGGATCTTTTTCTCCAGTTTTTTGGCTTCTACTTCATCATACTGCGCCTGTGCTTTTTCTACCAGGCTGGTAATATCACCCATGCCCAGGATCCGCTGCGCCATACGATCGGGATAGAATACATCCAGTGTATCCATCTTCTCGCCACTGCTCACAAACTTGATCGGTTTGTTCACCGTGTATTTGATCGATAAAGCAGCACCACCCCTGGTATCACCATCCAGTTTGGTCAGTACCACACCGGTAAAATCGAGACGGTCGTTAAAGGCTTTGGCGGTATTCACTGCATCCTGCCCGGTCATAGCATCCACTACAAACAGGATCTCCGCAGGATTCACAGCCGATTTAATATTGGCCACTTCTGTCATCATCGCCTCATCAATGGCCAAACGGCCGGCGGTATCAATGATGATCACATTTTTATTCTTAGCCTTCGCTTCTTTGATGGCATTCAACGCAATAGAAACAGCGTCTTTGTTTTCCCGCTCACTGTACACATCCACACCTACCTGTTCTGCCAGTACAGTTAACTGGTCTATCGCCGCAGGCCGATAAATATCAGCCGCCACCAGTAATACTGATTTGGCTTTTTTTGTTTTCAGGTAATTGGCCAGCTTACCGGTAAAAGTGGTTTTACCACTACCCTGCAAACCTGCTACCAGAATAATGGCCGGGTTACCGCTGATATTGAACTGGGCTTCGGTACCACCCATCAGTTCGGTCAATTCATCCTGCACAATTTTCACCATCAACTGGCCCGGACTGATGGCATTGATTACTTTCTCGCCGGTGGCTTTGTCTTTTACTTTGTCTGTAAATTCCTTGGCTATCTTAAAATTCACATCCGCATCTATTAATGCACGGCGGATATCTTTTACCGTATTGGCAATATTAAGGTCATTGATCCGCGCTTCGCCCTTGAGGTTCTTAAAGGCCGATTCGAGCTTTTCACTAAGAGAGTTAAACATAATTCACAGGTTTCTGATAGTCACAAATAAAAATGAATATAACCGAAGCTATATTCACTTTACGGAATGCAAATATAAAATGTACTACCGAATGTCAGCGATTCTTTTAAGGCTCAGGGCTATTTCATCCTGGTTTTCAGCCACTCCTTTGCCTTGCTGATCTTAAGATCCTGCCCAGGTTGATAAAAATCATCCCCATCTTTGATAAAAAGGTCTGGCTGTATGCTGTCGGTATAATAATTACCCTGCCGGTCCTTCATGTATCCAGTAGCAAGGAAAAGTTCCACTCGCTTGTGGAGCGGCCAGTTGCTGTTTGACGTAACATATCCAGCACTGGGTTCGCCTATAATAACCGTATTGGGTCTGCCTTTAAAAGCCAGCAATAGCCCTTCGCCAGAACTACCGGTTGCAGGACCTATGAGTATTGCTACCGGCAAGTCAGATGTGGGCAGTGCACAGGTTTGGTTGGGAATGGAATAGAATTGATTATTACCGAAAGGTTTACTTTGTTCGATAAAACTTCGTGAATCCTCCCGGCCATCGATGTATTTTATTCCGCCTACAGTACCTTCACCGATCAGCGAAGCCAGCGAGGTGAGCATTGGCCAGATATTTCCGCCGCCATTCAGCCGAAGGTCTATAATCCATCCTTTTGCAGTAGCGGGTGATATCCTGCACAAGCTGTCTACTAATTTTTGTGTCCACTTAGGAATATCCGGTCCAAGTGCCGGAACAGGTGGCATGCGGAAATAACCTATATCATCCCAGCGGTCTACCTTTAATCCCGGCCCACGTTTGAACACAGAATCCATCATGGCATTCATCTTGCGTGATGGCCGGCCATCGCGCCATTTGATCCATTTACCATCCAGTGTAACCGCCCCATGAAAATCGTTCAGCCATTTAAAGAACAAAGGGTATTGTGTTACCAAAGAATCTATGGTTTTGATGCCTCGAGTTTGGAGATATACTTTTTCCTTGAATTCTTTCCAGTTAATCTCTTTACGGTGCAAAGAGTTTTCTTCCATGAGCTGAACGCTTTTATCAATAATAGCTTTTAAGGAATCTGCAGCAGGTTGCGAGAATGCACTATTGCAGAATAGAAGTAATACAACGATAAAAATATTTCTGAGATTCATATTAGTTTTCGATAAAAAAAAGAAACTATCTCTCATCTGTATCAACAATTTGACAAGCGGTATTTGAGAAAGCGGGAGTCGCAACGGAAGCAAATGAAGATTACTGTATATGCCTCGCAAATGTAAATTATAGACAAAAACAACATGTTACATCCGGCGGCAGAGAGATTCTTAGCGGCCAAGTTCCATAGCTGCTTAGTCAGGAAATTGAACTATTCAACCAGCAAGCGGACTTTAACCAGGATAGAACGCGTCCAAGATATGTAAAGCTATCAAGGCTTAAGCTCTATGAATAGTCGCATAAAAATCCCCAGCGGGAAGGCTGGGGTTACTATATGATTTTTAGAAAAAGTCTATCCTAAATAGAACCTAAGGTGTTTTGACCGATTGGTACTTCTGAGCTTAGTGATCGCTTTGTCTTTGATCTGCCTGACTCTTTCACGGGTAAGGTGAAACCGTTCGCCGATATCTTCGAGGCTCAGCGGATGATCCACCCCTATTCCGAAGAAATAACAGACCACATCTTTCTGTCTTTCGGTAAGGGTGCGCAGGCTGCGTTCTATCTCCATGCGGAGCGATTCGTGGTGTACCAGGTTTTCATCGGTTTTTTCGGCATTGGGATTTTCCATCAGATCCAGCAGGGTGCCGTCTTCGCCGTCAGACAATGGGGTATCCATACTTACATGGCGGAAACCCACACTCATGGTGGCGGTTACTTCATCAATACCTATCTCCAGTAAATCAGCCAGCTCTTCGGGTGTAGGCTCGCGCTCAAACTCCTGCTCCAGTTGCTGGTAGGCTTTACTGATGCGGTTGGTAAGCCCCACTTTATTCAGTGGCAGCCTTACAATCCGGCTCTGCTCGGCCAGGGATTGCAAAATGCTCTGCCGGATCCACCATACGGCGTAAGAAATGAATTTGAAACCACGTGTTTCATCAAAGCGCAACGCAGCTTTGATCAGCCCCAGATTGCCTTCATTGATCAGATCGGGCAGGGTAAGTCCCTGGTTCTGGTACTGTTTGGCTACCGATACCACAAAACGGAGATTGGCTTTTACCAATCTGTCTAAAGCCGCCTGGTCGCCTTCACGGATACGCATGGCCAGGTTTACTTCTTCTTCCGGACTGATCAGGTCCACTTTGCCGATCTCCTGGAGGTATTTCTCGAGACTCTGAGACTCACGGTTGGTAATAGACTTCGTTATTTTGAGTTGGCGCATACTCATAATAAACTGGTTTTAATAGTAGGTTGTATTGGTATAAAAAACCGGGTTACAAGGTTAAGCGAACGAAACACTACGCCACATAGTCTGTTGTAGAGCAATTTAACAAAATTCTAAAACTTATCAAAAAATATATTTTTCACAACCTGCTGAAAAACAAATACTTACAAGAAAAGTTTCTGTCGGCCCGGGTTTTAGGCACCCGAACAGTGTCTCCGTGCTAAAAAAACATTTGGAAGCGAGGGATTATTTAATATTATTGCACACCTACGATTGGTTGTAGGATAAAGAGTTTGTAATGAGTAAGAAGCAATTATTTACGTTGGAGTTTCCGGTCAGATGTTCACCAACGATTTTATTCGAATTTTTAGCTACACCTGCCGGTTTGCAGGAATGGTTTGCAGATAAAGTGGATGAGTGGGAGAATGTATACAGTTTTTCCTGGAGTGGTGGCGTACCGGATAAGGCGGATGTGTTAGACAAGGAGGAAGATAAATTCATCCGTTTTCACTGGCATCACAGCGATAAGAACGAATATTTTGAGTTCCGTATCGAAAAAACAGAAATCTCTAACCAGACCATTCTGGTGATCAAGGATTTTGCAGAGAAAAACGAGATCAAGGACCAGAGCCAGTTATGGGGCTACCAGATCAAAGACCTGTTTCACCGTTTAGGCGGGGCTTAGACAGGTTGCGGATCCAGCATCTGTAGAATCGCTTGAAAGTTCCCTTCAAAAAAATCAGTTAGTCCATCCCATTCCTGTAATGGGATTTTTTTTGCCAGCTTCAGAAAGGGCAAGGCATGCCAATCCATCTCCAGTACATTTGTCAATAACCCATAATTCTCTTCTGCAAAATGATGCTCCCAGGGATCCGTACCCACACCGATATGCCAGCCTGCTATAGCCGCAGGATTTTCCTGAAAATATTGTTTGATGGCAGGCACATATTTTTGCTGGTAGCTGCCCGCTAATTGTAAAGTGATGCTGCAGAAATGTCCCCACCAGAAAAAACTGCGGATGGCAAAACTATCGGTACCGCTAAAAAAACGGGGATGATCCAGTATTACCCAGGGCAAACCCCGGTATTGTTCACCCTTCGAGATCTTGGGCGAGTAGAAGCCGGGATCGGCTACTGTCAGCGCCGGGTGTGCAGCCCATTGTTGGCGGTAATTCTCGCTCAGGTTGCCAAAAAGCGTATACACTTTACCGATAATCTGATTCTTTGTTAAAATCCAACCGGCATCTGTTACCAGTTCCCGTTCCTTTTGTGAAAGCATTACTTTTGCAGGGCTCATAAAACAATATTAAGCAAGGACCCGTGATTAAAAAACTCGATATACTCGTTATCCGCTCTTTTATCGGTCCTTTTATCGCTGCTTTTGCCATTTCCCTCTTTGTATTAACCATGCAGTTCTTCTGGTTATATATTGATGACCTGGTGGGAAAGGGCCTGGATCTTTTCACTATCTTAAAACTGGTAGGACTGGTAACCCTGTTCTGGGTACCAACGGCATTACCCCTTGCTTTGTTGTTCTCTTCCATCATGACATTCGGTAACCTCGGAGAAACTTTTGAGCTGGTGGCCATCAAAGCCGCCGGTATTCCTCTGCTGCGTTTTATGCGGCCACTGCTGATCATCACGATTTTTATCAGCGGGCTTGCTTTTCTGTTTGCCAATAATATTATCCCGGTAACACAATTAAAACTGTCTACTTTAAAATATGATATCATCGTATCCAAACCCGCTTTTGATATCAAAGAGGGTATTTTTTACGATAAGATCGAAGGGTATGTGATTAAACTGGGCAGGAAAGAGAAAAACGACAGCATCATCCATAACGTTGTCATTTTTGAAAAAAAGAACGGACTGCAGGATAATATGCTGATCGCAGAAAGCGGCGTGATGCGGATTACAAAGGACAAACGTTTCCTGGAATTTGTGCTGAAAAAAGGATGGCGCTATGAAGAAAAAGGGCAGCGCTCTACCACCAATACCGAATTTACCCGGATGGGATTTCAGGAATATAAAAAAGTGTTTGACCTGAAGAGCTTCCAGATGAATAAATCGGGCGATAGTGCCTTTTACGATCCCAAAATGCTGAGTCTGCGGCAGCTGAATGGTGCCATCGATTCTTTACAGAGCCTGGATAGTTTTTATTTACGGAAAACAGACAGGGAAGTGTCGCCTTATATGCGGTTTACCCGTTACCAGGATACCGGCTGGGCAAAGATCAAACCGGATGCCATTAAAAAGGTGAAGAAGTTTGATGAAATGATCCCTGACTCTCTGAAACAGACCATTACCGATGCTGCCATCAGCCAGTTACAGAGTGTGAAGGGCAATATTGCTGTACTGGATGCTGATTATAAAGAGCGGCAAAAATCGCTTCGACTGCATGAGATTGAATGGCACAGGAAACTGACTTTATCGGCAGCCTGTATTGTTTTATTCCTGATCGGCGCACCCCTGGGGTCCATTATCCGCAAAGGTGGCCTGGGCACACCACTGGTGTTTGCCATCATTTTCTTTGTGATTTTTCATCTGTTCAACACGTTTGGCGAGAAATTTGTGAAATCGGAACAGACCAGTCCATTGATGGGGATGTGGCTCTCCACTTTTGTATTGATCCCGATCGGCGCATTTCTCACCTATAAAGCCATGCGCGATTCCCAGTTATTCAACCAGGAATTCTATTATCGTTCTTTTAAGCAGTTGCGGAGATTTTTGGTTAATTTTAGTTTCTTCAAAAAATCCTAAACCTTTATTTTATGTCAACCCATAACAAAAGCCGTCGTTCTTTCATTAAAACCACGGGTATAGCAGGTATTGGCCTCACCGTGCTGCCCTCTTTCGTACAGGCAAACGGGGCTCCTGTTGCCGGTAATGCCTTTACACAGCAACCGTTGCCCTACGACTACAAAGCACTGGAACCTGTTATTGATGCCATGACCATGGAGATCCATTACAGCAAACATGCTTCAGCCTATGCCAAGAACCTGGCAGATGCCTGTGTAGCCGAGAAAGTAGACACCAACGCTACCAGACTGGAAGACCTGATGCGCAATATTTCAAAATACTCCGCCAAAATGCGTAACAACGGAGGCGGTCATTACAATCATGAACTGTTCTGGCAATGCATGAAACCCGGAATGGCCGGCAAACCCGAAGGTAAACTGGCAGCTGCCATTGACCAGAGCTTTGGCTCATTCGAAGCCTTTAAAACACAGTTTACCGATGCCGGCAAAAACCGGTTCGGTAGTGGCTGGGCATGGCTGCTAGTAACAGCAGATAAAAAATTAGTGGTAGGCTCTACCGCCAACCAGGATAATCCTTTGATGGACATCAGTGAGTTAAAGGGTACTCCCCTGCTCGGACTGGATGTTTGGGAACACGCGTATTACCTCAAATACCAGAACAAACGCCCTGATTATATCAATAACTGGTGGAATGTAGTGAACTGGGATTTTGTACAGAAGCGGTATGAAATGGGATAGACTTAATTAAAAATTCAAAAGTAAAAAGTCAAAAAAAAATCTTTTGACTTTTTACTTTTGAATTTTGACTTTATAAAGAAAGAATCATGAAGACAAGCACCAAATGGGTAGAAGGCATGGCTTTTGATGCAACAGCCGATACCGGACAAACTGTAAGAATAGATACGACTGTAGAAGGCGGAGGAATGGGTAGCGGTATGAACCCGAAGAAAATGTTACTGGGTGCCTTAAACGGGTGCAGCGGTATGGATGTGGTGGAGATCCTCAAAAAAATGAAAGTGTCTTTCAGCAAATTCGAGATAGATGCAGAAGCGGAGCAAACCGAAGAGCATCCCAAAACATTTACGTTCATCAAGATGACCTATCGCATAGATGCCAAACCGGAAGACCTCGATAAGGTAAAAAGAGCCGTTGACCTATCGCAGGAAAAATATTGCGGCATTTCTGCCATGCTGGCCAAACATTGCGATATCAGCTACACCATTGAATTAATCTGAACCGGATCGAACCTGCCTGCTTATCCATGCTGAAAAAAACACCGTTGTTTGTTTTGCTGTTGCTGTTGCACTGCTTATCCTATGCACAGGATCAACCGATGCAGGTGAAAAAGAACAACCCGGTTTTTCCGGGATGGTACGCCGATCCGGAAGGAACGATTTTTGGGAAACATTACTGGATCTATCCTACTTTTTCTGCACCGTATGACCAGCAGGTGTTTCTGGATGCCTTCTCTTCACCGGATCTGGTGAACTGGACCAAACATAGCCGGATCCTGGATACGGCTGCCATCAAATGGGCCAGACGGGCCATGTGGGCCCCTTCCATCATCCGTAAAAAAGATCAATACTTCCTGTTCTTCGGGGCCAATGATATCCAAAACAACCAGGAAAAAGGGGGGATTGGTGTGGCAGTGGCAGATAATCCGGCCGGGCCTTTCAAAGACTACCTGGGCAAACCACTGGTTGACCAGTTTTATCATGGTGCACAACCCATTGACCAGTTCGTGTTCCAGGACAAAGATGGACAGGACTACCTGATCTATGGCGGATGGCGGCATTGTAATATCGGCAAACTGAATGCAAACCTTACCGGCTTTCAGCCTTTTGCAGATGGGAATATTTTTAAAGAGATCACGCCCGAAGGATATGTAGAAGGGCCCTTCATGTTCATCCGCAACGGCAAATATTATTTCATGTGGTCGGAAGGTGGCTGGACCGGACCCAACTACAGCGTGGCTTACGCCATGGCCGATTCGCCATTGGGGCCGTTTAAACGTATCGGAAAAATTTTACAGCAGGACCCTGCCATTGCCACAGGTGCGGGACATCATTCTGTGATACAGGTACCGGGCAAGGATCAATGGTATATGGTGTATCACCGCCGTCCGCTGGGCGAGAAAGACGCCAATGCCCGTGTTACCTGCATTGATGAACTTCATTTTGATGAGCAGGGATTGATCAAACCCGTCATCATCACCCACGAAGGGGTAAAGAGTCATCCCCTGCGATAACCGATCCCGTTCCGGTATTAAAACAATACTTTTGCGGAAACTTTTTTTCTGCAATCAGCTAAACAAAATTTCAGGATACAGCGCTGGATCACGATCCTGAGTGTAGTGCTGTTCCTTACCAAAATCATCGTCTATCAATACACACACTCCCTGGCAATTCTTTCGGATGCGCTGGAGAGTATTGTGAATGTGATTGCCGGATTTGTTGGTTTGTACAGTTTATATGTGGCCGCCAAACCCCGCGATCTGGATCATCCCTACGGACATGGCAAAGCAGAATTTGTTTCGGCCGCAGTGGAGGGCGGACTGATCGTAGCTGCCGGTATCATGATCATCTATGAGACCGTGATGAATTTTCTGCAGAAGAGTCCTTTACAGAAACTGGATACGGGCCTGATACTGGTGGGGGCCACTGCCGTCATTAATTATATAGCGGGTGCCGTGTGTATCCGCATCGGTAAAAAAAACACATCGCTGGCTTTGCAGGCCAGTGGCAAACACCTGCAGGTAGATACCTACTCAACCATCGGTATCATTGCCGGATTAGCGATCATGTTGGTTACCCGGCTTTACTGGCTGGATAAAATAATTGCCCTCGGCATGAGTGTGCTGGTGATTTACAACGGTTACCGCATCATCCGTACATCACTGGCAGGCATTATGGACGAAGCCGATATGCAACTGCTGAAACGGTTTATCAACGTACTGAACGATCATCGCCGTGCCAACTGGGTAGATCTGCACAACCTGCGCGTAATCAAGTATGGCCCTTTACTGCATATTGATTGTCACCTGACGGTTCCCTGGTACCTGAATGTACACGAAGCGCACCTCGAAATTGATGCATTGGCCGAACTGATCAAACAGCAGTTGGGAGATGCCATTGAATTGTTTGTGCATACAGATGGCTGCCTGCCATTCAGTTGTACCATCTGCACCAAAACAGATTGTTCCGTTCGCCAGCAACCGATGAAGGAGCGGCTGGACTGGACGCTGGAGAATATCATTTCTAACCAGAAACACCAGGTGTGAATGGGCAATGGTGAATGGGCAATCGGGGCTGATCGGCAGCTGTCCGATTCCCAAAAGCTGCTTACCTTTGCCATCCGCTAACCCTTTTGAAAAAACAACGCATTCATCATACTTAAATCAGCGATCATGAAGGTTTGGAAAGATTACCAGGAGCAGCACAAAGACCGTTTCCTGAACGAATTACTGGAATTATTACGCATCCCCAGCATCAGTGCCCGCAGTGAGCACAAAGACGATATGATCCGTTGCGCCGAAGCCGTGAAACAACGTTTACTGGAAGCCGGTGCAGATACCGTTACTATTTACCCAACCGAAGGACACCCGGTGGTTTACGGCGAAAAGATCATCGATCCTTCCAAACCCACTGTGCTGGTGTATGGCCACTACGATGTGCAGCCCGCCGATCCGCTGGAACTCTGGAACAGCGGTCCCTTTGAACCGGTGATCAAAGACGGAAAAATATTTGCCCGTGGCTCCTGCGATGACAAGGGACAGTTTTACATGCATGTAAAAGCATTGGAAACGATGACGAAGACCAATACTTTACCCGGCAATGTAAAATTCATTATTGAAGGGGAAGAAGAAGTGGGAAGTCCGAACCTGGCCACATTTGTAAAAGCGAATAAAGAATTATTAAAAGCAGATGTGATCCTGATCAGTGATACTTCTATGCTGAGCATGGATACACCTTCGATTGATATCGGGGTACGTGGACTGAGTTATATTGAAGTAGAAGTAACCGGCCCTAACCGCGATCTGCACAGTGGTGTGTATGGCGGTGCAGTAGCCAATCCGATTACGATGCTGGCAAAAATGATTGCTTCCTGTCATGATGAGAACAACCATATCACCATCCCCGGTTTTTATGATGATGTGATTGAATCTACCCCTGCAGAAAGAGAAAAAATGGCGCAGGCTCCTTTTAACGAGGAAGAATACAAAGCCGACCTGGGTGTACGGCATCTCTGGGGAGAGAAAGGATATACCACCAATGAGCGTACCGGCATCCGCCCAACGCTGGAGGTAAATGGTATCTGGGGTGGCTATACGGGCGAAGGAGCAAAGACAGTTCTTCCTTCCAAAGCATTTGCCAAGATCTCCTGCCGGTTGATCCCTAACCAGTCATCGGTGAAGATTACTGAAAAGATCCTGAACTATTTTAAAAGTATTGCGCCTGCCGGTGTTACCGTAAAAGCGGAAGAGCACCATGGTGGCGAACCATATATGACCCCGATCGATTCAGATGCGTATAAAGCAGCCGCCAAAGCCATTCACGCCACATTTGGCAAAGAGCCTATTCCGGTTCGTGGTGGTGGCAGTATTCCTATCTGTGCTTTATTTGAAAAGGAGTTAGGATTGAAGATCGTATTCATGGGCTTTGGATTAGATAGTGATAACCTGCACAGTCCGAATGAAAAATATGATGTGTTCAATTTCTACAAAGGCATTGAAACCATTCCGTATTTCCACCAGTTTTATGCTGAGATGAAATAAAGACAACTAAAGCTTTTGGAAAGTTTTAGAACTTTCCAAAAGCTTTCATCATTACTATGGCAGAAGTAAAAGACAAACTCCGCATCGATAAATACCTCTGGGCCATCCGTTTGTTTAAAACAAGGAGCCAGGCGGGCGATGCCTGCGACAAAGGCAAAGTGAAACTGAACGGCGTTTCTGTAAAAGCTTCCCGCATTGTGGCGGTGGGTGATGAATATGAGGTAAAAAACGAAACCCGTAAATGGGTAGTAAAAGTAACCGGCCTGCTGCACAGCCGGGTGCAATATGCAGAAGCCATCAAATACTATGAAGACCTGACACCTGCGGAAGAACTGGACCGTATCAAATTTGAAGCGGCTACTTTCCAGACGGGTAAACGTCTCAGCAAGATCGGCCGCCCCACCAAACGCGAGAGGCGCGACCTGGGTGGATTCATGGATCTCTGATCCTTCCTGCACTTTCATTTCTCCTATACATTGCTGCCTCTGCAGGTATTCTGTATGTTTGCAGTATGAAGATCGATATTCTCACAGTGGTGCCGGATTTACTGGAAAGTCCTTTCAGTCACAGCATTATGAAACGTGCCAACGATAAAGGGCTGCTCACAGTAAACGTTCACAATCTCCGCAAATGGGCCATCAACAAACATATGCAGGTAGACGATTACCAGTTTGGTGGCGGTGCCGGCATGGTGATCATGCCCGAGCCCCTGGCCAATGCCATTGATGAACTACAGCAGGGAGGAAAATATGATGAGATCATCTTCATGACGCCCGATGGTAAAAACTTTAACCAGAAAACGGCGAATAGTTTATCGATGAAAGAAAATATCCTCATCATCTGCGGACATTATAAAGGCATTGACGAACGCATCCGGCAGCGATATGTAACTATGGAGATCTCTATTGGTGATTATGTATTGAGTGGCGGAGAACTGGCTGCAGCCGTGGTGGTGGATGCCGTGGGAAGACTGATTCCCGGTGTATTGAATGATGAGACTTCTGCTTTATTTGATTCTTTCCAGGATAATTTATTAGCACCTCCCGTATATACCCGCCCGGCAGATTTCCGCGGTGATAAAGTGCCCGAGATCCTGACGCAGGGCGATCCTAAAAAAGTAGAGGAATGGCGGCATGAGCAGTCGTTGATTCGCACAAAAGAAAGAAGGCCGGATCTGTTAGAGGATTAACTAATTAGCGGATGACGGATTGCGGATGAACGGATTATATTTATCTGGATTCAATTACTTTACAAAGATTTCGATAGTGCAAAAAAAATTGGCGAATTAACAGCCTGCATACGCAATCCGCTAATCCGCCAATCCGCAATCCGTAAATCAATCCTAGTTCTTCACGCCTATTACCGGCAATTGCTTATCGTTGATCATTTTATTGAACGCTTTCAGGTCTGTATCCATGATCTTTTTGAGTTTGGCCAATTGCACATCAGACTGACCGCCCAGTTCTGCAAAAGCTTCGCGGGCCTGTTTGCTGGGTGGGTTTTGTCCGCTGGAAGCTACTCCATACAAACCAGCCAGTTTATCATTCAACCGGATCGGGAAGTTCAATACATCCTGACCGCTTTTTGATTTGGTCTGGTACAGCGCTTCTTCCACGGCTGTCATTTGTTTATTGATGCTATCGCCCATTTTTTTAATATCCTTTATACCATCTCCTGCTTCCAGTTTAGCGGTAAACTCGTTGATCTGGCTGCGCAGAGAACGGATCTGTTTGATGGCACGCTGTACTTCGCTGAACTTATCCCTTACCTGCAACAGGAATCCTACCTGTGCATCGTAATCAGCTTCCGTCATTTTGTAATTCGGATCCGCTTTAATCACAAAAGGGATCTCTACTGAATCTTTGCCAAAAGTAAAGCGGGCTTTGTAGGTACCGGGGGCGGCTTTTACAGTACTGATCCGTCCATTCCATAAGATCAGTCCTTCTACCGTTTCAGCAGGCGGATAATTCATATCCCATACAAACTGGTTCATGCCACTGTTGTAATCGATCTTATCTGTATTCTCTTTGGCAGTTTTGCTGAAAGTTTTGATGGGCTTATTCTGTTTATCGAATACAGTAATAAACAGTTTGGAAGAATCCGTTACATTTTTCAGGTAGTAATTGAACACAACACCTGCAGCCGGGTTCTCACCCATATTCTGCGGCATACCTGCCTGGCCACGGCCCCTTCTGCCACCACCTTCTGTACGGTACGCATCATTGGCAGCAAACACGTGTAGGTTTTTGTTCAGCAGTTCTGCGTCTTTCTGCTGTACCGCTGTCAGATCATCCAATACCCAGAAAGAGCGGCCTTGTGTGGCAACGATCAGGTCATTTTCTTTGATGGTAAGATCTGTGATCGGAACGATGGGCAGATTGAGCTGGAATTTTTTCCAGTTGGCGCCATCATCGTAACTGATGTACATGCCATATTCAGTTCCGGCATACAACAGTCCCGGACGTTTTTTATCGGCACGCATAGCCCTGGTAAAATGCATGTTATCAATTCCGTTCGTAATCTTTTTCCATGTTTTACCGTAGTCTTCTGTTTTAAAAATATATGGCGCAAAATCATCCAGCTTGTATTTGGTTCCTACAAAATAGGCTGTGCCTTTCTGGAAAGGATCTGTTTCAATACAGTTCCACATCATCCATTTACCTGCTTCGGGCGGGGTTACATTTTCCCAGTTTTTACCGCCGTCTTTACTTACATGTACCAGGCCATCGTCGCTGCCGGTCCATAAGAGATCTTTCTCCAGTACAGATTCTGCTGCGGTAAAAATGGTACAGTAGTATTCAACCGAAGTATTGTCTTTGGTAATGGGTCCGCCACTGGAAGCCTGGCGGGATTTATCGTTCGTAGTCAGATCTGGACTGATGGTTTCCCAGCTCTGGCCTTCATTCTCTGTTACAAATAAATGGTTACCGCCTGCATACAAGCGTTTGGGATTATGCGGAGAAAAGAAGAAGGGAAAGTTCCATTGAAAGCGGTATTTCAGCACATCGGCACCGGCGCCCATGGGATTGTCGGGCCATACATTGATCGCACGGTTTTCGCCTGTTCTGTGATCCAGCCTGGACAAATAACCTCCATAGTTACCACCATATACAATATCCGGATTGGTGGGATCGGCCTGTACATAACCACTTTCTGCACCCGCAGTAACATCCCAGTCTCTTTCTGTGATGCCTGCACCGGAAGTACGGCTCTTGATGCGAACCGTAGAGTTATCCTGTTGTGCACCCAGTATACGATAAGGAAATGAATTATCGGTAGACACACGATAGAACTGAGCCGTAGGCTGGTTATTCATGGTGCTCCAGTTATTGGAGCCATCAAAACTTACCTGTGCACCACCATCGTCTGCCACGATCATGCGGTTACCATCTTCCGGATCAATCCACAGATCATGGTGATCGCCGTGCGGTGTATTCACACTCTGGAAGGTTCGGCCTCCATCACGGCTGCGCATGAACTCTACATTGGGGCAATAAACCAGGTTCTCGTTTTTAGGATCTACAAATACTTTGCTGTAATACCAGGCACGCTGGCGAATATTGTTATCACTGCTGGTCAATGTCCAGCTTTCGCCTGCATCGGCACTCATGAACAGACCGCCATTGGCGTTTTCAATGATCGTATAAATTTTATCTGTGTTGGAGGGTGCCACCGCTACACCCACAATACCCCAGGTGCCTTTGGGTAATCCTTTTTTAGATGCCATACTGGTCCAGGTTTCTCCACCATCCACGCTTTTATACAAACCGCTGCCTTCTCCACCACTTTCCATGCTGTGCGGGGTACGTATCACACGCCACATACCGGCATAAAACACAGAGGGATTTCCGGGTTCCATCACCAGGTCTGAACAGCCGGTCTGGTTATTCACGAATAATGTTTTCTTCCAGGTTTTTCCACCATCTGTGGTTTTGAATACACCGCGTTCTTCATTGGGTCCGAACAGGTGTCCCATCACCGCCACCCAAACCGTATTGGGATCTTTGGGATGCACCACAATGCGGATGATATGACGGCCATCCTTCAGCCCCAGGTTACGCCAGTTTTTACCACCATCATCGCTGCGCCAGATACCACCTAACCCTTCGGCCACATTGCCACGCATGGTGTTCTCACCTTCGCCTACATATATCACCGTTTCATCGCTGGGGGCTACGGCTACGGCACCAATGGTTCCGCCAAAATATTTGTCTGTGATATTTTTCCAGTTGCTGCCACCATCATTGGTTTTCCATACACCACCACCGGTATTACCAAAGTAGAAAGTGTTCCTGTTTTTGTAACTCCCGGCAACGGCACCACTGCGTCCGCCACGGAAAGGACCTACCAAACGGTAACGTTGTCTGGAGAACAGAACAGAATCGGTATTATCCTGTTTCACGGCAACGGGGATGGTAGTTTTTGTTTTGTCTTTTTTCTGGGAAAAGAGGGGGAGAGACAGTAATAAAACTGCCTGTACCAGCAAGATTGATTTTCTCATATACAGTAAAATTGGACAGGTAAGTTACTTTACTATTCCCTGACAAAAAAATCGGTTTCAGAAATGTAAAATGCCTTTGTGGCTCAGTGCGTAAATCTCACACAAATCCACAAAGGCAAGCTTAGGTAACTGACCGGGCTATTCTATTTTACATGGTACCACTTCTCTTCCAATCCTTCATTAATATTCACTGTCAGGTTTTCTACTTCTGTTTCTACCGGGCCAAAACTGAGCAGGGTTTTAACGGGATACTGGATGCCTTTGAACTCCTTGTACTCTTTTACCAGCAGGGTTGCTTTGGTATCTTTTCCGATACGGCTGCCGAAGGCTTTCATCATCGGACCAAAACCCGTCAGGTTCAGGGCCATATCGCCAGTGGCTTCTACCTTTTTAACCAACGAGGTTTGCACATCAATAAAGTAGGTTACTATTTGACCTGTTTTCAGGGTCATTTTTACTTTGTAGCAGGGTATTTTGTTTACTTTTTCTGTTCCCTGTAATTCGGCTGTATGTCCTTTGGCAGCATAGTTCACCAGTTCGCCAAAAGCGCCGGCACAATCCAGTTCGTATTGCTGGGCAGTTACTTCTGCGGGTTGCATCCGGGTAATGGTGGGTTCATTGCCTTGTGGCATTCCATCAAAACCGCCACCTCCCCTGCCACCAAAGCCACGCATGGCGGGTACATAGATCACACCCGAGGTATCCGTAACCATCGTAAAACTATCACCCATGCCCATCACACCTCCTACCTGGCGACGAAATAGTTTTCCCTTTTCGCGTACCAGTGTCAGCGGTAGTTCAATGTTCTGGCCCATCACACCCATTTTCACGTTACTCAGTACTTCCAGGTAACGGATGGCTTCCAGTTTTTCGCGGCCTCCTGCGGCTTCCACATATTTTCCGAGTACTTCTTCTACGGTTTGTGCCTGCAACTGTAAGGCCAGCATCATCAAAAACAAACCGGCGAATAATTTTTTCATATAGTAATTTTGTTTAGCGTTTCTAAAGATACCGGCTGAAACCGGTGAAGGAACAGTTGCTTCAGATTTTATATTTCATTTAAGATAACCCCCAGTTATGCAGAAAAGTTCATTCACGGTTACAGGTAAACTGGTAGATGTATGGAAAAAAGCCATCTATCCGGCAGAGATAAAAGTAGAGAACGGACGGATCAGTTCCATTACCCCAATCGGCGAAGAGCGATTGACAGTCGGTACATTCCTCTTACCGGGATTTGTAGATAGTCATGTACACATCGAAAGCAGTATGCTCATCCCCAGCGAATTTGCCAGGCTGGCCGTGGTGCACGGATCGGTGGGTACAGTGAGTGACCCACACGAGATCGCCAATGTATGTGGGATGGAGGGTGTTGCATTCATGATCGATAATGGCAAACAGGTTCCTTTCAAATTCAATTTTGGTGCGCCCAGCTGTGTACCGGCCACCATTTTTGAAACAGCCGGCGCAGCATTGAATAGCGACGATGTAAAAACACTACTGGCCAGAGACGAGATCAAATACCTGAGTGAGATGATGAACTTCCCCGGTGTTTTATACAAAGACCCGGAAGTGATGAAAAAGATCGCAGCTGCCCATGCAGTCGGTAAACCGGTAGATGGTCATGCGCCCGGATTAAGAGGAGAACAGGCCAAAGAATATATTGAAGCCGGTATTTCTACTGACCATGAATGTTTTACGAAAGAAGAAGCGGTTGATAAACTTTCGCATGGTATGCAGATCCTGATACGGGAAGGTAGTGCTGCGAAAAATTTTGAAGCGCTGATAGAATTGCTGGAAGATCACCCCAATATGATCATGTTCTGCAGCGATGATAAACACCCCGACAGTCTGGTAGACGACCACCTGAACCAGCTATGTGCCCGGGCCATTGCCAAAGGACATGACATTTTTAATGTAGTCCGAGCCGCCTGTGTAAACCCGGTGCTGCATTACAAACTGGATATCGGTTTGTTGAGAGTGGGCGATCCGGCAGATTTTATTGTGGCAGAAGACCTGGTGCATTTCAAGATCAAACAAACCTATATCGATGGCGAACTGGTAGCGGAGAACGGAGAGTCTTTTATCCGTTCTGTACCATGCACCCCCATCAATCAGTTCGATTGTTTGCCGGTAACAGCAGAACAGTTGGTGATTTCGAAGGCAACCTATCCATCAACCAATGGAAATATTCCGGTGATGGAAGCACTGGATGGACAACTCATTACCAACCGACTGGAACTACCGGGTAAAGAAAGTAACGGTGCGTGGGTAAGCGATACGGGCAACGATATTTTAAAAATGGTGGTCATCAACCGGTATCATACAGCTCCTGTAGCCAAATGTTTTATCAGGAATTTTGGATTTACAGAAGGGGCTATTGCTTCGTCCGTGGCGCACGACAGCCATAATATTGTGGCAGTAGGGGTAGATGATGAAAGCCTGGCCAAAGCAATTAACCTGGTGATTGCAGAACGTGGCGGTGTAAGTTGCGTGAACAGCAGTCAGGAAAAGGTATTGGGTTTGCCGGTAGCCGGATTAATGAGTGTCAACGATGGTTACCAGGTAGCCGCTGCTTATACTGAAATAGATGCCATAGCAAAATCATTGGGATCTTCGCTGGGTGCTCCTTTTATGACACTTAGTTTTATGGCTTTATTGGTGATTCCACATCTGAAACTGAGTGATAAGGGTTTATTTGATGGCGATACCTTTTCGTTCGTAGAATAAAGCCATCTTTATTTGGCCATAGAAATATCACCAACAGCTTTGGTAACCAATACAGCAACACTATCCGTACCCTTGGGTGCAAAATAGCGGGTTTTGAATTTGATGGTTTTACCGGGGCCGATATTTTCGTAAACGGTTTCCAGCCCTTCATCCAGCTTTACACCGGTTTTGCTGAAGAAAGTGAGTTTCAGTTCCACATCTTTGTACCAGCAAACGGTAGCCTGGTTGGTGAGTGTGCCAATGACCACTGTCTGGCCAATCAGGTTTTTCCGGTCGCGGTTATTCACCACCAGAAAGCGGGCAGGGTTATTTTTCTCCTTTTCGGCCAGTGTTTCTTTTACTTTTTCGTAAGATTCGGCATCAAATTTTTTCTCTTTTTTGGCGTCTTTGCAGGAAAAAAGAAAAATCAGCAGGGCAAATGCCAGTAAAACTCGTTTCATCGGTATCATTTTCAGCCATCAAAATAATCAATAAATCCCGCACCGGATTGTTAAGAAAAACCGGCTGGTTGGGCCGAAAACTTAAATTTCCCATTCCCGCTGATAGAATTTAGTTTTGGGGCATCAATTACCCCGTAATTCCCTGGTACCATGATAGTTAATTTAAGCGATCAACATAGTCTCGTAAGTAACTGGGTTTCTGAACTCAGAGATGTTACTATACAGGGAGACCGTATGCGTTTCCGCCGAAACCTGGAACGTATTGGCGAAGTGGCTGCTTATGAAATCAGTAAAAAGCTGGCTTACAAAACTGTTGAAATTCCTACTCCATTAGGCACACACGATAGCAAAGTGCTGGAAGCGCAACCTGTATTGGCTACTATTTTACGGGCAGGTTTGCCGATGCATAACGGGATGCTGAACTATTTTGACAAAGCAGACAATGCCTTTATTTCAGCATACCGCAAACACCACCGCGATGGTAGTTTTGAGATCAGTCTGGAATATATGAGTTGCCCTTTGCTGGATAACCGTACCATTATCATCTGCGACCCGATGCTGGCTACCGGTGCTTCTATTGTAAAAACCATACAGTACATGAAGGATGAGGGTACTCCAAAAGAAATTCATGTAGTGGTAGCCATTGCCTGCACCATGGGTATTGAATATATCCAGCGGGAATGCGGGGATGATATCATGATCTGGTGTGGGGATATTGATGATGAATTAACAGCCAAAGGTTATATTGTACCGGGGTTGGGTGATGCCGGCGACCTCGCTTTTGGTACTAAAAAGCAATCCTGACCTCTATGCTGTGTTAGATTCTGCCAACAAATCGTTAACACAGCTATAATATTGCTGATAAAATCCCCGCCAAATCAACCGATTCGTTAAATTCGATGCGCTGTGATGGGTATACGTACATGTTTTCTTTTTAGCTGTTTCTGCTTTTTGCTGGGCAATGTCTCGGCACAGGATCCGCATTTCTCGCAGTTCTTCAGTTCTCCACTTACCCTGAATCCGGCTCATACCGGCAAATTTTTTGGTTCCTACAGAGTGGCCGGTAATTACCGTAACCAGTGGCCAACAATTAATAATGCATTTACTACCGCTACCGTATCTGCAGATTTTCATATTATGCAGAATAAGATCGCCAGTAATGATACCTGGGGATTGGGGGTGGTAGGCTATAATGATAACAGTGCCAACGGAGCAGTAAAATTTAATTATGCCGCCTTATCAACTGCCTATCATAAAGGACTGGATGAGGAAGGCATTCATTCGCTGGGTGCTGGTTTTCAGGTTACCTATGCCAATATGCTCATTAATACCGCTGACCTCAAATTTGAGGACCAGCTTACCAGTTCAGGGTTTACCGGTGTTTCTTCGGAGGTATTCAATGGAGCTACGCTAAAATCAAGTTACATAGATGTGAATGCAGGGGTATTGTATAACGGGAGTACCTCAGACCGTAATAATTTTTATTTCGGGGTAAGTATGTACCATATTAACCGGCCCAAACAAAGCTTTACGGGTGCACAGTATGTGCTGAATCCCAGAACCACTTTTCATGGAGGGGGATATTTCCCGATAGGAGAAACCACTACTTTACATGTCAGTGCACAGCAAATGTTTCAGGGAGGAGCCTCTACTACCATGCTGGGTGGTGCCATTCAGTTAACTGCCACACCCGATGCGCCCAAACCTACCAGTTTCTATTTCGGAAGCTGGCTTCGCTTGAACGATGCCATTATTCCGTATCTGGGTCTGGAATTTGACGATTTCCGTTTAGGACTTACTTATGATTATAATTCCTCTTCTTTAAAAACCGCTTCGCAGAACAGGGGTGGGATTGAATTATCGCTGATTTATATACACAGACCCTCAACTGACAGGCCAATAAATTGCCCTAAATTCTGATCACTGATTTCGCTGATTTCAGTATGATTATGAAAAAGGGGTATCACAGATTGTGATACCCCTTTTTCATAATTTATCTTTCAGAAACCCAATCTGTTCGCGGGGTTGCTGTTTTTGATGTATCAATGTTTTGATAGCATCAAATACCATTGTAAACTACCCATCATATTTTTTTTCAAGTTCTCCGATCTTTCTTGCCAGTTCTTTATTACCCTCAATCAATTGACGCATTTGTACAAATGCACGTATGATGGTAATATTCACTTTAATGGCTCTTTTACTCTGTAAAACAGTAGAAAGCATCGATACACCCTGTTCGGTAAAAGCCATCGGTTTTGCCCCACCCAATATACTGCGGGATGGTATCACATTTTGTGATACCATGTTTTTGATTTCGGCCTGATTAAGCAGAAACATAAAATCTTTCGGAAACCGATCCAGGTTTCGTTTTACTGCTTGTTTTAATACCCTGGTTTCAACGCCATACATCTGTGCAAGGTCAAAATCAAACATGATCTTCTGCGCTCTTACATAAAAGATCCGTTCTACTACTTCAGCGGGGTAAGTCTGGGTTGCTTTACGCATATAACAGATTTAATGCGTTAAGCTAGCAGAAATGATTGGCCTGTGGTAGCGTATTTATACTATTTTTTAGCAGGTATATGCCGCAAAAATCTTTCCCAGTTCCGGTTATGGGTAATCACTTCATTGTGTTTTTTACTGCTGTAAATAAAGAGTTTATCATATTTCTTTAACTCGGCATCACCCACATTTTCTTCATCACCTGAGAAAAAAGGCATGTGCAGCGAATCTGTCAGTGTACGCATAATCAGCTGACTGTTATCAAAAGTGCCCCCATCTTTTGTATAAATATGGATAAACCGATGTTCCGGAACCGATAGCCACTGGAGGTATTGCTCGTTGCCACCATACATCGCGTCAAAAAGGATCACTTCCTGTACGGGCGACTGATTGAGGATGCGGCTGATAACCCGGTAAGCCCCGCTATGCCCGGCCAATGTAATCGAATAACGATCGATATTGAATGCTTTCTTCGTTGCAATGATCCTGCTCTCTTTCAGTTTCTCTTCCACTTCTTTTACCAAAGCCTGAAACACGGCTGGCTGTTCCAGTTTACCACCATAACTGTCCGGCGCATTTTTAGGCCCTTCCGGAAAAATAAAAATGGCATTTCTACCAGAAGCCTCCAGTTGTTCCAGCACATCATACTGTTTTAATGCAGAGTCAATATTATTACCCCAGCCATGAAACCAGAAAATCAGGTTGGTTATTTTCTTTGGCGAAAAATGAGTGGGTATATACACGAGAATACTGCTATCACTGTAATGGGTGGCTGCATCATAGTGTTTGCCATTATAGGTATGACCATTGGCCCGGGCCGTATCCGGAAACATGGCATGAGCCGAGCTGAACCGGATCAGTTTACCCGGCGCTTGTGCAAAAGAAACAGTTGCCAGCACTATTGCTACCACACAGATACAACAATACTTTATCATAGAATTTACATTTATACAATTAAAAATCGTTGCCGTTTCAGGAACGTTTACCACTAACCCAGTTACTGTCTTTTATAACAAACCGGTATGGCAAAGCTGCATCTTCACCCGCATAATCTACACCAATTCTCGGTGTTGCCAATACCTGCGATGGCTTCAGTGTAAATGCATCAGCGGTAATAAACAGTTCCTCTTCCTGCAGACTAACACCGCTATGCCGGGTTCGGATACCCATGGCTTTGGTCAGATTTCCCGGGCCACGGGTTAAAGAAAAATCAAGTTTCATTTTCCGGGTACGTTCTAACATATATTCTACTCCCGCCAAAGGTTCCAGCGCCCTGATCAGCACCGCATGGGGTATGTCTGCCTCGTTGGTAACCACATTGAATAAATGATGGATCCCATAACACAGATATACATATGATACACCACCCGGTGCATACATGATCTCTGTGCGGTCTGTACGGCGTCCATTCCATGCATGTGAGGCTTTATCAACAATCCCATTATACGCTTCGGTTTCTACAATACGTCCGGCTGTGATTTTTCCATCCATAGCGGTAACCAATACCTTACCCAGTAAGGCTTTGGCCACCGTACAAACATTTTTCTGCCGGTAGAATGACAAAGGCAATTTATCATAGTGCCCGGACGTTATAGCATTCATACCCATAAAACTAAGGATTGTGTTAACTTTACCACCCTAAACCTATCCACTTTGCTGAAAGAAATGATCATTGGTATTCAGGCATTTTTCCGGGCTCACCGGTTCATACAGCAGCATAAACTGTGGAAATGGATCCTGATCCCCGGTATTATCTATGCTGCCCTGTTTGCCATTGGCATGTACTTCTTCAGTGCCACTTCCAGTGAATTCTTTGAGTGGATGAGTTACCGTACCGGTCTTGCCAGCTGGTTAAACAGATTAAACAGCAGTTTTCTGGGGTTTCTTTTTATCATGGGTAACCTGCTCCTATGGCTTATCCTGATGTTATTCTATTTTTCTCTCTTCAAATATGTTTTTCTGATTGTGGGTTCTCCTCTTTTCGCTTACCTGAGTGAGAAAACAGAAGCAATTATAGAGGGCAAGGATTTCCCTTTCAGCTTTACACAACTATTGAAAGATATTAAAAGGGGGATTGTGATTGCTGCGAGGAACAGTCTCTGGCAAACGGTGTATACCTTATCCATTTTACTGCTGAGCCTGATTCCGCTGATCGGCTGGTTAACGCCCATACTTGCTGTACTGGTAGAATGTTATTATTATGGTTTTTCTATGCTGGATTACAGTATGGAAAGGCATAAACGTACACCAGCAGAGAGTATTTTCTTTATAGGCAACCACAAAGGACTGGCCGTGGGCAACGGACTGATTTTTTACATGATGCACCTGGTACCCATTGTGGGCTGGGTATTGGCACCGGCTTATTCTGTGATTGCCGCTACCTTAAGCATCTATCCTTTAAAGCAGGCGGAGAAATAAATACCTGTAAACTTGAAGCAGACATTATGAGTTCCGGCAAAGTATATCTGATCCCCACTGTATTATATGAAGACGCACTGGAAACCATTCCTGCCTATCTGTTGGATGCCGTGAAAGATTGTTCCGTTTTTTTTGTGGAGAACGAAAAAACAGCCCGCCGCTTTTTAAAAAAACTCTGGCGCGAAATGGTGATCGACGATTACCAATGGTTTGCTATTCACAAAGCGGAAGATGCCGTTAAAACGCAGTTTTTACAGGCATTGAAAGCTGGTAAACATATCGGGGTCATCAGTGAAGCGGGTTGCCCGGGTGTGGCCGATCCCGGACAGGTATTGGTAGAAGCTGCGCAGCAGGCCGGCGCAATGGTAAAGCCCCTGGTAGGGCCCAGTTCCATCCTGCTGGCATTAATGGCCAGTGGTATGAATGGACAGTGTTTTCAGTTTCATGGATACCTGCCGATAGATTCGCTGGAGAGAAAAAAGAAAATACGGGAACTGGAAGCTGATTCGCAGAAAAGGAACTGTACCCAGTTATTTATTGAAACGCCTTACCGGAACAATCCCCTCATCAAAGATATTCTCGATAGCTGCCGCGAAGAAACGCGTTTATGCATCGCTGTTGATATTACCGCTCCATCCGAAACCATCCGCACCCGTTCTGTAAAGCAGTGGAAGCAACAGGTACCGGATATTCATAAAAGGTTGGCGATATTTTTATTGCAGGCGTGAATGTGAGTAGTGAGTAGTCAGTAGGAAGTAAAATACTGACTACTCACTACTCACTACTTCGGTTTCACAACTGATTCACCAGGCAATCCCCTCACTTCATAAATACTGTCAACAATAAATTTCTGCATGCCCCGCCAGGGCAGGGAGCCGAAATACTGGTGGTAATGCACATTTACTTCCCTACCGGAAACCTGGAGTAATTGCTGTGCTACATTTTCTTTGGTTACACTGAACGAGAATTCATTGCTCTGTACATTGGCTTTAAAGCCGCTCAGGATAATCTTGCCTTCATAGGTTTTGAAAAGGATTCCTTTTTTCTGGAAGATATTCAACGTACCCGCCTGCGTACCTTCTGCCAGCACAAAATAAAACCGCCAGTAACAGAAGATGATCAATATCACCAGTACGATAGCACTGACAGACCAAAGGATCTTTCTCATTATAAACCGTATTTGTCTACAAGGTAGATCAATCCCGCCATGTTAACGGCTCCCAGCAGTAATTCACGCTTATTTACATTTTCGAATACATCGCTGCGGGCATGGTGTATATCGAAATAACGCTGCGGATCAGGAAGCAGTTCTCCTACCGGTATACCGAATGTCCGGTTCAACGGACCAATATCCGCGCCGCCGCCATCTGCCGTAATTTCGAAAGATCCATAAGGAGAAAGCAGGGGGATCCAGCTACGTAATTTGGCCATTTGTTCCTGGCTTGCCTGTATAGAGAACCCTCTGGGAGTAAAACCACCGGCATCACTTTCGAGTGCAAACACATGTTTTTCGCCTTTGGCTTTTGCCTCGGCGGCATATTTGCTTCCGCCGCGTAACCCGTTTTCTTCATTGGCAAATAAAACAAAGCGGATCGTATGTTTGGGTTTATAGCCGATCGCCTTCATCGCACGCATCACTTCTATGGTATGAACTACACCGGTACCGTCATCGTGTGCTCCTTCATTCACATCCCAGCTATCCAGATGTCCGCCAACCGTAATGATCTGGTCAGGAAATTCTGTTCCCGTCAACTCCCCAATCACATTATGACCGATGGTATCCGGCAGAAAATGTCCGTTAGTGGTCATGGACATTTTCATAGAACCAGCTTTACTCATCGCCCATACTTCATCCGCATCCCTAGGTCCAACAGCAATAGCCGGAATCTTGGGAAAAGAATCGATATAGGCCATACCACCTGTATGCGGATCATTGGCCGTAGATTCGGTTAATGAACGGATCATCACCCCCACCGCCCCATATTTAGCGGCCCGACTGGCACCCCAGCGACGGTAAATACCTGCTTCGCCATAAGAAACAAAGGGTTTCACGTTGGTGGAGTTAAATCCGTTATTATAGTAAACGATCTTTCCTTTTACCTCGTCTTTTCTTTTTTCCAGCTCATCAAAATTGGCAACTGCCAGTAATTCACCTGTAACAGTGCCACTGCCGAGCGAATTGCCCAGTGCCAGTACATCCAGTTTACGGTTGGCTTTCTTTTTGTTGATCTCTATCAGACTGGCCTGATCCTGTCCGCCCCGGACCCAATGCGGGATCATACATTCCTGCAGGTACACTTTATCCGCTCCCTGCTTTTCGAGGGTAACCTTACCCCACTGCACTGCTTTGGCAAACTGGGGCGAGCCGGATAACCTTCCGCCAATGTCTTTGGTCAGCTGGCGAAGCAGGTCGTAAGCAGTACCGTTACGTAATATCTCGTCTGAGAGCTGTTTGATCGTGGCCTCATCGCCCGTTTGGGCCATACTTACCAGGGGTAAGAAGAGTAAGGCTATGGAGAGTTTTTTCATAACGCTAAAGTTAACCATTTGTGGTATTTGAACAAGAGGGATAAACGGGAAGCTGTTATGGAGAAAAAATGGTTACTTGCAATACAATTGGCTGGCCGGGAGCAGTTCCTGCGGCTATCCTGAAATTTATTTTTGTATGCGTATAGGCATTGTTTGTTACCCCACTTTTGGTGGTAGTGGTGTTTTGGCCACAGAGCTGGGCAAGGCTTTGGCCGATGAAGGACACGAAGTGCATTTTATCACTTACCAGCAACCGGTTCGCCTTAACGTGTTTAATGCGAATATTTTTTACCACGAAGTAAGGGTACCCACTTACCCGCTGTTCGATTATCCGCCTTACGAAGTGGCCCTGGCCAGTACCATGGTGGATGTGATCATGAACCATGATCTTGACCTCTTGCATGTACACTATGCCATTCCGCATGCCTCTGCTGCCTATATGGCCAAGCAGATTGTAAAAACCAAAAACGGGCGTAATGTGCCGGTGATTACCACGCTGCATGGAACCGATATCACACTGGTTGGTAAAGACAAAACCTATGAACCTGTGGTTACATTCTCTATCAATGAGAGTGATGCCATCACCGCTGTATCACAGAACCTGAAAGACGAAACCTACAAATCATTCGCCATTCACAAAGAAATAGAAGTGATCCACAATTTTGTGGATGTGGCACGTTTCAATAAAAAACCGATTGATGCATTCCGTAAAGTGATTGCGCCGGCAGGCGAGAAAATACTGATACATGCTTCCAATTTCCGGAAAGTAAAAAGGATCGATGATGTGATTCTGGTATTTGCCGCCGTTCGCAAAGAAATGCCGGCCAAACTATTGATGGTGGGCGATGGTCCGGAAAGACATACCGCCGAAGAAATGGGTCGCTCGCTCGGCCTGGAAGAAGATATCCGTTTTCTGGGCAAACAGGAGCAGATGGAAGATATTCTGGCCGTTAGTGATGTATTTCTATTGCCTTCTGAATATGAAAGTTTTGGTCTGGCTGCACTGGAAGCCATGGCAGCCAGAGCGGTAGTAATCAGTACCAATGCAGGTGGTTTATCAGAGATTAATATTCAGGGACAAACCGGTTTCATGGCCGATGTGGGAGACGTGGCCGGCATGAGCCGCTATGCCATCGATCTACTGAAAGATGAACACAAACTGGCACAAATGAAAGAAGCCGCTTATGAGCAGGCTTGCCGCTTTGATATCAAGAACATCATTCCTATGTATGAAAAATTATATAGCAGGTTCTGCAGGATGGATACGTGTAAGGTTAATTAGGAATTAGAAATTAGCAATTAAAAATTAAGGGCGGGGCTTGTTTATGCAGCTGATTTTACTGCCCATTGCTTACTACTTCATCTATACTTCTGAGGATAGTAGCACAAACTTCGGTTAGTTCCGCTTCTGTGATGATCAGTGGAGGGGCAATACGTAAACGGTCGGGGGCAAAAACGAACCAATCGGTGATTAATCCATTTTGTACGCACTGATGCACTACTGACTGCGCCAGTTTTTCGGAGGCAAATTGCAGCGACATCCACAGACCACAGTGCTGACGCGAGATGATGGCGGGATGAACAAGCTGTTTCAGGAGTACTCTTTCTTTTTCACTTACCGATTTGATATGCTTTCCATCCAGCAACACTTCCAGTGCCGCTTTGCCGGCTGCACAGGAAACCGGGTGCCCCCCAAATGTGGTGATATGGCCCAGTACAGGATCGTAAGTCAGGGTATGCATCATCCGCTGGCTGGCGATAAACGCACCCAGCGGCATGCCCCCACCCAGGGCCTTGCCCAGCAGTAAAATATCCGGCACAATGCCCATTTGTTCAAAAGCCCAGAGCGAACCCGTACGGCCAAAACCTGCCTGGATCTCATCCAGGATCAATAACACACAATGCGCATCACATTTTTGACGGATGGCCTGCAGCCATTCTTTGGAAGGAGCGGCAATACCACTTTCGGCCTGTATGGTTTCTACGATCACGCAAGCAGTACGGGAGTCGATTTCATCCAATACCGCGTTATCGTTGTAGTCATAATGATATACATCCGGTAAGAGCGGACGAAAAGCATTCCGCCAGTACTCATCTCCCATCACACTTAATGCACCTTGTGTACTGCCATGGTAAGCTTTGTTAAAAGCGATGATCTTTGACCGGCCTGTAACCCTTTTGGCCAGCTTCATAGCCCCCTCGGTGGCTTCGGCGCCGCTGTTGGTGAAGTAAACACAGTTCAGTGAGGGCGGTAACAGATCTGTCAGCAGTTTGGCATAAGCGATCTGCGGCGATTCAATAAACTCGCCATACACGATCAGGTGCATATACTGTGCCGCCTGCTCCTGCACCGCTTTGACCACTTTGGGATGAGAGTGTCCAATGTTACAGACACTGAAACCGGCAATCAAATCCACATACTTTTTCCCCTCCTTATCCCACAAGTAGATCCCCTCCGCTTTGACCATTTCAATACCGATGGGTGCGGGCGAAGTTTGTGCGATATGACTGAGAAATAATTGCCTGTTATTCATTTGGGTGCCCTGCTGACGGATTTTTAAAAGGGTAATTGCTTAATTCTTGTAATAAAGTTACCTTCATTTCACAAAACCATCAACTTAGCACTGCTTAAACTTCTACCGTATGGCATTGATACTCCCTGTTCTCGGCAAACATCCTCAGTTCGGCGAAAATTGTTTTGTAGCACCCAATGCCACCATTGTTGGTGATGTGGTGATGGGCGAAGATTGCAGTGTATGGTTTAATGCCGTAATCCGGGGCGATGTAAACTCCATTGTAATGGGGAATAAGGTAAATGTACAGGATGGTGCCATTATCCATTGTACCTACCAGAAAAATGCTACCATAATCGGTAATAATGTATCCATCGGCCATAACGCCATGGTGCATGGTTGCACTATCCAGGATGATGTATTGATTGGTATGGGTGCTATCGTCATGGATCGGTGCATTGTTCACAAAAACTCCATTATTGCTGCGGGTGCCGTAGTGCTGGAAGGAACGGTTGTGGAAGCCGGCAGCATTTATGCCGGGGTGCCTGCCAGAAAAGTAAAAGATATTTCGCAGGACATGGTACACGGAGAAATAGACCGGATTGCCAATAACTATGTGAAATACGCATCCTGGTTCAGCGAACACAACGATGCCCCCGGAACAAAATAAGCATAGACTATTTAACAACTGTTTTCTATGAAATGGATCGCTGCGCTGCTGGTGCTGTTACACATGGGTATGCCGGTATCTTCTGATCAGTTGAAAGACACTACCCGTCCCCTGCCTTCTTTTCTGCAACCTGAATCGAAAAAAATTATTCTGGGTTATTTTGATCAAGCCGCTATACCCGGGCAGCTGAAATATGACTGCGCAGAACGGTATGCATTTGACACCCTCGCTTTCCGACAGCATAAGATGGTGCTTTTTACCAATCTGAATGATACAACAATTTTAAAGATCAACGGACAAACCCTGTTCTTTCACAAAATGCAAACCGAAACAAAGGGCAAACAGACCACCATGCTTTTTTCGGGACATGGTTACACTATCCGCTTTCAATCAACAGAGGTCAGGAAAATAGATGCTGAATACTTCATTAAAACAGCTATACTGGAGATCAGGAGAGGAACGGAGAAAAAGACTTACCAGCTACTGGGCTATTACAGCTGTTGAAAAGGCTTAATATAAATATTCTTCAATGGTATCGAGGATGGTTAAATAACTCGCATACCTATCTACCGAAACGGTTCCAGCATTCACCGCCGCTTTCACCGCACAACCCGGCTCATTGATATGCATACAGTTATTGAACTGGCAATCGTTGATCAGCACCCGCATTTCTGGAAAAAAATGAGAGAGTTCCTGTTTGGGAATATCTACCAGACCAAATTCACGTACACCGGGTGTATCAATGATCTGGCCGCCACCATCCAGATCAAACATCTCCGCAAAAGTAGTGGTATGCAGTCCCTTCCCGCTCCAGCCGCTCACTTCCTGTGTACGCAGGTTGAACTGGGGAAACACAGCATTGATAAAAGTAGATTTACCCACACCGCTATGGCCGCTCAGTAAAGTGGTCTTATCCTTCAATAAAGATTTTACTTCGTTTACTCCCTGCCCGGTTTGTACACTGGCCAGTACTACTTTATAGCCAATGGCTTCATAGATCTCTTTCAGCAGCTCAAACTTCTCCATTTCTTTTTTCTTATAGAGATCCGCTTTGTTGAAGACGATAATGGCGGGGATATGATAGGATTCGCAGGAGATCAGGAAACGATCCATAAAACCCTGCGAGGTTTTGGGCTCTTTTAAAGTGGCAAACAGGATGCTTTGGTCAAGATTGGAGGCAATGATATGATGTTGGCGCTTGTTATGCGGCGATACCCGGGCCACGTAGTTCTTACGATCATAGATCCGGTCAATCATGGCCGACTCTTCCTGCACATCTTCGATCACCATTTCTACCTCATCGCCCACGGCAATGGGGTTGGTGGAAGTGATCTCATCGATCTTGAAAACTCCTTTGATACGGGCATTATACAGTTTCCCGTCTGCCGCTTTGGCCACATACCAGGAACCGGTTGATTTATAAATGCGCGCTCTCATAGAACTACGAAGATAATGACCCCAAAACCATCTACAGCGGAAAAGAAACCGGCTTCCGGGTCAAATTTTGCGAAATATTAACCCGCTGGCAGGCCCAAACCCCTGAACACAAAGGTGCAGGCAGCAGAAATTCAATATCTTCGCTCTCTATGGCGAAATTTGCGCACGATGAGGTAGTTCCTTACCAACACAGCCAGCAGGAGAAGAAAGAGCAGGTGGCGGATATGTTTAACAGCATTGCATACCGCTATGATTTTATGAACCGGTTTCTGAGTGTGGGTATTGATGTGTGGTGGCGTAAAAAAGCGATCAGTCAGCTCAAAAGTCTGGCACCCAAACAGATCCTGGATGTGGCCACCGGAACCGGAGATGTAGCCATCCTTACCTGGAATATACTGCACCCTGAAAAAATAACGGGTATCGATATTTCGGAAGGCATGTTGGACCTGGGTAAGAAAAAGATTGAAAAACTGGGATTATCCGGTAAAATAGAACTGCAGAAAGGCGATAGTGAAGTGATCCGTTTTGAAGACAATCGTTTTGATGCCATCACCGTGGCTTTCGGCGTCCGCAATTTCCAGAACCTCGAAAAAGGGTTACAGGAGATGCACCGTGTATTAAGGCCCGGCGGTAAACTGGTGGTGCTGGAGTTTTCGAAAGCAGATGCGGGTATTTTATCGGCTTTGTTCAATTTTTACATGAACAAAGTAACTCCCGCCATCGGCAAATTATTTGCAAAGAACAAAGACGCATACCAATACCTGAACGATAGTGTTCAAGCCTTCCCCGAAGGACAAACTTTTATAAACATCATGAATGAAGCAGGATTTACCCAAACTTATTTGAAAAAACTCAGTTTCGGAATATGCACTATTTACTGCGGAAGCAAGTAATCCTGTTATTCATTGTTGTTCTTCTCTGTGCCTCCCATCTGTCTGCACAAAAGGAGATCTATCGTCGTAACCACGACGATCTGGTGTATTATTTCGGGCTTACCCTCGGTTATAATTACTCCTTTCTTCATATCAACAAATCGCCTTATTTTCTGCAGAACGATACCATTATGTCTGCTGAACCCGGATCCAGTGGCGGTATTGCCATGGGATTGATGGCCACGGCGCGGTTAAGCGATCACTGGCAGGTGCGGGCCAATCCGCAACTGATTATCGGCGGATCCAAATACATTGCCTACACCCTCAGCAAAACCAAACCGGGCGAAGCCGCTTTCCAGAACCAGACACTACCATCTACACTGGTCAGTTTTCCGTTTCAGCTGAAATTCAACTCCGACCGGATCGGCAATTTCAGAACCTACCTGCTGGGGGGAATCAAATTCGATTCAGACCTTTCCAGTAATTCTACCGCCCGTAATGTGGATGATATCATCAAGATCAAAAAAAATGATATTGGTTTTGAGCTGGGCGTAGGTTTCAATTTTTACCTGCCCTTTGTTACCATCTCGCCTGAGATCAAGATCAGCAATGGGTTAACCAATATTCACCAGGTAGACCCCAACCTCAAATACTCCCGCGCTCTCGACCAGATCCTCTCGCGCATGATCGTTTTTTCAATCCATTTTGAGGACTGAGGAGGAGGGCGTGAGTAGTCAGTAGTCAGTCGTGAGTACTGAACTCTGCTCATTTTGTCCCCCCAACACTCCCTACTCACCACTCACCACTCACGATTGACGATTGACGACTCACGATTGACAATTCACCATTGCCAATTCACGATTTCTTCCCCTTATTTAATAAATTGCAGCTATGAAAACGTATATCCTGAAAGATGCCTGCATCGTAAATGAGGGAAAACAGGTGCACACAGACCTGCTGATCAAGAACGGTAGAATCGAAAAGATAGCAGACAGCATCAGCCTCAAAGAGAACAGTAGCGAGATTATTGCTACCGGTCAGTACCTGTTACCGGGGGTGATAGATGACCAGGTACATTTTCGGGAACCCGGACTAACCCACAAAGCCACCATTTACACCGAAGCCAAAGCAGCTGTTGCCGGTGGCGTTACGGCTTTTATGGAAATGCCGAATACCAATCCACCCGCTTTTACCCATGCATTACTGGAAGATAAATACGAGATCGCCCGCAATACCTCGCTGGCCAACTACTCTTTTTTCATGGGCACTTCCAACGATAACCTGGAAGAAGTACTCAGAACCAATGAAAAAAAACAGGAGATCTGCGGGGTGAAAATATTCATGGGTTCTTCTACCGGTAATTTGCTGGTAGATAATCCACTGGTACTGGAAAAGATTTTTGCAGGAACAGAAGTGCTGATTGCTACGCATTGCGAAGATGAAGCCATCATCAAAGCCAATCTGCAGGCAATGAAAAGCCGCAAAGCCAAACTGGAACCATCCGACCATCCCATCATCCGTAATGAGGAAGGATGTTTTGAATCTTCGTTCCGTGCCATACAGTATGCCAAGAAATTCGACAGCCGCCTGCACATACTGCATATCAGCACAGAAAAAGAATTACAGCTGTTCAGTAATATGCGCCCGTTGGCAGAGAAAAGAATTACGGCCGAAGTGTGTGTGCATCACCTGCATTTTACCAGCGATGATTATGCAGCACTGGGTAACCAGATCAAATGTAATCCCGCCATCAAAGCACCGCATAACCGCAAAGCTTTGTGGGAAGGTTTGCTCGACGACAGGCTGGATATCATCGCCACCGATCATGCTCCGCATACCTGGGCAGAAAAACAGGAAGACTATGAACATGCACATGCCGGCCTGCCGCTGGTACAACATTCCCTGCAACTGATGCTGCATTATGTAAAAGAAGGAAAGATCAGTATCGAGAAAGTAGTGGAAAAAATGAGTCATGCCGTAGCTACCTGTTTCCAGATCAAAGAACGCGGTTATATCCGCGAAGGTTACCATGCCGATCTGGTGCTGGTAAACATGAACCAACCCAATACGGTAGCCAAAGAAAATATTCTCTACAAATGCGGCTGGAGTCCACTGGAAGGTTTCCATTTCCCGGCATCTGTTACGCATACCTTTGTAAACGGGCACCTGGTTTATGGAAACGGGGTGTTTGATGAATCACAACAAGGAATGCGGATGCAGTTTGAAAGACAATAGAGTTAGGAGTTAGGAGTTGTTAAAGGATTCTCTGACTCCAGACTCCTAACTCCAGACTCCTAACTCCCAACTAATAACTCCCCTTATGCAGGTAGACAAAACCACCCTCGCCGATCTCTCGATCTTTCACAGTGAAGAGGAGCAATCTGTTTTTCACCACCTGAACCATACGCAGACCAATGGCGGACGGGAATACCTGCGTTATTTACTCGCACATCCGCTGCATACCCTCTCAGACATACTGGATACCCAACAAACCATTCAGCAGTTAGGAAAAGTAATCACAGAATGGCCCATTACGGTAACCAATGGTAATATAATGGTGATAGAGCGTTTTTATGAAACGCAACTGAACGCTTTTGCCCGGCACCCGAATAAGGTCAATAGTTTACTGTATAAAATATTTAATGCCCCAGACTATTCATTGATCAGATACACCGTGGAACATGCCTTTGACTTCATCCAGGGCATGCAGAAGATTGTAGATGTATTGCAGGAACAAATCCTGAGCCGTCAATTATCTGTCTGGGTAACCCGGATGAAGATGCTGCTGAACAAACCGGCCTTGCAGGAATTGATGCAGGAAGATAAAAAAGCACTTACCCCGGAGCTGGTATTGTATTATGGCGGTTTTATCCGCGATCATTTCAAAAACCAGAGTGCCGAGCTGGTAGAGATCTATAGCCGGCTGGATGCTTATATGAGCCTTGCCCGGGCCTGTCAAAAATATCAATACAATTTTCCGGAAATTACAGAAAGCAAAGAGCCTTTCATTAAAGCCAGCGGTTTGCACCACATGTTATTGCAGACACCGGTTTCGTATGATATTGAGCTGACGAAGGACAGAAACTTTCTGTTTCTCACCGGTGCCAATATGGCCGGCAAAAGCACTTTTATCAAAGCCGTAGGCGTTGCTGTTTACCTCGCACACCTGGGACTGGCAGTGCCTGCACAGCAGATGCAGTTGAGTTTATTCGATGGGCTACTGAGTAATATACAAGTGGTAGATAATATCATTAAAGGAGAAAGTTTCTTCTTTAATGAAGTGCAACGCATCAAAAATACCATCGAAAAAATCAGCGATGGTAAAAACTGGCTGATCCTGATTGATGAACTGTTTAAAGGCACCAACCAGCAGGATGCCGTTAAATGCAGTATAACGGTGATCGAAGGGCTGCGTAAAATGCAGAACGCACTGTTTGTACTCTCTACCCATTTATACGAAATCGGCGAAGATCTGCGCAAGTATGGTAATATCCAGTTTCACTATTTTGAAACGGCAGTGGAAGACGACCAACTTGTATTCAGTTACCAGTTAAAGCAGGGCATCAGTAACGACAGGTTGGGTTACCTGATCCTGAAAAAAGAAGGCGTGGTGGCCCTGTTGGAGAAATTATAAGTATCTTACTGCTCAACCGTTGCCCGCATATGAAAAAGTCTGTCTGGCTCATCTTTGGCCTTTTCTTTCTCGTAGCCATTGAGATCCTCAAAGTATATTTTATCATGCCCTTCCCGGGCAGCCAGCAAACCCAATCCATTCCGGTCGCCTATTTTCTGCATAATAATATCTGGTGGTTACGCATCGTAGGCATTGTCATCATTGTTGGTCCCTTATTGAACTCTTTATCCAAAGGCCACGTTTGGCAGAAGACCTTGTTGGTTCTGATCATCCTGTTATACGGATTTGTTTATTATCTCTTTAATTTCCGGTTTCTGGCAGATAAAATGTTTAAACAGCCCCAGCAGAAATTATTTGTACCGGCGCCGTCAGATACTACTCAAAAAGACAAACTTATCTTAGGCGTAGTCATTAACAATCAGGCAAGAGCCTATCCGATCGATATCATTGGTTATCATCATCATATAAAAGATACGCTTTCGCAACAAACTATCCTGGTTACCTATTGCACGGTCTGCAGAACCGGGCGTGTATTCAGTCCGTTTGTGAATGGGAAAGAAGAAACCTTCCGTTTAGTAGGGATGGATCATTTCAATGCCATGCTGGAAGATGCCACTACCAAAAGCTGGTGGCAGCAGGCTACCGGGCAGGCCATATCCGGTAAGCTGAAAGGGCAGCAGTTAACGGAATTACCATCCGCACAAATGAGCCTTCGCGATTGGCTTGCCCTCTATCCACAATCAAAGATTTTGCAACCGGATACTTTATTCAGAAAAGAGTATGCTGAATTGAAAGGGTATGATGAAGGAACCATCAAAGGCAAACTGGAACGAAGAGATTCTGCCTCCTGGCAATTCAAATCATGGGTAATCGGCATCAGTGTAAACAAACAAGACAAAGCATACGACTGGAATACACTGGTAAAACAAAAGCTGATCGAAGATTCCATTCAGGGGGCATCGCTTTTGATCACCATCGAAGACAACTACAAAACATTTTATGCTTTAAACAGAAAACTGAACAACCGGAATTTCAATTTTATCCAAAGCAGTATAGCCGGGCAATTAGAAGACCTGCAAACACATTCTATCTGGAAACCCAACGGCACCTGCTTATCCGGCCCCATGGCCGGCCAGCGCCTGCAGCCTGTACAGGCTTACCAGGAATTCTGGCATTCATGGAAACAATTTCATCCCAATACCATCGTGCATAAAAACTGATCCTTTATGAAGCTATTTTCTGCTTTACTACTGCTGATTACCAGCACAAATGCCTGGTCGCAAACCTTACCTTCTAAAGTTTTTTATTGGAATGAGGCAGCTGTTCAGTCTACGGCCAATGGCACAACCCGAACTATTTTCTCCGGCGCAGGTGCTATACTTGCCAAACACCAGGTAACAGGCATCAGTATCCATCCCGGAAAAACCATCAGTTATCCATCCAACGTTAATGGTGATGAACTTTTTTTCATCGTCAAAAAAGGTCCGGTAACTGTTCACCTCAATAACCAGCATACACAGCTGGACCGGGGATCCGTAGTCTTGGTGCTACCCGGCGATGAAGCAAGGATTGAAAACAACAGTGATCAAGAAGCAGAAGTTTATGAAATGCGTTACCGTTCCATTGCATCACCCCATGCAGCAAGAGGCAAAAAAGCAGGTGCTTCTTTTGTGATGAACTGGAAGGACATGGTATTCAAACCTCACGACAAAGGCGGTGTTCGCCAGTTGTTCGACAGGCAGACCGTGATGTTCAACCGTTTTGACATACATGTTACCCAATTAAACCAAGGATTAAAAAGTCACGACCCGCATACCCACAAAAACGAAGAGATCATTTTAATGCTGGAGGGTAATGCAGAAATGCAGATTGGCACCGATCATCAGAAAGCCAACCCGGCCGATGTGGTATTACTGGGTTCTAATGTGCTACATAACCTGAGCAATATCGGTCAAACACCCTGCCTGTACTTCGCCATTCAATGGAACTAAGGCAATAAAATCAGTGATGGTGCAGCGTATGAATTCGTAGAGAATCAGGTATAAATACGCTATTACGACTCAGTCAACCTACTTATCTTGCCAGCTAAAGAAAACCCTCTCATGCTGGTAAAAACCTTTGGCAGTGCCGTATACGGTGTAGAAGCCATTAATATCACCATTGAAGTAAATGTTAGCATGGGGCAACACTATACCATTGTGGGGCTACCCGATAATGCCGTGCGCGAAAGTCTGCAACGAACCGAAAGCGCCATCAAAACCAATCACTATTTCATGCCACGCACCAAGATCGTGGTAAACCTGGCCCCGGCTGATATCCGCAAAAGCGGTTCTGCATTTGATCTACCCATTGCGCTGGGTATACTGGGTGCCAGCGAACAACTGGCCCAACCTGAACGCCTGAAGAATTATGTAATCATGGGCGAGTTGAGTTTGGATGGAACCGTCCAACCCATCAAAGGAGCATTGCCCATTGCCATACAGGCCCGTAAAGAAGGATTTACCGGACTGATCGTACCAAAAGCCAACGAAAGGGAAGCGGGTATGGTAAATAACCTGGAAGTGTATGGCGTAGAACACCTCACAGAAGTGGTTCGTTTTTTTGAGGAAGAAACCAGCCTGCAGCCGGTGATCGTAAATACCCGCGAGGAATTTTTCAGCAACCAATATGATTTCGATATTGATTTCAGCGAAGTGAAGGGCCAGGAGAATATCAAACGTGCCATGGAAATTGCTGCGGCGGGTGGACATAATGCGATATTGATCGGTCCGCCCGGTGCCGGAAAAACCATGCTGGCCAAACGATTGCCTACCATCCTTCCTCCTTTGAGTTTGCAGGAAGCGCTGGAAACCACCAAGATCCATAGTGTGGCGGGCAAACTGCCTGAGAACAGTGCCCTCATCAACAAACGCCCCTTCCGCTCGCCGCACCATACCATTTCTGATGTGGCATTGGTAGGAGGTGGTGGCACGCCACAGCCCGGCGAAATTTCACTGGCGCATAATGGTGTTTTATTTCTGGATGAGCTACCCGAATTCAAACGAACAGTGCTGGAAGTAATGCGGCAGCCGATGGAAGAAAGGAGGGTCACCATTTCCCGCGCCAAAATGGCCCTCGATTTTCCGGCCAATTTTATGCTGATCGCTTCGATGAATCCATGTGGTTGTGTAGATAATCTGTGCCATTTCCAGAAAAGGCGGGGGCATAGTCAAAGGCAATTTCGACGGTATCGGTGCCAATACTGATGTGGCGGACAATGGTTTCGATAATGCCGCGCTTTTGTTCAAAGGGCAGGTCTCCCCATTGTTCGTAGAGGGTTTTTGCGTCGTCTAACACCGTTTCGGCGGATTGCCGCTGTATGCGGGCGTATGCCATTGCTGCTTCGAGCGCAGGCAATTCGTCGTCCAGTTGAGCAAGTCGGGCTTCAAGCGGCTTATATTCCTCAGTGAAGGCTGCCTTGTCGAGATCGCCATCTGCCCGCATGGAAACGAGGTTTGTGCGCCGTTTGGCAAGTTTGTCCCGTTCCATTGCCGTTACGGTATACAACCGCTCCGCCTCAACAAGTTCGTGGTCTTTCTCCTCGCGGTACTTGTCGGGGTTAAGCGAGGCTATACGCCCTTTCAATTGCTCGTGGAAGATGTGATCGAGGGTATCGGCAGCAATCCGGTTCTTGCAGGTCGGGCAGATGTAATTGCGGTGCGACAGGCGGGTTCCCATTTTGCTGTTGCAGTGGCAAAAGACATAGCCTGACAGAAGGATTGCTGCTTTGCGTCCCGTCTTCTCCCGTTTGCGTTCCTGTTCAGTGAGGATGGCATTGCATTCCTCCCATAGTTCTGCTGAGACAATCGCAGGGCATGGAATGATGATCCACTCGTCTACGGGTTTGTACTGCCATTGCTTGCCCTTGCCTGGGCTTTTGGTGTAGTTGGCACGGCGTTCTCCCTTTGCCATAGGGTCACGAAGCAGCCTGTTTACCGTGTTATCCGAGAACTTCTCGCCGTTTCGGGTGCGATACCCTTTCTCGTTGAGCAGGTTCGCCGTTGTCTGGATGCGCCTGACGGTGCGGAAGGTCTCGAACATGAGTACACGAACCGGAGCTTCCGTTTCGTCAATCTGTAGTTCTTTGTTTTCCCACCGATACCCAAACGGAGCCGCACCGCCAAGCGGTTTGCCAAGCTGCGCCCTGATCGGAACGGATGCGGCAACCCTGCTTGATATTTCCTCCCGTTCCCATTGTGCCATTGCAGCAATGATCGTGAAGAAGAGCCGTCCGGCAGGGGTTGAGGTGTCGATTGCTTCAGCAAGCGAAATGAGGTCTGCATTGTACTCACGGAAGATGTCTGCAAACTCAAGCAGTTCCTTGGTGTTACGGGCGAGACGGGCAAGTTTTGAGAAGATCAGGCCGGTAATGCGGCCGCTCCTAATGTCCGTGAGCATCCGTTTCGCTTCTGGCTGTGCAATGACCGTTTTTCCGCTTATCGCATCAAGGCGGTACACGGTAACGACCTCCCAATTACGGGATTCCGCATAGTAGCGGGCACGTTTTTCGTGGTGTTCAGGACTCTCGTCCTTTACTTGCATATCGGTGGAGACACGAATCCATATCCCCACCTGTTTCTTTTCATTCATAGCTGACAGGGTTTACGGGGGGATGAGACAAAATACGGTTTTGTAATGAACTTTTTAATACTGTATCTGTAAGAAAAACGAAATGATAGGATGATAATTTTGCGGAAATTGAGCGCGTAACGAACGCAACGATCGAATATCCCCTCTCAAACATGTATAACGGTAGAAAAACAAAAACGGCTTTTCAGCCGTTTGTAGTATCCACTCCGTTCCGCATATTTTCGATGTGCGCCACAATCGTTGCCTCAAACAATTTCATGTAGTATGGTTGTTTGTTTTGAATATCCTTATGTTTTGTCAAAAGCAGTTCAGGATATGTAGCTACGACAAACTCACGGACATCATTACGGTTTTTAATTGATGGTTCAGCTTTCTTAATTTGTTCAATAGTCGTGTACTCAATCAAGCAGCCTTGCTTTTTCACATAGGCATCGACTGCCCGAATGAGTTGCTTAAGCGCAAGGGTAAAATGAGAGGGCTTTGGTATTTTTATGACAACTATAGATACACGATGCCGCCGGATATAGCGTTTATATACCCGTAAAAAGCCATCAATTTTCTTCGGCGACCATCTTCCACAAATTGAAAACATTTGCGCCGCTTCAAATTCGTTTCCCGCAATTACCGCAATCCCGTTTAATCGTGTACCAATACTAATCCCCAGTACTACCATATTGATCCAACACGTAATTCTCAATAATACTCGTAAATATTCGTGCACGACTGGCCCGAACATCTACATCCTTCACTCCCATAGTGCGCGATAACGCATCGCGTAACACCTCATGCGGAATGGTTTTGGCACACTTGCGATAATACCCAATTGAAGGCCGATCATTGAGTGCCTGTGCAAGTTCATGCGCCAGTGTACGTTCTTCTTCTGTCATCATTTCTGTTGTAAAAAAGCTATCTAATATATAGATTGCGGAGGGAGCGTATCACACGCATTTCAAGAATTGTTAAACCTTACTGAGCATCGTTAAATAGTACATGCTCTTTCATGGTAATGTCCTGTTTATAACGGTTCAATACGTCATAATACAGCTCGTTGCAGCTTGTCCGGTATAATGCGCTTAGTTTCAGCATATTCGCTGCATTTGGCATCTTTGAACCATTCTCCCACCGGGCTATATCTGAAGGATTCCCGACTGAAATGAGAAATGCAACCTGCTTTTGCGTATACCCAAACCGAAACCGCAGTTTCCGTAATCTATTTGGAATCAGTTGTTGAACTTGTTCCATGCACTAAGCATAGGAAGGAACAAGCATTTCGGTAAGAATGATTGATATGCGCAAAAACACCGCTTTTTGATAAAATCTTTATCAACATATGGAATGAAGTAGTAGCTAATTCAGGGGATGCTTGCTCATTTGCACCCGTAAATGCTCAACGCTCGTCGTTATATAGATCATGGTTGTGTCAATCCGCGCGTGTCCAAGCATCGAAGATAGGCTCGGCAAATCGCACCCCGCTTCAAACAAGAGTGTCGCGAACGTATGTCGAAGCGCATGAAGGGTAAACCGTATGTGCGCAATCCCCGCAATCTTAACCATGTGCTTATTAAATGAGTTGTAATGGAGCGGTCGCCGTCCCGTAGCATTGCAGAATAATTGTGGTACCGTAACCTTCATCGCGGTACGCTCGGTAATGTATTCCCGAAGGATTGTACGGAGCGTGGTACTCATCGGGATCATCCGATCTTTGCGCCCCTTGCCGCACCGTACCACAATATTCATGTGCCGTATATCGACGTCCTCCATCTGCACCGCAAGCAATTCAGATTTGCGCAACCCCGCATATAAACACATCGCGAACATTGCCCGATTGCGATACCGCAAAAAGTCCCGACGATACGGCATCGTAAACGACACATCAATAAGCCGGAGTGCCTGTTCCTTTGTGAGCTTCGGCGGAATCTTCTTCGGGATAATGGGATGCGGGATAGCGTCGATGGGATTGCTGCTGAGGTGGCCACGCGCAACACACCATGTAAAGAATGGGGCAAGCGTGTATCGGTTTGTCGCAAGCGTCCGTACGCTCCACGCATGTTTGGTTAGACCGATCATAAAAAACGTCTGTACAGTCTCTGTGGTAACCTCAGATATCATCGTGATACCCGTCCACCCGGCAAACCGCCGAAGTTCAGACCGCATACAGCGAAGCGAAGCCGGAGCGAGGTTTCTAAAATATTCTTGATGTTCCAGGTACTGTGCCGCGACAATAGAAAATTCCATTGGGTTGAACCCATATCCTCGTCGTTGATGGCGTACCGTGATCGGCACTTTCCAGATTCCCTGTTTTAGAGAAAAGTGCTACAGTGCCAGTACGCAAAACTGAAATTTCGCGTTCGCACTACAACACAGGATCTCTATTCTGTAAGTGTATAATTATAGTGTATAAACAACTACTCCGGAAAATCCTAATGTAACGTTACAGGACAAGCTAAAACGGATAAACGGACTGCCCGAAACGCGCTCCCGATAGCTGTATGTTTATACCTTCCCGATCACTTGAACACGCGTGGCAACTGAGTGTTTTGGGTGGCTAAATTGATAAGTAACAGGTACTCAAATTTTACCACAGAATGTGCTGATTATGAATACCCCGCCATCCGTACCTCGTGTGTGTCTTGTACCTCCTCTGTAAATACACATATTTTATGACTGGCTTCTGCTGCGCCGGGATGCTGCCAAATGATATGTTCGATATTAATTACCCGAAGCGCAGTGTGCGGGGGCGCACCATAACCAGTATAGAACCCAACGTTTAAGATATTCCCCTTTCCAATGGATGAAAAAGGCATATCTGATTCAAAGTGAGCCGCAACATCACTGGTACTGTTCGGCACATAAATCTCAAGTGCGTATTTTTTCATTTGTACTATTTTGATAATTGACTAATTGCTGCTTGTAACACCGCCCAACTGATTTTGGCAGTATGTTCGTCCGGATGGAACCCACTTGCTGATTGTTGGTATGGATGGATATAGTTTCTAAAGTCTCTCAGCGCATGGCTGTACTTCTTTACATCTTCTCCAATAAGCGTTAATTCTCGCGCAACATTAATGAGATCATTCAGTGTCCATTCCGGTATATTCTTTACTTTTTGTGTCTTATCTTTTGGACTCGCCGTAGCTGTATTAAACGCAGCGATATTCTTTAAGGCTATTCCGAGCAATATTCCTTCGAGTGTGCTCCCACAAAGGAATATAACTGCTAACGGCGATTTTGCATGAAGGCATTTTCGGATTTCTTCCAATCGCTGTGTTACAGTGTTCGTTAAAACGCCATCCAAACCAAGTTTGTTTATATCAACGTCTTTAAATGCTTTGTTGATAAATTCATCTTCTGTAATCGGAGCAGCGGCAGATTGCTTCACACCGAGAAGTTGATTGGCAATACGTCTTCCAGACGCAATGATCTCTGGCGAAAAAGAACTTTTATCCAAGTTGCCAATTACTATCTGACTTTCGATATATTCAATGAGCTTGATAAGTGCTTTCGCACATAACGGGTCGGGAGCAATCTTCCAAAATCCTCGCATCCGATTTGCTTTAGAACCACTGGCATAGTTATATTGCTCAGAATAAATTTGAATCCCAAGATCGTCACGAAAAAACTCCTCCATCATTCGGTTGCTAAAGTTTAATACACCACCACCAGACATTTGGAAAAGTGTTTCTAATAGTTGTTTTTCAGTAGTTCCGAGATTTGCCATAACAGGGTATTAATATAAATATACTTTAATATTTTGGTGCGGAACAGCCCCAAACACAGTTTCTTGTTATACAAATTCGTCAATACGCATGTGTTGCACATCTGCCCGCAACTCATTTGTCGGTAGACAGCGAACATAAACTAAAGTCATTTTTATATCCGTATGACCTAAAAGCTGCTTAAGCTTTACCACATTATTGCTCGATTTTAAAAAATTAACCGCAAACGTATGCCGTAATTGATGCAGGTGGAAACGAACGCCAGAGCGTTTTTTCAATTCTGTAACAATATCAGTTAGTCCATTTGTCGATATTCTGTCATCGCGGGAATTAGAAACAAAGAGGAATGGTGTTTGCTTTTGTCTACGTTCGCGGAGGTAATCTGTAAGATACATCACGGTCGTAGTATGTAATGGAATTTGTCGCGTACGAGGAATTTTTGAAGTTTCAGCCCGTACCGTCAAAATCTTCCTCTCCAGGTCAACATCTCTAACTTGCAATTGCAATAATTCTTCTTTTCGAAGCCCACAAAAGAGAAACACATAAAACATTGCTAAATTTCGCTTCGCTAATATAGTCCGAGGATTGACCGGATTGTGCAACACATTAAAAATGCGCTCTATTTGCTCTTTTTTCAGAAACTTAACGTCATCCCAAACCAATGGCGGAAGGCGCATAAATCTAAATGGATTCTCTGAAAGGTAATGATGCACATACAACCACTCAAAAAATGTATTGAGTTTGCTCCAATAATTTCGCACCGTTGAATTTTTGACTCCTGTTTTTATTATTCCTTTGCCAACTCTTCGTTTACGTTGCTGAAGTACTCTAAAAAACTGCGTCACTGATGCAACAGTAAGCGTTTCAATCGTGACATCTGGGAGCAAGTCTCGAAATAACTTAATTGCTTGAACAAAACCGCGGAGGGTTGATTTTTTTGCTCTTCGGGTAAACTCCCATTCTTGCAAAAATTGCTCAAATAAATCATCAATGGTTTTTCGCATACCCAACAGCGTAACTGTTGTGTCCACAATCTGTAAGAGTGTTAAAAATGCATTCTAACCAAATTTGTACATCCTATTCCGCAAACCTATATCGACTGTTATTCACAGATCACTTGCCATTCGGCCAATTGTAACTATTAATTTATATAGTTCGATTATTGCAAACGAACATGTGCTTGCAGCTAAAAATAATTTGAACGTATTATGTCGTGTTGATATCCGAATATTTTAGAATAGGTTTCACTTCGCGCCTCAACTGCCTTACTGAGCCGCTCCTTATCGTCTTAATGACGCCATTGGTCTACTTCCGCATCCAGTATTGGTAGTTTTTTCATTAGCCGCCTATGTTTAGAACTCATTACAAAGACATCTATGCCTGGCACGAGAATTAAACAGATAGCGAATAATACAATTACTTGAAGCATACGTTAAGAATTTAGGTTTAAAACTACATATTTGGAGAATTTATAGGCAACTCTTTTAAACATTCAATCCCATACTTCTGCGCGACTGAGATGGCTTCGGCATCATTAGACACGAGAATAAATTCCGTTTGAAACAATGAGCTATGACTTTCCTTTTCGGCGAGAATATATGCAATCAGCATTACATCCCCAACACCTTCATTTGAAAACAATCGAATTAATTTCGTGTTATCGCCATGAACTTTAAGGACTTCTTTTAATTTTTCATAGTGTTTTTTTGTGGGGACAATCATCTGAACACCAGCATTTTGAAGCTTTTGGTATCTCTCTGGAAATGGTGCAATTTCCGAAATGATGTCATCAAGTATTATGATGTCGTATCGATTCTTCCCAAGTTTGTCTAACTTAGAAAAAAGCAAATTAGTATCAACGACGTAATATTTCAACATTACTTGAATGTGTTAAGGTAATCTTTGAAGAGAACTTCGCTTACATTACCCTTCCTAAATACTATTTTCTTAAAATCTTCTTTTGATACATTACCAGCGTTAAACGCTTTCACAACTTCGCGGGAAAACTTCTCGCCATTATATTTTCTATAGCCAGTTGTCGGCTTTGCTAATCTCCCTTGCTGTTTACCCATTTTTGACAACTCAGCATCAAGAGTAGATACAAACCGTTGATAATTTACCAATTCAATCCGCTTTGCATCCAGCAGGCAAGTCAGAAGCATGCGAGGTGTAACCTTAAAAAAATGAGCTTTCTCTTTAAGTTTTTCTAAATTTTCGAGTTGCACTTCTTTAAGCTCATTATTCGGGATAAGAACTTCTGCTGCTAATGAATATATTTTTTTATTCTCCTGTGCCTTCGTTTGCCCTTTTTTACTACTCAATACAAAAATATTTTGTCCAATACTTACCAACATGCTAATCAAGGTAAATATTTGTCGCCCTTCGGATTCAATTATGAGCGGTTTTTCGTCGCCTTCTCTCGTGTTTAAAAATATAAAAGGAAAGTGTTTGTCCTTTACTCCGAATCCACTTAATGCAATTTCCCGTGATATAACCTGTGGCATATATCGAAACGAACTAACCGATATAAATATATTTTTAGACTCTATTTTGTCACGCAAATACATCAAGGCCTTTTCTTTAGAATACTTTCTGAATTCCAAAAGGTCAATTAAAAAATATTCGCGAATTTTGGTTGCTATCTGATCAGTTCTTACGCCTTCAGAAATCCATTTATTAATTATTCCGACGTATAAGTTTTCATCGTGTTTTTTCAATACATGATTTTTCAAAAACATCTGCTTTCTGCCAATATCTTTTACAATTAATGCTATGTCTCCATTTTTCATTCTCCCTCGAAAATTCAAAATGATCTCATCTTTCGTCGCCATTTTCTTTTCAAGCTCTTGTTCATTGTCGTCAATTTGTTTTTGAACAACGTCTAAAGGTGCGAACAATAATGGATAAGGAACTTCCGCTCGTTCAGCCAATTCCTTTAATTCACGAAGTTTGATTGTGTTGCTCGAAATCGCTTTTTGATAGGCCGCATATTCTTGCACATACGGAATGTCCAATAAATTCGTAAACACCTCTTTATCAATAGATACCAGTTCTTTTTTAATCTTTACCCAAAGTTCTTCCATGATTATGTTTTAAATAAAGCTAATATCTAAAGCTTTGGCGTATTAGTTGACATTTACAAAAGACAAAAAATATAAAAATTGAAGGTTGGTACATCTTTTACATTTTCGCTTGTTCTAATTGAAATGAAATGCCTTCAACCTTACAGTATACCGCGAACGGAATTGGATTTCGGGGGGAGAATCAATAGTAATATAAGGAATTTAATTATTTTTTACAACATGAAGTATCCGACTAAAGAGTAAATAATAGTTTATAAGGCGCTTAATTATCATTCTATGTAGGAAGCACTAATCGATTTAGTATGTGTGAATGGAAAATAAACAGCCGATTACATACATCGGATTTACGAACTGGCGTAACAAAAACATACACTTTGGGATCAAAGACGTTGATAGGATGCAACACATATATTCCATTGGACGTACCGGCATGGGAAAGACGTATCTTCTCATCCGAATTGCCAAGCAGGATATTGCTAATGGACACGGCGTTGCTATTTTGGACCCTCACGGCGATGCCGCGCAGGAATTAGCCTCTTCCGTCCCTACCGAACGGCTAAAGGATCTTGTATACCTCGATGCCGGTGCGGCGCAACCACTCGTCTTCAACCCCCTCCATAATCATACTGAACAGGACAGGCATCTGCTTGCGTCTGAAATTGTGTCAATCTTCCGAAAGAACTGGATGGATAGTTGGGGCGTAAACTTGGCATTTATTCTCCGCCATTGCATCCTTGCATTGCTGGAATACCCAGGAACAACACTGTTAGACATTGAGCCGTTTCTCACACACAAAGCGTTTCGCCATGCCATTCTAAAGAAAGTAACCGACAAGAACACCCTTCACTATTGGGTTGGTATTTATGACAAGTACTCGCCGTCACAACAACAGTCAGCAATTGCGCCGATACTCAACAAAGCAGGCACATTTAGTTCCAATGCAGTAATAAAGAAGATCGTCGGAAAGCGAATAGGAAGCATTTCTATCCCTGATATTGTTGATAACGGAAAAATCCTCATTGTGAATCTTTCCAAAGGTGTGATTGGCGAACAAGCATGCGCCCTTCTCGGAAGCATGATAACAACCAGCATACAGATGGCCGCAATGAGAAAAGCGCGGCTGGAAGAAAGCAATAGACGACCGTTCTATCTTTTCCTTGATGAAGCCCATTCCTTCCTTACCCCTTCATTCGCTCAAATGCTCTCGGAATGTCGCAAATACAAATTAGGCTTGTTCCTTACGCATCAATACCTCGATCAGCTTACCGAAGACACTCGGAATGCCATTTTAGGCAATGTCGGAACAATGATCGCCTTTCGATTGGGAACGAAGGATGCCCGCATCTTCAAGGAAGAGATGTACCCCACCTTTGAGGTAACGGACTTTATCAATCTCCCCAGGTATTATTTCTACATAAAGTTGCTCATTGATGGGGTTGCATCAAAAGCATTTAGTGCAGTGTCCGGCGAACCGTAACGATCTCTTGTGTTCTCATGGCCGGTTTTGATTCTATTATTTAATCATCAAAACAACCATTATGGAAACAACAAAAAGAAATCAGTACCCAACGGTAGAAATTACGATCTCATACAGCCGTACCGTTAAAAATTCAGACCGACCGTGTATAACCAGTTCGCGTCAAGCGTATGAAATCATACTCAATCACTGGAATCCTGAAACACTGCACCTGTATGAAGAATTTAAAGTGATGTATCTAAATAGAGCCAATAGAGTTATTGGCATTTATGAAGCATCCCGTGGCGGTATATGCGGTACCGTAGCTGATCCGAGATTAATACTTGGTGTAGCGGTAAAAGTATGTGCTACAGCGATGATACTCGCGCATAACCACCCAAGCGGCAATCTCCAACCAAGCAGGTGCGATGAACTTATTACCGCAAAATTGAAGCAAGCAGGATCATTTCTTGAGATCGTAACAACCGATCATCTCATCATTTCTGACGATGGCTATTATTCATTTGCAGATGAAGGCAGGATATAGTTGCCCATCTCCAATATTGTTCTTTTAAAAATTACATACTATGAAAGATGAAATTGAAAATGAACTGGGCTTAACCGGCAGTTGTATTGTTTGTGAAAAGAAATTCTATGGCAGAAGTGATAAGAAATTTTGCGGGGTAAGGTGCAAAAATCAATATCATAATACAAATACCGTGCGAAATACGAAATTGATACGCAGTGTAAACTACCTTCTAAGAAAAAACAGAAATATCCTTTACACCCTCACGAACGGAAAACGTACTGCAAAAACAATGAAGCGTGATGTATTACTTATCGCAGGCTTCGATTTTTCGTATATCACATCCGTAGATGTCTCTCAAGAACAGACAACGTACTATTGCTATGACTATCAGTACATAGTAATTGGAGAAACCCAAGTACAGATTCAGCGACAACCAGTGTAAGAAAAAACCCGAAATCATTCGGGTTTTTATTTAATATAAAATTGAATATAATATTGATTTTGCGAAGCTTTCACGTTCTTTCATAGTCGCATTTATCGTATACAATCAATCACATCCGATGCAAAGTGATCAGAGCAAAGATTACACTTCAAACCTATTTTTTAAGATCCTTGGCCTCAATAAATCGCGTATAGTAATTAGTTGGCAAAAAACCATAAGTATCTCCAGCCCAGATATTTTTACGGTAGGCTTTTTTGTCTCTCTCGTTAAATTGAAGTTCACAATACAAATGCTTCATACCATTAGAACGAAGAGTAAGTTCAACTAAAGTACATTCCCGAAACCTTATATCCTCAACATTCACTATTGTATTGTTAACTAATTCAGCAAACCCAAAGGCTGAAAAATTATGCCGATACTCTTTTACATTGAACACATTTTCAAGTCGTTCGTAAAGGAATATACACGCGTTTTCGAAATCCATTGTAAGTATTAAATGGGTAATATTGTCTTCATTAAGTAATAAGGATATTTTCTTTTTGTTTGAGGCACTCAAACTATCAACCTTTCCCTTTAAGATTAGCAATTCATAGGGAGCGATGAGTTTGACAGGAAAAGGATTCGCTTTTTGCAATATCCGCTTAACATCACCAGTTTTATTGAACGTAATACTTCTAATTTTATTTTTATCTTTTTTGGAATATAAATACGTTTTTGCCCATGCTGTTATCTCAATATGCTCATTTTTTTCAACTGCCTCCTTTTCACGAATAGCATCAGCAACCGCAGTTTGAAATATCCATGCATCCATTGGTATTTTATATGTCATCTCTACCGTAAGTGGCATTAGAGAATTGCTGGATCTGTCTACTATATCAGACAATATAGATTGTTTTTCGATTAATAGTTCTTCTTTCTTTATAGATGAATCAACAGATTTAATAAGCACTTCTCCGCTCCTAATTAGTGAATCCAAGTTTATTATTTCTTGTCGAGCACTGGATATAGTGGTATCAAATCGTCTCATAGTAAGTCTAAAGTTTGCTCTATCAGATTTTTCTTTACTAAGAAAATAAAAGAATCCCAAAATAGTTGAGGCTAATGCAGCAAGAGAGAATATACTGAGTAAAAGACGCCTGCTGTTCTTGTCAATCGTATTTGAAAAAAAGATAGAAATAATTGCGTTAATAAAGGCAAATATCCCAGCTGCTATATATGCAATATTTTGAGATTCGTCATTCATAAAAAATAAGCCCTTTAGGGCTTATTAAGATAACGCTATTTTTTTCGGCAAGCATATTCTATTAAAAGAATCATGTCTATAATAATGGCTGCTCCGCCAGAAATTATTGCACAATAGCGTAGGAATGATCTATTTACGGAATCGTCTATATCTAAGGAAAAAACGAAAAGAATTAAGGCGAGTGCGTGAGGTATGACTACCCCAACTTTTTCTCTGTTCTCCATAAACTAAAGTATTGGTAATCGAAAAGTCCAAGAGAAGACACTTTGATTACCAATACTTTAACATGAATAATAGCATGTTTTTTGCTTCCTGTCAATATCAAATTCCCTCATTTAAAAAACGGGGTTTTTCCCGTTGTATATTTTGTCCTCTATGTGTAATTAGTGATACCAAAACTAATTACAATGAAACGAACTCTTCTTGCAGCCAGTTGCTGCATCCTTCTTTCCTCTTGTGACAGCTACTTCTACAAAGACAACAAATCCTTTCTGTGGGGGCTCTTTGCGATTGTCGTCGCGCTTTTTGTCATTCGTCGTCTCACAAAGCCTAACCCTGCCACTCAGCTCGATACAATTCATTCACACCAGTCACACCATTTCGAGGATTTCCAGATGTCCTCTTCCGACTTTTACCAGACCCTTGCCGAGATCATTAAGGATCGGGGGTTTCCGAAAGTGAAAACCATTGTTGTTCCACTTGATTCTGGCGGCCTGCTTGATGCGAAACGTAACTACCTTAAAGTATATAACGACAACTTTATCTTCTACGTCTGCGCCGCTCCATTCGGCAAAAACTTCTTCGTCTCGTACTGGCTGCGCGAAACCGAGGAGGAATTTGGCGACTACTTTCTCCGGAAAGTGTTTGGCGTGGTTCCGAAACGGACGTTTTTTGAGACAGACGCTGAGGCGATGTTCGTTGCAAGCATCAAGAAGGCCGTCATGCAAGCCATAACGCATACGACCGAACAGCGTGGACTTCGGAAGCTCTCGCCCGAAGAACTCACTCCAACAATCCTTTCATAATGGAACGGCGGCAAGATCGACATATCGAACAGTTCTACGAATGGGAGATGCGAGGCAGAGGCTGGCTGGTATTTCAAGAACCCATACAGCTTGAGTGTGAATACTATCCGTTTTTCATGCACCGCACCCCGATGCAATACCACGACGACGGCGTACGCCATACGCTCTTAAGCAGCATTGCGGAAGTGTTTCGCACACCCATACCGAAACCCACCATACACGCACCGGAATGTCCGCCCATCGAAGCATATCAATCAGTAGATACTGACATGCGTTCTATCGGCATATCATGGAAACAAGGCAATGCGATGAAGCCCGAACGGATGGAGCAACTGTTTGCAGCTCTCATTCAACTTACCAACCAGATGTCCTTTGAATTGATCGCCACTCATGAGCGCATAAGCATACAACTCGTCTGTCCACAGGAAGACTATGACCTTATACGATCACATATAGGGGTATATTTTCCTGAAGCCATTCTGAAGGAAAGCGATAGTCTCATGCTTTTACATTCTCCTACGTATACCGTTGACTACGGGCTGCAACAAGAGTTCATGCGTCCGCTTGCGTCATACAGTGGAGAATATGATTGGTATGCTGGATTGTGTGCAACTCTTGACCTGCTGCACGAAGGAGAACAGGTTATTATGCAAGTCCTGTTCGCGGGTACCGGAAACGCCTGGAGCGAGAGTATTATGCGTTCGGTTACGATAAACGGGAAAGAATCATTCTTTGAGGACGCTCCCGATATGCCATCGCTTGCACAGAAGAAAATCGAACGGCCACTCGTGGCGGCAACCATCCGTGTGTGCGTACAAGCCCCTTCCATTGACCATGCAGGAATATTGTTCAATCAGGTGTCCTCTGCGCTTATATCGGCATCAACATCCCCGTATAACGCGCTTGTACCACTCGGTTCGACCGACTATGACTTTGACATGCGCATACAGGATATTGCCGCCCGCAGGTCGCATCGGCTCGGTATGCTGTTAAACGTTCGCGAACTGGCAATGCTTGCGCATGTTCCAAGCGCAAGTGTGCGTTCTCGCAAATTATTTCAGTATGGGAAGACCACAAAGCAGCCGCCCTTGCTTGAGGGTACATACTGCATTGGGATCAACGATCATCAGGGGCAACTCACACCCGTCTATCTTTCCGATGAGATACGCAGCCAGCACATCCATATTATCGGTGCGACAGGCACGGGTAAATCAACACTCTTCCATTCGCTCATTTGCCAAGATATCGAAGCGGGAAACGGCTGTGCCGTGCTTGATCCGCATGGAGACCTGATAGACCATATACTGCCATACATTCCGAAGCACCGCATCAATGATGTACTTATCATTGATCCGTCTGATGCAGACTTTCCGGTTGGCTTTAATTTATTACATGCGCATACTGAACTGGAAAAACAATTGCTTGCAAGCGATCTGGTGGCATTGTTTCGTCGGTTTGCAAGTTCGTGGGGCGATCAGATGAATAGCGTCCTTGCCAATGCAATACTCGCATTTCTTGAAAGTACACAAGGTGGCACCCTCATTGAATTGCGTCGCTTCCTCATAGAGAAACCATATCGTGAGCAATTCCTCAACTCCGTACAGGATGAAGGGGTTGTGTACTATTGGCGACATGAATACCCATTGCTCAAGGGAGGATCGCTCGGCTCAATCCTCACGCGCCTTGACGCGTTCCTGCGCCCGAAACTGATCCGCAATATGGTTTCACAGCGGGCAAGTTTCAACATCGAAGAACTCATGAACACTAAAAAGATAGTATTGGTAAAGCTCGCCCAGGGATTGATCGGAGAAGAAAACGGATACCTGCTCGGTGCATGTATCGTTGCTAAAATACAGCAGGCGGCGATGGCACGGCAGGCAACGGCAAAGCAAAATCGTACTCCTTTTTATTTGTACATCGACGAGTTTCATCACTTCATCACGCCGTCCCTTGCAACGATACTCACAGGCGCACGAAAATATGGGTTAGGACTTATTGTTGCACATCAGGACATGAAGCAGGTGTCAGAGCAAAGTGCCGAAATTGCAAGTAGTCTGATCGCAAACGCCGGAACACGGATTTGTTTCCGCCTTGGAGACGCGGACGCGAAGAATCTCGCACCCGGTTTTGCCTCCTTCGCGCAGGACGACTTACAGAACCTCGAACGCGGAGAAGCGATTGTCCGCATCGGACGAGCGCAGGACGACTGCAATCTGCACGTTGAACCCATCTCGCGTGAACACGTATGCAATGAACAGGAACATATTATCGAAGCATCCCGAAAGACCTATGCCACTAAGCCTGACAAACCACTACAAGAACACGGAACGCATAACACGCCGCCTTCAGCAGAACCGCTACCACACGCTCCAATTGCGCCAATTGTCGTTACACCCATTCTTCCATTGCAAGAAGAGCAGACAAAAGCCCGGCTTATCGGGCGCATTGAACAAAAGCAACATCGCTATTGGCAAAACAACATTAAGAAGATCGCGGAGGAACGTGGGTACAAAGCAGATATTGAATTACCGGTACTCAATGGCACAGGAAAGGTTGATGTATCGCTTCAACGAGACGGCATACGGATCGCCGTTGAAATCTCCGTCTCAACCAAACCTACCTGGGAGCTGCACAACATACAAAAATGCCTGTCAGCGGGCTTCACGACGGTCATTGCATGTAGCGAAAACAAGCAGACCGTCCTCCAGTTGCGCGAACACGTCATGCAGCATTGTACCGAAGAAGAACGGAGGCGCATCATAATTACCGACCCGAATACTGTTTGCGACTACATTCCGATGCCGCAGAGTGCAACTATTCCAGAACAGCACGTTATTAAAGGGTATCGGGTTACGGTTTCGTATGAATCTATGAACGAGGCGGAGCGGATGCAGAAGAGTATGAGTGTATCGAGGATCATGCAGGAGGCGATGAGAAAAAAGCAATAAAAAGTAATACTGTAGTAGCGCGTATTGCTGAACATATCTGTACTCATTAAAATCATATTTTTATACAAAGACGTGTATGGATTCACACATATTCCATCTCTATCTCCTCGTCAACTACGATTCACTTCACGACTATCCCTATGTCGCACTATCTGAAGCACAAGATGTCATTATCAGTATTTGTGATGAACATATCTGTATTGACAAACGAAGTGAAGCAATCCTCTTTTCAGAAGCAGACTATATCCCAACCTCTCGGAATATTTCCGTCAACATGGAGAAGATAAGACGGTTAGTTGAATTGTATATGGGTACCGATGAGTGCAGTATCCTGGCACGCTTTACCGAAGATCAGCATGTGACCTTAACGTACTATATTGCGCCTCCCACCTGCCAACGTATCCACGACCTCTATAGTGATGGCACAAATATGACGGCTGATATAGTTGTATCGAAACTGGTACCTATAATGGACGAAATACGAGAAGCAGCAAATCGAGTTGATGATTAAATACCCCCGGAATCTGTCTCGAAGTGTAGTATATGGAAGGCCTACATAATCATTTAAGTAGCGTCTGAAAAGAGTAAATATCTCCTATAAACCATTGATTTATACAGAAAAAAAACAAATGGCACTTCAGGAGCAAGGATTGTGAGAACGTTGATAGTAAAATAAAAGGCTGTAATAATGTTTATTACATAGCGCGATTTTTTTACTACTCTATATTGCTCATTCTCAATAAAGAAGAAAAAACTAATTAAAATAGCTTAAACTGTAGGTATTTATTTTTTTCTGAACTAACTTAATATTCCAATCTATCCTATGTGAAGCATTTCACTTAAGTTTTGCTTAATGACTATTTTCTGCAAAAAAAGTTCAGCATGGTTTGTCAATAATTGCGTTGACACAAAAGAAACCCTCGGCTGTTGAAGAGCTCTTTTGCTACCAAAAGAGCACATTCGTAAAAAACAGAAAAAATAACTAACCCATTTTGTTGACATGTTGTGTGTCATGTATAAACTCTTTTGTTTGTACATGATGCCATTATATTCATCTTAAAAAAAGGAGGCTGAATGATGTACTGATTGCTATATAGGTAGCAAAATCTAATGATCGCTCAATCCTATAGTTGAGCATTCTCAAAAAACATAATAAAGAGTAAATCATGGAACACCCTTTAGAGTCTGGTTAGTTGAATTTAAAATGTTGGAATTGTGAATCTTCAAAATTCATTTTGTGATTACACAGCTACTAACAAAAAACCGTGTACTACTGGATGTAGCCACGGTCTTAATGGTCGTGGGCCTGGCGTATGTTCGCCATTTATGCCCACATCACCCGTGTCAAACCATAGTAACTACAATTCTGAAACCAACCATTCACGAACAGCTATCTCACTTGATAAATAGAATAGCAAACGTGATCCCCAGTTTTTGGAGCAGGTTGTGTAAGGTTGTAATTGATTGTGAATGACAGGGTCTGTTTTATAAAGAAACAATTTAAACCTTTGACAAGGTTTTTGCTCCAGCCAATGCTGAGCGGTTAAAGATGGCGGCATTTTTGCTGCCATCTTGCATTATATAGCCGGAGGGCTATTTAGCAATAAGTGGAAAACTGCGAAGCGCCATACTTCATACATTTCAGGATGTACTACTGACAGTTGCTGTTCCATGTAATATGTACTTATTGGTTAAAAGGCAGCATACAAGGTAGGGTAATACTCTAAAAATTCAAAGGTTTTTGTATTTTTTTATGAAAGCTTTGATTTGGCAAAAACATTGATTATATTATTTTCATCAATTCACTAACCGATACCCCCAACCCTTTCGCCAGCGCATTGAGGGTGCAGATGGTCGTATTAACCTTCCCTTTCTCAATCCGAAAGACCGTATTGCGCTCAATCCCACACTCTGCTCCCAAATCTTCCATCGACATACCCCGTTTTTCCCGGAGTTCTCGGATTCTTCCACCTACACGCAACAGGAATTCATCGTCTCGAAGGTTATTCATACCGAAAACTCCCTGAAAATGCCAAATATTTTGTCATCATGTATGACGACAAACGAAAAAATGTATATACCTTTCATATACACCAAACCCACCTGTGTATGAATTGTATCCGCTCCCTGTGTATGCTGCTCGTGCTTCTCGGCTGCGCCGCTCCGAGATCAGCCAGTACCGTTTCGAAGCAAACCTTCAACTTCGACTACAAAACGTCCACGCTCTCCCAACCGGGAAGTGCAAACCTTCTCGTCGGCCTGGTACGCCCCAAGTATGCCGAACAGTTCAGGAACGGCCAGAGTGAATTGTTTGCCAGTTTCCGGCAATACATGGGAAACGACATTGAAGAACTACTCGTTGATCGAGGATATCGTATCAAAGGCCCCTTTGACTCGTTTGATGACATGATCTTTGAAGATCGGAAGGATGCTGACATAGCCCTTGAAGTGGAGATTGTACCCGAGTTCACTGCCCGAGAAGGTTCATGGAGTACATACCGCAACATTTTTAGCGTATCCGCCAATTCAGCAAACAAGGTGTACTACGGCTACACGGGCTCCGCCTCCCTTATCGGCAAGATCAACCTCATTGCGTACGAGCCGCTCTCGCATCAAAAGATATGGGTTAAGTCTGTCCCCATCCCACCGGTACAGAATATCAACCTCTCAACCGCAAACAAGCGACTGGAGGGAACAAACCTCACAAACGAGTTCTATAACGATGTGGCTGTCTACAACGCCATCGGAACCGCACTCGCGCAACAATACGCCTCAACCTTCAAAAAGATTGATATACAGCTTGATCCGAGAGAGTTTGAGGCACTCCGGACACAAATCAAGGAATTGAAAGCCAAAAAAGGATACTAAACCACCTACATATGAAACAACTATTACCACTTGCAGCCATACTCTTGGTCTATGGATGCAGCAAAAGCGATGGCGGCACACCGACGCCTGCCGCTCTGACCAAAACAACCCTGCTCACGAGCAAAGACTGGCTCATGACAAGCAAACAGTACAAGAAAGTCTCTGATGCAACATGGACTGATTCGTACAACCAGCTTGGAGCGTGTGAAAAAGACGATCATTTCGTGTTCATGCAAAACGGCACCTATGAGGCCAATGAGGGAGCAACCAAATGCAATGCAAGCGATCCCTTTATCACTGAAACCGGCACGTGGAAGTTCGCCCAGAATGAAACACTGATTATCTATACCAAGACAGGCAGTACCACGACCCAAGATGCAACCATCGAGACACTCGATGCCAACACCTTAATCATTACCTATATCGAACGGGTATTAGGAGTGGACTACATCATCAAGCAGGGGTATGGGCATTGAGGATGAATGCACGACACCAAAGCCGCTTACGAAAGCGGCTTTTTCATGGGTGGAAGACGTTCTCAGATCACATATACTTTAGACTATCCGATAAAGATCAGAGATGACATTTCTGATAAAACTCTGGAAGAGTTAAAAACGATAAAGCTTTAGTAACAAACACTGTTGTCGTTAACCATAACCTGACTGGCCAACTTATGGGAGGCCTCCATTTGATATTCAATTACGTCGAACACGTTATTTATGGTGGATAGCACTCTTTATCTATCTCTAAAAAACGTTATAGAAAACCACATCGACTGGTCTCTGTAATTGGATTTTGCATTATATTAGGCAAATCTGATTTTTTTTATATAAACTGATTCCGCATATGAGAAATAGACTTTGGTATGAGTTAACGCAAGCAAAACATAATGAAACCTATATATGCCTGATTGTTGCCCAACAACGACGTTTGCTAAATTTTTTTAATGTTATAATAACGGTATTTTCATCGGCTGGTGTAATGGGTTGGAAAATGTGGGATAAACTGCCTGTAATAGCATGCATAATAATTGCCCTAATCTCTTTGGGCAAACTAATACAACCTCATGTTTTACCCTCTGAAAAACAGATAGAGAAGCTGGATAAAGCGAATGACTTCTATTTTAACTTCTACCTGAAACTTGAGGAAATATGGTTTGATCATGAATGTGAACGCCTTACCGATTATGAGATGCAGCGAAAGTTTCATAACTTGAAACAGACTGAAAGAGAAGTGAATTTGGAACTGAATCAAATACACAAAAAAATAAATAGGAATATTGAAAAAATGACTAAATTAGAGTGCGACAAGTTTTTCCTTAAAGCATTTAACACACCCAACTAATGAGCAAAGAGAAAAGCCAGCCATCCCAACCAGTAGTTCCATCTTCTGGCAAACCACAATTAAGAGAAGGTGCTGTCAAAGGCAATAACCTTCCAACGTATCAGGCTCCGCCGCCGCCGCCCCCTCCGCCGCCGAAAAAAAGCACCTAGTCATCACACACCTCCCCCCCACCTGCCATAATTATTGAGGCAGATTCTGTAGAAAAAGGGTCACGAACATATTACATATGATTTTTGTGAATAGTTAGTGTCAAAGGAAAATGCGTTTTTAACTTGTATATCACATAAATTTAATTATTTTGCTTATCCAAGAGAAGTTTTCCACACAATGTGGACACCTCGCATAAATATTGTTTTCGATCGTTTCTATCTATAAATCAACGGCTTAGCCTTAGTTCTGTGACTGAGGGAGACGAAGTCTTGTCTTAAAAGATAAGACAATGTAACAAAATCAGCTTCCCCCCCTGCAAGTTGATTCTATAATTCATGTGTCTACTAGCTCCCAAAACCTGCTTATGACATTCATTGCTTCCGTAATTGCCAAAAAAGGGGTTGCTATTATTGCAGATTCTTTTGTCACATCTGAACTACCAACCTTATATCGAAGTGATTTCAACCGATTTTTAGCAACCAAAATAGATGGAGAAGGCCACGATAATATCAACTTTTCTAAAGAGGATATTTTTGAGCTTTTCCAATATCAAAGATCCCACACAAAGGATTTTGAAGAGAAGCTGATTCGTTTCGATAAATACACAGCAATAACTACTACTGGCGCTGCTGCGATTAATAACAAACGCATAAGCGACCTTGTTGGGGATTTTTTAAAGCAGCACGAAGAAGAGCAACTCAATGCGCTTCCAATTCAAGAGAAAGTAAATTTATTATGCGATTTTGTTACTCAGGAGATAATAACCCAACTTCAAAATCACGAAGAGATTAGCACATGCCTATTTGTTTTCACACACTTCGATGCATCTGACAACTCCACTAAAATCTATGTTGCCAGGGTTAAAAGAACAACTGAGGATGCGCTCGTAGAGGAAGGATATGAATTTATCAATGTTACTACAGAACCGGATTTCAAAAAGGTTGTTACGTACGGACAAACCAAAACTGCTGAGAAGATCTTATATGGCAGTCTTATCAATTTTATGACGAGTGGCCTACCATCACTTATTCGTCGAATTAACGAATCTTTAGGAAAACCCTGTGACGAATATACTGATGAATTCATCATGCAGTATACGCAAAAGGATGAGGCTATTAGACAAATGATTCAAGATGAATTAGAATTATTTAAACTCTCAGAATTGAGTTTGCAACAGGCAGTTAATTTGGCATCCTTGTTGATGAAACTTGAGGTCGATTTTCAAACGTACACAGAAAATATCCCGACGGTCGGAGGTGTAATTAAGTTGGCTGTCATTGACAAGGACGGCTTCAAATTTATCTCTGGCCACGAAATTCAAAAACCAAAGAATATTTAATTTTTATGCCCTTAAAAAAAGACCAAAAAAGTATGGCAAAAATCGAGCAACAAAAAGGCGATCTCGTAGATCAGGTTATTGATTACATGGCTCAGAAAAAAGAGTCAACCAGACGCGGACAGGAAGAAGAAAAAAGCTTCTTTATTAAAAAGCTCGACCGCATTACAAAAGGTAAAGAAATCATCATTACCAATTGTAACGCGTAGGATTTTGCATTTATAACATCTGCTATAAATAGTAGATGTTTTTTATTGAACTTTTCGATAATAAGAAAAGTTATGCCAAAAGTCTACAATAGAACATAAATAAAAATGCCAACCATGTGGTTGGCATTTTTATTTATGTTCATGTAATTCTCAACTTGCAATTACACATGTAGACAACCTTAAAAGTAAACAATTTAGAATTTAAGCTAGCTGAACATAATAAATGCCGCTCAACTTTGAGCGGCATTTTGATTAATTAGTGAAAGAACATTTTCCGTACTCCTTAATGGGACCCTTTTATTCCGCTCCCACTTCGCAACTGTACTTTCATCTACGTTCAACAGTTTGGCAAGCTTTTCATTGCTCAACCCCTGCTCATACTTGTACCGCCTGATCTTCCCGCCAAACGTCTCCGTTTCGTGGTCAAATGGATAGTAGCCGAGAAAGGAAATGATGGCGGGATACTTGCTCACTTGGGGAGTATTGCGTCCGTTTTCCCAATAGCACAGGCAATCTTCCGACACACCAATAGCCCGAGCTGCCGCAGCCTGCGACATATTCACGTCCATTCGACGCTTCTTGATGTGTTCCCCAAGCGTTTTGGGGTCTTCGGGATAGCCTTGATAATGAGGCTTTTGCACGGTAGCAGTGTATTTGCACATTATCGACAAAACCATGCGCCTGCGGGTTTTACAATCATCCGGAAAAAGATTGCACCTGTCCGCCGGGTGCTGTACAGAAATATCTCAATAAAGTATCCGGTCCCTTATTAGACAGGATCGATCTGCATGTAGAAGTAACCCCCGTTGCTTTCAGTGAACTGAGCAGCCAGCAGTCAACAGAAAATTCAGCAGCTATCCGCGAGCGGGTGATCAAAGCGAGAGAGATCCAGGCAGAAAGGTATAAAGCGCATCCGGGTATCTATGCCAACGCACAGATGAGCAGTAAACAACTCCGCGAAATCTGTGTGATCAGTACCGTGGGAGAAAATTTATTGAAGAAAGCCATGGAACGTTTAAACCTCAGTGCCCGTGCCTATGACCGCATCCTCAAAGTGAGCCGCACCATTGCCGACCTGGCCGGCAGTGCAGATATTAAACCCGAGCATCTGGCGGAAGCGATACAGTTCAGGAGTCTGGATAGAGAGGGGTGGGCGGGGTAATAACAAGACAGAGAATCTTTTAAAGAAAGCGATGGAAAGGCTAAACATCAGTGCCTGCGGGTATGATCGCATTTTAACAGTGAGCCGCACCATTGCCGATCTTTCTGTAAGTGAGGGTATTAAACCCGAGCATCTGGCGGAGGCAATACAGTTCAGAAGTTTGGATAGAGAGGGGTGGGGTAATAATGAGGCACTTACGAAAGCAGCTTTTCATTCGTAGAATACATTCACCAGTATATTTTTCAGATATGCGGCAAATACGATGATCTTTAATTAGCTATTGAGCTAGAACTGTCATTTTTCATTAGTATCCGGTATGTTCTTTCCCAGCTGCAAATAATGCGGCTCTAACCTCACTTGCATCCTCATCATTAATTTTACGTATAAATAAAAGTGCAATACCTATCAATGGAGAGAAAAGCACAATGGTTAACGTAATTGTTAATAAAAGAGACTGAGAGTCGTTTGCATCTGTGATGACAAGTGGGGGCTGTTCAATATGTTTTATTCTATTGAAAAAATTAACAAGCGTATGACTTATAGAGATCAGATATATATTTCGTCCTTTAATTAAAAGCATGCCAAAAAAAAGACCATGTATTGTAGCATAGACCACTTGAGTAATGGCTGATGTGAAATCATACTCCGACAGTGATATAAAATGGACAAGGCCAAAAATGATTGCACTCACCCAAATAGCATTTTTAATACTCTGTGCTGAAATTTGCTTTCGCTCAATCAGTGTCGGCAATATAAGTCCCCGAATAGTCAACTCTTCTGCAAATGCATGAAAAAAAACACCGGCGAATGGTATAACCATCTGCCACACATTCAAATTCTTTATGTTACTAATATCAATAAGTAACACGATATAGAGTGGGTAGATGTATAAATAAGCATTTCGGAATGAGGGTCGTGAAATACCAATAAGATAATGATACTTATATTTTTTGATAAAATAAATTGAATAGCAGCTGATAACGATTCCAAATATAATTTTGGCAACATATGTTTGTATTTCATCGCTCAGGGTAGTTTTTGTCATTAAAAAATAACCAAGTCGAGAAATCACAATGAATAATGCAATCAAAAAAACTATTCTTATAACTTTCGCTTTCATATACATTGATAAAAACTAAGGATACACAGCCAAATTCAGCTATGTATCCTTAGTTAAAATACAGAAATTACAGATTATTCCAAAATTTGCTTCCTGGCTGACTAGCCCCATCCTATTTCAATCGAACAATTACTCATCGTAAAGCACCAATTTAATGATTGTCCCCATTTGTAGTTGCAAGCTCTGCAATGACAAGTACTACAATTACAACTAGCAACATCACATTTTATAGAGGCTTTAAATTTGTATAACTTCGATTCTTTGTTTCCATCTCCTTCTTCTAGGTTATCGACATGAGTGCCAAGTGAAAAATGTTCTATTCTATAAGGTAGCTTTAAATCATGAATAACATTAACCAATTGTACTTTTGGATCTTTTTGCATTGCGCCTTCAGCAAATGCATTACTGGAGATAACATCATCAGCAACTATTCTCTTCGCCGTTGTTGGTCGCCTGACCAACAACTCCTCAACAAATACAAATGATATTATTTGATCACCATACTCAATTCATTACCATTACCTGCCTGAACTGGCTTCCTTTATTACAGAATGATCTTCACAAACAAATTATCATCGAAGCTCTTAAAAATCGTATTCAGAAAGAACAGGTAACAGTTTATGCATTTGTAATAATGCCCAACCACATGCATCTGATCTGGCAATTACACGATACGGTTATCCCGGAAGATTTTCAAAGGGATTTTCTGAAATTTACCGCTCGTAGTTTATTACAATTTTTAAGAATGAATTCCGATCCACTTACAGAGTCATTAAAAGTAAGAGCAGCAGACAGACATTTTCAGGTTTGGGAGAGAAATTCTTTGAAAATAGTTCTGTATTCTGAAAAGGTCTTTCTTCAGAAACCGAATTATATACATCACAACCCTATCCAACAAAAATGGAAACTTGCGGATATACCTGAAAACTATCGGTTCAGCAGTGCTGCATTTTATGAAACTGGTGTAGATGTGTTTTCGATCTTAACGCATTATAAGGGGTAGTTGTTGGTCAGGCGACCAACAACGGCGGAGAGAGGTTTGATCAAAGAGATCTGCGTTACATGGCTTAATTATTATAAGTAAACAGTATTAGATTATACACAAAAAACATAAAACATGATAATTGGTTAACTCTTGTTGAATAAACTTTTTAATATTCAGCCAAAAAAATAATATTGATTAAAATAAACTATAGCTCAGGATAAAATTCCTTTCAAATAAAAGAAGTATAAATAAATTCTGTGAAAATTGATGCTAACAATAAAACTAAGATAATTGGGTATCTTTGAAATAGTAGTGCAAACGAGTTGTAAATATTTCCGTTATGCTTAAGAATAGGTCCCACTTGATTCAGTTGATGATTGTTTTTGCAGGTATTATTACAGCTATATATTACATTCTCAATAATCAAATAAAACTACCACGGTCAATCCGGCATCCATTCTCAGCATTAAACTCCGATCGAGGTTTTTTTATCGAATATACAGGCCTTTCAGGTATACTAATATTTTTGGGTATAGAAATGATTCTGATGTTCTTATTTTTAAAACTCTCAGAGCGAATTTCGAAGACACTATATGGAATTACGCCATTAATAATTTTTATAGCATTGCTTCTGATTGTATTTTCTATGTTTACGAT
>DASWXD010000074.1:0-16630 GCA_036405675.1 Sediminibacterium sp.
TTATACGGGGTCCACATCGGGCAGGATGGTGACACCGCGGTATCTTTTATTGGATTGAATAATGACTGCCTGCTGCAGTATTTCTCTTTTACACAACTGGATCCTTCTGGCATCTTTGGGCAGTTTGATCAGGATCTCCCACAGGTATTGGTTCCGTACCCGGTCTACCACCGGTTGGGCCGGTCCGTTACATTCAGCACCAAAATCCTTTTTTAATCCCTGCATCATAATATGCGCAGCTTCTTCTGCCAGGTGTTTTTCTTTGTGTTTGAAAGTAACCTGTATCAGCCGGGTAAAAGGCGGATAAGCAAATTGTTTGCGGTTGGCAATTTCGTAGGCAAAGAGGCGTGCAAAAGAATGCGCCTGCACAAATTGCAATACCGGATGCACCGGGTTGCTTACCTGTATCAGCACGGTTCCCTTACCATCCTTTCTGCCGGCCCGGCCGCTGACCTGTTCCATCAGCTGAAAAGCGCGTTCATTCACCCTGAAATCGGTGAAGTTGAGAATGCCATCTGCATCTATGACCCCTACCAGGTTCACGTGTTCAAAATCGAGACCTTTTACCACCATCTGGGTACCTACCAATATGTCTATCCGCTGCTGTTCAAATAATTTGATCAAGGCATCATGGTCATTCTTTCCTTTCACACTATCGTAATCCATCCTCGCGATGCGTGCATCAGGGAAAGCTTCTGTGACCAGTTCCTCGATTTTTTCGGTACCAAAATTTTTCTGTGTAAAACCATGACTGCCGCAGGCGGCGCAGGTTTGTATAACCGGGTAAGAAGTACCGCAATAGTGACAACTGAGTGTATTCTTGATTTTGTGATAGGTTAATGTTACATCGCAGTTGCTGCAATGCGGGATCCAGCCACAGGTAGTGCAGAGCAGGTAAGGGGAGTAACCCCGCCGGTTCTGGAACAGGATCACCTGTTTCTGTTGTTGCAAAGACGTGGCGATGGCCTCCAGTAGCGGGGGAGTGAGTGCCATCTTACCTTTTTCTTTGGTAGGGATCCGCTTGATATCAATGATATTGATCTGGGGCAGTTCCACCTGGCCGAATCTTTCTTCCAGTGTTACCAGCCCGTATTTCTGCTGTTCACAATTGTAATAACTTTCGATAGAAGGAGTGGCACTGCCCAGCAATACACGGGCATTGGACAGAGAGGCATAATAAATAGCCGCATCTCTGGCGTGGTAACGGGGTGCCGGATCCTGTTGTTTGTAGGAAGCATCATGTTCTTCATCAGCGATCACCAGTGCCAGATCTTTGAATGGCAGGAAGAGCGAGGAACGGGCACCTAATACCACTTTGGTTTCCCCGGTTTTTACTTTGTTCCAGATTTCTACCCGCTCGTTAGGATTGAATTTGGAATGATAGATCGCGATATATCCCCCAAAATGCTTCTGCAGCCTCCGGATGATCTGTGAAGTGAGGGCGATTTCGGGCAACATATACAATACCTGTTTACCCTCGCGGATATAGGATTCAATCAGTTTGGTATAGATCTCCGTTTTGCCGCTGGCGGTTACGCCATGTAACAGACAAACGGATTTGTCTGTAAAGTGCTGTCTGATCTCACCCAACGCTTTTTCCTGTGCTTCCGACAAAGTAAAATCGATCTGGATGTCTTTGGGTAGGCTGCGGATACGGTCTGTATTTCTTTTTTCTGCACGTAAAATTCCTTTTTCACAAAGACCTTTCAGTTGTGCGGCCGTGGCGTTCGATTTCTTCAATAACTGGGGTTGGGTTACTTCTCCTGCTGTTTTCTGCAGGTGCAGATACGATAGCAACAGCTCCATCTGCTTCGGCGCTTTGCTCCAGTTATTCAGCAGGTCGGCCAGTTTTTCCTCCTGCTGGTAAACAGGATCGAGTGTGATATAGGTCTCTGTTTTTGTTTTGTATTTTTCCTTCAGTTCCTCCCACACATAACAAACCCCTTTCTCGATCAGTTTTTTGATCACCGGGTATACATTCGATACATCCAGTAATTGCTGCACTTCTGTAAGCCGGAGTTCTTTTTTGATCTCCAGTGCCTCTGCCACCAGAAATTCTGCATCTGAGAGATCACTGAAGTCGTAACTTCTTTCATCATTCCACACGAGTATACTTTCGCTCGATAGTTTGAGGTTGGCAGGGATAGCGGCCTGCATCACTTCTCCTTCGCTACACATATAATACCGGGCCATCCATTCCCACAAAGCCAGTTGATGCGGGTGAATCAACGGTTCCGTATCCAGCACATTACTGATATCTTTTGGCTGAAAAGCCTCCGGTTTTTCGGTCAGTATTTTTTTTACAATACCGGCATATCGTTTGTTTCTGCCAAAAATCACTTCTACCCGTACACCGGGTTGTATGCCTGCCTGCCATTGTTCGGGAACGGCCCAGGTATAGTTTTTAGGTATGGCGAGTGGTATGATAACTTCGACAAACAAGGGGTAGAATTTGGTCAAAAATACGCTTTAAGCAGATGGATAGTGACGATACCTGCGCAGACCTGCATCCATCAGATCAAATACCTTTTGTTTCAGGTGGGGGATGTCTTTGATAGTCAGTCCTGATACGGGCACTTCTTCGAGGTACACTACCCGGTTTTTACCCGGTGTAAGTTCAAAAAGACTTCTATAATGTAAGCGGTCAAGCGTATCTACCAGTAACAGGGGTTTGATGGGTGTTTGTGTTTCAATGGCGATCCGGAAAGCACCATCGTAAAAATGTTTCAAAGGATGTTTCTCATTTTCATTGAAAGTGCCTTCGGGAAAAATGAAAATGGAGATATGGTGTTTCAAAGCTGATTTTAAAGCACGTACACTTTTGGAGCGGGTATCGGCATTTTTCCGGTTCACCAATATCACCGCTGCGCGGTAGATCCATCCGAAAACAGGCACTTTTACCATCTCGTATTTACCGAGGGCACGCATGGGCTGGTGTACGGCCAGCACCAGCGGGGGAATATCCATATACGAGCTATGGTTGGCCACGAAAATATATTGCCGGCTGGTATCATGCGGGTGTTCATAGATCTCTTTGTGTCTGACGCCAATCAGACAGTACCAGGTATAGGCCCAGGCATGGCATAAACGGTAGATCATATTACCGCCCGTAATCTTCCCGAAGAACAATGACAGAATTACAAAGGGAAACACCAGCAGCATCACCCCGATGAACGTAAGCAAGGCATACACGCAATAGATGTATTGCAGGAAGCGTAGGATCCGTTTCATCCCCCGAACTTAGGAAATAAAACAATGCTGCCGCTGCCCGTAAACAAAAGAGATACCCGGATGGGTATCTCTTTTGTTTCTCTCATGTATAGTTGAAAAATCCTTATTTAGAATCTGTAAACCGCAGCCAAAATAAAGCTGGTTGTACTTTTGGTAGCAGCTCCGTTTCCTTTTACGAAGGCGGCACCACTGCCATTGTCTAAACGTAATTCCGGTATGATGGTGAGGTTATCCAGTTTTACATTACCAGATAAAGTAGCAGCAAACATTTTTTTAGCACCGCCCAGTAATGGCGACAGTTTCCTGTCATCGAAATAATCGGCACGAAGGGTAAGGCCGAATGTTTTGGCGGGATCATAGTTCAGGTAAACCGCATGACTTTTCCAGCTCGAATTGGTGGTTCCCTGTTTGGTTGATTGCAGGCTGCCATCATAGGCGAGACTGAACTGGTCTGATACGGCGCCGGTTACCACAAGGTTGAATTGTGTCAGGCCTGTTCCTCCCTGAAAGTTCAGATAGGCTTTCACTTTATCATTGGCAGAACCGGTACTGAATTGTGCGATCAGCACTTTCACACTGTTAGGTGCACTTACATAATCGGTAGGATTGGCCACACCCAGCATCAGGGCACTTTTGCCGCCCAGCGAGATATCAGCTTTGATACCTGTATGGAAGAAAGGACCGTAAGAGAAACCGTAAGACATACTGTAATTACGGTTGGCATAGGCATCTAATAGTTCATAACCCACATGGGTTGACCATTTACCGAAAGTGAATTTGACTTTATCGGAAGCGGCATAACTGACAAACGCCTGTTTTACGGCAGTTAAAGTGGTGCCGATATCATTGTAAGAGAACTCCTGCGCCCTGCGGCCAAAACCTACATCTGCCGTAGCAGACACTTTGCCAAAACTATGGTCCACTTTAATGGAAGCCATACCCAGTTCAAAGGAATTTTTTGAATTGGTAAAACTGGTCAGGTTGTTGGTGCCAACAGAGGGATCGTTGAAATTAAAACGATAATAGGCATCTACAGATCCTGTAAAAGTAGTGGTTGATTTTTTGCTGGAATCAGATTGAGCGTTAGCTGAGACGAGGGGTAAAAATCCAATACAGAATACTGCTGAAATTTTCTTTAACATTGCAATGGGTTTTATGATTAACAAAGGGGTACAGCCGATATACCTGGTCAGAGGTGTATCATATGGCTGTACCTTATTTTTTGGGGACCCGTTAGCTTCTTTGTGCACACCCTGGTCAGAGGGTTCTTCGTTAGCAGAAAGGCACTTTGTTGATGATGAAACAGCTACCGGTACTATGGGATATTCCGGATGAATTATGCCAGTTGTGGCGTTCTTCCGTATTTTTCGTTGTGTTGAGATGCATCCAGACCCTGGATCTCTTCTTCTTCTGTAACACGTAGAGGCAGGATCAGGTCAATGAATTTGAAAATGCCATAAGACACTACAAAGCTGTACCCCACCACAATGGCCAATGCTTTCAACTGTGTGAAAAAGAAAGCGGCATTACCATAGAACAAACCATCTGCTCCGGCAGCATTAACTGATTTGGTAGCGAAGATGCCTGTCATCAGCATACCTACCATACCGCCCAGACCGTGGCAGGGGAATACATCCAATGTATCATCCAGACTTGTTTTGGTTTTATAATAAACGGCGAGATTAGAAACGATAGCAGCTACAAAACCAACAAAAATACTTTGTGGCACGGCTACAAAACCGGCAGCAGGGGTGATGGCAACCAGACCAACTACGGCACCGATACAGAAACCGAGTACAGAAGGTTTTTTACCACGGATCACATCAAAAAACATCCAGGAAAGACCGGCAGCAGCAGCGGCCGTGTTGGTAGTGGCGAAAGCGGATACGGAGAGTGCATTGGCACCCAGTGCCGATCCGGCATTAAAACCAAACCAGCCAAACCAGAGTAAACCGGTTCCGATCAGTACATACGGAATATTAGCTGGTGGAATTTCCTGTTGTTCCAGGTGAGATTTACGGCGCTTCAATACCAGTGCTCCGGCCAATGCCGCACATCCGGCCGAAATATGTACCACGGTACCACCTGCAAAATCGAGGGCTCCCATTTTAAAAAGGAAACCATCTGGATGCCAGGTCCAGTGGGCAATAGGAGCGTATACCAGCAAGCTGAAGAGTGCGATAAACAGGATATAAGCTGTAAAACGGATCCGTTCAGCTACTGCGCCCACTACCAGTCCTGGAGTGATGATCGCAAACATGAGTTGGAACAAAGCGAACAGGGCCAGTGGAATGCTGGGCGCCAGGCTCCAGGGAGCACCTGAATTGATGCCTTTGAAAAAGAGGTGGGTGGTGGGATTACCGATAAATCCTCCGATGGACTCGCCAAAGCAAAGACTATAGCCTACAAATACCCAGAGAATACTAACCACTCCGGCGGCAACCACACTTTTGATCATGGTAGAGATCACATTCTTGCGGTGAACCATACCGCCATAGAAAAAAGCCAGGCCCGGCGTCATCAGGAATACCAGGGCAGTGGCTACAATGATCCAGGCAATATCGGCGGCACTGTATTTACCCCCATCATCGAAGTTGGGTAGGGAAGGAACAAATAAAGCCGCTACGGCTACTACTAATAAAAGAATGAAAGGTGCAAATTGCTTGACGGTTGATTTTGACATAGACTTAATATTAAATTAAATAATAATAATTATTTACAAATCTAAATTACTCAAAAAATTAAATACTATTTATATAATTATTAACATTTAATTTAAAATAATATATAATCTGGTCTACACTTGATTTTCTTAAATATTCTATTATTGTCTAGATATTTCTTGCATAAAATAAAAATGCCCCCGGTTTTCGGAGGCATTTTACAAAACATTAAAATATATTATATACTTACTAAATAACTCTTATCCTTCGATTCAAGTACAGAACCGCCCATCAGGTACTCGTCTACTTTACGGGCGCATTCTCTTCCTTCGCTGATAGCCCATACTACGAGTGATTGTCCGCGGCGCATATCACCCGCTGTAAAAATCTTCTGGATATTGGTCTGGTAAGACTGTTCCGTTGCTTTTACATTCCCCCTTTCATCCAGGTCAATGTCCAATTGTTTTAACAGTCCTTCGTGCTGGGGATGTATAAAACCCATGGCCAGCAAAGCCAGCTCGCAGGGGATCTCTCTTTCTGAACCCGCCACTTCCTCAAAGCGGGCCGGTCCGCCACCCTCCGGTGTTTTCCAGGCAAGGTCAACGACTTTCAGGGCTTTCAGGTTTCCGTTCTCATCACCAATAAAGGCTTTGGTTGAAATAGACCAGTGCCGGTTAGCGCCTTCCTCATGCGAAGAAGTGGTCTTCAGTGTCATAGGGTAAGTAGGCCATGGCATGGATACGGTTCTGCTCTCCGGTGGTTTGGGCATCAGCTCAAACTGGGTAACAGATGTGGCACCCTGGCGGTTGGAAGTACCCACGCAGTCGCTGCCGGTATCACCACCCCCGATCACCACCACATTTTTGGCAGTGGCAAAAATATCTTCCCCTTCTACCGGTCGGTTGCTTACTCTTTTGTTCTGTTGTTTTAAAAAATCCATCGCAAAGTGCACGCCTTTCAGTTCCCTGCCCGGAATATCCAGATTGCGGGGGATGGTTGAACCACCGGCCAAGATCACTACCTGAAATTCGCGCAGCAGATCATTGATGCTGGTATTCACACCTACATTCGCATTACAACGAAAGGTGACGCCTTCTTCTTCCATCAGGGCCACCCTTCTTTCCACCACCCATTTTTCGAGTTTGAAATCAGGGATTCCATAGCGTAGTAATCCGCCTGGTGCATCATCTCTTTCAAAAACAGTGACACTATGGCCTGCATAATTCAATTGAGCCGCAACGGCCAGACCAGCTGGTCCGGAACCCACCACGGCTGCTTTTTTACCGGTTCGCAGATTGGGTTTGCGGGGTTTTACGAATCCTTTTTCAAAAGCGATCTCAATAATATGTTTTTCAATTTCTTCAATGGCCACCGGCGGTTGGTTAATGCCCAGTACACAGGCGCTTTCGCAGGGGGCCGGACAGATCCTTCCGGTAAATTCAGGAAAGTTATTGGTGGCACTTAAGATATCGTAGGCTTCTGCCCAGCTTTTGCGGTAAACGGCATCATTGAATTCGGGAATGATATTGCCCAGCGGACAACCGTTATGACAAAACGGAACACCGCAGTTCATACAACGGGCTGATTGCTGGTTGAGTTTTTCTTCTGGAAATTTTTCAACAAACTCCCGGTAATCGTTAACACGTTCTTTCGAAGGACGTTTGCCGGGAAGTTCTCTCGTAAATTCTATAAATCCGGTTGGTTTACCCATTGGGATAATCGTTTATTGGTTTACTGGTTGTTAGTGACCAGTTCGTGTAATGATGTTGACTTTTACTTTTGACTTTTTACTTTTGACTTCTCAGTTCTCTCCGCCAGTGCTTTCTTATAATCTCTCGGAAATACTTTCACGAAATTCTTCAGCTGGTTCTCAAAATCGCCCAAAACAAATTTGGCAACACTGCTGGCCGTGTAAGCGAAATGACGGGTAATCATATCCTGTAACAGCTGTGCATCGGTCTGATCGAGCGGATCCAGATCTACCATCTCTTTGTTACAGAGCTGGTCAAATTCACCGTTTACATCATATACATACGCGATACCGCCACTCATGCCTGCTGCAAAATTTCTACCGGTGCTGCCAAGGATCACTGCGGTTCCGCCGGTCATGTATTCACAACCATGATCGCCCACACCTTCTACCACTACGCTGGCGCCGGAATTTCTTACGGCAAAACGTTCGCCTGCTTTTCCACGGATATAAGCTTCTCCGGCAGTGGCGCCATAGAAGGCCACGTTACCAATGATGATATTTTCTTCCGGTACAAAAGAAGCCTGCTTGGAAGGATACACGATCAGTTTGGCGCCGCTTAAACCTTTACCGAAATAGTCATTGGCATCTCCTTCCAGTTCCAGGGTAACTCCCTTGGTGTTAAAAGCGCCAAAGCTTTGTCCGGCAGTTCCTGTGAAAGTGAAGTGAATGGTATCTTCCGGTAATCCTTCGGCTTTATAGATCTTGGTAATTTCATTAGAGAGAATCGTGCCGGCTGTACGATCCGTATTTTTAATCGGGAAGGAAGCTGCCACTCTTTCTTTTTTCTCGATAGCTGGTTGTGCCGCTTTCAGCAACTGCCAATCCAATACTTCGGCAATACCATGATCCTGCTCTTCCTGTTTGTATAAACCGGTGTCTGCGCTTGCAGGTTCTTTATATAATACACCAGACAGATCCAGCGTACCATATTTCCAGTGGGTGATGTTTTCGCGCATCTCCAGCGAATCTACCTGGCCAATCATTTCATTCACGGTTCTGAAACCGAGTTCTGCCATGATCTCCCTTAATTCTTCTGTGATGAAATGGAAAAAGTTGACTACATGATCCGGGTTACCGGTAAAGCGTTTGCGCAGTTCAGGATCCTGTGTGGCTACGCCTACAGGACAGGTGTTCATATGGCATTTGCGCATCATGATACATCCTTCTACAATCAGTGCAGCAGTGGCTACACCCCATTCTTCTGCACCTAATAAGGCTGCAATGGCAATATCCCGGCCGGTTTTCATCTGTCCATCGGCCTGCACTACTACACGGCTGCGCAATTTATTTTTAACAAGGGTTTGATGTGTTTCTGCAAGGCCCAGCTCCCATGGAAGTCCTGCATGTTTGATGGAACTGATCGGAGAAGCACCCGTACCGCCATCAAAACCCGCGATCAATACCACATCGGCTTTGGCTTTGGCCACACCTGCTGCAATGGTACCAACACCTGCTTTGGAAACCAGCTTTACATTGATGCGTGCTGCACGGTTGGCATTCTTCAGGTCAAAGATCAATTGGGCCAGATCTTCAATGGAATAAATATCATGGTGGGGGGGTGGAGAGATCAGTCCTACACCCGGTGTAGAGTGTCTGGTTTTACCGATCCACTCATCTACTTTATGTCCGGGTAACTGACCACCTTCTCCGGGTTTGGCACCCTGCGCCATTTTGATCTGCAGTTCATCTGCTTCGGTCAGATAAAAACTCGTTACACCAAAACGGGCAGATGCTACCTGTTTGATGGCAGAACGCATCGAATCGCCGTTAGGCAAACGCTGGTAACGGATCTCGTCTTCGCCACCCTCGCCTGTATTACTCTTGCCGCCTAAACGGTTCATCGCAATAGCGAGTGTGGTGTGCGCTTCCCAGGAAATGGATCCGAAAGACATAGCACCCGTTGCAAAACGTTTGAAGATATTGGCTGCCGGTTCTACCTCGTCAATAGAAATAGAAGGACGGTTGCGTTTAAACTGGAACTGGCTGCGTAACGTACAGGCTTTTTCTGTTTGGTCGTTAACCAGTTTGGAATATTTTTTGAAAGTGGCATAATCATTCATCCTGGTGGCATGCTGCAACAGGTGAATGGTTTGCGGATTGAATAAATGGAATTCACCTTTGCGTTTCCACTGGTAAATACCGCCCACCGGTAAACGGTCGATCGGAATTTCTTTTTTGCTGAAAGCAAAATAATGTTTGGCCAGCACTTCTTTGGCGATCTCATCCAGTCCCATGCCCTGTATACGGGATGTGGCACCGGTAAAGTATTGGTCCACCACCGTTTTGTTCAGTCCGATGATCTCAAAGATCTGTGCTCCCTGGTAAGACTGTAAAGTAGAAATCCCCATTTTGGAAAACACTTTCAGTAATCCTTCGTTCACTGCTTTTACATAATTCTTCTTCAGGTATTCCACATCCAGTTCAGTCTGGAGTTTGTTGTCCAGTTTCATATCGCGGATAGAAGAAAGCGCGAGATACGGGTTGATAGCGGTTGCGCCAAAACCCAGCAAACAGGCAAAATGGTGTACTTCCCATACATCGCCGGCTTCTACAATAATGCCTACCTGGCCACGGTATCCTTTGCGGATGAGGTGGTGGTGTACGGCTGCGGTTGCCAGCAGGGAAGGGATGGGTGCGTGATCGGAATCGATGGCGCGGTCGGTAAGAATAATCACTTCAAATCCATCTTCTACTGCATCCACTGCATACCGGCAAAGACGGTCCAGACCCGCTTTCAGCGAACCGGGTTTACCATCCGACCGGAAATAGGTTTGCAGTGTTTTGGCCTGAAAAATGCCTGTATCGATACTGCGGATCTTTTCCAGCTCGTGGTTATTCAGTACCGGATGTTTCAATGCTACACTGTGGCAGGCCAGCGGATCTTCGACCAGTAAATTACCGTTGCTGCCGGCAAAGGTAGCTAGCGACATCACCATTCTTTCCCGGATAGGATCGATAGGCGGATTGGTTACCTGTGCAAATAATTGTTTGAAATAACTGCTGAGATGTTGTGGCTGTTCGCTGAGAATAGCCAGCGGAATATCAGTACCCATAGAACCGATGGGTTCTTTACCATCAATGGCCATGGGGGCGATGATGGTATCAAGATCTTCTGTTGAATAACCAAATACTTTCTGGTATTTGAACACCTGCTCATGTTCGAGGTGTGTGAACATAACACGGGGTTCGGGTAATTCTTCCAGACGGATCTTGTATTTATTCAGCCATTCTGCATAGGGTTTTTGTGAGCAGATGCTTTGTTTCAGTTCTTCGTCGCTGATGATGCGGCCCTGTTCCATATCTACCACGAACATTTTACCAGGCTGCAGTCTTCCTTTTTCTTTGATCAGTGAAGGATCAATCGGTAACACACCTGTTTCGGATGCCATAATTACACGGTCGTCGTGTGTAACCGCGTAGCGGGAAGGACGTAATCCATTTCTGTCCAGCGTAGCGCCGATCATTTTACCATCGGTGAAAGAAATGGAAGCAGGACCATCCCAGGGTTCCATCATACAGGCGTGGAATTCGTAAAATGCTTTTTTTACCGGATCCATCTGGTCGTTGCCATCCCATGCTTCAGGTATCAGCATCATCATTACATGTGGTAAGGATCTGCCGGTGAGGGTAAGCAGTTCGATCATATTATCCAGGCAGGCAGAATCTGACTGACCGGCGGTTACGATTGGTAACAGCATTTCCATTTCTTCTTTGCTGAAGTAAGGAGAGGTAAAACCTTTTTCGCTGGTGCGTAACCAGTTCAGGTTTCCCTGCAGGGTATTGATCTCGCCGTTATGGGCAATATAGCGGAAGGGTTGTGCCAGTTTCCAGGAAGGGAAAGTATTGGTGGCAAAACGGGAGTGTACCAGACCGAAAGCAGATACCACGCGTTTGTCGCTCAGGTCGGGGAAATATTTCCTTACCTGCATGCTGGTTAACTGCCCTTTATAGATCAGGGTCTTATAAGAAAGAGAAGCGAGGTAAAAACCGATCTCGTCTTTTTTTACCGAATTGCTGATGGTATGCGATGCGTAGTTGCGAAGTACAAAAAGTTTGCGTTCGAATTCGTCGGGATTGGTGATATGATCGGGACAGGCCACAAACACATGTTCCATACAGGGTTCTACGGACAGGGCGGTAGGACCGATGTCTTCTTTGTTTACAGGAACTTTCCGGTAGGCCAGTATCTCCAGTCCGAGTTTTTCTGCGGCGCGGTTAAAGATGTCGCGGCACTCTTCGCGCAGGCGGATCTCTTTGGGAAAAAATACAACACCCACGCCATATTTGCCATAGGCAGGCAGATGAACGCCCAGTTTCAGACATTCGTCAAAGAAAAATTCGTGGGGGATCTGCAGCATAATGCCGGCACCATCGCCGGTATTTACTTCACATCCGCAGGCACCGCGGTGTTCCATATTTTCCAATACGGTTAACGCATCTGTTATGTGCTGGTGCGATTTGTTGCCTTTGATATTCGCTACGAAACCAATGCCACAGGCGTCATGTTCAAACGAAGGGTCATACAAACCTTCGCTATGTCTGGAAACAAGCATGTACAATCGAATTAATGTTCAGGAAATAAAATGGCAGGCAATCGTTGTGTGAATTTATGCAAAAAATCCGTCTTTATAAAAGATTATATGAATAAATTATCCAGATAGGTTGATAAAATTCAAACAAATAACCATATTGTTGAATATTATCTATTCGCTAAACTAACGGCTGTTAATCAGTCTGGTAGACGGTCCAGCCAGGTTGGCGTTGGATAGTGGGGTTGGCATCTTTCTCAAAAAGACCGTACACTGTACTTCCGCTGCCCGTCATAGATGCATACAGGGCGCCCTGGGCATAGAGCTCTTCTTTGATGGCGGCAATCTCCGGATAAAAGTTGGCTACATTTTTTTCGAAATCATTTACCAGCAGTTCTTTCCATTGACTGATGGGTAGTTGCATGATTTCGGATATGCTTTTGGCAGGTGATTGTGGTTGTATGCCGGCAAATGCCTGGGCCGTAGATACATGAATACCGGGGTTGATCAGCAGAAAACGATACGCCGAAAGGTCGAGTGTAACCGGCTGCAATTTTTCGCCCCTGCCTGTTGCAAAACAGGGTCTGTTCAGGATAAAAAAGGGACAATCGCTACCCAACTGCAATGCATATCGGATCAATTGTTCTTCGCCGAGTTGCAGTGCAAAAAGCCGGTTCAGCAGTAATAAGGCAAAAGCACCATCGGCACTGCCGCCGCCCAGTCCGGCACCCATGGGGATCTGTTTATGCAGGTGCATTTCTATACCGCCCATTTCCGGAAAATCCTGTTGGAGCAACCGGTAGGCTTTTACACAAAGGTTATCATCGGGATTACCAGCTACTGCCAAACCCGAACTGCTGAAACGGATACCCTGCTCACCGGTGCGAATGGCTTCGAGCGCGTCTTTGAGGGCGATGGGATAAAAAACAGTTTCGAGATCATGGTAACCATCTTCCCGCTTGCGGATGATATTGAGTCCGAGGTTGATTTTGCAGTTGGGAAAAAGAACCACGGGGGATTAGAATTAAAATTAAAAATTGAAAATTAAAAATTAAAAAAGACGGGGGTTGATATTTTGACTTTTTAATTTTGACTTTTGACTTCCAGATAAGCAACAGTTACTTCCGCTTATTAATCTCATCCCTGATCGAGATTGCGCGGATATAGTCTTCCTGTTCCAGTACTTCGTTCAGTAAGGTCTGCAGTTCTTCCAGGTTGAGGGCGCTGAGGTCATCGTGGGTGGCGCTGTTGTCTTCGATACCTACGGCTTCGCCTTTGTTCTTTTTGGGGGTACCGTCTTCCATTAAGATCCCTGCATTTTCGAGGATATGTTCATAGGTATAGATCGGGCAGCCAAAACGAACGGCCAATGCCAGTGCATCGCTGGTGCGGCTGTCTATTTCAACCGTGTCGTGTTCTGTAAAGCAGACCAGTTTCGAATAAAATATACCTTCCTGCAGGTCGCTGATGATGATTTCCTGCAGTTCCACATTAAAAGCGTTCATGAAGTTCTTCATCAGATCGTGGGTGAGGGGGCGGCTGGGCTGCATATGTTCCAATGCCACAGCAATGGCCTGCGCTTCAAATCCGCCGATCACAATCGGTAAACGACGTAAACCATTCATTTCGCCCAATACCACCGCATAGGAGTGCGTTTGGGTAATGCTGTGCGAAAGGGCCACGATTTCCAGTTCGATCTTCTTCATAGATATTGCGAAAATACGTATAATGAAAACACGAAAAACAGGGAAAGTGGTGAAAACCGGGGCTGGAATATCGAATATCGAACAAGGAACGCCGAATATCGAAGGAAATACATTCTGCCTTCGATATTCCCTTTTCGATATTCGACATTCCCGTAGTTTTGCCGCATGCATTATGTTTCTGCGGAAGGTTTGACGAAGAGTTATGGGGTCAATCCCCTGTTTAAGAATATTTCCTTCCATATCAACGAGGGCGATAAAATTGCCCTGATTGCCCGGAACGGGGTAGGTAAATCAACGCTGCTGCGCATTCTGAACGGGGATGAAACGGCGGATGAGGGTAAATTATTCATCCACAAAGACGTTACCGTGGCCCTGTTTGAGCAGGATCCCAAGTTTGACGAGTCTAAAACAGTACTGGAGAATATCTTCCATACCGATCACCCGGTGATGAATGTGATCCGGGAGTATGAGATGGCCAGCGAATCGGAGGATGGATTGGCATTGAGCGAACTCTTTGGCAAAATGGACGACCTGAATGCCTGGGATTTTGAGGTGAAAGTGAAGCAGATCCTGACCAAGCTGAATATCCATCACCTGGAGCAGCCGGTGAGCGACCTGAGTGGTGGACAAAGAAAACGCGTGGCACTGGCCAAAACCCTGATCGATATCGGGTTTGATCATAAGCATACTTTACTGATGATGGATGAGCCCACCAACCACCTGGATGTGGAAATGATCGAGTGGCTGGAGAATTACCTGAACCAGGAAAATGTAACCCTGCTGCTGGTAACCCACGACCGTTATTTTCTCGATGCCGTAAGTGAAGAGATCTGGGAACTGGAAAGGGAGAACATGTATGTGTACCGCGGCGATTATGAAAATTATGTAGAGAAAAAAGCAGCCCGTATAGAAAGCGAGCTGGCCAGTATAGATAAGGCCAAAAACGAATACCGTAAAGAACTGGAGTGGATGCGAAAGCAACCCAAAGCGCGTACCACCAAAAGCAAAAGCCGGCAGGATAATTTTTACGAAGTAGAAGCCCGTGCCAAACAGCGGATCGAAGATGCGCAGGTGCAGTTGCAGGTAAAGATGAGCCGGCTGGGTGGTAAAGTGGTGGAGATGAAAAAAGTGTACAAGAGTTATGGCGACCTGCCTATTTTAAAAGGGTTTGATTATACTTTCAGTAAGGGTGAGCGGATTGGTATTATCGGAAAAAACGGGGTGGGTAAATCCACTTTCCTGAATATGCTGCAGCAGCTGGAAACGGCTGATAGCGGCAAGATCAATATCGGTGATACGGTGGTGTTCGGTAATTTTTCGCAGCAGGGACTGGTGTTTAAAGAGAATATGCGCGTGATTGAATATGTGAAAACATTTGCCGAGAATTTTCCGCTGGCCAATGGTGGAAGTTTAAGTGCAGCGCAGTTTCTGGAATTGTTTTTATTTACACCGGATAAACAATACACCTATCTCAATTCACTAAGTGGAGGAGAGAAAAAAAGACTGCAGTTACTCATTGTACTGTTTACAAATCCGAATTTTCTGATTCTGGATGAACCCACCAATGATCTGGATCTGCCCACGCTGGCTGTATTGGAGAATTTCCTGAGCGATTACCAGGGTTGTGTGTTAATTGTAAGCCATGACCGTTATTTTATGGATCGCCTGGTAGATCACCTGTTCGTGTTTGAAGGCGAGGGGGAAGTGCGCGATTTTCCGGGTAACTATACGCAGTACAGGCTTTGGTTGAAAGATAATGAGAAGAAGGAGAATAAGTGGGATGTTTTGGAGCAGCGGAAAAGTAAGGGAGAAACCACAGAATCGGCGGTGTTGAATCGGGAAACGGCAGTGGTGAGTAGTCAGCCGGCAGCGGTGAGTGTGAAGAAGAAAATGAGTTTTAAGGAAAAGCGGGAGTTTGAGTTATTGGAAAAAGAAATGCCGGAGCTGGAAGCGGAGAAGAAAAAGATCACCGAAGAAATGGGGACGGGTAATCTGCCGTTTGAACAACTGAATAAACTGAGCGAAAGAATTATAGTGATTGATCAGCTGCTGGGAGAAAAAGAATTGCGGTGGCTGGAGTTGAGTGAGATGGGATAGATAATTAGTAATTAGAAATGTGTAATTAGTAATTGGGAAATGCGGAACTGGTTAGGTTCAGCATTTCCCAATTTTTTTGAGTATTAGATAAAGCTGATCAGTTCTACGTCGAAGATCAGGGTGCTGTTGGGGCCGATCTGGGCGCTTACCTGGCGATCGCCGTAACCGAGATGTGGCGGGATGAAAAAGCGCCATTTACTCCCGGTTGGCATCAGTTGTAAACCTTCGGTCCAGCCTTTAATCACCATATTTAAGGGGAAAGAAGCGGGTCTGCCCCTCTGTACAGAACTATCAAAGATGCTGCCATCAATGAGGGTGCCATGGTAATGGCAGGTAACTTCGTTATGCGCCAGTGGTTTTTCGCCGGCACCGGTTACCAGTACTTCGTATTGTAAACCGCTGGGTAGTTCTGTTACTTCTGCCCTTTCTTTATTTTTTGAGAGAAAATCCTGCCCTGCTTTCAGGTTGGCAGCGGCTTTTTCTGCCTTCAGTTGTGCTAATTGGTCTGCTACGCCCATATCTTTTTTTTGGCAAATATACGCAAGCATCCTGCGAAAACCAGTACCTGCTGTCTCAGGTTACATTTGTATTATCTTTTGTAATAGAACCGGTAAAACTGGCACGAACCCTGTACCTTGTGAGGAATAGGAA
>DASWXD010000075.1:0-41011 GCA_036405675.1 Sediminibacterium sp.
TGGTTGGTGTAATTACTTTCGCAGCCGGTACATTAGTTGCATATTTAGTGGTCAGCATATCAAAGTTCAGGCTGATTCCATTTTTATAGGCGTCCAGCGCTCCTGCCCTGTCTCCTTTCCGTAACAAAGCTTCTGCTTTCAGGAACTGCATTTCGGCAGCTGTCATGATCGGAAACTCTGCAGCATTTCTAAAGATATAACGACAGTTATTTTCATTGGCAGGGCCCGCAGTAGTGGCAAAAGTACCACCCCAGAAATTAGAAGGCTGGTCGTTGGTGGTTAAACCGGAAGTTCCCTTATTCGGATTGATTCCTTTGAAAGTCCCATTCGGATTTTCACGAAGGATATACCAGTTACGGGGATCTTCTACTCCGGAGAAAGCATCCGGATTGGTACCACTCATCAGGTTGGCAATAAAGGCAGACTGCCGGATGGTTCCCACATTACCCCTTAAAATACCGAAGTAATTAGAGGTACCGGTAATTCCCGTGTTGGCAAACTTGGCGGTTGCATTATCGGCATTGGTGGTCATAGCCAGGTTGGCATATTTAACCACTGAATCGGCGTTATAAGTGGTTTTGTTAGACAGGTAACCATAAGAACGGGCTAACACTCCATAGACAAATTTTTTCCACTTGTTTACATCACCACCGTTGAAGTACTGATCACCGATAGCCAGATTAGCTGCACTTACTGCACCGCCAGTCATGTTCAGGTAATTTATTGCACGGAAACACTGAGCTCTTACCGTATCATATACTTCATCCTGGTTATCGTACAGGAACTGCTGCAGTTGCGTATTGAAAGCCTGCTTCAGAATCACTTCTCCATATTGATTGGTTAACATCAGCCATGACCAGGCTCGGATAGCGGTACCCACACCCACATAATCCCATTTCTGCTCTTCGGCAGCCCATTCAACCATTCTGTTCAGGTTCTGTCCCTGACCGAAATAATGCATGGCCCAGATAGAACCCATGTTATCACTGGCACCGGTAGCACCTGCCATCTGATCAAAAGCATTCAGCGTGGTATTGGTTTCCCAGAACTGGATATAACGACCTACCAGCAAACCATCATTGGCCAAACCATAAGCACTTCCTGCGGCAGCAGAACTACCTACGAAGTTTCCGATCAGGCCCGGCAGGATAGATTCAACCGGAACACGTGTAGTGGCATTCGGGTTGGCATATGCGTCATCTAATTTTTTCTTACAGGATGTAAACGCGATGGCGCTGACAGCTGTAAGGGTAAGAATAGATTTTATTAATTTATTTTTCATACAAACGTATTTATTGTGTTGATCTGAAATAACAGTTTAGAAATTAGCCCTCAATCCAAAGTTCATACCGATCGGTGTTGGCAGGTTTCCGTAATCGAAACCAAAACCACCAATACCTTTTGATGCTGCAGTATTACCATTGGATGCAGGATCAGCACCTGTATAGTTGGTGAACAGTAACAGGTCATTTCCGGTAAAGAATACACTCAGCGACTTCAGACCTCTGATTCTACGGATCGCTGATGCAGGTAACTGGTAACTCAGGGTAACATCCCTTAAACGCAGCCAGTTCACATCACGCTCGATGAATTCTTCTTCAGGCATGGTAGTGTAATAAGTCTGGTTGTAGTAAGGAATAATAGCGATGGTGTTCTTGGTTGGATTTGCTGTATTCTGGTACCCATCATTCAAAACACCTTGAACTACTCTTGGCGTAGTCCGGTCTGCCGTATGTTTTGCGCTTCTTCCCTGATAGGTCAGGTACATTTCAGTGGCATTAAAGATATCTCCACCCACTTTCAGATCCCAGAGGAAACTCAGGTTCCAGTTTTTGTATCGGATATTGTTGCTGGTACCCAATGTAAAGTCTGGCGTTCTGTCGCCACGTACTTTAAAGGTACCGTCAATCACCGGTAAACCGGTAGCCGGGTTGATCAGGATATCACCATTGTTATTTCTTGCATAACCAAAAGAAGTAATGGTTCCTGTAGAAGCTTCACGGATCAAACCACCTCTTGCATTACCATATAACCAGGTATCAGCAATATAGTATTCGTAAGCAATAGACTCAGGCAGTTTCATCACTTTGCTCCACATATGCGCAAAGTTGAAACGGATATTCCAGTTCAGGTCTTTTTTCCTGATCGGCGTAAAGTCAAGGCTCAACTCAACACCCTGGTTACGGGTAGTAGCTGCATTCTGTGTATTCAGGATAAAACCGGTACCATAACTGGCACGGAATCCCTGGCTGATCTGATCGTATGCCAGCGTATTATAGTAAGCCGCGTCGATGGATAATTTATTATCAAACATTTTCAGTTCTGCGCCTATTTCATAGGTATTCTGACGCTCTGGTTTCAGATCAGGGTTATTGTTGTCAAATCCGTAAGAATATGCTGTGATCGGCGAACTGGCAAAGTTGTTCACGAATACAGACTGGTTACGGTAAGGATCAGATAAACGGGCTGTACTCGCCAGAGAAGTTCTTAATTTGGCGTAGTTCAGCAAACCGCTTTTCTTCAATCCAGGGAAGATATCGGTAACAATCACACTCAAACTACCACCGGGATAGTTATAGTTACGATTGGCAGCAGTAAAGATCGAAGCTGCTTCAAAACGGTGTGTATAGTTGAAGAAGATCACGTTCTTATAGCTGATAGCCGCTTCACCGAAATAAGCCATCTGCCTGGAAATAGACAGGTTATATCCACCTAAATTGTTACGCAGCAAACGAACCCTTGTATTGGTTTTTGTATTGCTGCTGTCATTTCCATAAGGATCTGTCAGACCTGTTCCGAAAATGGCGAACATCTGTCTTTCATAATCCTGCCACATGGTTCCGGCCATACCACGTAAAGAAAAGTCGCCCACTGTTTTACGCGCAGTAGCTGTAATGGTATGGTTGTAACCATAATATTTCACCCAGTAATTATCCAATGCACCACCGGTTGCAAGGCTATACTGACTGGACTGAGGATGGTATCTTGTATAACCGGTTGTATTATAGGTGTTGTAACCAAAACGTCCGGCAAGGGTTAACCAATTGGTAGGGTAAATATTTACACCCAGGTTCAGGTTGTACTGGTTGGTCTTATCCTGGCTATGGTTTCTGTAAACACTGAACAGCGGATTATCCGTTTCTGAATTCGGACTTGCTGCATAAATGGTCTGTTTGTTACCAGATGCATCCTGGTAATCCTGCATATTATTATCAGAAGGCCATACATACAGGTTCAGCAGGTAACCACCGGCACCACGTAATGGCTTTTCATTGATAGAATTGGTATACGTAACAGATGGGGTGATATCCATGAACTTACCGAATTTGGTAGAGTTGGATACACGCAAAGTAAACCTTTTGAAATCATTGGTTGGAATCACACCTGCCTGATCTAAATAAGATACAGAGACGCGGTAAGAAGATTTCTGTGTACCAAAATCCAGACCCAGGTTATGGGTTTGTGTGAAACCTGTTCTGAAGAAATTATGCAGGTTATCATACTTTCTGGTATCAGCAGGATAAGCTGGTCCGAAATACGTACCGGAACCACTGTTGAAGATATTCTGGGGAACACCGTTAGTACCTGTACTGTAATTATCATTGGTTTCCAGGAAACGGTTCACTTTTTGCAAACGGAAACTGTTATCGTAGCTCACATTAATCTTACGACCAACTTCAATTCTCGCTTTTTTGGTAGTGATCACAATCGCACCGGAACTTGCCTGGCTACCATACAACGCAGTGGCTTCTGGTCCTTTCAGCACAGTTACCGATTCAATATCGTTAGGGTTGATATCCGCAATACGGTTGGTATAGTCATTGTTACGGTTAGGTCGGTCAGAAGCCAGACCCAGTGAAGAACCTCCATTCGAGGTCTCATCCACCGTAGAGTTATCCATGATGATACCATCTACCACAAATAAAGGTGAGTTACTTAATGAGAGAGAGTTAAATCCACGCAGTACAATCTGAGAAGATGCACCCGCAGCACCTGTAGTAGGTGTAATGGTTAAACCGGATACCCTACCCTGCAAACTGTTCAGGAAGTTCTCACGCTGGGTTTCAGCGATCTCTTTTCCCTTTACAGTTTGGGTTGAGTAACCCAGCTCTCTTGGCTTACGTTTGATGTCCATGGCTACTACCACTTCTTCGAGCTCCGCAACCTCGGCTCTCAGCACCAGATCCATTTTGGTACCGGTTACTGTTACACGTCTGGTTTCAAAACCAACTGATGTAATCAGCAGGGTTTGTCCATTAGAAGCTTTGATGGTAAATACGCCCTTATCGTTGGTCTGGGAAACATTGGATGTTCCTACCACACGAACGGTTACACCTGCCAGAGGTGCTCTTTTGTCTGCATCCTGTATAGTACCGGATACGGTCTGACTTTGCCCGAAAGCAGGCAACGAGAAAATGAAAAGCAGTAGAACTACCACTTTCATCAATGAAGCGACTTTTCTCATAACTAGTTTTTTGGTTTCTTATTCTGTGAGTACATGTTCCGGAAATCAAACATTCCTGTTTAATCCCTTAAGACAGTAGAACCCTGCAAAACATTGCATCATTTAACAAAATTTTTTACGCAAAAAGCTGCAAAAAAATCAATGTTGAAACACGCTTGCAGGAATTCTATAGCAATGTTAAAATTTGTCTATCATATAAACGAATTTATTTAGTCACCATTTCTTTCCACATGGATGAACGGTAAGGGGTTGGAGCGGATCTGCAAAAAACGCAAAAACCGGCAATATCAGTAAAAGCGGGAATTATTACAGAACCGTGATCCCTTTCTCCCGGTAGGGAAGCAGTAAAGGGTCTTCGGGATCCAGTTCAGTGATCAGCATATCGATCTCTTCGGGCGTACAGACCTGTAAACGCTGGATCGTATTGAGTTTTTCGGAGATAGCCAGCGAAATGGTTTTATTGGCACAATTAATCATGGCCCTTTTTACTTCTATGATCTCCCATTCCAGGTCAGTAATCCCAAAACCGGCATCGATACTGTTGGTTCCCAGAAAACAGAGATCGGCCTTGATCTGTCCCAGCCGCTGCACTACCTCGGCCCCTACCGACATCTGTGCATTCTTCAGGAGCTTATTGCCCACAAAAATGACTTCGCAGGTAGGATGCTCCAGTAATTCAAGGGCAATGGGCACACTCACCGTGATAAAAGTGGCATTCAGATCGGGTGGCAGCGATTTTACCAGCTCACGGATGGTGGTTCCGCCGGATAATAATATCATCATACCATCCTGTATGAGCTGAATGGCTTTATAGGCAATGCTTTTCTTTTCGGGCAGAGAATAAATCGTAGGACTTTCCAGCGTAAAATGGAAGGATTTTGACAGGGCTCCCCCATGCACTTTGATGAGTTTCCCGTCTTCCGCCAACTCCTGCAGATCACGCCGAACCGTGTCTTCCGACACATCCAGCTGCTCACTCAAATCAGAAGAGAGTACTTTGTTATGGACATTGATCTGCTGTATAATATAGGCCTGTCGTTCCTTCTTAAGCATGGTTAAAATTAAGGAGAGTATTGAAATAAAACGCAGAAAATTGGCCACCAGTAACCTGTAACCGGCAACCTGCAACTATTTCCCCCTTCCCGCCTCCTTCCATTAGCGTCATTATCCTACCTTAGCAGCCCGCAAATATGATCAGTCCCAATACCATCCAGCAGATCACCAGCCGTATCGACATCATTGATGTGGTGGGTGAATTTGTGAAGCTGAAAAAGCGCGGTACCAATTATATCGGCCTCTGCCCTTTTCACAATGAGAAAGGCCCATCCTTTACCGTATCACCCGCCAAAGAGATCTACAAATGTTTTGGCTGCGGCAAAAGCGGTAATACCATCACTTTTCTGATGGAGCATGAGAAATACAGTTATGTAGAAGCTTTACGCTGGCTGGCGGCCCGGTACCATATTGAGGTAGAAGAAACCGAGACCAGTCCCGAACAGAAACAGCTGATCCTCACGGCGGATAGTCTCTACATCATCAATAATTTTGCGAAACAGTTCTTTACCGATGCCCTGCTGACAAGTGAGGAAGGAAAAGCCATCGCCCTCTCTTATCTGCATGAACGGGGTTTCCGGAACGAGATCATCGAAAAATTCCAGATTGGTTATAACCCCGACACACGCGATAGTTTAACCAAAGCACTACTCTCTAACCAGTTCAACAGGGAACTGCTTCCCAAAACCGGACTCGTATCCTTACGCAACGGAGAGGAACTGGTAGACAATTACCGGGGCCGCATCATCTTCCCCATTCACGGCATCAACGGAAAAATCATCGGTTTTGGGGCACGCGTGATCGGCAAAAGCGATCGTGGTCCCAAATACATCAATACGCCCGAGAATGAGATCTACAGCAAAAGCAAGATCCTTTATGGCATGTACCAGGCAAGGATGGCGGTGGATAAAGCCGATGAATGTTTGCTCGTAGAAGGGTATACCGATGTGGTAAGTCTGCACCAGGCAGGTATCGAAAATGTGGTGGCCAGTGGCGGTACTTCTTTAACCACAGACCAACTGAGACTGATCCGGAAATACACCAATAACCTGACCATTATTTATGATGGTGACAGTGCCGGTGTAAAAGCGGCGCTGCGTGGACTGGACATGGCTTTGGAAGAAGGATTGAACGTGAAGCTGGTGCTGATTCCCGACAATGAGGACCCGGACAGTTATGTAAACAAAGTAGGTGCAAAAGCATTCAATGAATTTGTAGCGGCTTCCAAAAAAGACTTTATCATTTTTCAGCTGGAAGTAATGTTACAGGAAGCCGGCAGTGATGTGAGCCGTAAAAGCACCGTGGTAAACCAGATAGCTGAAACGCTGAGCCGCATCAACAAAGCGGAAGATTTTACGAAACAGCAGGATTATATCCGACAGTGCGCATCGCTGTTGCGGATTGATGAAACGGGATTGACCAATCTCGTTAACAAATATAAGCGCGACAAAATCGTCAAGGACGAAAAAAAACTTTCGCAGGAGGAAGCCAATTTTCTGATGCAGGAAGCTGCCGGCCAGCCGGAAGATGTACTGGATGACAGTACCCTGCTCTTTAACCAGGATGAAGCTTACGAAAGAAATATACTGCGTGTTTTATTGGAATACGGATTACGTGTGTGGGACGAGAGCCGCAGCATGGCGGATTTTATTTTTGAAGAGCTGGAAGAATTTCATTTCGATAATCCGGACCTGGAAAAATTATACGAAGAATACAAAACATGGTATGTACGCGGACTGGAACCCACTACCAAAACCATGCTCTACCATGAGAATGAAACCCTGCGCAACCTCGTGGTCAGCATCAGCGTGAACCCCTATGAGTTAAGCCAGAAATGGGACGAAGTGATGGAGAGCATGAATATCGTAAACCGCGACACAAGCAAACAGGATGTGCAGATGAGCGTGAACTATTACAAACTGCGCAAAGTGAAAAAAATGATCGAAGAGAACCAGCGCGATATTGAAAAAGCGGCTTACGAAGATTTTAAATTACTGCACGAGGTACACAAACACCTCAAAGACATGGAGAAAGAACTGACCAAACAACTGGGTACCGTGATCATTAAATAACCCCTTACGGCACAGACTTCTTCCCAAAAAATCAGTTCGCTTTTTTCGTAGCCAGTATCATATCGCTGTAGCTGTGGTGTATCAGATCCTCTTCTGCAATTTCAAAAGCTTTCATATACTGATCACACTGTTCTTTCAGTTCTTCAATAGTTTTGGAAGGATCTGCCAGGTTACCTGCTTCAATCTCAACAAAGGAACCCAGACCGGGCACTTCATCCAGGTGAAATTTCACGTTATCGATATAAAAAATCTTCCGGTATTTATCAACCACCACTTTTACACCCAGTGCTTTCTCCAGCACTGCTTCGGTAGCGGCCCCGTCGCTGATCTTACTCAGCGAGAAATCAGATTGTTTGGGACCTTCCTGATCGGGACGATTATAAAAAATGAGGCTGTTTTCAATGTTTCCCTGGCGCAGTTTCAAACGGCCGGAGGGTACCTGAAAATAGGTGTCTTTCTGGTGATCCAGTCCTACAAAACGGGCACCATTCGATAATAAAAATGCTTCCACTTTTTCAGGGTGAAAGCATTTCGCTTTGATCTCAATATTGATGAAACTCATTATTTTTCAGAGGGGTTCTTTTTTCCGGCCAATAGTTTTTCCAGAGCGGTTTCCAGACGGCGTTTGCGGGTCTCGTCTTTTTTGGCTCCTTCTATCCAACTCACATATTCTTTCTGGTTGGTAAAGGATAAGGAACTGAAGAATTCCTGCGCTTCCTTGTGTTTGGTAAACAGTTTACCCAGTTCTACCGGAGGCACTACCAGCCTTTTCTCAAAATCGATCCCGTTCAGCTCACTGCTTTTGATTTCTGAAAATGCACGGCTGCGGTTAGGGATTTTATCCGATTTTTTGAACCGCATGGCGCTCCATACATGGTCAAGGGTAACCTGGCGCACACACTCATATTCACGACTGGTCAGAAATTCCCAGCTGCAGTCGCGGTTCAGGTCGCTCACGATCTTACTCGCGGTTTTGGGATAAGCCACCCAGAGTTTGGTATCATCGTGCAGAGCAGGGAATACTTCTTTCAGTACATTGTTTAACTGGTTCTGACTCAACGCAAAAACCAGGGCAAAGTCCAGTTTTTTGCTCTTTAACAGCGGCGTTACGTTTTTAGCATACGTAAGCTTGGCAAACTGCTTTTCTATCGCGGATGGGAGTCCCTGGATCAAGAGGTTCTTTTCATCCTTTAACTGTAATTTTTCGAACAAGGTCTGGTTTGACATGCCTAAAAGAGGATTTAGGTGATGTAATAAGGAGTGCAAAGTTAAAAAATTGTTACCAGAACTAGCGAACAAATCGCCCTCTATTTGTGTTCGGGGCGTTAAAATCCGGTCTGAAACAGCCAATTCAGCTATTATATATCATCTTTTTTTACTGGGTATATAGTATTTCTCAATGATCTCGTCCATCATCTCCCGTAAAGCCGACAGCCTTGCTTCATCTAACGGATGGGTACTAAGCAGTTCTGGTTGACGGCCCGTACCACGCAGATGCATCATACGCTCCCAGAAAACCAATGCTTCTTCCGGTTTATAGCCGGCCAGTCCGCATAAAATGGCCCCCAGCCTGTCAGCTTCCCGTTCATCTGCCGCACTAAATCCACGGATCACCCCCACATAATCGCCATTGCCATAAGCCATGCGGTAAAAATCTTTGGTTTCAGCCGGTTTGGCCGATAAAGCTGCTGCCAGTTCTTTACCACCCAGAAATTCTTTGAGAATATGTTTCATGCGGTCATCCCCATGTTTCAGTAGCACATGTGCTATTTCATGGGCCAATACCGCCGCCAGTGAGCCATCGCTCTGGGTTACCCGGATCAGGGCATCGTACACGGCTATTTTACCCCCCGGCAAACACCAGGCATCTTCTTTTTTGAGTTGAAACAATTGTACTTCCCATTGAAAGGAAGCTAGTTCCTTAGTAGCTTTTTTCCGGGTATAATAATCCGTCACGGCTTTGATCAACCGGTTACTTACGCGCTGTACCGTTTCCGTTTCTATGTGTTGGGTACTATCCGCCACCGGATGGGCGGTTTTGAATTCGTTGTAGATCTCTGCCGCAGTTGAGAGTATAGCAGACGCCCCACCCTGTCCCGCCACCGGGAAAACAAATCCGGCCAAACAACAGCCAAGCAGGATACAGTGTATGAAACGTCTGTTTTTCATAGGTTCAACCAACTGCGGTCCGGCAACTCCCTTTTACAGAAACGCCGGTTTATTTGGGACGATAGTATTGTAATGCTTCCGGCATCACTTCACTCACTTTCCTGATCCGCTCTTCATCGCTCGGGTGACTGCTCATAAACACCGGAGGTTGCTGGCCATTGCTCATAGCCGCCATCCGGGTCCAGAAATCAACAGCCTGTCTGGGATCATATCCTGCCGCTGCGGCAAAGATCAACCCATAATGGTCTGCTTCCAACTCCTGTTTACGGGAGTTAGGCAGCAAGGCCCCATACTGGGCACCGATCCCATATACCTGACCAAATATATTAACGGCTTTGGCATTGGTACCCATGGCAGCTCCACCCAGGGCACCAATACCCTGTGCCGCCATCTGCTGACTCATCCTTTCCTTTCCATGTCCGAGAATGGCGTGGGCAATTTCATGTCCCATTACAATGGCCAAAGCGGTTTCATTCTGGGTTACTGGAAGCAGTCCGGTATAACAAACCACTTTACCACCCGGCATACACCAGGCGTTTACTTCCTTGCTTTCTACCAGGTTAAACTCCCAGCCATACCCGTCCAATGCATTGGGCAGCCCTTTCTGGGTATAATAGTCTTTTAAAGCTACCGCCACCCGGTTACCTACTCTTTTTACCATTTCGGCATCCCTGTTACCGGCAGGCACCATCTTATTGGTGGTCAGGAATTCTTTGTATTGGGTAACGGCCAGACTCTGCAATTCAGCATCGGATACCAGGCTTAGCTGGCTTCTTCCGGTAATGGCATTGGTAACACAGGACAGATTAAAAAAAATCATTCCTGCAAAAAGCACTATCATTCTTTTCATATCATTGGTCTTTTACTTCGATTAATACCCCAAAAATAACGGTATCTCTTCTTGCAGAGTTACAGCAAAGCAGCTAGTGTTTACAATATACACAGTACCCGGTTAACGGGAATGTTTCGGTAAAAGTCGGAGGGAATAACTTATCAACACGGGAGTTATCAGTCCTGTCGTCTTTGCCGGCGTTTGTCGCGGTGCTTCAGAATAGGGATCTTACTTTCCGTCCCTTTCAGGATGCGGCTGATGTTCTTCTGATGGGTCAGTACCACCATCAGCGCCACCAGCACGGCAAAAATGCGGTACAGGGTTTCCTTTTCATTAAAGATAAAGAGGATGAACACCATAAATGCCACACCTGCCAGAATAGAACTTAAGGATACGAAACGGGTCAGGTATAATACGAGGAGGAATACACCGATACAACATACTGCTACAATGGGCTGGATGGCTACGGCCATTCCGAGCAGGGTGGCTACCCCCTTGCCGCCTTTGAAACCGGCCCAGAGAGGGAAGATATGACCCAATACAGCCGCCAGTCCTAACCCGATCATCAGGTTGGTACGGTGCAGTTCATCGGTCAGGTAAACAGGTAAAAGGATATACAGCGATGTGGCGATCACCCCTTTCAGGATATCTACCATCATCACAATGGTTCCCCATTTGGAACCCAGTACGCGGAAGGTATTGGTGGCGCCGGCATTGCCGCTGCCATAATCACGGATATCAATTCCGAAGCGGGATTTACTGATCCACACAGCCGTTGGCACTGATCCGATACAATAAGCTAAAACAATGAGCAACAATTCGTTCATTGGGTGGTTGAAGTTTGGGGGTACAAAGATAACGAAATTGAAGATAATGATTTTTTAACATCAGAAATCACAATCTTATCTCGAAAACCATAAAGCGATCCAGCCATTCCGCTCCACTGTTTTGCGATGAACCAGCCCGAGTGCCCCGCAGGCTTCCCGGATATCAGCCTCATCCGATATCAGTAAGCCACTCAGCAACACCTGACCGCCCGGTACCGTTGCTTTTACCAATTCTTCGATATTATCGAGAATAATATTCCGATTGATATTGGCGAGAATGATATCAAACTGCTGATTTAGCATTAATGAATCAACTTTTTGAATATCAATATGTTTACAACTATTAACTAAAATATTTTCTGAAGTGTTTTCGATGCACCAGTCGTCATTATCCACGGCCAGCACTTCTTTTGCCCCCAGTTTTTCGGCCAGTATGGCAAGGATACCTGTGCCTGTGCCGAAATCAAATACGGTTTTACCGCTAAAATCCAGTTCCTGCATCAGTTTCATCACCTGCCAGGTAGTGGCGTGGTGCCCGGTACCAAAGCTCATTTTAGGCGTAATCACAATCTCATGCACTACGCCGGTAAAGGGCGGGTGAAAATCGGCCCGGATACCTACAAAATCATCTACCTGTACCGGTTCAAAATTGGATTCCCACAAATGGTTCCAGTTTTGCTTATTAATTATTGATTTTAAATATTTTAATGAGTATTTACTCAACAAAATATTTAACTCATTCTCCTGTAATTCCCCTTCCGGGATATAGGCTTTCAGACAATCGGCCGATTCCTCAAAACCATCAAAGCCCAGTTCGGCCAGTTCGGCCACCAGCAGTTCCTGCACGGCAGGTTCTGCGGGAATACTGATCTCACAATAATTGCTCATACGCTTTTTATCAGGGGTATTAAAAGCGAATGGCCCCGGTTGGGGCCATTCGGTGTATTTTATCCTTCTGCATTTTCGCCACCTTCCTTCGGTTTGAACTCAGGTTTTGGCATCAATGCCTTACGGCTTAATTTAAATTTACCGGTCTTAGGATCCACTCCTACCAGTTTCACTTTCACCATATCGCCTTCTTTAAACAGGCCATCCATGGTTTCGAGACGCTTCCAGCTGATTTCACTGATATGCAGTAAGCCCTGTTTACCAGGCATGAACTCAACAAACGCACCAAATTCCTTGATACCTTTTACCGGTCCTTCGTACACATCACCTACTTCCGGTGTAGCAGTAATACCCTTGATCCAGCTTACAGCCTTATCCAGGCTTTCTTTGGAGGCAGAGAAGATACTTACTTCTCCGGTATTGCCTACTTCTTCAATATTCACCGTAGCACCTGTTTCGCGCTGGATCTCCTGGATCACTTTACCACCTGGTCCGATCACCGCACCGATAAATTCCTTATCGATGATCAGTTTGATCATACGTGGCGCATGTGGCTTCACTTCCGGACGGGCAGCCGGCATACATTCGTACATGGCATCCAGGATATGTAAACGGCCTTTACGGGCCTGCTCCAGTGCTTCCATCATGACTTCCATGCTCAGGCCATCTACTTTGATGTCCATCTGCACACCACAGATACCATCACGGGTACCGGTCACTTTGAAGTCCATATCACCCAGATGATCTTCATCACCCAGGATATCGGTCAGGATCGCGTATTTACCATCTTCGCGGGTAACCAGTCCCATAGCAACACCACTTACGTGTTTAGGGATGGGCACACCTGCATCCATCAGCGCCAGTGAACCGGCACAAACGGTAGCCATAGAAGAAGAACCATTACTTTCCAGGATATCACTCACCACACGTACGGTGTACGCATAAGTGCTGGTATCAGGCATCATCTGCTTCAGACTGCGCATAGCCAGGTTACCATGACCTACTTCTCTACGACCCACACCACGCATCATCTTTACCTCACCGGTAGAGAATGGAGGGAAGTTATAGTGCAGCAAGAACTTGGTATATTCTGATTTGGCGGCAGATTCTACCAGCAATTCATCTAATTTAGTTCCGAAAGTAACCGTTGTAAGTGATTGAGTTTCACCTCTTGTGAATAAAGCAGAACCGTGCGGTGTAGGCAGGGGTTCTACTTCCATCGCCAAAGGACGAACCTGATCGAGCTGGCGGCCGTCGAGACGGATCCGGTCATCGATCATCATATTTCTTACCACTTCCCATTTCAAGTCTTCGTAGTATTTCTTAGCTAATTTCTTTTCGAGGTCAGTGGCTTCTTCACCCAGACTGGCGATCACTTCGTCTTTCAGCAGGCTGTAAGCTTCAGAGCGCTCGTTCTTGGAAGAACCTTTTCTGGAAATTTCGTATACCCTGTCTTTGGCAAAAGCGATCACTTTTTCGCGAACGGCTTCGTCCTGGGCAGGTTTTTTATAATCTCTTTTAGTGGTAACACCTTTTTTAGCACGTAATTCAGCCTGGGCTTTGATCTGGATGCGGATAGCGTCGTGTGCCAGTTGCAGTGCGTTTACGAGGTCGGCTTCGGCACATTCTTTGGCTTCCCCTTCCACCATCATCAGGTTCTTCTCGGTAGCGGCGATCAGGAATTCCAGATCAGAGGCTTTCAGTTCGGAGCGGGTAGGGTTAACGATGAATTTACCGTTCAGACGGGCAATTCTTACTTCACTGATGATTTCTTTGATAGGAATATCAGATACCGCCAAGGCTGCAGAAGCGGCCAGACAGGCCAGTGAATCAGGCAATACTTCCGCATCGCTGGAAATCAGGCTGATCAGCACCTGCACATCGCAGAGATAATCTTCCGGAAACAAAGGGCGCAGGGCGCGGTCTATCAAACGGCTGGTTAAGATCTCATAATCATTTAAACGGGCTTCTCTTTTGAAGAAAGAACCGGGAATACGACCTGCAGAAGCGAATTTTTCCTGGTAATCAACGCTCAAAGGGAAAAAGTCCTGACCTTCTTTGGGTTCTTTATTGGCTACAACGGTAGCAAGGATAACGCAGTTGCCCTGGCGTACGGTAACGGCACCATCGGCCTGACGGGCTAATTTTCCGGTTTCGATGAACACCTCACGGCCTCCACCCAAATCGAAACTAACACTGATTGGTTGTGATAACATAATCTGATTTTGTAAGTAGGGAGAGCGCACGGCACACACCGCAGTTTCAGCCTCCCGGTTAAGGAAATGGCCAGCAGAAAGAGGTATGAATAGAAATGACTATTCCCAACCGCTTAGAAAGACCAGTTGGGAATAGCACTTGTCATACCAGACAATTATTTTCTTAAGCCTAATTTCTCGATCAAAGCACGGTAACCTTGCAGGTTGTGCTTTTGCATGTAAGCGAGTAAACGTTTGCGTTTACCTACCATCTGCATCAGTCCGCGCTGGGTAGAGTGGTCGTGTTTGTTGGCTTGTAAATGCTTGGAAATCTGTGAAATACGTTCAGTCAGCAAGGCAACCTGGCCTTCGATTGAACCTGTGTTAGTGGCTTTACCACCAAATTCAGCAAAAATACTTGCTTTCTTTTCTGTTGTTAAATAAGGCATCTCAAAATGTTTAAAAAGACTCCGGAATGGTTTTCTTCTATTTTTTTATCGGGTGCAAAAGTAGTACAATAAATGGGAAATCATACATTTCAGCAAGGGTTTTTAGCGAAATGAGGGCTGTCTGGCCTTATATTACCCATGCTATCTCCAACCGCCTGCCTGCTTTCCGCCAAAATCTACTCAATTTTCAGAGCATAACAGGCTAATTTGCTTAATGTTGTAGCCAATTCATCTGACCCATGTTCGGCGTTACCATCTTAGGCAATAATTCAGCCATCCCGGCCTATGACCGGCACCCTACGGCGCAGGTAGTTACCCTGAACGACCAGGTATTCCTGATCGATTGCGGTGAGGGTACCCAGATGCAGATAGCCCGGTACCGCATCAGACGAAGCAAGATCCATCATATTTTCATTTCGCACCTGCATGGCGACCATTATTTCGGCCTCATCGGCCTCATTACGAGCATGGGATTGCTGGGACGCGAACAGGAACTGCATTTATATGCGCCTGCAGGATTAAAGGACATTATTGATCTGCAACTGAAAGTAGCCGACACCAACCTGCCCTTTCCGCTGGTCTTTCATCCGCTGGAAGCAGAAGGTATGCTGGTAGATACCCTTAAATTCAGCGTGGAATGTTTTGCCACCCAACACCGGGTACCCTGCTGGGGTTTTATCATCCGCGAAAAAAGAAAACCCCGGAAGATTGATAAAGTGAAAGTATTGCAATACGATATACCGGCTGCTTTTTATGAAAGACTGAAAGACGGGGATGATTATGAAACCAGGGAGGGCGAACTGATCCGCAATGAATGGGTTACCCTTGCCAATAAACCCGCACGCAGTTATGCTTTTTGCGCCGATACCCGTTTCGACGAATCACTGATCGATAAAACAAAGGGCGTAACCCTTTTGTACCATGAAGCCACTTATCTGAAAGACCTCGCAGAAAGGGCACTGGCCCGTTTTCATTCCACCACCGTACAGGCTGCAACAATTGCTTTGCGGGCAGGTGTGGGCAAATTACTGATCGGCCATTTCAGCAGCAAATACGAGAAACTGGACGAGTTCAGAAACGAAGCCCAGGCAGTGTTTGCAGAGACGGACCTGGCGATTGAGGGAGTGACGTACAGGATTTAATTAGCAATTGTTATGGTGACTGTTTAAGATTGATTCCCCATCAGAGGATGAATACACAACCTACCTCTTTCAGCTATACACAGATACTGATCAGCTTTTATTTAATCGAATAGCCAAAAAGTATTGTCTGAATTACTAATTGTTAATTACTAACTACCAATTGCTCCTCAGTAATTCATCAGCCACAGATAGAACGCTGCAAATTCCTGGCGCCAGGATGCTTCGTTGTGCTGGCCGAGGGGACTGATTACAGTTCGGATATTGAACCGTTGTTTCTTCTGGAGGATATCTCCAAGTTTTTTCAGATCGCTGACCATGGTGGCGGATTCTTTTCCACCGGCATACAGGTAAAACCTGGGTTGCAATTCGGTAATGAACTTTTCAACATCTGTATACAACATCGGCGCCTGCGCCAATGATGGAGAAAATACACCGGCTGTGCTGAAGACAGTGGGATACTGGATAGCTGTGTACAGACTGATCAACGCGCCCATACTGCTGCCTGCTACAAAGGTATTTTCCGGACCTTTTTTGGTACGGTATTTTGCATCGATATAAGGTTTGAGTGTTTTGGCGAGAAACGCCGCGTAAGCTGCCCCCTCTCCTTTTCCGAACTGTGGGTGGTCGTAAGGATTGTATTCTGTCAGCCTTTTATCGCCGCCATGATCAATGCCAACCACGATACATTCTTTACCGGTTTTCTGCTGCAGGCTGTCGAGACATTCATCTACCCCCCACTCGCCAAAAGCGGCCGTTTTTTCGTTGAAGAGATTCTGGCCGTCCTGCAGGTATAATACGGGATAGATTTTAGAAGAGCCGGCATATCCTTTGGGCAGATACACCCAGATCCGTCGGGTGCGGTTGAGTTGCGGGATCTGAAAAGCGGTATCCATGATGCGCACCTGCGGACTGGCCGTATATTTCTTAGGTACTTCCGGATAATCATCTTTCCAGCCGGCAATGGTGAATTCCTGCGAGAGGTCTTCGTTTACTTCCAGCACCCGGTCGGCCAGGTCGCGGCCATCGGCGGTGGTTTCGAACTTATCAGCGGCACCGCGGGTAAATTTGAAAGCATACGTGCCTGCGGCGAGATCTTTGATGACGAGGCTTTTCCGGTTACCGCCAAAGGGTTTCAGTTTGAATTTTTCGTCTTTGGGATTCCAGTTATTGAAGTTCCCCGACACATAAATGTCATCGTTCTTTTTAGTGGCCACATCGGTAACCACGAGTCGAACGGTGAACTGTGCAGTTGCGGTGAGGCCTGCCATCAAACCCAACAAAAAGAAGATCGCTTTCATCCGCTGAAATTACAAAGTGTAGACATAAAAAAGCCGGACTTTGCGGGTCCGGCCTGTTAAAATTTTATCAGCAGTTTAATCCAGGATCTCTACGTCTTTGGGATATTTTGCTTTGTTGAATACAAACAGTTTATCTGCCACTACTGCGTTCAGGTTCAGGTTAGAGATTTTTACTTCGGTTACATTATTGCTCTTGTCGAGGATGCGGGCGCGGGAGAAAGTGTTTTTGACCTTATCAATAAACAGGTTTACGCGCTGGAAGTTTTTACGGTTATCGATCGGTTTCATTTCGATCTCGTAAAAAGCCGTTTTGGAGGATACGAGTTTGTAAGTAAAATCTTTATCGTAGGCACCGGAGAGTAATTTCTGCGGACTCAGGGTCTGGGCTCCTTCTTCCACCGCTGATTTGGTGATCGTTTTTTCTCCATCATAGCGGTACACATTGCTTCCATCGCAGATGATTTCTGTTTTCCCCTGTTTCAGCTGGTATTTTTCACCTTTCATCTGCAGGGTGATGTTCTGAGAACCATTGGGTTTGCCTTTACTGGTAAAGGAATTAAGTGTACAGGTGGCAGAAATGCCTTTGGAGGCTTTTACTTTGGCACCCACTGCATCCAGCACTTTTTTGGCAGCCGGATCGTTCTGGGCCAGGGCCAGGGTAGAAAACAGTACTATGGAAAGAAAACAAGCATATAATTTATTCATCAGTATCAATTGAGGGCGCAAATATAGTTCTTACACCTGTTTAAGACTCCCGTAAGGCTCTGAAGTTTAAAATTATCGGTTTTTAGTGCCTCAGACCCGGTAAAACCAGGTTAGACCATAGAATCAAGGAACTCCTGCAGCTCCATATCGGTTTTGAATAATACTTCACGGGCCTTGCTTCCCTGGTTGGGGCCCACTACCCCGGCATCTTCCAGCTGGTCCATGAGGCGGCCGGCACGGTTATAGCCCAGTTTCATGCGGCGCTGGATCAGCGAGGTAGAACCCATCTGGCTTTGTACGATGAGGCGGGCCGCATCTTCGAACAACGGATCGCGGTTGGAAGCGTCAAAATCTTTTCCTTCCAGCTCTTTCTCATCCACATATTCAGGCAACAGGAATGCCTGTGGATATCCGCGTTGGTCTCCGATGAATTCGCAAACACGCTCCACTTCGGGTGTATCTACAAATGCACACTGCAAACGGGTGATCTCACCATTGTAACTCACCAGCATATCGCCCTTACCAATCAGTTGCTCAGCGCCACCTGCATCCAGGATGGTACGGCTATCGATTTTGCTGGATACTTTAAAACCGATACGTGCCGGGAAATTGGCTTTGATGGTTCCGGTGATGATATTCACAGAAGGTCGTTGGGTAGCGATGATCAGGTGGATCCCGATGGCGCGGGCCAGTTGGGCCAGACGGGCAATCGGCATTTCCACTTCTTTGCCCGCGGTCATGATCAGGTCGGCAAACTCATCTACCACCAACACAATGAAAGGCAGGTATTGGTGACCTTTTTCCGGATTGAGTTTGCGCGCCGTGAACTTCTCGTTGTACTCTTTGATATTACGGCAATGCGCTTCCTTCAACAGATCGTAGCGGTTATCCATCTCAATACACAAAGCGTTCAGTGTATGCACCACTTTTTTGGTATCGGTGATGATGGACTCTTCTTCGCCGGGTAATTTGGCGAGAAAATGTTTTTCGATACGGCGGTACAGGCTCAACTCCACTTTCTTCGGGTCTACCAATACAAATTTGAGTTGGGAAGGATGTTTTTTATAGAGAAGTGATACGAGAATGGCATTCAATCCTACCGACTTACCCTGTCCCGTAGCACCCGCCATTAGTAAGTGTGGCATACTGGCCAGGTCTACGATAAAATTCTCATTATCGATCTTTTTACCGATGGCAATAGGCAGAGAGAAATTGCTGTTCTGAAATTTCTCGGAAGCCAGCAAAGTGCGCATGCTCACCACCGATTTGCGCACATTGGGTACTTCAATACCGATGGTTCCCTTACCAGGGATGGGTGCAATGATACGGATACCCAATGCGGCAAGGCTCAGGGCAATATCATCTTCCAGGTTTTTGATGCGGCTGATACGGACACCGGGAGCAGGAACAATTTCGTATAAGGTTACCGTAGGCCCTACTGTGGCTGCGATACGCTGGATGGCAATATCGTAGTTCTTAAGTGTGGCGATAATCTGGTTCTTATGTGTTTCCAGTTCCTGGGGATCGTGTACAATTTTTTCGCTGCCATGTGTTTCCAGCAGATCGAGGGAGGGGTATTTATAATCCTTCAGATCGAGGGTTACATCGTATTTGGAATTGAGTGAACCCGGTTTGGCCACTACTGCCTCGGGTTCTTCTATGGCCGGGGTTTCCTTGATCTCCAATTCCAGGTTGGGTGCTGCCTGTCGCGTGGGTTGCGGTTGTATAACAGTGATATGTTCTTCTGCAGGTTCTTCCTCCTCCAATTCTTCTTCCTCTATTTCATCCTCCAGTTCTTCGTCTTCCAGGTCTTCTTCTTTTTCCACTACCCCGAACTCATTCATTGGGTTGGCGAGGGCTTCCTCCTGGGGCATGATTACTACTACGCCTTTCCCTTCCTGCTTCATTTTATTCTGGCTCTGGGGCAATGCGGGTTCTTCCGCATCCTCCGGGGTTTCTTCATGGGCAGGCTCTCCGTCTTCGTTCCATTCCTGGAACACGGGTTGTTCATCATCTTCCGTTAAAGGAATCATTTCTTTTTGCGCAGCTTTCGATGAACCGAATTTCCATTCGGGCAAGGTGAATACGGGGTTAAAGCGCCAGATAAAATAACTGAACATGGCGAGGAACAATGCCGCACCTGTTCCTACTTTGCCGATCCATTTTACCGACCAGTCTGTTAATAATTCCCCCACGGCCCCACCCCAGGAAAAATCGCTGGTGCCGGTGGCAAAGGAAAGAGTCATACTCATTACGAGTAAACCCACCAATACATATTTCAGGTTACGCAGCAGGCTGAATAATTTTTTACCGAAAAGCAGATTCACACCCAGCACAAAAAAAGTGGTACAGAACAGAAAGGAAGCAAGGCCAAACCCTTTATAGATCAAGGTATGCGCTACATAGGCCCCTAATACACCCAGCAGGTTGGTGACTTTTACATCATCTGTTGCAAAGATCTTGATCCCGAACTGGTGAACCTTATCCTGGTCTTCCTGCCAGGTAAACAGATAAGAAGTAAGTGATACAAAGAGGAAAACAGTGAGCAATAAAGAAACCGCTCCCATGATCTTGGAAGTACGTTCGTCTTTAACCACTTCGGTCACGGTTACTTCTGCCGGTTTATCGGCCGTCAGTTTTTCGGGATCGGGTGGCGGTGGCGTTTTCTTTCTGAGACTATTGGCCATGGAAACAAATATAAGCTAAGCCACCAAGCAGATATACAGCCGGGCGCCTATGTGCAAAACTGGCCGCAGGCCTTACAGTTTTCCACTTTCCCTGCTGTTGCCCCTGCGGATCCCCGCTACGAGAAAGAGCCAGCCGGTAATAAAACAGAGTCCGCCAAAAGGAGTAATGGCACCTAACCACCTGTATTCAGGAGGCGAAACGGTTAAAAGATAGAGAGAGCCACTGAATAAAAAGATACCCGTAATAAAGAAATAACCGGCACGGATAATTGTTGTGTTGGGAAAAGACTGGTAGAGTATGCCGGTGAGTGCAATGGCGAACACATGATAAAACTGGTAACGTACCGCTGTTTCGAAAGTAGCCAGTGATTTTTCGCTTACCAGATCCTTTAACAGGTGTGCCCCGAAAGCCCCCATGGCAACAGATGCCGCACCAATGATGGCCGCAATGATCAGTAATCTTTTATGCATGTTGTTTGAGGATTTTGGCAAAACCGGCATCGCTGATGGCATTGCCCTGTAAATGATAGGTTGCCCGGTGATAAAAAGGATAGCGCTGTACCAGTTTATCTGTCAGGAATTGTTTCAGTTCTGCATCCGATAGATCTTTGATCAGGGGGCGGTGCTCTTTTTCGGGTTGCAGTCTTGCTACCAGGACCTCTACCGGCTCATCAATCCAGATCGTGATCCCCTGTTCATTCATCCACTGCATATTTTCATGAAAACAAGGAGTACCTCCGCCGGTGGCCACCACAAAAGATTTTTTCTCTTTGAACCAATGCAGTATTCTGGATTCGGCACGTCGGAAATAGGCTTCTCCCTCCTCGGCAAAAATTTCGGCAATGGTTCGCTCTTCGTGCGACTCGATCAGGAAGTCGAGGTCATACCCCCCCACTTTCAGCTTTTTAGCCAGCTTTTTACACCAGTAGGTTTTACCGGTGCCCATCATGCCGATGAGGAACATTTTCATAGTTAGTCGTTAAAAGTTAATAGTGAAGAGTTACTAGTTAAAAGCGATTTTATTTAAAAACATCATACTATTAACTATTAACTTTTAACTATTAATTACTTAAAGGCATTCAACCCCGTAACATCCATTCCCGTGATCAGGAGGTGGATATCATGGGTCCCTTCATAAGTGATCACACTTTCGAGGTTCATCATATGGCGCATGATGCTGTATTCGCCGGTGATGCCCATGCCGCCCAGCATCTGCCTGGCTTCGCGGGCAATACTGGTGGCTATTTCGCAACTGTTTCTTTTAGCCATGCTGATCTGTGCCGGTGTGGCTTTTCCTTCGTTCATCAGTACACCGAGGCGCCATACCAGTAATTGTCCTTTGGTGATCTCGGTGATCATTTCTGCGAGTTTTTTCTGCTGCAGCTGAAATCCGCCGATGGGCCGGTCGAACTGGATGCGCTCCTGGCTGTAACGCAGGGCCGTATCATAACAGTCCATAGCCGCACCCAAGGCACCCCAGGCAATACCATAACGGGCTTTGGATAAACAGCCCAGTGGACCTTTTAACCCGGTAACATTGGGCAAAATATTTTCTTTGGGAACTTTTACATTATCAAACACCAGTTCGCCGGTGGCGCTGGCGCGGAGGCTCCATTTACCATGGGTGGTGGGTGTGGAAAAGCCTTCCATGCCACGTTCGAGGATGATACCTTGGATTTCGCCCGCATCATTCCGGCCCCATACAACCGCTACCTGTGCAAAGGGCGCATTGCTGATCCACATTTTGGCACCATTTACGATCACGTTGGCGCCATCACCCGCATCTTTGATGGTGGTTAACATGCCGGCAGGGTTACTGCCGTGATTAGGCTCCGTTAAACCAAAACAACCCAGCCATTCGCCGCTGGCCAGTTTGGGGAGGTATTTATTCCGCTGCGCCTCATTTCCATAGGCATAAATCGGAAACATGACCAGGCTACCCTGCACACTGGCAGTACTTCTTACACCACTATCGCCGCGCTCCAGCTCCTGCATCATGAGACCATAGCTGATATAATCCAATCCGCCACCCCCATACTGTTCAGGCACGGTAGGTCCGAAACAACCCAGATCGCCCAGTTGTTTTACGATCTGCACGGGGAACTCTGCTTTCTGGGCATAGTCTTCAATAATGGGCGAGATCTCTTTCTTCACATAGTTACGTACCGATTCGCGGATGAGTTTGTGCTCTTCCGTAAGCAGTTCATCCAGCAGGTAATAATCGGGAGATTGAAATAAGTCTGTTCTGGCGGCCATGAGGTTGGGTTTGGAGTTTTTGTGATATATCCAGGCTCCGATAGTGCAAATTTAAAGATAAGGGGTGAGCGAAGTCTTTTTTCGGCCCATTTATTTAACAAAGTCAACCCGGCGATTTTCCAACTTTCAGTAGCAATGACACTCTTCCAGGCAGAATCCATTCAGTAATACCCCGGTCGGACGCCATTCATCGTATTATAACACCTTTCATAACATGCAACCTGCTATGAAGTTCTCTTTTGTAACTAAGAATGCTGAAAAACGTTGCAAGGGCATGCAACATTCTGACCCTTTTGGTGACTTTATTATAAAACCTGTATCAAACCTTTGCAATTGAGCCTGGACATAACAGTAAATAACCTGGTAGACAGATGTGTACAGGGAGACATGAGCGGGTATCGTCTTTTGTATGATCATTATGCGAGGGCGATGTATAATACTGCTTTGCGGATCGTAAATAATACGGCTGACGCAGAAGACATCCTGCAGGAAGCGTTTACGGATGCGTTTTACTCGCTGAATACCTACAAACAGGAAGCCAGTTTTGGTGCCTGGCTAAAGCGGATCGTGATCAATAAATCGATCAACAAGGTAAAACGTGACCGGAAAAAATGGGTGGAAGTAGACCAGGGTTCGATAGAGGGGTATGCCATTTATGACGAACCGGAAATAGACGAATCTGATTTTACATACCGTGTAGACAGCATTAAAAGAGGTATCGGCGAATTACCGGATGGCTACCGGACCGTTTTATCGCTTCACCTGTTAGAGGGATTGAAACAGGAAGAAATAGCAGGCTTACTGGGTATTTCGCATGCCACCGTACGCACCCAGTATATGCGGGCCAAAAAGAAATTATTAGAGATCATCCGTCAACAACAGACTATATGAAAAACAGATTAGAAGATTTTGTGAACCGGCACCGGGAGGAATTTGATACGGAATTACCACAACGAAATCTCTGGAAGGAGATTGAGAAACAACCGGCCACGCCTGTCAGAAAAATATTCCGGTTGTTTACCAGAACACAGATCGCTGCCAGTTTATTGGTACTGGCCAATGCTGCTATTCTCTTTTTTCTGATACAACGAAAATCGGTTGATCAAAATACGATACCATTATCACCAGCCACCACACAGGCTGCACCAAACACAGAACCCTTGTACGAGCAGCAACTGGATGAAATCAGTAAAGTGGTCACCATTAAACAGGCCCGGTTGAAAGAAATTGAAAAAGCCAACCCGGTTTTATACAAAACATTTGTCAGTGCCTTAGATCAGCTGAGCAGCAGTTACCAGGAACTGGAAAAAGAATTGAACAATAACCCCAATAAAGAACAACTATTAGAAGCCATGATCCAGAACCTCAGCCTGCAGCAGGAGCTTTTGAATCAGCAGCTATCCATTTTTCAAACCATCAAACAAAACAAACATGAAAGCAACAAAAAGAATATTTAGTGCCCTGGTGGCGATTGCCATCGGCTTATCAGCCAATGCGGCGGTATTGAACCCTGACCTGGAGAGTGAGAAAAGTAAAACTTACAGCAAATCGTATCCGGTTGGCAGTAGCGACAGGATTTCGCTCGACAATTCTTTTGGCGAAATGAAGATCAGTACCTGGAGCAAAAATGAAATTAAAGTAGATGTAAGCATTACCGTAAAAGCCAGCACGGATGAATATGCGCAGAAACTGATAGATGTGATCAGTATTGAAGATGGGAAAACAGGATCTGAGATCTTTTTCAAAACACATCTCAATCATCATAAAAATAAACGGGATGAAGATGGCGAAAAAAGAGAAGAAAAAAACACCAGCTTTAAAATCAACTATACCGTTTACCTGCCCGCTACAGTTACCCTGGATGCGAGCAACAATTTTGGCCCTATGAGTATCAGCGACTTTGACGGCGCTGCAACCCTAACCAGTAAATTCGGCAGTTTAACTGCTGGTAAACTGAGCCAGCCCCAGAAAATCCGGGTTGAGTTTGGTAAAGCCACAGTAGAAAGCATGAATGGCGGCAAACTGGATATCCGTTTTTCCAAAGCCCAGGTGTTGCACCTGAGCGGTGATATCAGTGCTGATCTGGAACAATCAGGTGGTGTAAAACTGGCTGCAGATAACAGTCTGAAAAAGCTGGACCTGAAAGTAAACTTCAGCAAAGTGTTTCTTGATGTTGAGAAAAATATCTCCGCCTCCTATACCATCAATAGCAGTTTCGGCAGCTTCCGTAACGATACCGAATTCTCGATTCCCCGCCAGGATAAAGAAGACCAGCACTTCGACCAGAACAAGCGTTATGCCGGCAAATCCGGATCCGGTGCCACACCGATCGATATCAAGAATAATTTCGGAACGGTTACACTGGGACACGATATTTCATTTGATGTGAATGACAGCTCCAAAGAAAAGAACAAAAAATCACGCGCCTGATTTACCCCCATACCCTTCTATAAAAAAGAACTCACCTAATATGGGTGAGTTCTTTTTTATACGTATTGAAACTCCCGCTTCTTTATTCTTCCGGTCCTCCTCTCCTGCCACCGGCAGCAGCTTTGGATCCGCTTTGTTCTACTTCCCTGTTCATCTCTTCCATATCTACCGGGCGGGCGCTCTTATCTCCCATCAGGTATTCGGTAAAATAATCGGCCATGCGCCAGAAGAAATACTCTACCATATCGCCGTATCCATGGCGCTGTCCGGGCAGGATCAGCAGATCAAAACGTTTATTGGCTTTGATCAATGCATTCGCCACTCTTATGGTACCAGCCGGATGTACGTTGTTATCGATATCACCGGTTGAGAGCATCAGGTGTCCTTTCAGGTTCCTGGCCAGGTCCTGGTTCTTTTCGATATTATAAACAAAACTCGTATCTCCTTTTTCTCCGATCACTTCCTTCACACCATGGTGTTGCTCGCTCCACCAACGGTTGTACACCGCATTGTCATGGTTGCCTGAAGACGATACGGCAACTTTAAAGAAATCAGGATATACCAGCATGGCAGCCGTACTCATAAAACCACCACCGGAATGTCCGTGAATACCCACCCTGTTTACATCAATGTACGGGTAGCGATCAGCCAGCTGTTCGGCACAGGCTTTTTTATCGGCCAGACCATAATCGCGCAGGTTGCCATAACCGTAGTTATGGTACCATTTGCTGCGAGAGGGATGTCCACCACGATTGCCCATGGTAATGACCACAAAACCCAGTTGTGCCAAACGATCCGTACGATCCATACCGCGGCTGAATGCTTTGTTAACAGCTTCGGTTTGCGGACCGGGATACACGTATTCGATCACCGGATATTTTTTAGTAGAATCAAAATCGAATGGTTTGTACATCACGCCATAGATATCTGTGATACCATCATCCGCTTTCACTTTGAATACCTGTGGAAATTTATAACCGGTGGCCATCAGTGAGCTCAGATCGGCAGTTTCCAGGTCCATCACTTTTCTGCCATCGGCGGCATACAAGGTAGATTTGGGAACGGTATTTACTCTTGAGTAATTATCTACAAAAAAGGATTTCCCATCATTCATGTTCATTGCATGTTCAAATTCTCCGGGGTTCAGGAGTTTTAAACCGGTACCATCCAGGTTAACCTTGTAAGCATGCAGGTAATAAGGATCTTCGCCGGGTTCGCGACCATTGGCTGAGAAATACACAATACGTTTGGCATCATCGATACCGAGAATGTTTTCTACGTGGTAGGTACCGGAAGTAAGCTGTGTTTTCAGTTTGCCGTTCTCATCGTACAGATAAAGATGTGCAAAACCATCACGCTCGCTCCACTGGATGAATTCTTTGCCATCGTTTACGAGTCCCAGCCTGCGTGTTTCGATATAGGTATTGAAACGCTCTTCTACCAAAGCTTTAACAGTACCGGTTGCCACATCGGCCACACAAACGTCTACTCGTTTCTGATCGCGGCTGGTGCGGGTAAAATAGAATTTATCGGAAGTACCCAGCCATTTCAACGGACGGAAATCATCATCCCTTGCATTGTTCTTGCCGGGGTCGGCCCATACAGATACATCCTGGTCTTTAAACAGGGATACATTCAGTTCTTTACCGCTTTGTGCGGTTACATCAAAAAGATAAAGATGATCAACGGGTGATTCTTTTTCGCCGGGCATCCAGTATTTATAGGTTTCCAGGGTAGGTCTGGGTTCGCTGAGGCTGTTAATGACCCAGAGGTCTTTCACTTTCCGGTTATCAGTTCTGCCTAACACAAAATGTTTGGAGTCGGGCGACCAATACGCAAATACCGGCTTGCGTTTTTTCTGGTTCTTTTCCTTATCTACATTATTATCGCCGCTGCCGGAGAGGTTTCCTTCAGAGAAATAACTATAGTTCTCAATACCGTCTTTGGTTAATGCATATTCTACAATGGTAGAATCGTCTTCATTCTTCAAGGCTTTTTCATAATTGGCTTTGTCCATCCAGAACAGGTTATAATTTCTGCCGAAGAGTACCACATTGCCATCGGGTGATAGAGAGGCCCATCTGGGTTGACGTTTGGGCTTTTTGAAATCACTCAACTCTACCAGTTCACCGGTAGTGAGGTTGTATTCAAAATAGAATACTTTCTTTTCCTTAACAGGTGGGGTACCTTTTTTGGCAGTAGAATCTTTCTTCTCGATTTCCTGTGTGCTTTTTACCTCAAACTGGATCCAGTTCTCATCTTTGATAAAACGCATGCTGTCCAGGCCGAGGTGTTGTGCCTCAAAAGGATCTTTGACAATGCGGGTAATTTTGGCAGCCAGATCGGCATTATCAAAGAGTAGTTTTTTCTCTCCTTTTACAGGATCTACGATATACCATTTTTTACCTTCAGAGGTTTCGTACATGTACCAGAAACGATCGCTCTTTTTTAACCAGTGTGGATCTACGCTGGTACTGAAGACCAGCTTATCCAGTTTTTTGGGTGAATAACGGGCGGCCAGTTGGTAATTGGCTTTTGTAACAGGCGCAGGTTGTGCGTAAGACAGCACACCGGCCAGGGATAATAACAGGATCAGCAGAAAGCTTCTCATAGCAGTTAGTTTAAGTTTTGGGGGGATGAAAGTAATGCAAAGAAATTAAAATGCAGAACCGTTTGGCAAAAATTAGTGGATTGGCAGATGGCGGATTAGCGGATTAAGAAATCTACTGAGCCATCTTCTGCCGAATGGCAAATCCTGCTTACTTTGCAGGAAAGGATTGCCATGTCTACCCATTTTCAAGCTACCCCTGATTTTGCTTTGCAGGCCGATGCGGCTGATGAACTGGCAGGATTCAAACAACAGTTCCATTTTCCCAAAAAAAACGGCCGGGATGTAATCTATTTCTGTGGTAATTCACTGGGACTGCAACCTAAAAATGTGGAGCCTGCTATACAGACTGAACTTACCAGCTGGCGTGAGGAAGCGGTGGGCGGTTATTTTGGTGGAAAAAATCCCTGGTTGTACTATCAGGACTATATGCGCCCCTCTCTCGCAAAACTGGTGGGATGCCAGGAGAATGAAGTAACGGTGATGAATACCCTTACCGTAAACCTGCACCTGCTTATGCTGAGTTTTTACAAGCCTACCCCGGATCGTTTCAGGATCCTGATGGAAGCGGGTGCGTTTCCCTCTGATCAGTATGCGGTAGAAACACTGGTGAAACATTTCGGATATGACCCCGCCACCGCTATTGTTGAAGTTGCACCGACAAATGGAGAGAAAATATTACACACAAAAGACATTATTGCTGCTATAGAAGAACAGGGCAACAGCCTGGCCATGGTACTCTTCGGTGGTATCAATTATTATACAGGACAGTTATTTGACATGCAGCAGATCACCGAAGCGGCACACAAAGTAAAAGCCATTGCCGGTTTTGATCTCGCACATGTAACCGGTAACGTGCCCCTGCAGCTGCACCAGTGGAACGTTGATTTTGCCGTATGGTGCAGTTATAAATACCTGAATGGTGGTCCGGGTGCTGTGGGTGGTGTGTATGTGCATGAACGTTTTGCCACCGATCCGCAAACGCCCAGATTGGGTGGCTGGTGGGGCAATGATGAAAAGACGCGGTTTAAAATGGAGAAAGGATTCATTCCCAAAAACAATGCAGGCGGCTGGAATATCAGCACGGCGCAGGTCTTTAATATGGTTTCTTTAAAAGCAGCTTTGGAATTATTTGATGCGGCCGGCATTGAAAAACTGAGGGCCAAAAGTATCCGGTTAACCGCTTACCTGGAATATCTCTTACATCAGTTACCCAACCTGAAATTTGAGATCATCACCCCGCAGGATACAACGGAACGGGGGGCGCAATTATCTTTGTACTTTACCGAACGCGGCAAGGATATACACAACAAAATGATTGAAAGCGGTATTGTAGTGGATTACCGCGAACCCGGTGTGATCAGAGTGGCTCCGGCACCGATGTATTGCAGTTTTGTGGATGTATACCGGTTCTACGAAATATTACGCGACCATTTTTAACAGCAAGCTGTATGTCGAAACATCATTATACTTATCTGGCACTGGGTGATTCTTATACCATTGGAGAATCGGTTCCCCTGCACGAAAGTTTTCCTTATCAAACAGTGCAATTGGTAAGAAAAGCAGGTTACCCGTTTCAGGCACCGGAGATCGTTGCCCAAACCGGCTGGACAAGCTCAGAACTGGCTGCCCATTTGTTACATACCAACCTGAACGAATCTTATGATTTTGTAAGCTTATTGGTAGGAGTAAACAATCAATACAGAGGTTTGCCACTTGCCGATTTCAAAACGGATTTTACTTTTCTTCTGCACAAAGCCATTCATCTGGCAGCTAACAAAGCGGACCATGTGATGGTGCTTTCAATACCTGATTGGGGACAAACGCCTTATGCGGCAGAAAAAGATACGGCTACCATCCGTACAGAAATAGAGATGTTTAACCAGGTATGTGAATCCATCGCAAAAGAGAACCGGGTTCATTATATCGACATTACCGGAGATACAAGAGAGGTAGCCCATGATAAAAGCCTGCTGGCAGTTGATCAACTGCATTATTCCGGAAAAGCCCATGCTCTATGGGCAGCTAAAGTGGCCGCCGTTATGCAGCAGTTTAGCCATAAGTAACCATCTCACGCGCAACTGTTCCATCCGCTGAAAAAGTGAAAACAGCATACGCTGGTTCAAAGTCATGGAAAGCGCCACCCCACCAGTTACCGCTAACGGCACCATTGCAATAGTAGGATATACCTTTGTACTCTATCTTATCCTGCATGTGTATATGTCCGCTCAAACAACAGCGGATATTAGGGAACCCTTTGAACAGATCGGTTAAACGGCGGGAATCTACATGCAGCAGAGCACGCGAAATGCGCCAGTCGCCATTGGCTTCATTTTTATCAGAGAACACAGCAGACACAAATGAAACGATAGGAATATGCGATACGATACAGATATGTGTTGCAGCTGGGGTATTCTTTAACTCATTCTCCAGCCAGACAAACTGCGGTTCATCAATACGGGCAATATAACCGCCATTGTTTTCCTGCGCACTATCCAGTATAATAAATTTCCAGTCTTTGTGTTCAAAACTGTAAAACCTTGCCGGCATTTTATGCTGTTGTAAAACCCATTGTTTATCGTACAGTGGATCATTTTTCACAGCTGCATCCGTCATCTGCCAACCCCAGGCATCGTGGTTACCGATGCAATGATACATGGGCAACTGATTCTCTGAATGCAGTACGTTATTCCATACATCCCATTGTTTCTGCACTTTATCTTTGCTGGCATTCAATGCATCCATGATGGCATCTCCCCCATTCATGATAAAATCAACCGAAGGTTTCAATGCATTCACATGCCGGAAAGCTTTGCGCATGCCCTGTTCTGCGATGTCTGTTGGTTTTACATGCACATCAGACATAAAACTGATACGAAAACCCTGTTTCTTTCTGGGAGCTGCAAAGCCGGCCGGAGCTATGGTAAGCAAGGCGGCAGAAAGAGAACCTTGCTGCAGGAATTTTCTTCTGTTCATGGGGTATTGGGTTATTGGTTTACTGATTTATTCGTTTACTGGTTTACTGGTTTTCTTGTTTATTCGTTTATGGAGCTTGTGGGGCTATCTTGTTTGTAATTAGCGTATTGATTTATGGTAAGCTTGTTTGAGACGGACCAATAAACCAATAAACAAATAAACCAATTACTCTGCCCTACAAGTATGAAGCCATTTCAGCATGATAAGCGGCGGCAACTTTATTAGCCTGTTCTGCAAAATCTTCTCCGCCGCTGGCGAATATGATGGCGCGACTGGCATTCACCAGCAGACCGGCATCTGTGTTCAATCCAAAGCGGGATACTTCTTCCAGGCTACCACCCTGAGCACCCACGCCGGGTACGAGTAAAAAATGTTCGGGTATGATGTTACGGATATGGGCCAGATCGCTGGCGCGGGTGGCGCCTACTACGAACATGAGATTTTCGGGGCTACCCCAGGAGGCTACCTTTGTTAAAACGGTTTCGTATAAACGCTTTGACTTTCCCGAGCCCTGTAAACTGAGCTGCTGAAAATCGTTACTACCGGCATTGGAAGTAAGGCCCAGTACGATGGCCCATTTGTCTGTATATTCCAGGAAAGGGCGTACACTGTCTTCGCCCATATAAGGAGCTACGGTTACCGAATCAAAGGGTAATACTTCGAAAAAGGTTTTGGCGTACTGAGAAGAAGTGTTGCCAATGTCGCCGCGCTTGGCATCGGCAATAGTAAAATGTGTTTTGGGTATATAATGTACCGTTTTCTCCATCGCTTCCCAGCCCTTCAGCCCCTGCGACTCATAAAACGCCGTATTGATCTTGTAACTCACACAATGTTCCAGCGTAGCATCAATAATGGCTTTGTTGAACTCGAATACAGCATCGGGATGCGATTGCAGGTGTTTGGGGATTTTGGTGATATCCGTATCCAGTCCAACGCAGAGATAGCTTTTCTTTTGTTTGATCTGGCTAATCAGGTCTTTTCTGTTCATAGGGTCAAAGATAAAGGGCGAATGCTTGTGCTACAAGTGCAAACAGCTATTGTTGGAAAAAACAATGCCCTGGCGGTTTTGCGTAACGATATTTTCACGCAAAGTCGCCAAGGCGCAGTATATAGCAGTGCTATTTATCAATAACTGTACACCTGGTATCCCCAGGCGGGTAAACTGAAACTTTTACCCGGTTCCATTTTTTCTTTTTTGCCGGAGAAAAGTTCGGTGGCTTCGCCGGTAAGCAGGCCGTCTTTTACAGAAAAAGACTGTGCCGTATTGGTAAAGTTGAGCAGTACCACCACTTTGTTTTTACCGGCTTCACGCGCATAGGCGTAGATCTTATCTTCCATACCTGTGGTCAGTTTGGCAAAAGAGGCGTTGGCACTTAAGGCAGGATTGCTTTTACGCAGTGTCAACAATTTCTGATACAGCCCAGCCCGCTCCAGTTTGGCAAAACGGATACTGTCTTTTTCAAAGAAAGGAATTGCGCGCAGTACCGGTTCTTCCTGTCCGCTATAGACCAGTGGTACGGAACGTTTCAGTGTTTGTGTTAGTACTGCAAAAGGGGCATGAATATCGCCGGGCATGGTTTCAAAATCGGCTTTGTTCCAGCTGTTTTCATCGTGGTTGCTGGTAAAATACAAACGGATAGCATTGGCGGCTAAGGTAGTATCGCCACGCTTTAATACGCTATCCATGGCAGCTGCATTACGTTTGCCGGCGGCGATCAGTTTCATCATGTTAAACTCGGGCCAGGAATACGTAGCATCAAACCCTACTTCGTGCAGCCAGGCACTATCGGCCTCAGCCAGCATGAAAATATTCTTCTTCACGGCTTTCATTTCCTGGATACAGGTTCTCCAGAAGTCCCTCGAAGGCCCTACCGCATAATCGCAGCGGTATCCGTCAATACCGGTTTCTGTTACCCAGTATTTCATCTGCTGTATCATACTATCGCGCAGCTCGGCATTGGCAAAATTGAGTTTGCGGGTATCGGTCCAGTCGAACTGCGATACCGGATTACCCTTACTATCTTTCACATAAAAATCAGGATGTCTGGTAAGCCAGTAATGATCTGCACCGGTATGGTTGGGTACCCAGTCGATCATCACTTTAAAGCCTTTCTCATGCGCCTGTTTTACCAGTGATTTCCAGTCTTCAAGGGTTCCATATTCCGGATTGATGGCCGTATAGTCAGCTACTGCATAATAACTACCCAGTGTACCTTTCCGATCTACTTTACTGATGGGATTGATGGGCATGAACCAGAGTGTCTGCACCCCCATTTCTTTTAAACGGTCGAGATGTTTGGCAAATGCGGCGAAAGTTCCTTCGGGTGTATACTGGCGTACATTCACTTCATAGATATTTCCCTGCATGATCCAGGCGGGATGGCCATCAATGAAACCTGTATCTGCGGCAACAGTAGTATCAGCACCGTTCTTACAGGAAACAAAAGCGATTACCAGCAACAGCAGCAGGAAATAGGGCTTGCGCATAACAATCTGTTTAGGATTTAAAATTATTGAAAAGAGGTGTGTAAAACAAACACATTTATAGCAGCCGGTAACTATCCTGTTTAGTGACTGTTATCCCGGGTTGCCCATTACCCTGCAAAACCCTTTCTTTGCAACCTAAGATTGCCCTATGGAAAAACAAGCGATGTATTACGGCGGTTACCTGCAACTGGATAAAGTACTGGACGCCCAGCACCCTGTTAGTTTTGAAAAAGGAAATGAACCGGCACACGATGAAATGCTGTTCATTGTAATACACCAGGCTTATGAGCTCTGGTTCAAACAGATCCTGTTTGAGCTGGATTATGTGATGCAGGTATTTGGGCAGGAAAAGATCAACGATAATTCGGAAGACCTGAACCTGGTGCGTCACCGTTTGAACCGGATCATACAGATCATCCAGTTGCTGAACCAGCAGGTAAATATCCTGGATACCATGACGCCACTGGATTTTCTCGAGTTCCGGAACCTGCTTACCCCTTCATCAGGTTTCCAGAGTAAACAGTTCCGTTTACTGGAAGCCAGGCTGGGATTACAATTAGACAAACGACATCACAAAGAATACTACAAGCGCACCAATGAAGGCGGTTTTACGCAACCCGATTACCAGCATATTACCGATACAGAAACACAGGCCAGTCTGCTGCAACTCGTGAATAACTGGCTGGAGCGGATGCCTTTTTTTACAGACGCTTACTGGAAGGATTATCAAAGTACGGCTCCTGATTCACTCCCGCACCATCCTTTCTGGAACGATTACCGGCATATTTACCAGACAGGTTTAACCGGAAGGGAACAGAATAAGATCGGCGACTTTGATTATGTATTTTTCGAGAAAGCACCGGAAGGCAGCAGTGCCGAGCAGCTGGATCTGCTCCGGAGTAATTTCTCCCCGGCGGCTATGCGTTCGGCCCTTTTCATTATGCTGTACCGCGATTTTCCGATGTTCCAAACCTCTTACCAGATCCTGGATGCATTAATTGAGATAGACCACCTCATGAGTAACTGGCGCCACAAACACCTGATCATGGTAAGAAGGATGATCGGTATGCGCGTGGGAACAGGAAATACGTCTGGTGCGGGTTACCTCGAAGGTGCTTTGAGCAAACACTATGTGTACCGTGATCTGTCAGGCCTCTCCACCTATCTCATTGAACGTAAGAAACTTCCGCGGTTACCGGAAGAGTTGATCCGGAATCTCGGGTTTATGAATTAACGGATTGGCGGATGACGGATTAGCGGATTGAAAATCAAGCCAAATCTATGCTCCGTTTTCTAACGCTCCCCATCCGCTAATCTGCAATTCGCCAATTCGCTAATCCCTGATTAACTATTCCTACATTCGTATCCTAATCCGTTTCTATGATACGAATGAAATTCCTTTCCGCCTTATTCGTGCTGGCAGTTTTGTCTGTCACTGCGCAACCATCTAACAAATTACTTCCTGCAGATCCTGCCGTTAAGATCGGGAAACTGAAGAACGGACTAACCTATTATATCCGCCAGAACCAGGAGCCGAAAAACCGGGCAGAACTCCGGTTGGTGGTCAATGCGGGATCCGTACTGGAAACCGACAAACAGGTAGGACTGGCGCATTTTGTGGAGCACATGAGTTTTAACGGAACCAAAAATTTCAAGAAAAATGAGTTGGTAAATTTTCTCGAGAAAAGCGGTGTGAATTTCGGTGCCGACCTGAACGCCTCCACTTCTTTTGATGAAACCATTTATGAGTTACAGGTGCCTACGGATAGTCCGATGATTTATCAACAGGCTATGCAGATCCTGGAAGACTGGGCACATGCGGTAAGTTTTGAACCGGCAGAGATTGATAAAGAAAGAGGCGTGATTGTAGAAGAATGGAGACTGGGCCGCGGGGCGGATGCCAGGCTGCGGGATAAATATTTTCCGGTACTGCTCAAAGGTTCTCAATATGCCAAACGTTTGCCCATTGGCACCAGGGCCAATATTGATACGGCGCATTATAACCAGCTTACCTCCTATTACAAAGACTGGTACCGGCCGGATCTGCAGGCAGTGATCGTTGTGGGCGATGTGGACCTGGCAGAGACAGAGAAAATGATCAAAGAACATTTTGAAAATATCCCTGCTTCTGTAAATCCGAAAAAACGAATCAGGTACGGCATCCCCGCACACACAGATACCCGTGTAACGATACTGACAGATGCGGAGCAACCGTATAATGTGGTGCAGATCTATTATACTTTACCACAACTGCCTCCTGTAACCACTGAAGCACAGTTCCGCGCGGCCATGGTAAGAGAATTATTTAACCAGATGATGAGTGGAAGACTGGATGAGATAGCACAGAAACCCACTGCACCTTTTCTTTTCGGTAACAGTAGTTACGGGGGGTTTATCGGAGACAAAGATGCTTTTACCTTGCTGGCCGTTGCCAAAACAGGAAAAGACGTATCTGCATCGATACAAACCCTGTTAACCGAAAATGAAAGGGTGAAACAATATGGATTTGTACCAACAGAGCTGGAGCGGGCAGTGAAAAATATTTTGTCGAGGGTAGAGAATATGTACAAAGAGCGCAACAAAACCAAATCTGCCGAACTATTGCCTGAACTGATCGAACATTACCTGAAGGGAGAAGCCATTCCGGGCATTGAAAAAGAATACGAATTATACCAGCGGTTACTGCCTGGTATTACCCTGGCAGAAGTAAACAGCCTGATTGCCCAATGGATCAAACCTACGGGACGTGCCGTGGTGATCACCGCTCCGGAAAAAGAAAAAAAGAACCTGCCTGCACAGGCAGTTGTTACGGCGCAACTGAACAAGCCCATAGGAAAACTGACTAAATACACAGACAAGGTTTCTACTTCTCCCATCCTGCCCGTGGATCCGGTGGCGGGTAAAGTAGTGAGTGAGAAAAAATATGAAGCGATCGGTACCACTGAATGGACATTATCCAATGGTGCAAGAGTGATTCTGAAACCCACGACTTTCAAAAATGATGATATCCAATTCTCCTGCATCAGTTGGGGCGGCACTTCGCTCTATAGTGATGAAGAGTATATCAATGCAGCCAATGCAGCCGTAGTGGCTTCTGTGGGCGGTATCGGCAATATGGATATTCAGCAATTACAGAAGGCGCTGAGTGGTAAGAATTGCTATGTATCTGCTTCTATTGCCAATACCATGCAGGGATTGAATGGAAACAGTACCGTGAAAGATCTGGAAACGGCCTTACAGTTATTACACGGGCAGTTTGTGGCGCCTCGTAAAGACAAGGATATGTTTAACGTGGTGATGCAGCAATTCAAAGCACAGTTAGAAAATAAAGACAAGGATCCGGGTTCGGTGTTTGCAGATTCAGTAGGGTATATCATGGGCAATTATCATCCGCGGCGTAAACCTTACACTGTGAATGATCTGCAGAAGATCGACCTCGACCGGGCATTTGCCATTTTTAAAGAACGGTTCAGCAATCCGGGGCAGTTCCTGTTTACGTTCGTGGGTAATTTCAGCATAGATAGTATCAAACCCCTGATCGAAAAATATGTGGCTTCTTTACCAGGTAATCCGCAGAAAGACAACTGGAAAGATGTAGGCATGCGTTATCCCAGCGGACAGATCAGCAAAATCATCCACAAAGGAAAAGAGAACAAAGCCAGTGTTCGTTTATTCTATACGGGCAACACTACCTATAACGAAACCGATGATCTGCAACTGGGCCAGTTATGCAAAGCCCTTGGCATTAAACTACGCGAGGTTCTGCGCGAAGATGCGGGTGGCGTATATGGTGTGGGAGTAAGTGGTGGTATTAACCGGGAACCCAACCCCAGTTACAGTATCGGCATCCAGTTCAGCTGTGCACCGGAAAATGTAGACAAGCTGGTAGCACTGGTGCAGGAAGAAATCAAACAGACCAAGGCCAATGGAGTAGCGCAGACCAATGTAGAAAAAGTAATTGCCGAACAGACCCGCAGTCTGGAGAATGAAGTGAAGGAGAATAGTTACTGGCGTTTTAAACTGGAGCAGCAATTCTTCAGGAATGCCGACCCGTTGAAGATCCTGGAAGCGCCACAGAAACTGAAACAGTTAACGGTAGAAAGAACCAAAATACTGGCTAATACTTATTTCAATGATAGCAATTTTGTGAAGTTGGTTTTACTTCCGGAAGTGAAATAGAAAAATCCGAATCCGACCTGCCTGTTTTCAACCAGAAAATATGGGATATATGCAACGCTTTTCCGTCATGCTGTAACACATGACCGGTAAGGCTTTTGCATTTTTGTTATATCATTTAACTCACTTTTTATCCCTTTCCCATGGAACCGAATCCTACACCCAATGCCAACCCGCTTCAGAATGCTCCCAACACACATGATCAACCGGCGGCAAAAACCAATGAAGACTTTAACAAAAAAGTTCCCCTGCCTGCAGATCCTGATTTGCGAAAAACACAACCCGAGGCAGATACCCCCGTCGTATTAGCAGAAGAGGAAACAGAAAAGGAAAAGGATTCAGAAGATAAAACCATTGACCAGGAAGACAGTTTTCCCGGAACCGCGAGCGATACCTACCTCGATATTATTGATGAGTGAGATAGGGACGGCATATTCGCAACGCTCGATGCACAGGATTTTCAAGATAGCCACAAACACCTGAAACATCGCGTAGGATTAAGAATCAGTTAAGAGATACCAGCAATAAACAATATGTCTTAAATTACTGGTTCTAAACCTACTGCATGCCATCTACCCAACGGACTTATGCCTTTTTCACAGCCCTGATGGGCTGGTTTGCGGTGATTGCGCAACTGGTGATCCTGATCCAGAACCGGACAACTTCAGTGCCAGAAGCGATCATCCGTTTCTTCAGTTATTTTACGATTCAGTCTAATATTATAGTGGCGCTTTGTTTCAGTGCCTATTTCATGTCGGGCAAATGGAAAGCTTTTTTTACGCGGCCCGGCACACAGACAGCTGTTACGGTGTATATCATCGTTGTAGGTGCCGTGTATAATCTGGTGTTGCGTTCCATCTGGCACCCTACCGGTTTTCAGATTCCGGTAGATGAACTCTTGCATTCTGTGATTCCCCTGCTCATGCTGCTTTTCTGGTTTTTGTACACACCGAAGGCCGGTTTACAATGGAAAGATTCACTTACCTGGGCATTGTATCCCTTATGCTATACTGTTTTTATTGGTGTCCGTGGCGCTATTTCCGGTTTCTATCCCTACCCTTTTATCAATGTAACCGAACTGGGCTACCCGAAAGTTTTGATGAACGGTATGGTGCTGGTGCTGGTGTTTGTATTTCTCTTCTTAGTTTTGATCGGTACGGCTAAACTGCTGACAAAGCAGAAACCTTTATCCTGATCAGCTTACTATTTAAATTCAATTATGGCACCTGCTATTGAGATCCTGGAATCAGCGATCCTGTCTGACAACTGGTATATCCTGAAAAAAATCACTTACGCATTTACCGATGCCGACGGCAACCGCAAAACCCATGTGCGCGAAGCTTACGACCGTGGCAATGGTGCCGCCATCCTGCTGTATAACCGTGCGCAGGGTACGGTAATCCTGACCCGTCAGTTCCGCTTACCTACTTTTATCAATGGCAACCCGGATGGCATGATGATCGAAGCCTGTGCGGGTTTGCTGGACACAGATAATCCGGAAGACTGCATCCGTCGCGAAACAGAAGAAGAAACCGGCTACCAGGTAAAAGAGGTAAGAAAGGTGATGGAAGCGTATATGTCGCCGGGATCTGTTACCGAAATTTTGTACCTGTTTGTAGCCGAATATGATAAACAGATGAAAATTCATGAAGGTGGCGGACTGGAACACGAGCAGGAGAATATAGAAGTGCTGGAACTGACATTGGATACGGCCCTGCAGATGATCGGTAGCGGCGAAATCAAAGATGCCAAAACCATTATGCTGCTGCAATACGCCAAACTGCACCAGCTTTTATAAAAGGGTATTTATTTTTTGTGAAAAGAACCTAATGAAAAAGATCCTCGCCATTTGTGGCAGTACCCGTAAACATTCTGTGAACAGTCATATACTGCATCATATTGCTAAACAGTATGCAGACAAAGCTGCTTTTATCCTGTATGAAGCCATTGACCAGCTGCCGCATTTTAATCCCGATATTGATACAGATCCTTTACCCGGCACTGTGATCCATTTCCGACAACTGATTGAAGAAGCAGATGGGGTACTGATCTGTACCCCGGAATATGTATTCAGTTTACCCGGCAGTTTTAAAAATGCGATTGAGTGGACGGTATCTACCACCCTCTTCACCAACAAACCCGCGGCATTGATTACGGCTTCCTCTTCCGGACAGAAGGCCCACGAAGCTCTGAACCTGGTAATGAAAACAGTTGGTGTGCAACTGGGCGAAAAAGGATCCTTACTGATCTCAGCACCCAAAACAAAACTGACTATAGATGGCCAGGTAACCGATGCAGCCACGGCGGCCGCTATTAGGGAACTGATGGATGATTTTTTGAGCATCCTTGAGGTTTAGCCTGCAAAGCCCCGCCGCCCTATCTTTGCTCCATGAACTGGATCATACTAATCATTGCCGGACTTTTTGAAGTAGGTTTTACCACCTGCCTTGCCAAAGCCCGTATCAGCAGCGGCACAACCTCGCTGTATTGGATAGGCGGCTTTTTTATCAGCCTCAGCCTGAGTATGTATCTCTTATATAAAGCCACGCAAACTTTACCGCTGGGTACGGCCTATGCTGTCTGGACGGGCATTGGCGCCGTAGGAACCGCACTGATCGGCATCCTGTTCTTTAAAGAGCCGGCCGATTTCTGGCGTTTGTTCTTTATGGTAACCCTGATTGCTTCCATTGCCGGTCTGAAATTCGTTTCCCCGCACTGAACTGCGATATTTTTCGGCAGATACCTGCCGGATTGTACCTTTACGCTAATACCCACCCATGAAATCATATAGCTGTATCATATTGATTCTTCTCGCTGCCTGTACGAACAAACAACCCGAATACCGGAAAGCAGAAGATGCGCTGGACGCCGGACGCGAATACATCAACGCTACCCTGGAGGGCGATTTTTCCAGAGCGGCTTTTTATACCGTTACTGATGAAAAAAACAAACAGTTGCTGTTGCTGACAGAAAAAAACTATCGCGAAAAAGACAAGGAAGGACGCCAGCAGTACCGCACCGCCTCCATCAATATTGCGGAAGTGAAGGAATTGACAGACAGTACTACCGCTATCCATTACAGCAATTCATTTGACAAAGAGCCACATATTTTGCAGGTAATTAAACGGAACCAGACCTGGCTGGTAGACCTGGGCAGTTCACAATAATTTTATCCCTATGCTAATCAGGCAACTCTTATTGGTAGGTGTGGGTGGCATGATCGGGTCGATGTTACGGTATGTTACGGGGTACCTGGTCAGACTGGAGAATTTCCCTTATGCCACTTTCACAGTAAA
>DASWXD010000076.1:0-8448 GCA_036405675.1 Sediminibacterium sp.
ATTGATGGAGTTATGTAATGCATCATAGGTATGTACTTCGGCAGGAACAATAATGGGGTGTTCGCTGTACACATGCAGCAGGTAGCGGCGTTGCTTACCCGGTGCCAGTTGCAGATCATATACCAGGTTGGGAGAACCGGCTATGACAGCGGCAGTATGGATTTCGGTACCCTGCCGGCCCAGCATCCGCGTCTGGTTGCTGTCAGCGGCATACAGGCTTACCTGCGACAGATTGGGATAAGCAATATTCAGCAAAAGTGTGGGCGAAACAGAACTGTTCTGCACTGTAAAACGGAACCAGACATTTTTAACAGCACCGCTAAACACGGGAATACTGCCTTTCAGCTGCACAAAACCGGTTGATTGGTTTACCTGTGCTGCCGTAAGCTGGTTGTCAGGATCCACCAACTGCTCCAGTGAAGCGGAAATGAAAGAAGAACTTTGCTGATCCGTAATGCGGATAACCTGCGCCTTGCTGCCGGAAAAAAGAACCAGCAGTAATAACCCTAATAAACAGCTCTTTTTCCTGGCAAAGCCATGAAAAGGATGTTGTTTTACCAGCCTTACAAAAAAGCCGCTACCATACATAGGGAACTATCATTTTTGTTCGCTGCTTATACTGCAGGTACTCGTTGCCGAAACGATCGGTCAGTTCTTTTTCTTCAATGCCGATGCGCACATAATAGGCGATCATCATGGCCATACAAGATATAATAAATCCTGCCAAACTTCCCAATACTACCCCACCTGCTACAATGGCCAGAAAAGCGCCGGTATAACTGGGATGGCGTACAATGCTGTACGGACCGGTAGTAATCAGGTGATGATCTTCCCGGATCTGAACGGTAGCCGTGAAATATTTTCCGAGGTAGCGAACGGCCATGGCCCTGAATACAATACCGGCTACGATCATTATCGCCCCAACAAAAAATACCCAGCTATAGCCATCTTTCTCCGACAGAAAATACGCCCAGTGAACCACAGGCACTACCACGCTCACCAGCGACATAGCCAGGATCAGTATCACCGAAAAACGATCACTGTTTTGCTGGTCGCTGGTTTCTTTGAGACTTACCGGCGGCTGGGTTAGCCAGATGGCAATACTGCCCGCAATAATCAGCAGGATTTTGGGATGCAGGATCAGGGAGGGATTACCTAACAAAGGAAGAATCACCATCAGGATATTACTGATGGCGGCTAATACGATCTTTCTCATCCAGGTTGTTTTTCTTGCACCAACTCAAATGGTGCATAGTCAATTTTATATTCATCCGGGTTGGCAGAGGGCAGAGAAAGCTGGTAATGAATACTGATCTGGTGATTTTTGAAAGGAGATTTCTCCTTCCCGATATGCTCAGGATGATCGCGCAGGTAAAAGATCTTCTCCCGCTCGCGGGGATGTGCGGCCCCTAAACTGATCAGGTCATCCGAATAAAGGGCAGTAGCAATCAGGTCTATTTTGGGATAATAAAAAGTGCCTTTATTGCCTACTTCTGTCAGCAATTTACCACCGATCCAGTCTTTGAACCGAACGGTGGTAGGCGAGCAGAGCGAGAACATGGTATTCACCCCTATCTGGCTGGCCAGGGCCACGGCAACACGTGAGGGGAACAGACTACCGATCCCAAAACCGGCCACTTCGCGCGAGTTCCACAAACCCGATAGCTCTGCAGCACCATTCCGGGCTTTCTCCCGGACGATATCATAAATGCGGGGATCCATTTTACCCGTAGCTTCTTCTATCGGTAAAGGATGAATACCATCTGCTACCTGTATACGGGCGCCACCATATAGCTTTCCTCCATCCAGGGTTTCAACCACAATCACAAAAATGGCGGGGTTAAAGATCCAGTCGTCTGTATTGGTGGTGATATTTTCAATGCCGTATATAGACAATACCTTCCTGTGGCCGGCAATAAACTTGCGGCAGGTTACAGGATCATCTATTGCCCTGAATGCACGTATCCTGATTTCAGTATCAAAGGTTGGGGGGCCATTCATCACAATCAGTGTTATTCACTACAAAATAACAAAACTATATTCGTTTGTTTGACTATTATTGTATAAACATATGTTTTTGTTAGATTTACGGTATTGAACAACCAAACGACCGAAACCCCCAGTCAAGTCATGGAAGAGAAAAAAATCAATGTTCTGTATATAGATGATGAGCCCAACAATATCACTTCGTTCAGGGCCGCATTCCGCAGAACCTTTAATATTTATTCAGCCGAATCAGCCGAAGAAGGCAGAAAGATCCTGGAAATAGAACCCATAGAAGTGATTCTCAGCGACCAGCGGATGCCGAAGATGACGGGCATAGAATTCTTTCAATCTATCCTGACCACCCATCCCGATCCGATCCGGATACTGATTACGGGTTATACCGATATCAATGCCGTGATCGATGCCATCAATATCGGCCAGGTGTACAAATACCTCACCAAACCCTGGATAGAACATGAGGTAAAAAGTTCGATCCTGAATGCGTTTGAAGTATTTGAGCTGAGAAGACAGAACCGCGAGCTGACCGAGAAATTGCTGGAAGCCAATACCAAGCTGGAATTTCTGGCCAGGCAGAACCTGCTTTCCTGACCAGCGCTTCCCCAAAAAAATTATACCGTGCCTTTGTGCCTTAGTGTGTGAATGGCATTTCCACACCAAGGCACAAAGGCACGGTTATAAACATCCTCTGCAGTACTTGTTTACAGAAAAAATCTTGTTAGTTTTAAGAACTAATACAAGTACTCATGCAAAAGATTGCCACTCTTTTTATTGCCGCCATCAGTACACTCTTGCTGTTCTCCTCTTTTCAACCTGCTACCCCTACCCTTACCGGTGCCTGGGGGTATGGCCCGGCTGATAACCGCACCGTAATGATCTGCAGCGGTAATGTATTCTCCGTAGCCACCTACGATATCACAGGCAAAAAATTCAGTTCCTCCTATGGTGGTACCTGGCAGGTAACAGGTAACCAACTTCAGCAGAAAATTGAATGGAACTCGGCAGATAGTACAACTGTTGGTAAAGAGTTTACTCATCCGATCCGTGTAACTAACCAACAACTCACTATCGGCAAACAAACATGGGATAAACTGGATGATGGCGGCCCCGGCCAACTGGCAGGTGCCTGGATCATTACAGGAACCTATAACAATGATAAAGTATCGAAACGTGCCAGCCCTTTCTTTCCAAGAAGAACGATGAAAGTATTATCGGGCAAATATTTTCACTGGATCGCTTATCATATCACCAACAAACAGTTTATCAACGCAGGTGGAGGAACATATACAACAGTAAATGGCAAATACACTGAGAACATCGAGTTCTTTACCAAAACGGCAGAAAGCGTAGGCAAATCACTCTCATTCGATTATTCGTTTGTAAATGGCGATTGGCGTCACCGTGGCGAAAAATCAACCGGTGGACCGATGGATGAATGCTGGACCAGAAGAGAAACCCTGGAAAAATAAGTACAAAACAACCGTGTCTTTGTGCCTTGGGGTGAGAGTTTTATTTGCACACAAAGGCACTAAGGCACGGTTTGGAACACTGCTTAAAAAAGCCTCCGCAGTATCCCACTCCCTTCCCCGCAGCCCTACTTTGCCGGATAAGATATTTCTGTTAGTTTTAAAGCTAATAACACATCACATGAGAATCATCGTTGCCCTGCTCTGCCTGACCTTTTGCTTACCAAGCCCAACCACAGCACAAAACAAAAAAAACAGCGGATGGATCCAGCTCTTTAACGGTAAAGACCTGAAAGACTGGACGCCTAAGATCACCGGTTACCCCTTGAACGAAAATTTCGGAAATACCTTTTATGTAGAAGACGGTTTGCTGAAAACAAAATACGATGCCTACGATAGTTTTAACGAACGTTTCGGCCATCTGTTTTACAAGAACAAATTCTCTTATTACCTGATGGAAGTTGAATACCGGTTTACGGGCGAGCAGGCCAAAAACGGCCCGGGCTGGGCCACGCGTAACAGCGGTGTGATGATTCATTGCCAGGATCCGAAAACCATGGGTAAGGACCAGGACTTTCCCATTTCTATTGAAGTGCAGTTACTGGGCGGCAATGGCAAAGATCCGCGCAGCACGGCCAACCTTTGTACACCGGGTACTAATGTAGTAATGGATGGCAAACTGCTGACCAATCATTGTGTCAACTCCAGCTCGGCCACGTATCATGGCGACCAATGGGTACGGGTATCCATCCTCGTACTGGGCGATTCGCTGGTGCAGCATATCATCGATAACAAAGTGGTGTTGCAGTACGAAAAACCACAGATCGGAAATGGTAATGTGATACACTACGACCCGGCAGTGAAAATAGATGGTACGCTGCTGAAAGAAGGTTATATCTCACTGCAAAGCGAGAGTCACCCGGTAGCATTCAGAAAAGTAGCCTTGTTTGATCTGTCTGCTTACGCAAAGAACCCCAAAAAATTGTCATCTGTATTACAGGAGCTCAAACTGCCGGTTACCAGATAATAAACTGTGTCTTCTCAACCGTACCTTAGTGCCTTTGTATGCAAATAGAACTCACACAAAGGCACTAAGGCACGGTTTGATTTTTAACGCAAGGCGACCGCTCGTATAAATCACCCGATCTGACATTTCCCTTTTTGTTAGTTTAGCCGCATGGAAATTAACAGCAACACATTAGCGGCGCAGTTCCGTGCCACCACCGATACACTGATCGGTTTACTCGAAGCATTTACACCCGAAACATTTAACCGCAAACCCAGTCCTGCCGCCTGGAACGCAGGTGATGTAGCCGAACATCTCTTATTATTCGATATCCGCTTACAGGAAATACTCGCAACAGCCACCGAACCCGCCAACCGGAATCCAACAGAGAAAACAGCGGAATATACTGCCAGGGTTACCAACCGCGAAGCGCGCTTAGACGCCCCTCCTTTTCTGGTGCCTGCCGCTACCGAAAGAACAGCCGCGGAAATGATTGCAAAACTGCAGACTGCACGCAATAAAATTATCGCCTCTATAGAAACCCAGGACCTTAGCCTGATCAGCACGGCCTTCCCACACCGTTTTTTTGGAGAGATGACCGCTTTTGAATGGATACATTTTTTAGACCTGCATACACATAGACATATTTTGCAGTTGCGGGAATTGCTGGCGGAATAAAAATCGTGCAGCAAACCATCCCACCGAAATAAAAGCGAAAAAAATTACAAGTAAGCAGTAGGCACTGTTTTGTTGTACCAGCTATAGAACCCTGTTCAGCATCGTTGTGTCACTCACTTCAACGCTGCAACCTTTTTTGAGCATTACTAATCGCCCGGCTCCTGATTGATCTCCCACGCCACCCCTTTCTTCTCCTTCTGTTTAACCACAGCTTGTATTTTATTTTCCGGGTACACAAAGGGTACAATACGCCCCTCGCGTATCAGCACAGCTTCGATCATCCTGCCGGCCATATATTTCCTGTTGCCAATAGGCTGGGCATTCTTATCCAGACAATAGAAGCCTATGGTTATCAGCAATACCTTATCATCTAAGGCCCCGGCGGGCAGCTTGAGTTTGCCACCAGGAAAGAAAGATTCCTGTAAGCTGATTGGCAGCTCATCCACTTTGGCCACAACTCCTTTTTTAGCAGCAAAATCACAGGCACAGCAGCATAACTGAACCACCAGGGTACCCGCCTGGGGTAGTGTTTTGGCTATTCCTGCTAAACCCAACCTGGGTAAACTGATGAATATATCAGCCTCGGGATGGATGATCACAACAGGTTCTGCAGGAAAGATCTTTTGGCTATGGGTGTAACGGTTCAGCTCAACCTTTTTCAGCAGGGCCAGGTCGCCATCCACTACTTGCCGCTCGCCCGGTTGTTTGGTATTACAAGACTTGATTACCTGATAAAAATGAGCACTCAGCCGGTTGTAAAAACCATTGTCGGCAATACGGTCGGCCATAAAGCCCAAAGCCTTTCTTACCAGCGAGGCGGCCGAACCTGCCCGCCCAAATTCTGTCCCGCTTTTTTGGCTGTTTTCAGATAATGTATAGTGGCCGGGGTTGGAGCGTACAAAATTTTTACCGTTCCGGCGGTAATGAACCTGGTTATCCAGTTTACCAGACAAGGAAATGATGCCTTTTTCAATGGCCATCCGGTAGGTATTGGTGTTTGCAGGAACAAATTAATATAATTTTTTTATATATCATATAGGCCTGGCGGGCTTCAAGTGCCCATTAACTGCCCTTCAACTGCCCATCAAGTGCCCTTCAGATCCGATTTCCCTTCGTTCTTTGCTCGTTTCCCGTCCGTTTCTTGTCCTTTACCTATTCATCCTTCCTTCACCCCCTAGGCCTTCGCGGAGCGAAGAAGAGGCGAAGAAAGGACGAAGCAATAACGAACCAAACAAGGAGCCATCGTACGGATTTTACTTTACAGTCAAAGGGGCATATACGACTATCGCTTTACAGTTGTAGCAGAAAATCAAGCTCTATGAAAGCACAATACCTCAAAAAAAGCTATCGTCATTCCTCTATAACGACAGCGGTAGGCTATCCCTCAAATTGTATTTACCAGAATGCTGACGATGCACTTGAGAAGGCTATGTTGTGCGAGGAAGAGGTTAACTCTAAGCACTTTCGGGTATTTATGGGTATAAATATGGGTATTTTTTGCTTTTTTGGGTATTTATGGGTATGCCAAATAGCAGTTCACTCCAGATAACACCTGAAATCCTGGCGCTCGTTTCCGAGATTGACGAGTGTAAGGGTGCATGGCGTGCTTTGGGGCAGCTTGCGCCTGAGCAGTTATCATCGCTTAAAAAAGTAGCAACAATTGAGAGTATCGGCTCCTCTACACGCATTGAAGGCAGCAAGTTAACAGACAAGCAAGTAGAAGTGTTGCTCTCCCATCTGGAGATACAACAGTTCAAGACAAGAGACGAGCAGGAAGTTGCCAGATATTCTTTTGTTATGAACCTGATCTTTCAAAGCTATTCAGACATCCCGTTATCAGAAAATTATTTACAACAATTACACGCGGTATTGTTGCAGCACAGCGAAAAAGATTACTGGCATAGAGGCAACTATAAAAAACCACAAAACCATGTAGAGGCTTTTGATGCGCAGGAGCAGAGTCTGGGTGTTGTTTTTGAAACGGCAAGTCCATTTGAAACACCCATCAGGATGCGGGATCTGATGGCATGGGCCACACAATCCTATACTGAAAAAAAGTTGCACCCCCTGCTTATTACAGCTATTGTCATTGTTGCGTTTTTGGCGATACATCCGTTTCAGGATGGTAACGGTAGAATATCACGTGTGTTGACCACTTATTTACTGCTCAAGGCGGGCTATCACTATGTGCCCTATGGTTCGCTGGAAGCAGTGGTTGAGCAAAACAAGGAAGGCTATTATCTGGCATTGCGCCAAACGCAGGGAACGCTGAAAACGGAAAATCCGAATTGGCAACCCTGGGTATTATTTTTCCTGCGAGCCCTGCAACAACAAAAGAAAAGACTTGAAGTAAAAGTTGCGCAGGAACATCTTTTGCTGATGCAAGTTCCGGCCTTATCTCTGCAAATCCTGCAACTCATTAAATCCAGAGGTAAGGCAACGATCGGTGATATCGTTAGCATAACCAATGCGAATCGTAATACGATCAAGAAGCACTTCGAATCCCTGGTTAGCACAAACCGGCTACAGAAAAACGGCAACGGAAAGGGAACCTGGTATTATGCATAAGCCATTACACTTTCATTTATTAAAATGTTGCTGTGTCAAAAAATACAGGCTAATTCTCACCCATCATTATCTTTTTCGTCCTGAAGAATGACTACTTGTTTTTTTGCGGATAATCAGCAGGGCTCGATCGCAGAAACATAGCCTTGCTGGTAAGGGTGGATAAAATCGGGTAATTAAGCCATGGTACTATCTCATAATCGTTTCAGATATCTTACAAGTCCAATGATAAATCCTGTTACCATTATGACCGTTCCCAACCAGACAAGATTGATAAATGGGAACACAATTACCTTCACAGTAAGGTATTTGATCGGCTTGATTTTTTGATCTATTTCAATGGAAGCAATACCCTTTCTGACTTGTCGCAGATGAATCATATAATTCTCTGTAATGGAACTATCCGCTATGTCAAGGTGTTCATGGCCTTTTTTAACCAGAATCGGGTTAAGTATTTTTGCAGCTCCGGACCTGTTGACTACTGTAAGAGTAGCAATATGAGCCGTATCCTGCGGTCTGACCTTCCCGGCTGAGAAATTTGTTTTTGATATTAATCTCGTAAGCTTAATCTTTTTGTCTTTCAAATGAATTGAATCACCCACCGCTATGGAGTGCAATTCCGTAATGATACTATCTTTTAATGAAGCCGGATCGGGAACTGAGGTAACATACATAAATATGTCATGGTTCCAATAATGCTTAGCTGCCGGGTTTGAAAGAAGTCCATTA
>DASWXD010000077.1:0-11008 GCA_036405675.1 Sediminibacterium sp.
GTAACCCGGTAACGGCAGGCTATGGTACCGATAATCTCTGGACCTTACAACCACGTAATATCCCGCTCATGTTCGAAAAGCAACAACGGATCGAATCGGTTAGGGATACAAAGAATATTAATGCTACGGATGATTTTCTGAAAGGAGGCAAGCCATTGGTAATACCGGCTCATCAAACCGTATCTGTTTTACTGGATCAGGGTTATAATACCGTTGCGTATCCTGAATTACTCGTCAGCAAGGGCAAAGGCGCTTCTGTTACACTTACGTATGCCGAAGCCCTGTTCGATAAAAACGGCGTAAAGGGAAATAGAAATGAGATCAAAGACAAAACCATCAAAGGCAATTACGATATTTTTTTACCTGATGGAGGAAACCAACGTCATTTCCGTCCACTCTGGTTCCGCACCTATCGGTTTTTACAGTTGGATATCACAACCAAAGGCGAACCCTTACAGATCGAAGATATCTATGGTTCCGCAACGGGTTATCCCTTCACCGTAAAAGCTTCTTTCAGCAGTAACGATGCATCGCTGCAGCAGATCTGGGATATTGGCTGGCGTACCGCACAACTCTGTGCGGGAGAAACGTATTTCGATTGTCCCTATTACGAACAGTTACAGTATGAAGGTGATACACGTATTCAATCTTTGATCTCTTTATATGTTACGGGTGATGACAGACTGATGCGCAAAGCCCTGCTGGATTTTTATCATTCCCGTGTACCGGAAGGATTAACCCAGGGACGTTATCCCAGCAGCCGCTTACAGGTAATACCGCCGTTTTCCCTGTACTGGGTATCGATGATCTATGATTACTGGATGCACCGGAAAGACCCGGCGTTTATCCGCAATTTTCTCGTACCCATTACCGGTGTGCTGGATTGGTACGAACAGAAAATTGACCAGCAACAGCAAATGCTGGGGCCGATGAAATGGTGGGGTTTTGTAGATTGGAACCATGCATTCCCGAATGGTGTGCCTGATGGTGCCACGGATGGAAATTCATCTGTGATCACTTTGCAATATGTGGCCACTTTACAACAGGCTGCCGCTTTGTTCGATGGTTTTGGCAGAAAAACAGAAGCTGCACATTACCGGCAACTGGCGGATCAGTTGAACAAATCCACCTATCGTTTATGTTTTGATAAAACAAAAGGTCTGATGGCCAATACACCGGCTAAAAAAACTTTCAGCCAGCATGCAGGTATCATGGCCGTATTAACCGGCGCTATTCCGGAAGCAGACCAGCAGGCAGTTTTGCAGAAAATTTTGTACGATAGCTCTCTCAGTCAGGCAACATTCTATTATCGGTTTTATTTGAACCGTGCATTGAAAAAAGCGGGAATGGCAGACAGGTATTATTCGGAGTTAACACCCTGGCGTGGAATGATCGCGAATGGCCTCACTACTTTTGCAGAAAATCCTGATCCTACGCGGTCCGATTGTCATGCCTGGAGTTCCAGTCCGAATTACGATTTTCTTGCTACCATCTGTGGTATTGTACCGGCTTCGCCGGGATTTGCATCTGTCCGCATTGAGCCCGCTATGGGGGAGTTAACCAGTGTGCAGGGCAAAATGCCCCATCCGGATGGAACCATTACAATAAGTCTGCAAAGAAAGGGAGCCCATGGGGTAGAAGCCCGTATCAGCCTGCCCGGCAAACTCAGTGGTGAGTTCATCTGGAAAGATAAACGCCTTGCTTTACATGCCGGAGAACAGACCATTCGTCTCTGATCCGGCACTCAACTGTTTGGGGTCTCTTACTAACGTTCATTTGTTTATTTATTTCTTCTGAAAAAAAGTCCGCTAAAATAATTGTCTATTGAGTCTGTAGACTATATTTGCCTATCAATTCAGTAGACTTTATGTTTTTCAGACCCGCTTCCCTTACGCCGTTTACGTGTTGTTGTTGCTGATGTTATGTTCATCCGCCACAACGGTTTTCTTTTACCCAACAACACGTTATCCAATGGAAGTTCTCTCAACACCCACTTTACTGCAACTACAAAAAAACATCCGTTCTCTCAGTATCAGAGAAGTGTTACAACTCTTATCAGAACAGTATCCCGGTAAGCTGGTTTTTTCTACCAGTTTCAGTATGGAAGACCAGGTGATCACACATGAAATAGCGGAGAGTGCATTACCGATCCGTTTGTTTACACTTGATACCGGCCGTTTGTTTGCGGAAACCTATGCGGTATGGAACAGTACACTTACCCGTTATGGATTACCGGTAAAAGCCTATTATCCCGACCGTTTATTGCTGGAATCCTTTGTAGAACAAAATGGACCCAATGCCTTTTACGAATCGGTAGACAACCGGAAAACCTGTTGCCAGATCCGGAAAGTAGAACCATTGAAACGGGCACTGGCAGGTGCTGCCGTCTGGATTACCGGCTTGCGTGCCGAACATTCTTCTGCCCGGCAGGATCTGCCGCAACTGGAGTGGGATGCATCTAACCAGCTCATCAAATACCATCCGCTGCTTAACTGGGATACCGGGTCGGTAAAAGAGTATATCGCGCAGCATAATATACCCTATAACCCTTTGCATGATCGTGGTTTTGTAAGTATCGGTTGTGCGCCCTGTACCAGGGCCACCCAACCCGGAGAAGATTTCAGGGCCGGTCGCTGGTGGTGGGAAGACAGCAGTAAAAAAGAATGCGGGCTTCACGAAAAACAACATTGAATCAACTATTATAACAGAAACAAATGTCGAAATACCAATTAGATTACCTGGAGCAACTGGAATCGGAAGCCATACATATCATGCGCGAAGTGGCAGGACAATTCGAAAAACCTGCTTTGTTATTCAGTGGCGGAAAAGATTCCATTACACTGGTTCACCTGGCACTGAAAGCATTTCGCCCGGGAAAATTTCCTTTTCCGCTGGTGCATATCGATACCGGCCACAATTTCCAGGAAGCCCTAGATTTCAGGGATGCACTGGCAGAAAAAACCGGGGAGAAACTGATTGTTCGCCAGGTGGCAGATACCATCAAACAACAAAATCTCACAGAACCCAAGGGGAAGTTTGCGAGCAGGAATGCTTTACAGACATTCACCCTGCTGGATACCATCCAGGAATTCAAATTTGATGCCTGCATCGGCGGTGCGCGGCGAGACGAAGAAAAAGCCCGTGCCAAAGAAAGAATTTTTTCTGTGCGGGATGAATTTGGCCAGTGGGATCCCAAACTGCAACGTCCCGAACTCTGGAATATCTATAATGGTCGTATCCACAAAGGAGAAAATGTACGCGTATTTCCCATCAGTAACTGGACGGAGCTGGATATCTGGAATTATATCCGCCGTGAAAAGATTGAACTACCCTCGATCTATTTTGCCCACGACCGGGAAGTGCTGGAGCATGAGGGGCAGCTGGTGGCGTTGTCTGAGTTTATCCAGCGGGAAGAAACCGATAAAATCAGCACCCGCAGGGTTCGGTACCGTACCGTTGGAGATATGACATGTACTGCGGCTGTTGAATCCAATGCCACAACTATAGATGATATCATCAACGAGATCATTGTTACCAAAACCAGCGAAAGGGGAGAAACCCGGATCGATGATAAAGTGTCGGAAGCAGCAATGGAAGACAGAAAAAAAAGCGGCTATTTTTAGGTCAGTAGTGAATGGTCAATGGTGAATAATCAATTTACGATTGTCCATTGACCATTGCCCATTGACAATTCACCATTCACAACACAAAACTCACCATGGACATACTAAGATTTATCACCGCCGGAAGCGTAGACGATGGCAAAAGCACACTGATCGGCCGTTTGCTGTACGATAGTAAATCGATCATGATCGATCAGCTGGAAGCCATTCAAAAGCAAACACGTAACCGCGAAGAAGGAGACATTGATCTTGCGCTGCTCACAGATGGATTAAGGGCTGAACGGGAGCAGGGCATCACCATTGATGTGGCGTATAAATATTTCTCCACCCCCCGCCGTAAATTCATTATTGCCGATGCCCCCGGGCATATCCAGTACACCCGCAATATGGTTACCGGTGCTTCCAATGCTAATCTGATCATTATCCTGATTGATGCGAGACATGGGGTGATAGAACAAACCAGGAGGCATTCGATCATCGCTTCTTTGCTGAATATACCGCATGTAGTGGTAGCCGTGAACAAAATGGATATGGTAGCGTATTCGCAGGATACCTATACTAATATTGTGATCGATTATGCAAAAGTGGCCGCTTCACTGGGTTTGCAAAATGTGACCTATCTCCCCATCAGTGCCTTGAATGGCGATAATATTGTTGACCGTTCCCAGTTGCTTTCCTGGTACGATGGGCCTACTTTACTGCACCTGCTCGAAACAGTAGAAGTACAGAGCGATATTGACCTGCAACATGCCCGTTTTCCGGTACAGTATGTGATTCGTCCGCAAACCGATGAGTTACATGATTACCGGGGTTATGCCGGTAAACTGATCAGTGGGATCTATAAAAAAGGAGATGCTGTTACGGTACTGCCTTCCGGTTTGCAGAGCACTATTAAAACTATCGAGATCGGGGGTAAAGAAGTAGCGGAAGCTTTTGCGCCGCAAAGTATTGTTTTACACCTCTCCGATAATATAGACGTTAGCAGGGGAGATGTGCTGGTATCATCCGATGATCTGCCCAAACTGGAACAGGAACTGGATGTATTGCTCTGCTGGATGGATAATAAGCCCCTGACAGCAGGAAGCCGTTACCTCTTGCAGATCAACAGTTATCTCGTGAAAACGATTGTAAAAGAGATTCAATACAAACTGGATGTGAACTCCTTACAGCAGGAACCTTCTCCGGCAACAGTAGGACTGAACGAGATTGTGCGGGTCAGGATCAAAACCGCTTCACCGGTTGCGTATGATGCTTATAACGACCTGCGGGTAAACGGAGGAGCCATTCTGATTGACGAAACCAGTAATGTAACAGTAGGGGCCTGTATGATACAATAAATAATCAAACAAATGAGTAACCAGTCATTCATACAAAAATTACACGGACGTAATGTTGCCTGTCATGTCTCTTTTCCCGACAGGGCATTGGCGCATGCGTTTATAGATGAGCTGTTTGAGTTTTTGTTTATCCCCAAAAACAGTCAGCTGGTTTCGGCAGATGACCTGTACAGGGGATACGAACTACTGCAACAGCGATTTGCAGTGCTGCTAGCTGCTGTTATCAGCGACAGGCAGGCAGTAGAGAAAGTAAACGCTGATTTTTTTGGTTCGATACCAGATCTGCACGACAGGTTATTACAAGATGCGCAGGCTATTCTGGCATTTGATCCGGCAGCAGGTTCAGAGGAAGAAGTATTATCAGCCTATCCGGGTTTTTATGCAACCGCTGTATACCGCTTATCGCATCTTCTGTGGAAGGAGAATGTAAAAATCCTGCCAAGACTGTTTACAGAATATGCCCATAGTAAAACAGGGATTGATATTCATCCTGGTGCAGTAATAGGCGAATCTTTTTCGATCGATCATGGAACGGGCATTGTTATTGGTGAAACAACTGTGATTGGTAATCGCGTAAAATTATACCAGGGTGTAACACTGGGCGCTTTAAGCGTTGAGAAAAAAGATGCCCAAAGCAAAAGACATCCAACCATACAGGATAATGTAACCGTTTATTCGGGTGCCACCATTCTGGGTGGAGATACGATTATCGGTCATGACAGTATCATCGGTGGTAATGTGTGGCTTACGTATAGTGTGGATCCTTATTCAGTTGTATATCATCAGAGCGAGATCAGGGTAAGAGATAAAAACCCTTTTCCTGAACCGATCAATTTTATCATTTAATAATTCATCATCACCCAAATAAAGCATCTATGAAAGCCAATAACATTCTCGCCACTATCGGCAACACGCCACATGTAAAAATCAATCGACTATTTGGTCAGGACCATGAAGTATGGATCAAACTCGAAAAAACCAACCCCGGTGCCAGTATCAAAGATCGTATTGCCTTAGCCATGATCGAAGACGCAGAAGCCAAAGGATTGCTGAAACCCGGTAGTACCATTGTAGAGCCTACTTCTGGTAATACCGGCATTGGTCTGGCACTGGTTGCTGCCGTTAAGCAATACAGGATCATCCTGGTTATGCCTGAGAGTATGAGTGTGGAGCGGCGTAAACTGATGTCGGCTTACGGTGCTGAATTTGTTTTGACCCCGCGCGAAAAAGGCATGAAGGGCGCCATTGAAAAAGCGGGAGAAATTGTGAAAGAAACCCCAGGTGCCTGGATGCCGCAACAATTCGATAACCCGGCCAATGCAGAGATACATCGTAACGCAACGGCTGCAGAAATTCTGCAGGATTTCCCCGACGGACTGGATTACCTGATTACCGGTGTGGGAACAGGCGGTCATATCACGGGTGTGGCTGAGATACTGAAAAAGAAATTTCCCTCGCTGAAAGCATTTGCAGTGGAGCCTGAATTATCACCTGTATTAAGCGGCGGTGCACCATCGCCACATCCCTTACAGGGAATCGGGGCTGGGTTTATTCCCTCCGTATTGGATGTATCCGTACTGGATGGCATTATTCAGGTAAATAAAGACGATGCTTTTTCCTTTACCCAACGACTGGCTAAAGAAGAAGGGATCCTGGCAGGAATATCTACCGGCGCATCACTGGCAGCCGTTGCCAAAAAACTGGCAGAGATTCCGAAAGGAGCCAGGGTATTGACATTTAATTATGATACCGGAGAAAGATATTTATCCATCGAAGGACTCTTTTAAAACCAGGGTATGCATCCATTTCAATCAAAAGGGAAAGTCATCCTCGCTGGCGCCGGTCCCGGAGATCCTGATCTCATTACGGTAAAAGCAGCTAATTACCTGCAACAGGCCGATGTGGTACTGACCGACAGGCTGGTGAGCAAAGTAATCCTGCAGCGTTATGTAAGGCCAGCGGCCCGCATCATAGAAGTAGGTAAACAATGCCGCCGGGGTGTATCAACACCGCAGGAAACCATCAATGAATTAATTGTAAAATATGCCACAGAAGGAAAACTGGTGGTAAGACTGAAAGGCGGTGATGTGGCTTTCTTTTCTAATGTACTGGACGAACTGGAAGTGTTGGTAACCAATGGGATTTCTTATGAGATCGTTCCCGGTATAACGGCAGCATCCGGCGCTTCTGCGTATGCGGGTATTCCGTTAACTGCAAGAAACCATGCTACTGCTGTTCGTTTTGTAACCTATTACCAGTCAACTGTAGTAACGGAGGATTACTGGAAAGAATTGGCAGCCACTACTGATACATTGGTATTTTATATGTCGTCTGAAACACTCGATGGATTGGTAAATAATCTGGTAGCACATAAAATTGCTCCGGATAAAAAACTGGCAGTAATCGAACAGGCCACTACTACCTACCAACAGGTATATACCTGCAGCATTTATGAATATGCAGAAAAACTAAAAGGCCGCTCCTTCCTTTCGCCTTCACTGATCATCGTGGGTAAAGTAGTGGCATTACAGGAATCATATGCCTGGTTCAAGGGTAGCGACCTGGGAGAATATTATTTCAAACCTTTAACCAGCACGGTTAAATCCATACATACGCATGAACATCCCAAACAATATGCTGGCAGAGCATAAACAACAATTGCTGACCGAACTGGTAAACGGTGCAGGTAAAGAGGAATTGATCTGGATCAACGGGTACCTCGCTGCCCTGATCAATGGTACGGCTGTTCAGCAGGAAACAGTTTCGCCGGCAACAGCCAAGAAAAAAATTACCCTTGTTTACGGAACAGAAACCGGTAATTCAAAACGGGTAGCAACAGAATTGGCGGCCAAAGCCAAAAAACAGCAACTGCAGGTAAAACTGGCCAGTCTTGACCAGTACCGCTTAACAGATCTTACTAAAGAAGAAAATCTGTTTGTTGTTATTAGTACCCAGGGTGATGGGGAACCTCCGGTGGCTGCACAGAAATTTTATGATCATATTCACCGCAATGGTTTCCGCCTGGACCAGGTAAAATACAGTGTACTGGCTTTGGGTGATTCCTCTTATCCTCTGTTCTGTAAAACCGGAGAAGAAGTAGATGCACAGCTGGAAAAACTGGGAGGTAACAGGCTCGTGCCCATCCGTAAATGCGATGTGGAGTATGAAGAGGATGCTGCTGCCTGGTTTGCCGAAGTATTACATTCTGTACAAACCTCTTCCGTATCCCATCCATCCGCTGTAACATTACCTGCACCCGCTTCTGCAAAGTCAAATAAAAAAATATATACGGCAACCGTAGCTGGTAATCAACTGCTGAACGATAAGGGCTCAGACAAAGCCATTTGTCATATTGAGTTACTGGCCGATGAAGTAGACTACCTGCCGGGCGATTCTGTTGGCATTGTTCCGGAAAATGATACGCAGCTGGTTACACAGATCATAAAGCTAAGTGGTGCCGACCCACAGCAACAGGTGTTGCATAAAAACGAATTGTTTACCATTGAAACAGTGTTGAAGAAAAAGCTGGCAATTACACACCTGCACGAACGGGTGGTGAAAAAATATGCAACGATTGTTGAACAGGAGATTCCGGAACAGAAAATGGATCTGATACAGCTGCTTCAGTTATATCCATTGAAACATGACTCCCAGTTGGAAGAACTGGTCGGTATCCTGCCCGCTCAATCGCCGCGTATCTACACTATTGCTTCTTCGCCTGCCGCACATGCGGGCGAAATTCACCTGACAGTTGAACAGGATCATTTTACAATAAACGGGAAACAGCAAACAGGACTCTGCTCCGGTTATCTCGCAGGAATACGCACAGAACAGCCTATTGATTTTTTTGTGCAGAAAAATAAACGGTTCCGCTTACCTGCAGAGGATACAGATGTGTTGATGATTGCAAAAGGTACCGGTATTGCTGCTTTCCGCTCTTTTCTGGCAGAAAGAGATGCCACTGGTGCAACAGGTAGCAACTGGTTGTTTTTTGGCGAAGAAAATTTTACCACCGATTTTCTGTACCAGACGGAATTACAGGATTGGTACCAGACAGGTGTATTAAATGGTATTTCGCTCGCTTTTTCCAAAAACCAAGCTCAGTCTTTTCAGGTGCAGGATAAACTGAGGGCACACGGAAAAGACGTATATGCCTGGATCTGCAAAGGAGCCCACGTATATGTATGCGGCGAGAAATCGCCCATGAGCGAAGAAGTAGAAGCGGTATTGCTGGAAGTGATTGCACAATACGGTCATCTGTCAGCACAGGAAGCCGGTAGCTTTTTTGAGAAAATGAAAGAAGAGGGAAGGTATTCGAAGGATGTTTATTAAGCAGAAACAGAAAACTATGTCAGAAAAATCAGCAATAGAAAGAATTAAGGAAGCCAGTGATCATTTACGCGGCACATTGAAAGAGAGTTTGCAGGACGAGATCACCGGCGCTATCCGTGAAGACGACCAGGCCCTGATCAAGTTTCATGGCATGTATCAGCAGGACGATCGTGATCGTAGGGAAGAGCGTGCCACCAAAAAACTGGAACGGCTCTATTCGTTTATGATACGGCTGCGTTTGCCCGGTGGTTTTTTAACACCGGAACAGTGGATTGCTGTACATGATGTGGCCGGAGAAAACTCGACAGGGGTAATCAAAATTACCTCAAGACAGACGCTGCAGCTGCATGGAATCATCAAATCAAAGATCAAACCCACTATCCAATCCTTCAGCGAAGCCAAACTGGATTCGATAGCTACCTGTGGAGATATTAACCGGAATGTATTATGCAGTTCACATCCCAAAGAATCACCATTGCATGCAGAAGTGTTTGCGTATGCGGATAAGATCAGCCAGTTACTGATGCCGAAAACAAAAGCCTATTATGAGATATGGCTGGATGAAGAACCCTTACTCGATAAAAAAGAGGAAGAAGATCCTTTGTACCAGGATCGGTACCTGCCACGGAAATTCAAGATCGCCATTGCCATACCACCCAATAATGATGTGGATGTGTTTGCCAACGATATCGGGTTGATTGCCGTAATCGAAAATCAACAATTGAAAGGATTTAATATTGCCATTGGGGGTGGATTATCAAGTACGCACGGTAATCCGGAAACCTATCCCCGGCTGGCAACACTGATTGGTTTTGCAGATAGCGAAGAGAAAACACTCAAAGCGGTATATGAGATCGCAACCATCCAACGCGACTATGGCAACCGCAGCGACCGCAAGCTGGCCCGCTTAAAATACACAGTCGACAGGCTGGGCGTAGATTGGTTTAAACAGGAATTGGAGCGGCGTACCGGTTTTGTACTGGAGCCGGTTCGTGCTACGCCATTTACCAGCCGCAAAGATCATTTTGGCTGGTTTAAAAATGAAGAAGGTAGCTGGTATTACACTGCTTTTGTAGAAAATGGACGGATTCTGGATACGGAAACCATGCCATTAAAATCTGCGCTGCTGGCTGTTGCACACACCGGTAAAGCTAATTTCCGTTTTACCTGCAACCAGAATGTGATCATCAGTGATGTAAAAGAAGAAGATAAAGCGGCTATTGATCAAATATTGGATGGGCATGCCGTAAAGCAGCTCACTGAAAACAGCTCGGTGATCCGGCTGAATTCCATGGCCTGTGTGTCTTTACCTACCTGTCCATTGGCTTTGGCCGAGGCACAACGGTATTTACCTTCGCTGCTCGATAAAATCGAGGGACTGTTGTTGCAATATGCTTTGCAGAAAGAAGAGATCATTATCCGCATGACGGGTTGTCCCAACGGTTGTGCCCGTTCTTATGCAGCCGAAATCGGATTTGTAGGAACGGCTCCGGGAAAGTATAACCTGCAACTGGGTGGCGACAGGGTAGGACAGCGATTGAATAAGATTTACAAAGAAAATATCGGCGAAGAAGAAATTCTGGCTTCTTTAAATAGTCTTTTCGAAGTCTATGCAGCCGAACGCAACCCTGCAGAGACCTTTGGTGATTTCTCTCTCCGAAAACAATGGGTGTAATAGTTTTCCCGGGTTGTCAAAGAAGGGAGAGAACTTCTATT
>DASWXD010000078.1:0-11548 GCA_036405675.1 Sediminibacterium sp.
CCATTCAAAAATAATTTACTAATATCAACAATCGTTTCAAGTAGAAAAAATGCCAGAAAGTAGTGCAGTGAATCAAGTGCAACTCCCAGCACCCATCTGTATTTTAGCAACAGCAAAATACAGCATTTCAACGTCAGGATGCATGACCTTCCCCAATATTACCCACCAACAAAGTATTAGAACGAAGCCGCCAACCGTAAGAGAGAAACAGGAAACCGGGAACTGCATCTTTATCGTATAAAAATCTTATTTTTCTCATATGAAGAGAATAAAAAACTTATTCATTGGTTTACTTTTTTGCCTGATTGTTTGCTCAGTTTGCGGGCAGTCATCCGGCGATCCGAGAATAATGACGTTTTTAAATGCTAAAAAAGGAATGACGATCAATGCGGCCTATTTGTATGCAGAAAGCCTTTTCCCGGAATGGGATTTCAAAAGATGAGAAACATTTGCCTTAGGGTAAGTGCACGTACACTGGAGTTTGATCAGCCGGTGCGATACAAATATTCCTATCAACAAAAATTTTATGAGGCAGCGCATGTAGACACAACACACGATAGCGATGATAGTATTGCTAAAAAGATCTCAGAAATGTGGAAAGTATACCAGGCTCTGGGACTAACCGTTTGCAACGCCAGTACTTTCGACATCAGAGACGGGAGCATATTGAAATTTGCGGTGGCGGAAAAGTTTGATGATTTTCTGTACGATGCGATCAGATGGAAGCTGAATCTCAACAGGGTAGACTTCTATGACCAGCATACCTTATTGGATTACATAGACCTCCATCTCACCAAAAACAAAGGAACCCCGTTGGAGCCCGTTTATCAGCGCTATTTCCAATTATTCAGGAGGGCAGGTGCGAAATTCAAGCGTGAATTATAGGGGTTTGGTCAAATGTTTCCATGAAACCCGGAATATTCAGGTTCGTCTACAGGAAGTTTTGATGATCGGATCTAAAAAATCCGATCCTACATCAAGTGATTACCTTGCCCTTTATCATCAGGGGGTCACAGAATCATACCCCGCAGGCCGACTTCTTTACTGCAAAGACTTTCAAAAGAATTCGCAATAAACAATTTCAGATAATTGAATCTTTCTATGGTCCGCAATAAGGGGGATAGATTACCCCGGCAAATCAGATCTCGATCCAGCACTTTGATGTACACCGGTTAATTATTTCCAGATGATTCTATATGAGTTCTTTTTTACTACTTCCTTAATGAGCTGTTCAATGTATTTGCTTCGAGTGAATTATGCATCGTGGGGTATTATAACAGATATGGTGGTACCTTTTCCGGGTTCGCTGCTAACGGTTAGTTTGCCACCAATAGAAACAGCCCTCTCAGTCATTAATATCAAACCTAAATTCGTCATTTTCTGATTGCTGTCGAAGCCTTTTCCATTATCAGAAATTTTTAACTGAATGCCTTCTATTGAATTGAAGATATGCACTGAGATCTCTGATGCACCGGCATGCCGCAGAATATTAGTAGTACATTCCTGGTATATACGGAATAGTTCTGTACGGATCTTGGTACTGGTATGTGTATCATCGAATTCTTCTTTAAATACACAGGCGATATTATGCATGCGCTGAAATTCTGAACAGTGCCACCTTAATGTTTCATTAATACCCAATTCATCAATGATACTGGGGCGCAGGGCAATAGCAATGTTACGTACAGTTTCTATCATCAGGGTACTGGAAGCCCGTATGCGGTCAATTCGAACATCGGATCGCGCATCTGATCCTCCAATATTCATTTGTAACCAATCGGCATCAATTTTAATTGCCGAGGCCAGTTGACCCAATTGATCATGCACTTCGAGTGAAACCTGCTTACGTTCATCTTCTCTGACCTGGTTTAAGTAATGAGAAAGTTTTTTTAGTTCTTCATTCCTGCTGACAAGCATAGCTTCCATCTTCTTTTTTTCTGCTTCATGACTGCGCTTATTAATAGCTTGCGTAATAGCCGAGGGTAAGCGGGTAAGTTTATCTTTCAGAATATAATCATCTGCACCCTGTTGCAATATTTCAACTGCAAACTCTTCTGATACCGCACCCGTTACGAGCACAAAGGGTATGTGTAATGCATGCGCTTTGCAGATCTTTAATGCTTCAAGCGAATTGAATCCCGGGAGAGAGTGATCCGAAAGAATAAGATCCGGTGCAAAATCAGTAAGAGCCAGCTCAAAGTCTTTTTTGTTATCAACAATTTTAAAAATAAAATCATTGTCATTTTTACGAAGCTCCCGCATCACCAATCCCGCATCTTCTTCGGAATCTTCAATGTACAATACTTTTAGTATGGGAATCATTGATTACATTTTAGGGGGTTGGTTAATCAGCAGCCAATACATTCCAAATTCAGCTACCGCTTTAGAAAAATTTTCAAAGCCCACGGGCTTAACAATAAAACTGTTTACACCCAACTGATAACTGTCAACAATATCTTTTTCTTCTTTTGAAGATGTCATCATAATAACAGGTATCATTTTAGTCCGATCATCTTTTTTAATTTCCTTCAGTACCTGCAAGCCATCCATTTTCGGCATTTTAAGGTCCATCAGTATAACTTTCGGAATGTCGCCAACAGACCTGTCTGAGAACTCACCTCTGGCGAAAATAAAATCCAATGCTTCTACACCATCACTTACATGAACCAGGTTATTTCCCAGGTTATGTTTTTTTAAAGAGCGAATCACCAGTTCAGCATCCTCGTCGCTGTCTTCAACAAGTAATACTTCTATGTTGTGGATATTTGTTTGCATGTTTACTATTTTGGTAGTGAAAAAATAAAAGTAGCTCCCGCTCCTATGACACTATTGGCACGGATAGTACCGTCATGACGGGTAATAATTCTTTTAACAGTGGCAAGTCCTACGCCTGTTCCTTCAAATTCCTTTGACGAATGCAGCCGCTGAAAAACTCCAAATAACTTATCGTAATACTGCATATCGAACCCAACCCCATTGTCTTTGATATAGTATGCTATGTTCGGCCCCTCAACAAAAGATCCGATTTCAATAACTGGTTTTTCTGTTTTACCCGAATATTTAATTGCATTGGAAATCAGATTCATTAACACCTGGCGGATCATATTACTATCTGCCTGTACATTTATCAGTTCCTGTACAGTAAACCGGATGGCATTTTTGGGCTGTACTACCTGCAGATCATTAATAACCCCGTAAACCAATTCCTTCATATTAATAGGGGCTTTAAACAGGCTTTGTTTTCCGAAACGTGAGAAAGCAAGTAAGTCATCTATCAGTGACCCCATTTTAAGTGCATTCTTCATCACAACCTGCAATAGCCGATTTCCTTCTGCATCCAGTTTATCCCCATAGTCATCTTTCAATGCCCGTGTATATCCATCAATGGCCCGCAAGGGTGCGCGCAGATCATGCGAAACTGAATAAGAAAAAGATTCCAGTTCCTTGTTCGACTCTTCCAGTTCCGCGGTTCTGCGTAATACCTGTTTTTCAAGGCCTGTATTCAGTTCCTGAATCAGCTGATCCGCTTTTTCTCTGCGGTTAAAACTTTTTAAAAGCAGATACAAAGCCAGTAACAGCAATAATGCAATCACCGAACCAAGTATGTATACCAACCAACGGGTAATGGTTAGGCTTTGTTTGTTATCGGAATACATCCCAACCAGCAGTTTTGCTTCTTCCTGCTGCGTTCTGATGGTAATATGACGTGCCGAATCCATCAAATTCTGCCCTTTGACGAGTACCACAAACTGCTCTTCTGATAAAGCAGGACTTGCTTTTTTCAGTCTGATCTGTTTTGTATTAATCGCAATAAGTTCATGAATAACCTTGTCTAATGAATCTATCCTTTTTTGATGCGTGGGATTATCGAGAGTAATTATATGTAGTTTTTTAATGGCGTCGTAGACATTATCTTTCCCTTTGTAAAAAGGCTCCAGAAAAGTTTCATTACCGTTTATGATAAAACCACGTACACCGGTTTCAATATCTTTTGCAGCGGAAATAATCTGTTCAGATTGATATAATATTTCGTTGGTGTGTTCTACAGATTTTGCGGTGCTGATGAAGTTGCTGTTGTTCTTTGTAAAAAGATAAAAGATAACGAGTACCAGAATAAGAATAATAAAAAAACCGGCGAACAGCTTATGTTTATATCTAATCTGTATATCAAAAATATTCCATTGCATAGCAACAATTTAACTTCTGCCCGGTAGCTGTGGCAAACATAAAATGCCGTTTGATATACAATGATTATTCCAGTCAGATATAATAACCTTGCAGAAATCGGTCTTACTGAGGAAAACTAATAGTTACTGTTTTACGCGTTTTTCCTTACCGAATTATACTAGCAAGGTCGGCATTTTGCCAATATTATCCGGTGTTTAAGTAGATTTTAATTCATGAAAAAATCTTAGACTTTTTTGCATTTTTTTGTAGTTGCCCCCAGACTTGCAGTAAAAGAGAAAAACTCATTCTGCTGATAGCCCGGCTACCACTGTATTTCAGAGCAAGTGCAGAATTTGAATTCGTTAATAAAAAAATTATATGTTGAACGCACCTGATTGATCTTTTAAACAGACTAATCAGCACCATACCTATTTCAATTATAATTTCACGCCGGCATTTGCCGTAAAGCCGTCCAGTGAGGGCATAGCTGCTTTTACAAAAAGGGTTATGTTATAAACATATATATATGTTTTCGAATTTTCTCTTCTCTTAGAACCATCTAATATTCATTTTCTCCTACCTAACGGCAGGAACCAAAGCAGGATTACATACAGCAACTCCTTTCATGCCATTACAGGTTCAAAATATCTACGCAAGAGAGACCTGACGTAACTGTCTCTGTCCGCAACCGCACAAAAACCTGTACGAATCTGATACAGATGTCATCAGAGCAAAGTATAAAATCTACTCACTATCAAGCAGATAGATAAATGGCACAGGGTTGGTTTATGGGTGGGTGTCTGCAGGCATGTTGATCACCTAAACGAACGCTACCACTTGCGGAATTAACATTCATTCAAATTTTCTACTTATGACCCGATTACAAAAGATCTCCATTACGTTACTATTGTTTGCGGTTACACACGCAGTTACTGCGCAAAATATTTCTACAGCATTATCCAATCGCATTGATTCTTTTCTGCAGAACGAGATCAGCCAAACAGCCACTACCGGACTGGCTGCCGCCGTAGTGCAAAACGGGGAAGTGGTGTATAAAAAAACCTTTGGGATGGCTAACCTGGAGTGGGATGCACCCGTACAATCGAATACCGTTTTTCAAACAGCTTCTGTAACCAAGCTGATTACCTCTACTCTCTTATTGCAATGGGTTCACCAGGGCAAAATAAAACTGACCGACCCCATTCACCGCTATCTAAAAGATGCACCGGCAAACTGGTCAAAAATCGAAATCCGCCATCTGCTCTCGCACCAGTCGGGTTTGCCCTGGCCGGCCAGTATTGGCGGTTTTATTGGTGTAAAAGCCACCAGTGCCAGTAAGGCGCCCACCCGTGAGCAGATCTACCGGGATATCCGGGATTCGGCACTCACTTTTGAACCCGGCACCCGCGAATCGTACATGAATGGGGACCATTTCATATTGCAGATGATCATTGAAAACATTGCGCAAAAATCTTTCCCTCAGGTAGTGAAAGAAGAATTACTGCTTCCTTTCGGAATGACAGATGGGGGTTATGATGCAGAGTTCAGAGAGTTTCCGCTGCAGCTCATGAAAACAATACCTCACAAAGCGCAGCTGTACACAAAAGGAAATCCAACACCCTATATTCTGAAGAATTTCTATAATCCCAACTCCTATACTTCTGCAGGCCTGTACCTCTCGCTCAACGATTTTATCAGATGGGCATCGGTACTGGATAGTCTGGCCGGCAACAACAAAAGCATGGAAGATAGTCTTTACCAACCCATGCCGGTGGGTGGGTTTACACAGTTTGGCTGGGTGAAAGAACAGGTATACAATCAAAGTAGTTTTGGACATTCCGGCGGACCGGGCCTGAGTCATGTAATCAGAATTCCTGCCACCAATACCACCATCATTGTGCTGAGTAATTATGCAGACCTGCTACCGTATATGGCCTATGGCATTGCGGGTATACTGCAGCACAAAACAGACATCAAAGAAAAAACGGCGACGGATAAAACCTTTAGCAGGGGGTTGGAAAAGAAGCTCTGATATATTGTACTACTGCCTGTGCTTTTGGGTATTTATGACTTCTACGCTGCCGCTATTTTATGGGTAAAAGCGGCAGCGTAACTCGCTTCAGAAACCGGTTGAAGAGAGAATTTTCTTTCTCCTGGTATAGGCAGGTAATATATAGGATAAGTTATTCTCTAGTGGCGAATGTACCGTAACCCTTGCAGGGATACGCTTCTTCCAAGCAAAATCATTTATACAAGGTCAAAACACAACTGGAACTGTTTTTACCACCCGGGGAATAATGTGATATGGATAAAGACATTTTCAACTCTTTACCTCGCCAGGTATATATGTAATTGGTAAGGGAACCGCCCGTTGATTTATCGTAATCGGTCGTTTTTAGTTCCGGATCGGGGATATACCCGAATGTGTTTTTTAATTCTTCCAGAATGGCCACCTGGGCTTTCACCGACTGGCCAAAGTCAGGCGATTCGTTCAGATAGTTGTAGTAATAATGCGCATGACTGGAGATAAGGCTGTCTTTGATCGTAATAATATCAACTAAGTTCTGCAGGTTGGGACTTTGATAATGATACAGCAGTGACATGGTGCGGGACACGCCCGTTTTGTACACATAATATTTTCCAGGCTGTGTGGTAAAAAGATCTGGTCTCTGTTTTTCTAAGCTGTCTGCCCGCATCCCGATAATCCAACCGGTTTTTGTTTGATAGTCGAGTATGGATTGCTCCACTTGATTACCCAGATTGTGCTGTCTTTTTCTTTCCAGTTTGATTTTGACAATTTCCATGGTTTTTTCTTCGTTGAAATCGGCTATATCAGCTGCTTTCTCAAATGCAGCGATCGCCGAATCGAGCTGATTGTTAAAAACGGCATTCTTAGCCGAAATCTCTTTCAGCGTCATGATCTTTAAGTAAAGGATCTTGGCATTGGCCGCTCCTAATTTCGTTGCAGCTTCTTCTATATATTCCAACGCTGCACGCATATCGCCTTTGCCATAACTTTCTTCCGCCAATAAATACGCGGCTTTGGCTTCGAGTGGATTGGTTTGCGAAAATGAGACAGTAGTAACACCTGTAAAAACAAGCAGCAAAAAGAGAAAAATTGTCAGGGAACGGAATGTCATGCGCATAGTTACTATTGATAGGATAAGCAGTTATCTGAACCGGATAGTTTGATGCAGGATACCGGCAACCCCTGTTACAGCTATTCATTTTACCCTCATAGAAAATGAAATAATATTAAACCGGCAACTTACAGCATCTTTTGCATAAAGAAACCAGGCACAGCTATCTTTTAACCCTATTCCAATTTATCAACCCTTGCCGCTCCCTTCTCCGAAAGTGTCGGGCCGGAAATCTTTGTATGGAAGCAGCTGACATCCATTTCTCCTCTCATCCTGCACAATCAACCTACCCTGCTCACTCACGCCAGACCAATATCCTTTGCGCTAAATCTAAATTTGGTTTACTTGCCGGTTTTATTTTCTCCTGATCACATAAAACCGTTTACCGTCCTCACTCACTTCAAAAAGTTCACTGGTGAAATACCTGACAGCTTTGTATTTCAATGGAATCACAACCCGGTTCTTTCCATCTACCCAACCCCATTTACCTTTGGCCTCCACCGGATACAATCCATCAACCGGTGGCCGGATCCTGTCGTATTTTTTAGCCAGGTTGCGCATCTTGAAATTAGTTTCTTCAAAATAAACTGCCCCACCCGCCTGCAGCACCTGCTTGTATTCGCGCAGCCAGCCTAAGCGGTTTTCATTTCTGTTGTTACGGTATTCTTCTTCCAGATAATCCAGTAAGGAACTATGCGAAACAGGATCAAAACTATTCACATCCACTTTCCACCGTACCGCATCCAGCAATAGGGGTCCGTACCCATGGTGCAGCGCCAGACGCAGTACCTGGCTGAAATAAAAAGCAGGTTCCGATGTCTGCGAAATACGAACAGTCTGTAATTGCTGCCAGCCAAAACGCAGGCGTTCGGCAGTGGCGGCATCATTGGCAGCCGTGGCCGGTATACCCAATGCCTGGTATAAAATACGCCTGTGTTCCCAGCGAAAACTGTCTGCACCGCTGGTGGGGTTTTTCTGCAAAATAACTCCGTACAGTTCCCGTAATACAGTAGTATCAACCAACCGTGTAGTATCGGTGGCACCATGTACAGCAAAGGGAATCAAAAAGAGAAGTAACAGAAGTCTGTTCATTATTGTTTTATTTTTGGAGATAGGCGCATGCTGATGCATAGATGCATTGATCCGGGAAATTACACAAAGTATCGGCCGGAAATATTCCTTACACAAATTATTTCACATGCAGGAAGCAGACCGTGAACGACTGGCAGAAAAGAAAAAACAGGTACAGGCGCAGCAGGAGGTGGTAACACAAAGCCAGTTGCTTGCCAGCTGGTGGTTACCCGTTCTCGATCTTGTACTGCAGCAACAATGCCCCTGGCAACTGGAATATTTTACCTGCGCCACCGGTTACGCTTTTGACCATTGGCAGAAGCAGCTACGCAGTGATCCCTGGTTACGTGCAGGAACGGACAGACTGATAGTTAAACAACACCATTCACTATATGTACATGATGGCATAACCGAACATTTTGCGGGCCATCATCCCTTACGATATGAACCCAAACTGGATTTTACGCCCGGTGTAACAGAGGCACCCGATACGGAAATACTAACGGCTGCTTTTCAACAATTGGCGTTATCCGATGAACAGGTATATTTTTTCTGCATGCGGTTATCGCCTGTACTGCTGCTGCGTTTTTCAGACCTGGTACAACTTGCCGGCAAGGGATTACTGGATCTGCCCGAGGATATCTGCATCGCAGCCACCGATTATTCCTGGCTCATCTTCCGCTCGCTCGAAGGTGAATGGCAGTATGGCTATCAACAGCAGTAACCCGGCCATACAGTAACCGGTTCGTAAGGGAAAAATCAAAGAGGAGCTATATCTGGCGCGGTTTACTTGATGGTCTTACCACTATAAAGTATATCCCATGGTAGAGGGAAGCTCCTTGTAGAACAAATAAGAAGAATTTCTGGTTTGGGCTGGCACAAATATTGTTGTCACTACCATTTTCGCATAAAAACATTTACAGGATATCAAAACCTAATCAATTATTTGTGAATATTGTAAGTCATTCCCTCCTCCCGGGGGTAATGTGTTCAACAGACAGTTCTATCATTTACCTGAATACCTTCCTCTTCTATGAAAAACCTATGCTTTCTCCTGTTATTCGTATGCAATGCACTGGCACTATCTGCGCAGCCGTTTACTCGTTTTGAAAAAAACGGCAAATATGGATTCAAAGATGCTGCCGGTAAAATAGTAGTAAAACCCACTTATCAAAGTACTTCCTATGAATTCAGCAGCCTGGGTGGGGTAAGTAACAAAGACGGCTGGGCAGTGATTAATAACCAGGGGCAGGTGCTTACCGGTTTTGTGTATAGCGGGGTAGGCGATGCCAAAGGGTATGACCTCATACCGGTATACAAGGGAACGGGATTCATGGAAGTAAATAGATACTTTGGAATAGTAAATAAGGCTGGCAATGAAATTGCCAGACCGCAATATACTTTTGTGGAAATTCTTTCCAATGAACTGGCTATTGTGGCTATGTACGATAAATACGGGATCTTAAATTCGGCCAATCAGTTGGTAATACCGATGCAGTTTACCAAAGAGCAACTCAAAGTTTTTACCAATATTCAGCCCAACGGCGCCTACCTGGAGAAGGGACAATGGAAAGCATTTTCTTTTGCCGGCAATTCCCTGAAAAAATGGAAATATGACGATATTCGTTTAGAAGGCGAATACCTGTGGCCGGTAAAATACCGTAATAAATGGGGCTATGTAGATACACTGGGGCGTGAAATAGTGAGCACAGGATTCGACAGCGTAGGGATTTATGCAGGTGGTGTTAGCTGGGTGGCGCTGGCAGGTAAAAAAGGTGTCATGGATAAAGAGGGGAAACTGGTAGTACCAGTACAATACGATCGTATTGCTTTGCACGGAAAGGGAAACTACCTGGTGGCTGTTAAGGGAAAATACGGACTGGTTAACCCACAGGGAGCCGAACTGCTACCCTTACAGTTTGATGCGATTGACCAGTTTTCAGAAAATTTTGCGGCGGTTAAACTCAACAGTAAATGGGGATTTGTAAACCAGTTGGGCAAACTGGTAATTACACCACTCTATGACGATGCGCTCTCTTTTTCTGATGGTTTAGCGGCTGTAATGCTGAACAAAAAAGTAGGTTTCATTAATAAAGAAGGTAAAATGGTCATTAGTCCGCAATTTGATAGTGTGGTAGAGTCTTTTTACAAGGGCAAAGCCATTGTGAGTATCAATGGGCAGGAAATATATATTGATGCAACGGGTAAGGAAATTAAGTAGTTACACCGATAACCAACTATACGAAAAATAAAATCCAATGAATACAGTAAAAGCAGCTTGTTTCTTTGTTCTCTTTTTATTTGCTACCTCCCACCTGCCTGCACAACAGCTCCGCGCATTTGAGCAGGATAAAAAATGGGGTTATCAGGATGCATCCGGTAAAATTGTGATACCTGCCCAGTTTGGAACAGCCGATTATTTTGGAGATGGCCTGGCAAAAGTGGGTAACAAAGAAGCAACTGGCTGGAAATATGGCATGATAGATGCTACCGGCAAACTCGTTATTCCCATCATTTACGAAAGTTTAGGGCGCCCTTATAGCGCCGGCAGAATACTGGCAAGTTTACAGGGCAAATGGGGGTTCCTTGATAAAACAGGCAAGACTGCTGTACCCTTTATTTACGAAAGGGCCGGAAATTATGCAGAAGACATGGCAGAAGTAAAGCTCAATGGTAAATGGGGATTCATTGATCTCAATGGTGTGATGAAAATTCCCATCATCTATGATGCAGTAACGTCCTTTTCCAAAAAACTATCGCGCGTAACACTGAATGCAAAAAGCGGTTTTATAGACAATACGGGCAAACTGGTTACCGAAATTAAATATGATGAAATTCATTGGGGCCATATAGCGGCCCAGTTATATGGAGTAAGGATGAATGGTAAATTCGCCATTCTGAACAGGCAGGGTATCGAACTAACCCCTTTTGTTTATGAAGCGGTCTATCCCAATTTCGATGATAAAAACCCCTTTATAGCTGTTAAATCAGGCTACAAGTGGGGAGTTGTAAATGATAAAGGCGTATTGATCATCCCAATGAAATATGACGAACTCGCTTTTGTAAACGACAAACTGATTCAAGCCAGATATAACGGAAAATGGGGCATTATCAATGTATCGGATAAAGTATTGCTTCCCCTGCAATATGCGGAAAAACCTGAAATACGT
>DASWXD010000079.1:0-39274 GCA_036405675.1 Sediminibacterium sp.
CCTTCTCTACTTTGTAGAGAAGGGGAGTTGCTCCCCTCTCCACTCTGTGGAGAGGGGCTGGGGGTGAGGTAAATATTCTTTATGCGAAAACTATTCATCTTTCTTGCTGTTATTATTCTCGTACTCTGCTTCATCAAAAGAAAAGACATGACCTGGCGCCAATCGATCCTCAAATCTGTATATCCGCTGATCATGCTGAAGGGAAAACTGTTTCCGGGCAGTAAGGATGTGCAGGTGAACGCGAATAAAGTAGTGCCTCCCGTTTCTTTTTATTCACTTACAGCTATCGGTAATAAAGGGGATACGATATCTTTCAGCCAGTTCAAAGGCAAAAAGGTATTGATCGTAAACACCGCCAGCGATTGTGGTTTTACCGCACAATACGATGAACTGGAGAAATTGTACCAGCAATACAAAGATCAACTGGTGATCCTGGCTTTTCCGGCCAATGATTTTAAAGAGCAGGAGAAAAAAGATGATGCGGCCATTGCGGAATTCTGTAAAATCAATTACGGGGTTAGCTTTCCATTGATGCAGAAAAGTCATGTAATAAAAGGTACAGAACAGAACCCTGTGTTTCAGTGGTTAACTGAGCCGGTACAAAATGGCTGGTGCAGTCAGCAGCCGATGTGGAACTTCAGTAAATATATCCTAAATGAAGAGGGTGTTTTAACCCATTTTTATTCGCAGGGTATTTCTCCTTTGAGTAATCAGGTAATTTCGGCTATTCAATAATCAACTCATCCCCCGGCCCCTTCTCTACAAAGTAGAGAAGGGGGGTACTCCCCTCTCCGCAAAGCGGAGAGGGGTTGGGGGTGAGGGAAAAAAATAGCTTGTTATGAGACCTGATCAGTTCATGACCCCAACAGCCTTTGCACGCCGCCTGCGTCAAAATCTTACTCCGGAAGAAAGGATCATGTGGAATCTCTTACGTAACAGAAAATTAATGGGGTATAAATTTTTGCGACAACACCCTATTAAAGTTTGGGAAACAGATGGGCATTATCATTTTTATTATGCAGATTTCTACTGTTCTGAAAAGCGACTGGTAATTGAAATTGATGGATTGATCCATTGCCTGCAGGAAGATTATGACAGAGCAAGAGATGTGATCATGATTGAATTGAATTTACAGGTGCTGCGGGTAAGTAATGAGGAGGTGAATGGGAATGTGGATGGGGTTTTGCAAAAAATTACATACTATCTCAACTCATCCCCCAGCCCCTTCTCTATGGGATAGAGAAGGGGAGTTGTTCCCCCTCTCTGCACAGCAGTGAGGGGCCGGGGGTGAGTTACACCGGGCATTTTTCGTGATAATTAATCAGCTCAATCGGCGAACGCTCAAACACATATCCTTCATAATTTTTTTTCACTTCATCCAGTACCGATTCTACTTCTTCCCCTGTTTTGTAGGTAACCAGTTTATTACGGTACTCTTTGATATTGGGTAAGCCTTTGAGGTAATTGGTATAATGCCTGCGCATTTCGTTGATGCCGGCAATGGGGCCTTTCCATTCGATGGATTTACGCAAATGTTTGCGGGCCACTTCTACGCGTTCTTCGAGTGTGGGTGAAGGCAATATTTCGCCGGTGGCGATAAAATGTTTCACTTCGCGGAAGATCCAGGGATAACCGATGGCGGCGCGACCGATCATGATACCATCTACACCGTAACGGTTTTTGTATTCGTTGGCTTTCTGCGGACTATCAATATCACCATTCCCAAAAATGGGAATATGGATGCGCGGGTTGTTTTTTACTTTGGCAATCAGGCTCCAGTCGGCTTCGCCTTTGTATAACTGGGCGCGGGTACGGCCATGGATGGCGAGGGCTTTGATGCCTACATCCTGCAGTCGCTCGGCTACTTCTTCGATATTTCGATTGTTATCATCCCAACCCAGCCGTGTTTTTACGGTTACAGGCAGGTTAGTGCTTTTGATGACCGCTTCGGTGAGGCGCACCATCAGGTCCACATCTTTTAATACACCGGCACCGGCACCTTTGGAAACCACTTTTTTAACGGGGCAGCCAAAATTGATATCGAGCAGGTCGGGGTTAACGGTCTCTACAATTTTGGCACTGAGAGAGAGGGCTTCTTCATCGCCACCGAAAATCTGAATGCCCACGGGGCGTTCATAATCGAAAATATCGAGTTTCTGGCGGCTTTTGATGGCGTCGCGGATCAGGCCTTCACTGCTGATGAATTCTGTGTACATCAGGTCGGCACCGTTATCTTTACAAACGGCACGGAAAGGCGGATCGCTCACATCTTCCATGGGAGCGAGTAAAAGCGGAAAATCCGGTAATACTATCTGGTCTATTTTTACCATATTGTGAGGGCAACCGATGAAGAACAGGCCAAATGGCCGCTTATCCTTCTGTTGCTTGCTTTATTTCAGGGAATTTGCAAATTTACAATCTTATTTTTTAGTCGATGAATCAAAAGCCGGTAGTTAATTATCCCTCACAGTTTGCTTTTTTAATGGGCCTGATGGGAGTATTTGTACTACTCACCTCTTTTCTGATCCCTTTTATCGGCAGTCTGGTGCTGAAACTGCCTTTTTTACGGGTGATGGGTGAGCTGAACCGGCCCGAAAATGCAGATCTGTCAAGGATATTAAACACGGGTGCTTCCTTTCTCGCTTTTTTTATGCCGGCATGGGTATTGGCCCGGGTAATGGGTAAAAAGCCGTTTACGCAGCTCGGTTTTCAGACAAATATCAGTGCCAAACAGGTGGCATTGGTGATGGCCTTGACCCTGAGCAGTGTGGTAATGAGTGGCGCCCTGGGTCAGCTGAACGAGGTAATACCGATACCGGCTGGCTGGTATGCCAAAGCCAAAGCCATGGAAGAAACCTATAAAACCACCATGATGGCCATGGCCACCATGAAAACCCCGGTTGATTACCTGCTGGCTTTATTGGTATTGGCGGCGGCACCGGCCCTGTTTGAGGAAGTATTATTCCGCGGCGGTTTTCAGCAGGTGTTTGTGGGGTGGACCGGTAACAAATGGGCGGGTATCATCATCACCAGTATTTTATTCAGTGCCATTCATTTTTCCTATTTCGGTTTTCTGCCAAGAATGGCCTTGGGGATGGTGCTGGGGTTGATTTTTTATCACAGTAAAAATATCTGGCTCAGTATTCTGCTGCATTTTATGAACAATGCGTTGGTGGTAACGCAGCTTTATATCGCTTCGCAAAAAGGCAAACCTATTGAGAAAACCATGGATGAGAGTGTGCCTTTATGGTGGGGTATTTTTGCGCTGGTATTACTCACAGTCTTATTCCGCTCTTTCAGCAAAGAAAGTAAACGGGTACTGGTGGTGAGAGAACAATCGGTACATTCGTCTCCAGAAAATATTCCTTCCTGATGCAATCCTGGCAAAAGATCTTCGCAACACGTAATCCGGCAGAAGCCAGTATCATACAAGGTATGCTGGAAGAAAACCATATTGCCGTACAGATCATGAACAAACAAGACAGCAGTTACCTCAATTTCGGGGATATTGAACTGTATGTACCCGGCCATCTGGCCGAAACGGCCAAACAGTTACTGTCCAAAAATCTGCTGAACTGATCATTCCGTTCCTGTTTGGTTTTATGGAAGATAGGTTCTTACTTCGTGGTTCACCAATGTGGCTACCCCATGGCATTTAACCTGCAAACCTTTAAAACACGTGCGTTAACGGCAGTGATATTTGTAGTGGTAATGCTGGCAGGTCTGTTAGTGAACCAATGGACTTTTCTCGCACTTTTCTCACTGATACATTTCGGTTGCTGGATAGAATACCAGAAACTGGTGGCACTGATTGATCCTGAGTACAAAGATATCAGTCCTTTGCACCGCTATGGTAGTATGCTGATCGGTTTTGGGATGATGTTATGGATGACGGGAGCGGGGTATCATATCGGCACGCTACCCATTCCGCTGATTGGCTGGAGTTTGTTTTGGGTGGGACTGATCGGTTTTATTCTCAGCGAATTCCTCCTCACTAAAAAACTGAATCCGAAACTGTGGGCGCATTCTGTGCTGGGATTACTGTATATCTCGCTGAGCTGGGGGTTGATGATGCGTTTGTATGGTAATCTGGAAGCCACGGTACTCACCGGTGCTGCCTGGGTATTACCGGTATTACTCATTGCTTCTATCTGGATCAATGATACCATGGCCTATCTGGTAGGATCTTTTATCGGCAAAACACCTTTATCCCCTGTTTCTCCCAAAAAAACATGGGAAGGAACGGTAGGTGGCGCCATACTGGCGATACTGCTGGTAACAGGTGTGGGTGTCTATGCATTTGATTTTCCGGTAAAAACCCTGTTGCTGGTATCCATTACCGCATCAATCACCGGTACATTGGGTGATCTGTTTGAAAGCAAACTGAAGCGACTGGCCCAAGTGAAAGACAGTGGCAGTTTTATGCCGGGTCATGGTGGCTTTTTAGACCGGTTCGATTCTCTGCTGGTGGCTACTACCGCTGTTTGGGTGGTTTTGTATTTGTTTTCGTAAAGTCTGCCCGGTGCCGGGGCACATTCTCAACATTCCGTTTTACATTTGCAGTTCAATTATTCCGAATGACTATTCACAGAGAAGGATATAAAACGATTGCCATTACGGCTTTGCTTTTCGGGTTGTTTAACCTGGCCTCTTTTACATTTCTGAGTGCCTCACTGCCCTGGCTGGCCATGGTATTGTTTGTGGTTACCCTGTTCCTGTTTTTATTTATCATCTCTTTTTTCCGTATTCCTAACCGGGTACTTACCATCAATGATAACCAGATCATCTGTCCGGCAGATGGTAAAGTGGTGGTGATAGAAGAAGTGACCGATGTGGAGTACTTCAAAGACAGACGGATCCAAGTGAGTATTTTCATGAGTCCGGCCAATGTGCATGTAAATCGTAATCCCATGAGTGGCGAAGTGGTGTATAACCAGTACCATAAGGGTAAATACCTGGTGGCCTGGCATCCCAAATCTTCTACCGAGAATGAGCGCTGGAGTGTGGTAACAAGGAACAGCCACGGTGAGATCCTCTATAAACAGATTGCCGGGGCTTTGGCCAAACGCATCTGTAACTATACCTCCGTAGGCCAGCAGGTAAAGCAGGGTGATGAATATGGATTTATCAAATTCGGCAGCCGGGTAGATGTTTTACTGCCGTTACATGCCAAAGTAAACGTGGAATTGAACCAGGTGGTAAAAGGCGGTGTAACCGTTTTGGCCAGCTGGTAGGGTATTTTAACATCCCGAAAACAAGATTTGGTCTTAATTTTCTTATTTTTAAGACTGATTACTCACAAAAACTAAATAGCCAGTATGAAAAAATTATTCGTTTTAGCAACTGCCGCCTTCCTCGTAACAGGTATGGCTTTCGCGCATGATGGTGACGGAAAGAAATGTGCCAAAGCAAAAGATTGCTGCAAAGACAAGAAAGAGTGCAAAGACATGAAAAAGGACGACAAGAAAGACGACAAGGCAAAAACAGCTACCAAAACAAAAGCGTAATGTTTTGGGAACCGAATTGAAAGACCCTGCTAATGGCAGGGTCTTTTGTTGATAGGGTTCTCTCTGTGTAACTCCCCTTCTCTGCGTCTCTGTGTTGAAAATCGTTGTATTATTTTTTTCAACACAGAGACACAAAGCGCACAGAGGGGCACAGAAATAGTTAGAGAATATTTTCCAGTTCTTTCAGGTGGTATACAATGTATGTGGGTTTTGAATAGGGTTCTGCATGCAGGTGATTGACAAAGATGGTATCCATGCCTGCATTTTTACCTCCCTCAATATCGGCATCCTGGTTATCGCCGATCATGATACTTTCATCGGCCTGGGCACCTGCTTTGCTGAAAGCATATTCAAATATTTCGCGGTTGGGTTTTAAACTATTGCTGGCTTCAGACGTGATTACCTGGTCAAAAAATCCAGCGAGGTTGGCCTGCCTGATTTTTCCGTACTGCACTTTTTCAAAACCATTGGTTACGAGGTGCATCCGGTAATTTTTTTCCTGCAGGTATTGCAGAATTTCAACCGTGTAAGGGAAAAGCGTGTTTTTGGTAGGCAGCAATTCCAGAAATTCAGCCGCCATGCGGCGCGAGAGGGGCTCATCAGCCAGTTTAAAATCCAGCAAAGCCAGCCACATCCTCTTCCAGCGTAACTCATCCTGTTTAATGAAACCCTTGGTGTAGCGGTCCCATAAACGGTGATTATGATAACTGTAGCGGTCGTAAAAAGCGTCAAAATCAGGAATGCCTTTATCGCTGAGTGAAAGCGTTTGGTAGATTTCTTCCATGGCCTGCTTGGCGTTGGTCTCAAAATCCCACAGTGTATGATCCAGGTCGAAGAATAAGTGCCGGTATTTCATAACGCAAAATACGAACTGTGCGGTAGGAACAACGGATCTGGTAAGTAAAAAAGTTCGTACTTCGCTATTCTAATTGATTAACCATGAATATCATTATCACTGGTGCTTCCAAAGGAATCGGCAAAGCGGTGGCAGAACAGTTTGCTGCGGCAGGCCATACATTACTCCTGTGCAGCCGCGGCGAAAAAGCCTTGTATGATACGATGTCTGCTTTGCAGACACAATACCCGCAGTGTACCGTTAAAGCCCGGCCGGTTGATCTGTCTGTAACGGAAGAAATAAAAGCGTTTGGTGAATGGTGCCTGGGCTTTGGCGTTCCGGATGTGCTGGTCAATAATGCCGGACAGTTTCTACCCGGCAGCATACACAATGAACCTGAGGGTATACTGGAACAAATGATCGGAAACAATCTGTACAGTGCTTATCACCTCACACGTTCGTTGGTGCCTGCCATGATGCATGCCCAAAAGGGACATATTTTTAATATCTGTTCCATCGCCTCCCTTACTGCCTATCCCAATGGCGGTAGTTACAGCATCAGTAAATTTGCCTTACTGGGCTTCAGTAAAAATCTGCGCGAAGAACTGAAACCACATGGGGTGAAAGTAACAGCGGTTTGTCCGGGCGCCACCATGAGTGCCAGCTGGGATGGTTTTGGGATAGATCCTCACCGTATCATGGAAGCAGCAGATATTGCCAAAATGATTTATGCCGCGTCGCAGTTATCAGCAATGGCTGTTGTGGAAGATATTGTTTTGCGGCCACAGTTGGGGGACCTTTAGAATGAGTGAATGAGTGGATGAGTGAGGGAGTGAATGAATGATAGTATGATAGCATGATAGAATGATAGAATGGAAGGGAAAAGAATGGTTGTCTAATCCGCTAATCCGTCATCCGATAATTCGTTAATTAATCACCCGCTAATAATACCTGCCAGGCTTCTGATGTTTTTCCCTGATTGAGAAGTGTGGCTGCGTATTTGTGCAGTTCGTTTTCCATTTCTCCCGGGTTGATGGAAAAATACTGGATAATATTTTTCAGTTGTGCATCATCAAAAGCGGGGTTGATCCCGGGCAGTTCGTGTACGTTACCGAGCATGCCCAGGTGGTTACCTGTTAGAATAGAACTGTTGCGGATACCGGCGGGTAGTGCATCTACGCCAATGCCTAACTGCGTATTGGGTTTGGGTACTTTGAAGAGATTGGTTTCGTCTACTTTGCAGTACCAATCGCCACCGAGGCGGGCTACGAGGTGCAGTTTTCTTTGATCGATCTTACCGTCATCGCCCAGAATGTTTTCGTCTACATGCATGCAGAGCACTTCTGCAAGCACCAGCTGACCCGCACCGCCTTCTTCACCCAGGCTTTTTACTTCATTTACTTTACACTCCAGTTTGATCCTGGCTTCTTTTACCATGGGAGGTGTTACCCTTGTAGCGGCTTCTTTGGTAAAACCGGCTTTTACAAACTCGTCCACCCCTTTCGGAAACTCACAGCTGGCAAGACTGGCTTGCTGTACCATATCGTAATCAACTATATTGATCACACATTCCGGCACTTCCTGTACATTCTGCAGGGTATGTTTGGTGGTATTGTCTCTCACCCTTCTGGCAGGCGAAAAAATTACGATTGGTGGTTGTGAACTGAAGAGATTGAAAAAACTGAAGGGACTCAGGTTTACATTACCCTCCTTATCGATGGTACTCGCAAAACAGATAGGCCTCGGCGCCACAGCGTGGTTGAGCCATTGTTGTTTTTCGGCGGTTCCTATTTTCGAAAAGTCTATGAGCATGGATTAGCGAATTAGCGGATGACGGATTGACGGATTATTTTTAAGGTATTGTATGAAACCTCCGATCTGCCTGCTTAACCTCATGGCTTTGTTGCTGAAATAGGTATAGGAAGAATCATCTATCATGTTGGCCTTTTTAAGGATCGTGAACTGGTTAAAGACTTCACCGGAGGAACCTTTTGAATAGATAAGGAAACGGATAAATACTTTGTTGTTACCATATTCAAATCCCTCAGCAATATTATTGGAAATCGAGGAAGCTGCTGCTCTGAGCTGGTCTTTCATCCTGTAATCCGTCTTCAGATTCCCCTTTTCACAAAACAGATAAACTTCTGCCGCAAAATCAACCGCTTCTTTCCAAAGAGGCATTTCTGTAAATGAGTAATAACCAGCCATGTATTTTAGTTTACAAATCCGCTAATCCGTCATCCGCCAATCCGCGAATTCATTATACTAAAATAGAAAAACCAGATTCACACGCAACCGTATTTATACTTAAACCCTTTCCCTAAAACACTATTTCTTTTTCTTCAGGATCGAAAAATCACTTTCTTCTGCTACAATTGTGTTGCTGATTTTGCCGATCCCTTCAATTTCCATTTCTACTGTATCACCTGCCTGTAACCACTGCTCAGTATAATCGGGGTTGTTGAGTTTACCCGTTCCGTTCAGCTCCAGAAAACAGCCTGTGCCAACGGTGCCGCTGCCGATTACATCGCCGGGGTGAATATCCGTTCCATAAGCACAACGTTCAATGATCTCGGCAAAGGTCCAGTCCATATCTCCTACATTACCACTGCTTACCTGCACACCATTAACCCAGCATTTCATGGGCAGGTTCCAGTTTTTACCGGTATGTCCTTCTTTGCAGGGGATTTCGTAGGGCGCCAGTTCATCGAGCGTAACCAGGCAGGGCCCTATCACGGTTGAAAAATCTTTCCCTTTGGCAGGTCCGAGGTTCAGCAGCATTTCTTCCATCTGCAATCTGCGGGCACTCATATCATTCATGATCATCAGTCCGCCGATATATTGATCTGCCTCTTCCGCAGTAATATTTCTTCCCTGTTTACAGATCACAATGGCAGCTTCCAGTTCAAAATCCAGTTTCTCAAAATGATCAGGCATGCAACGGATTTCTCCGGGGCCCTGTATGCTGAGGTGATTGGTGAAATAGAAAATGGGATACTGGTCAAATTCGGGGATCATTTCTACTTTCCGGTTACGACGTGCGGCTGCCACATGCTGGCGGAACGCATAGCCATCTCTGCAGGAAGTAGGGAAAGGAACTGGCGCGAGTAACTGCATTTCTTCGATAGGTACTCCTTGTTCCTGACTGATCTTACCCGATTTAATAGCCGCTTCCACTTTTTGTGCAATGGGATACATATCCTCCCAGTAATGCAGGAACATATTCATGCTGTTAGGCAGTTCCGGATGCAGGGCATCACAATCGAATAATAATCCATCTACTAAAAATGCCAGTTGATCGCGGCCGTCGTTGAGATAAGAAACCAGTTTCATAAGCAAACAATAATGAACGACGAAATTAGCGTAAAAACAGGAGGCGCAAACAGGAGTGGATGAGTATCTTTAAACACTGAATAATAGTTGTATGAAAAAATGGTTTTGGCTACTTGCCTTATTATGCGGTTCGGCTCTGGCACAGGAAACTGCCTGGATCCGGATTAATCAACTGGGATACCCTACCAAAGGGATCAAAGTAGCGGTATGGGGTAGTAAAGAAAACAAAACATTGAACAGTTTTGAATTGGTAGATGCGCAAAGTGGTAAAGTGGTAAATACCTACCAGGCTGGTAAAGCTTTTGGTGCGTATGGACCTTTTGCCCAAACCCATCGTTTGCAATTCACAGATTTTACCAAAGCGGGAAGGTATTACCTCAGGGCGGGAGATACCAAATCGCCGGAGTTCAGGATCAATGATGATGTGTACAAAGGTACGGCTGATTTCTGCCTGCGGTATATGCGTCAACAGCGGAGTGGCTTTAATCCTTTTCTGAAAGATAGCTGTCATACACACGATGGATATACTTTGTACGGTCCCATGCCCGACAGTACCCATATAGATGCCACCGGCGGCTGGCACGATGCCAGCGATTATTTGCAGTACACCACCACTTCTGCCAATGCTACCTGGCATTTGCTTTCGGCTTACCGGGATTTTCCGATGGTGTTCGGAGATACCAAGCAAGCCAATGGACTGGATGGAAAGAACGGAACAGCAGATGTATTGGATGAAGCGAAGTGGGGACTGGACTGGTTACTGAAAATGAATCCAAAGGATGACTGGATGTTTAACCAGTTGGGCGACGACAGGGATCATGTAAATATGCGCATACCTAAAGAAGATCCTTATTATGGAAGGGGTTTTGAGCGCCCTCTGTATTTCGTAAATGGGAAACCGCAGCAGCGGGGGAAATTTCTGAATGCCACTACCGGTGGGGCCTCTACTGCCGGTAAGTTTGCGAGCACATTTGCACTGGCGGCGCAGGTGTTCAGATTTACCAATCCTGTTGATAGTGAATTGTCGGATAAGTTTATTAGCAAAGCCGAAGCGGCATATAACTATGGGATCCGTATGCCCGGTGTTGCGCAAACGGCATCTGTTCGCTCGCCTTATATTTATGCAGAAGGCAACTGGACTGATGATATGGAACTGGCTGCGGCAGAACTTGCGTATGCCGGCAGAGCTAAGGGTACGATCAAGCAGTATACAGACCTGGTGCAACAGGGTTTTGCTTTTGCAAAACAGGAACCGGTTACACCCTGGTTGGGAAAAGATACGGCTAATCATTATCAATGGTATCCTTTTGTGAATGCCGGACATAACCAACTCATCCGTACAGCTACGATGGCGGATGGTTTTGAGAAGATAGCGGATACGCTACAGCTTTTCTTTCAACAGGGAATTGAAAAGGTTTGGAATAAGGCAAAGAATAATGCATTTTATCGGGGAGTACCTTTTATCTGGTGCAGTAATAACCTGACTGCTTCTTTTGCCATCCAGTGTTTGTGGTATGCACAGTTAACGGGTGACAAACAATTTGCAGAACTGGAACAGGCCAATATCGATTGGTTATTCGGCTGTAATCCATGGGGTACCAGCATGGTGTATGGATTACCCGCCAATGGCGATACGCCTGTTGATCCGCATTCAGCTTTTACCCATCTGAAAAATTATCCGATTGATGGCGGGCTGGTAGATGGTCCGGTGTACACATCGATTTATAAAAACCTGATTGGTATACAACTGAACGATGCGGATGAATACGCAGCCTTCCAGAGTGACCTGGCTGTGTACCATGATGATTATGGTGATTACAGCACCAATGAACCTACCATGGACGGAACGGCTTCGCTGATCTATTTACTGGCGGCCAAAGAGGATGCCCATAACACAAGGCAAGTTGTAAAATGGTGGGGAGTGAATCCTTTCGCATCGGGTCCGATTTTTTCGCAGGGCGCCATCATTCGTGGCGATACTACTAAAAAGCAGGTTGCATTGGTTTTTACCGCTGATGAATTCGGTGAGGGTTTACCGACCATCATGCAAACCCTGAAGAAACAACAGGTGAAAGCCGGGTTCTATTTTACCGGAAGATTTTATCGGAATAAACATTATCAGCCTGCTATTAAGCAACTCTATCAGCAAAAACATTTGCTGGGGCCACATTCAGACCGGCATCTTCTGTATAACGATTGGAACAACCGCGATAAAATTCTCGTAAGCCGCGATTCGCTGGAAACCGATTCCAATAATAATCTCAAAGCCATGCAGCAACTGGGTATTCAACAGCTGCCCGGGAAACAATTATTTATACCACCCTACGAATGGTGGAACAAAGAGATTGCAGGCTGGTTTGGTACAAAAAATATTCAACTCTTCAGTTTTACACCCGGCACCACCAGCAATGCTGATTATACCTGGCCCGAAATGGGCAACTCTTATAAAAGCAGTGAACAGATCCTGACAAATATTAAATCCTTTGCAGAAAAACCCGGCGGATTAAATGGTGCCATCCTGTTACTGCATGCAGGTACAGATCCACGTAGAAAAGATAAACTGTATAATCGTTTGAATGACTTGATCCTGTATTTGAAGAAAGAAGGGTATAGTTTCAAACGGATCGATGAGTTGCTGAAGTCGTTCCTTTGGTAGAAAAAAGGGTTGACGGCGGGGAGTGATCACCATTTTTCATCTTCCGGAATATCACCTTCCTGCCTGAATAGTTGTTTGTTTTTTTCTCTTTGCGCGATCCGCTCCAGGATCAGTTGGGCAATCATATCACCGGCATCGCCCGTGGGGTGCTCTAGTAGGACAGAACGGAGTTTGGTTTCGCTCACATCCAGCCGGTACAGCAACTGAACTAATCTCGAAAAATCCTTGTCGATCAGCTCGTTGATGAATTGGGCCATCTGTTCCGGTCCCAGGTCTTCCAGTCTCAGTAATTCGTTCTCTTCTGCCATACGAGCCTAAAGATAGCAATCCCCCTACATCTGCTATGAACTCCTCCAAAATGTTAAAAATATGCTACAATATGTAAAATAAACTTGACAAAATGAATATCTTGTTTTACGTTTGCATTGTCATTAAATCAAACAAACATGAAAAAATTACACTTATTACCACATGGCGCCAGAAAAATAGGCTATGTGTTACTGGTGCCCTTTCTGGCACTGGGGATTGCCCACATGGGCTGGGATTTTACCCTTGCCCAACTGGAATACCATCCTGTAAAAACGGGAGGGTTATCGTTTACCAATACCAACTATACAGATGAGTTGGCTACGATCGGACTCATTGTTGCACTGATCCTGATCGGGTTTTCGAAGGAAAAAACGGAAGATGAAGCCATCCAGTTTTTCCGGTTAGAAGCGTTGCAGTGGGCCGTATATGCCAATTATGCGGTGTTGATCCTGGCGGTATTGTTTTGTTACGGTGGACTGTTCTTCACCATCATGACCATTAACCTGTTTACGGTGCTGATCATTTTTGTGTTACGGTTCCGGTATGTATTGTATCAGTATAATAAAAGCAACCCATGAAAAACAAGATCAAGATCCAACGTGCCATTCATAACCTTACACAGGATGATCTTGCCAAAAAGATCAGCGTAAGCCGGCAAACCATCAATACCATGGAATCGGGCAAATACGTTCCCTCTACCGCCCTGGCCCTGAAAATGGCCAGCTTATTCGGGGTAACAGTAGAAGAACTCTTTCAACTGGAAGAGGGAGATTAAAAATCCATCCCCTCTTTCCAACCTTTTGGGTGGCAGCCTCTCTTTCTATTATCTGTTCATTATGCGTTTAACCAGCCTTACACATATAAAGCCCGTTCATCCTTTGCTGGCAGCTTTGGTATTGCTTGCCATCAGCCTGCTGTTCTTTTTCTGGAGCAAGCCGGTTTCTCTTGAAAAAAGGCATACCGAAACCAGCGAGGAAGGAGCGGGCTCTTATCATTCACCTTTATTGTGTATCTAATTTAGTATTTTTCTATTACTCCCAGTCCAAACAGGGCAAAATCATACTTTACCGGGTCGGCCACATCCAGTGCTCGCAGGTAAGTGGTCAGTTCCACAGCGGCTTGCCAGTCTATCTGTTTTCGATCCAGCAAGCCAAAACGTTTGGCCACCCGGGCCACGTGCAGGTCTATGGGACAGATGAGGTCTGCCGGCCGGAGTTTTTTCCAGATCCCGAAATCAACCCCCTGTTTGTCCCGGCGAACCATCCAGCGGAGGTACATGTTCAATCTTTTGCAGGTAGAACCTTTATAGGGTGTGGCAATATGTTTCCGGGTGCGGTTGGGTACCTGTTCCAGCGAGAAAAAATAGTTATGGAAATGGGTTAGTGCCCATTCAACACCCCCTTCCGGTTTTTTGCCGGGTACAAATGCGTCTTCCAGACTTTTGTGATGGGTATAATGGTAATGCAGGAATTCGATAAAATAGAGGAGGTCTGTTGCCGTAAATGTGCGGTGTTTAAAAGCGGTTAGATTTTGCAGATCCTTATCGCTGTGATGCAGGCAGAAATCATGTGGCGCCATATCCATCAGCTGCATCAGTTCCCGGGATTTGTTGATGATGGTGGTACGGTTGCCCCAGGCAAATACGGCAGCAAACAAGCCTGCGATTTCAATATCTTCTTTTCTGGTAAACAAATGCGGAATGCAGACCGGATCGTCTTTGATGAAAGCGGGTTGGTTATACAACGTCACTTTCTCATCAAAAAAAGCCTGTAAGGAACGGCCGGTGGGTAACGCTTTCGAATGCATGCGTGAAAATAACCAAAACAGTGCAAGCAATAGTAACTCTTATATACAGAAAAACCTCCCGCAGCGCAGGAGGCTTTCTTTTCTCACCACGTAATACTTATCTTTTTCTAACCCTGCCGCTGCCGCTGATCTGTACATCGGTAGCTACCGGATTTCCCCAATAATCGATATTACCTGAGCCGTAGATATGGGCACTGATTTTATTGACGCAGGTAATCTCAATATTGCCGGAGCCGTGAATCTCAGCTTCTGTATCGATCGCAGTACAACCGTAAGCTTTGATATTACCTGATCCGTTTACATCCAATACCATTTTGGTGAAGGAGGAATTGTTCATCGTAATATCACCAGAGCCGTTGATGGAGGCGTTGAAATTTATTTTATTGAGGAAGTTACTGATGCTGATCTGTCCCGAACCATTGCTTCTTACTGCCTGGATGTCGGGTATCACAATCGTTACTTTAATATTATTCCTGCGCACATTATAATAAGGATCTTCAAAACGCAATATGAGGTTCCCATTGTTTACCTGCGTTACAAAAATGGGAACGAGATTTTCGTATCCACTTACCGTTACGGATTGCACATTACCCTGCATGATCTCTACCTTGGCACTACCTTCGAGCTGAACACTGGTAATAGCAGCAATATTTCTTGTTTCCGTAATGGTGCTGCCACTGCCACGGATAGATTTGGTACAGGCACTGAATAACAGGCTAACAGACAGTAAAAAGAAACCTATTTTTTTCATGCTGATGATTTTTCCGGAAACAAAAATCACACAGAACAACGGAATAATTTTTCCGGAATGAATAAGCGGTTCATTTAAGGGGATGAACAGCAGAAGGAAAGGATAAATGAAGACATGCTGAAATCCTTGTCACAATTGATTTTCAGCAGAATCACCCGTTTATGTGATTGGATGTAATGGGTATTTTACGCAGTCTTGGGTTCTTTCTTTGTAATGTACCAGATAACAGGGATGAGCAACAATAAAAACAAAACATACAAAATGGATCCCGGAAATTTTCCCTGGCCATTCACGGTATGCATTACACTATGTGTGCTGTGATAAATAATATTACCTGCCCAGTGTAGCCCCAGCGTTAACCAGATATTACCCGTTCTTACCATGGCCAGCATCAAAAAGAAGCCGATAATGAGAATATAGGACCAGAAGGCGGGACCTTCTGTTAAACGGTAAATATGATTCAGTAAATACACCAGTGAAGAGAAAAGGATCAGTAAATAAGGATTCATTTTACCGTTGAAGAACCGATAGAGATAGCCCCGCGTTAATACATCTTCTGTGAGTGATGAGAAAAAAGTACCCAACGCAAAGAGAAAAAACTGTGACACAAAAACACCCGCAGGTGGAATCTCTTTGATGCGTTCAATATCGAGCAGAAAACTACTGAAAGTGTACAAGGTATATACGATGATGCCCACCGCCAATCCGGTTCCCAGTTGTTCCCAGGCTTTTTTCTGAAACACCATTCCCCAGGCAGCTAAACCGGGTAATCCCTGCCATCTGGCCAGTAACCAGGCCAGTGGAAAAAATAAAAGGCTGACTGCCAGAAATCCGGCCGGACTGTTTTTGAAAAGCATCATGTATTCGGCTGCATGGTAACAACCGAAGAGGGCAATAAAACCGATGATCGCTTTGGCAACAGCTGTTTTTGTCATATTAGTTTTGTTACAGCACTTTGTTTAATACAGTTGGGTGACAATAACTGTTCCCCTCTGTGAAACTCCGAAGCTCTGAGTTCTCTGTGTTGAGAAACACAAACGTATTTTATCATTCAGTATCTATTTTTTTCAACACAGAGATCACTGAGTAACAGAGATTCACAGAGATTATTTCAATAAGCAGCTATAATTCCACTTAATAAAAGTACCCAATCAACCTATTGCCTGGTTCAGATCTGCGATCAGGTCTTCGGCGTCTTCAATACCTACGCTTAAGCGGATGAGGCTGTCTGTTAAACCGTTTTTAATTCTTTCTTCTCTTGGAATAGAAGCATGGGTCATAGATGCCGGATGGTTGATCAGCGATTCAACGCCACCCAGGCTCTCGGCCAATGCAAACACTTTGGTAGAAGACAGCACCCGTTTGGCATTTTCCACGCTGTCGTCTTTCAGGGTAAAACTCATCATGCCGCCAAAATCACGCATTTGCTTTTTAGCGATGGCATGATTGTGATGGTCTTCAAAACCACACCAGTACACCCTGCCCACTTTGGGATGGTTGCGCAGAAAATGTGCGATCTTTTCACCGTTCTCGCAATGGCGTTGCATCCGTACATGCAGGGTTTTGATACCACGCAGTACGAGGAAACAATCCATCGGTCCCGGAACAGCACCGCAGCTTTTCTGGATAAAGTATAACTGTTCCTGCAGGTCCGCATCTTTCATCATCAGGCAACCCTGGATCACATCGCTATGACCGCCGAGGTATTTGGTGGCAGAGTGCATCACAATGTCTGCACCCAGATCCAGCGGGTTCTGTAAATAAGGAGAAGCAAATGTATTATCAACACAAAGAATAGCGTTGGCTTCTTTGGCTATCACAGAAACGGCTGCGATATCAGTGATATTCATCAAGGGGTTGGTAGGTGTTTCGATCCAGATCAGTTTGGTATTGGCTGAAATGGCTTTGCGGATATTACTTACATCAGTGGTATCCACATACGTAAACCGGATACCGTATTTGGCAAATATTTTCGTGAATAAACGGTAAGTGCCGCCATACATGTCATTGGCACAAATCACTTCATCGCCCGGTGATAAAAGTTTGATTACTGCATCAGTAGCCGCTACGCCGCTGCTGAATGCAAGACCAAAATTTCCGTTCTCTATCTGTGCATAGGCATCTTCCAGTGCTTTACGGGTCGGGTTCTGGCTTCGGGCATATTCAAAACCCTTGTTTACACCAGGTGCTTCCTGTACATAGGTAGAAGTCTGGTAAATAGGTGTCATGATGGCTCCTGTAGATGGATCCGGTTCTGTACCGGCATGTATGTATTTGGTGGCAAGTTTCATATAAAATGTATTGAAGTGTTATGTTGTTCTGTACAACAACAATTGGGGTTACTTGGGTAATGCAATGATGGGTAAACTTGCTTTCAGGTCGTCCCACAGAAAAATCAGGTTGGCGCTGTTTTTAGCGTCTTCAAAATAAATGGTAAAAGCTTCTACATTGTCGGAATTTTTCTCTACATCAATATCTACGCGTAAAACATCTTTTTTACTGTCGTAAGTATAACTACCCCAGCTGTAATTATCCTTATTGAGGATGATGGTCCATTTTTCTTCCGTTGGAATACAGTACAAAGTGTACCTGCCTTTGGCCACGTTTTTACCGGCTATCTTCACATTGCTGAAGAATTCGATCTCGGTTGCTTCATTGGCACCCAGGCGCCAGAGTTCATTGTATTTAAGAATGCTGCCAAAAATATTCCGGCCATTTTTTAAAGGGCGGCCGTACAATACCCTTGCTACCGGAGAAGCACCGGCTTTGCCACTCATTTTCAGTAAAGGGTAATTGGTGGGCCAATAGCTCATATCCATTGGCGATTTGTCCAGGTCTGTAGGTTTTGTTTGTGCCTGCAAAGTGGTCAAAAAAAGCAGACATGCCAGGCTGAAGCATACTTTCATGTAAATGGATTTTGCCAAAGATAAATGCTATTGAGATAGCAAATCTGTCAAATATGAAGAAGCAAATGTTTTCACTTCCGGAAAAAAAGCCCGGTAATAATCCTGTAAAGCCGAATATTCTTTCCTGAACACCCCAAATGCGGCCGATGCATCATCGAGGTATGAAGCTCTTCGTACCAGTCCGCCGAAACTTTTTTCAATGCCGTATTCCGACCGGTAATGATATAACCAGTTCTGGCTGGTCATATAAGGCAGCATGCCGGCAAATTTTTCGGGTAACAAAGATTGTTGTTCAGCCAGTTGCGCATATACGCCATTGGCAAAAAGCTGCAGATCCGGTTCTGCCAGTTCTGTTTCATCGGCCGCCAGAAAGTGATCGTACACCACATCTATAAAAGCACCGGCATATGGGCCTACTGCGGGTTTGAATAATTGTTTGGCCTCCCGCGTAGCCGGGTGCTGGTCGGTAAAACTGTCAATGGCCCGGTGCAGCCGGATCCCTTTCTGTACAGTACCGGGATAGTCATATTGCTTTTTTCCCTTCACAAAATCACTGATCATATTACCCACCAGTATACCCGGGTTATTGAAGGAGAGGTATGCGTGGGCGAGGTAGTTCATTTGTTAATGAGTGAATGAGTGTATGAGAGAATGAGTGAATGTGGGGATAAAGTTGCTGTTTTTCTGACCACTTTTCAAAATTAACCCGTTGATAACGGCTTTTGTGATTTTATTAAGAAATCGGCGCAAATGCAGGCGGGTATTGATTTGTAACGCCTGTATTCCGGCTAACAGCTATGGGTAGAAATACCGTTCATACTAATCCACTGATCCGGTAGAGTTATTCGTCACAATCCATGATAGACCGGTAATGACAGGATATATTTTTGACATGTCAATATGAAAATGACAATTACCAATATTTAAAAAACCGAAAAACAAAGATTCATGAAAAAATTATTTATCGCGGCCCTGATGGTAGTGGCAGCCGGAACCAGCGCTTTTGCAGCGGATGTGTTTAAAGTAGATTACAAAGTAAAAAGCAGTTTTGAAGCCAGATTTGCCGGTGCGCAGAATGTGGTATGGAGCGCCAAAGAAAACTTTATCAGAGCCGCTTTTACCATGGCAGAAGAAAACGTAGAAGCGTTTTTTGATGGCGAAGGAGAACTGATTGGTCTGAGCCGTAAGGTAGACCTGAAAAAACTGCCTTTGAATGCTATTCAGAAAATTAAAAAAGACTACGCTTCTTACCAGGTAACCGAGGCGATCGAATTTGACAGAGATGGTGATAAGTCTTATTACGTGTCGCTGGAAGAGGGTACTAAAAAGCAGATCCTCGAAGTTTCCTTATACGGCGCTGTAAGCAAATACAAAGCATCAGGAAAATAAGCATAGGTTAGGTTGTAAAATCAGTAGACCCCGCTATTGCGGGGTTTGCTGTTTTACAAAACGGTTCATCGAAATAAACTCTCCTTCTTTTTTTAGATCTGAGATCAATTGCTGCAGGCGTTGCAGCAGGGGAAACCCGTGATGTTTTTTGGTAAATCCCGGCAACCCATAATTTTCTATATCCGTAAACTCCCAGGGATGAAAATAGAGACAGAGATATCCGTCTTTACGCAGGGTTTGCAGCGCCAGCATTTTAAATACGGGGTAAGGAAGATTTTTAAAACTAAGCCAGAACAGCGGCACCCGTAAACCCGGCGATACGGAGGCGGGGATCCGTAACATGCCCTGGTCTTTGTACAGGGTTCTGGGAAGATGCAGGTTATTATACCTGCCCGGTAACCAGGTGGGATTTATAGAAGAATCATAGTGATAACCCGCTTTCTTTACTTCTTCCATAGCCACTTTGCGCATACGGGGCATTCGTAAACCGGTAACTATTTTACCGCTGATCTCTTCCAGTTTTTGTCTGGAGCTCAGCAGATGTTCATCCCTGAAATCAGAATGGTAAAAGGTATGCGATGCAATTTCATGCTGTTGTGCCAGTGAACGAACCGTATCGGGATAGTGTATGGCAAAATTAGCCGTGGTAAATAAAGTAGCAGCTACAGCAGGATCTGTCAATATCGGTGTAATGGCATCCAACCCTTCTTTGCCTACCCGCATCTGTTCTTCCGCATTGATGGGAAAACCATATTCCAGCGGCATATCAAATTCTTCCACATCAAAACTCAGCAGCACATAACGTTTTTTCATGCAGAGAGATTTGATTCTTTTACGATGTAATGGGGTCTTTGTTTACCCTGCATGAATAACTTACCGAGATACATGCCAATGATACCGAGGATCATTAACTGTAATCCCCCAAAAAAAGCGATGGTAGCGATCATGGAAGTCCAGCCCGAGATCGGGTGGCCGAAATAATAACTGTAAACGATATAGGGAATGTATAATAATGACACCAATGAAAATACAAATCCAAGATAAGCGGCAATATAGAGTGGTCTTGTGCTGAAGGAGGTAATACCCTGCAGCGCAAAACGGATCATTTTTTTAACGGTGTATTTTGATTTGCCCTGTATTCTTTGTGCCGGGTCGTATTCAATTCCAAGCTGTTTGAACCCCATCCATTTCACCAGACCACGCATGAACAGATCTGTTTCTTTGAACGCACGGAATACTTCTACCACTTTTCGATCCATCAAACGGAAATCAGCAGTGCCCGGTTCCAGGTCTATATCAGACAGGTTATTGATGAGGTCGTAAAACATATTGGAGGTTTTACGTTTCATCAGTGGCAGTTCCTGGTGGTCTTTGCGAATCGTATACACAATATCATTACCCTCTTCCCATTTTTGAATCATAGCAGGGATGAGTTCGGGCGGGTGTTGCATATCACCATCCATCATAATCACCGCATCGGCATCTACCAGATCCAGTCCGGCTTTTAAAGCGTTCTGGTGACCAAAGTTGCGGGAAAGCGAAATAAAGAAAATGCCGGGGTTGTTGTTGGCCAGCTCCTTTAATTCGCCGAGTGTACCATCGGTGCTGCCATCGTCTACAAAAGTGATATCAAATGCGTAGGGGAGTACGGCAAAGGTTCTCTGCAAGGCAGCACTTATCACGCTTACATTGGCTTCTTCGTTACAAACGGGAATAACAACAGAGATCCGCTTTTTCATCAGCTAATGGCTAAAAGGTTCATGCAATGGCAAAATACAATTATTTCATCAGTTGCCGGGTTTAACGGCAGCTACTGCAAAATCTTTCCGTAACAGTTGAAAAACGATGACACACCAGACCGTAAAACAAGGCAAGGCTTTTAAAGAATACGGCAGAATGATCTCTCTGCGCACGTAAGGCGGAAACAGATCAGTAGCCGATAAACTTGTCAGGATCAGCACAAATATCAGTAGTGCATGAATCCATTGCTGTTTCGGCTCTTGCTGAAGCAGGTACCACCAGCCAACACCGGTAACGGCCAATACAAAAGTGGAAGATTCTGCAGAAGAACTGAAAATCACAGCACCAATCAGTAACAAACAGGCATAAGTGCTCCGGAAGGCAGCATGCTTATACTGACTGAACCGTAACAATGGCAAAGCATACAGTAAAGCAGCTGGTGCCAGTACCATATAATTTTTCAGGTGACTGATTTTTCCGATCCGTCTGATCATACCCATCACAGAAATATCCTGCATCAGGTTTTCATCCAACGCATTAATATTCTGTGCATTTTTTTCTACGAGTGAATGCAGCCAATCCTGGTATGATTGTATCACAAACGCGGGAGAAGAAAGGAGCATCGGTAAACAGAACAGCAGCCCTAACCAGCCGATAAAAGAAAGCATAAACCGGATCTTATGCTTTGAAAACAGGAAAAAAGCCAATCCCACAATACCATATAGTTTCACCAGAAAACCTGCTACCATAAACAGGGTTGCCCAACCATCTTTTTCTTTTTCTACCAACACATAACTCAACAGGATCCAGCCGGTGAGCATGGGGTTGAATTGTACGTTATGGATGGCCGTCATCATTTCTACCAAACCAATGAGCAGCAGCAGTAATTGCTGCTGATCGGTCAACTGTAGTTGCCTGATGGCATAAAACAATACCCAGGCATTTACAACACACCATAAAAAACATCCCAGAAAATCAGGTAAAAGGGCAAAGGGGGCGATCAGAATACTGAATACCGGACCGTAATGGTTCGAATCTACATATTCGCCTGGGTATAAAAGGTATAGGTTTTTTTGTGCGAGGGTATGTTCAAAAACACCCTTGAAGATATAATAGTTATTGATGGCATCCTGCCCCCGGCTGATTTCAGCAATGGCGGCCAGCATGGCCAGCAGGAACCAGGCAAATACAGGCAAGGGCAGGCGCCAACGACCAATCGATATCGTTCTTAATAACAGTTTCATGCAAGGGGGCTTGACACAAAAATATCAGTAAGTTTCGGGTACGGAAAAATAAATATTGTCCGGCTGCCTATTCCGCCCGAAAACCGGTCAAAAAATTTACTTTTGCCCCCTAAATCAAGAATGATGAGTAAAGGACCTGTTTCGCAGTTTATACAACACCATTACCGGCACTTTAATGCAGCCGCATTGATCGATGCCGCCAAAGGATATGAGACCCACCTGCTGGAGGGGGGTAAAATGCTGGTAAGTCTGGCCGGCGCCATGAGTACCGCCGAACTGGGTATCAGTCTCGCAGAAATGATCCGTCAGGATAAAGTGGCCATCATCAGCTGTACCGGTGCCAACCTGGAAGAAGATATCATGAACCTGGTGGCGCATAGCCATTACAAGCGTGTTCCCAACTACCGCGACCTGAGTCCGCAGGAAGAATGGGACCTGCTCGAGAACCATTATAACCGGGTAACTGATACCTGCATCCCCGAAGAAGAAGCTTTCCGCAGGCTGCAGCAGCATATTCACAAAATCTGGTCTGAGGCAGATGCCAAGGGCGAACGCTATTTTCCGCATGAATACATGTACAAAATGCTGAACAGCGGGGTACTGGAGCAGTATTACGAGATCGATCCTAAAAACAGCTGGATGCTGGCCGCCGCTGAAAAAAACCTGCCCATTGTGGTGCCGGGTTGGGAAGACAGTACCATGGGTAACATCTTTGCTTCTTATGTGATCAAAAATGAACTGAAAGCCAGTACCATGAAGAGCGGCATTGAGTACATGGTTTGGTTAACGGAGTGGTACCGTGCCAACAGTGGCGGTAAGGGCGTAGGCTTTTTCCAGATTGGTGGTGGTATTGCCGGCGATTTCCCGATCTGTGTGGTGCCGATGATGTACCAGGACCTGGAATGGCATGATGTTCCTTTCTGGAGTTATTTCTGCCAGATCAGTGATTCTACCACTTCTTACGGTTCTTATTCCGGAGCAGTGCCTAATGAAAAAATTACCTGGGGTAAACTGGATATACATACACCCAAATTCATTGTAGAAAGTGATGCTACCATTGTGGTACCATTGATCTTCGCTTACCTGTTGGGATGGTAATATAGATATCATTATTAATAACAACGTCATTTCGAATTGCGGGGCAAACCCTTCGTTTCCCGCCTTCGGAATGACGTTTTTTCATTTACTGCTGTCCGATAAAAGATCTATATAACCGTGCCCTGGAGCCTTTGTGAGCAAAAAAGTCTCTCACAAAGGCACTAAGGCACGGTGTATTTCTTTTTTGGGCTCTTATTGAAACAAACGGCCATCAATAAAACAACCGAATTTGGGGGAGGTTTCACTACGAGAAGGACAAGAGAAAAAGAGGGAAAAGAGATCCTTCAGCATTTAACTGCGCCTTTGCATTTTGGAGTGCATATTATCTCGCAAAGACGCTAAGGCGCAGATTAATGATTTCCAGATCAGATTCCCGACAATAACAAATAAACAACAGCACTCTTCTTGCTGTAACCGCTTTCCTGCTTATCTTCCTTTATTAATCACGAATTCACATTTTCATGAAAAAAATTATTCTGCTGTCATTTTGTTTTCTTGTCTTTTCACAGGTTAACGCACAAACCAAAGTAACCAAATCCAATGTGGTAGGTAAATGGACGATCTCTGCCGTAGAGATGACGGGCCTGTTCTACTATAGTATTGATAAAGATTCACTCGCCATCGGCGAAATGATGAAAAGCCAGATCCCCGATCAGTCGCAGCTGGCCACGATTACTGCTACCATGAAATCGCAGATGGCCATGTTCGCTACCATGGGCTTTGTTTTTAATGCAGATGGCACGGCTAAAATGGGTGCAGGTTCTGCACAGGAAGAAGAAGCTACTTATACGGTGGATGAGCAGAACTCGCTGATCACTACCATCGATAAAAACAAAAAGGAAGATATACTGAAAGCTGATTTTCAGGAAGACAAACTCCGCATCACGGTAAAACAACCGCAGGGAGAGATCCTGATGTTATTGAAAAAAGCGAAATAAGCTACTTCGTTTTCCGGAACCCGGCTTTCACAATACATACAGTATTGTATCAATAAAGAAGCCGCATCGATCTGATGCGGCTTCTTTAGTAAGGTATGTTGACGGGAGATACTTATCTCGCCGGCATGGTTAACGGGATATCTCTTTTCAGCATTTCGTCGCGGTTGGCGATTACCCAGGCAGTATGAAACACCAGTTTGGTACGTTGTTCCATGATGCCGAACTGGATCTTGTCTACTGTATCGGTAGGTCTGTGATAATCTGCACCCAGCATTCCATCGTAGAAAAACAGGATAGGAACGCCTTTTTTGGCAAAGTTATAATGGTCGCTGCGGTAGTAGATCCTGTTCTGGTCATTGGGATCATCGTATTTATAATCCAGCGCAATATTCACATATTGTTTATTTACGCTTTCATTGATCGGTGCCAGGTCAGAACTTAATTTATCGTGACCGATCACATAGATATAATTCAGGGTATCTCCTTTACGCGAAGCATCGCCACGGCCAATCATATCTGTGTTCAGATCAACAGACACTTTGGACATATCTACTGTAGGATGATCGGCATAGTAGGCAGAGCCCAATAAACCTTTCTCTTCACCACTAACGGTCATGAAGATCATGGTTCTGCGGGGTTTGTTGCCTTTTTTGGCAGCAGCTGCAAAAGCTTCGGCCATCTGCATTACGCCAACGGTTCCGGAACCATCATCGTCTGCACCATAATAGATAACATTACCCTGTTTGCCGAGGTGGTCGTAATGTCCGGTCAGAAACACATATTCTGCTTTTTTATCGGTTCCGGGTAAAACACCAATCACATTGCTGCTTTCCAGCGTCTCTACTTTTTTAGCCGCACTGATCACTACTTCAGAAACATAGTTTCCTTTGGCAGTTGTTTTCAGATCAGCCTGCGAAATCCGGGCCGTTCTTCCAAGTAAAGCAGAAGCCACTTCTTCAGAAACCGTAGCTACCAGGAAATTGCTGGCATTGGTTGAAGCCGTTGGCAATGTGATGCTCATACGTCCCTTTACAGAAGTAGGATTAGCGCGTGGGAAATCAGCAGAAATGATCAGTATACCTGCTGCGCCGTTTCTGCGGGCCGCATTCATTTTGGCCATAGCGGGTCCGCCAAAACCACGTCCACCACCGGCGGGGGCTGCTGTAGTGCCGCCATCGAGTACCAGTACCAATTTGCCCTTTACATCCAGGCCGGCATAATCGTTTACTTTGGTGGCAGAATCTACCATACCGTAACCGGCAAATACCACACCGTTATAGGTCCAGCTACCGGTAGAGACGGTTTGCATGCTGAACATGAAATCCTTATCCCACTCAAAAGATCTGCCATTCACACGTAGATCCTTTTCGTTGAGTACCTCCTGGTAAACAGGGTATAATTGCTGGTAGCTATCGCCGTTACCGGGTTTCAGACCTATTTTTTTGAAAAAGTCTTCTATGTAAGCAGCTGCTTTCCGCTGACCGGGAGAAGCTGTTTCACGACCTTCCATTTCATCGCTGGCCAGGATGGTCAGTTTTTCTTTTAATCCCTGTTGGGTGATCAATGCCGCATATTTGGCAGACGCATCATCCCCTTTCTGTGCCATAACCAGGGTAGCGGCAAATGGCAGGCAGAGCAATAGTAGTTTTTTCATCGTTGTTGGGTATAGTTTTGAGTTAAGAGCAAGCAATTTTACCCACGCGGGTAGCATGGCGGCCACCTTCAAATTCAGTGGTCATGAATATTTCCAGCATCTGTTCTGCCAGCGCCAGCGATACAAAGCGGGCGGGGATACAGATCATATTGGCATCGTTGTGTTTACGAACCAGTACGGCCACATCGTTCTGCCAGCAAAGACCGGCACGGATCTGTTGGTGTTTATTGGCACTGATGGCCACGCCGTTGGCACTTCCGCAGAGCAGGATGCCGAATGAGGATTCTCCCTTCTCTACGCTGGAGGCTGTGGGATGGGCAAAATCGGGGTAATCAACCGAATCGGCAGAATTAGTACCAAAATCTTTTACCTGAAATCCTTTTTGGGTTAACCAGTTTACGAGGGCCGTTTTATATTCAAAACCGGCGTGATCGCAACCAATGGCAATGGGTTTAGAAGGGTCGAATACGAAATGCATGTTTGTAAATTAGGGTGACTAAGGTAACAGATTGAGCGTAAAGGGCTTAAAAAAAAGTACGAATGGGGGAGGAGAGGCAGTTAATAGTTAAAAGTTAATAGTTAATAGTCATTAGTGGTAATAACAACTTTTAACTTTTAACTATTCACTTTTAACTTCTCACCTCTAATCCCACTCCTCATCTTCCGTCTTATCCTGCTCCCTTTTGGCGCGGGCAGAAACGAGGATACTCAGTTCATAGAGTAACCATAACGGAATAAATACGATCATCTGGCTCATCCAGTCGGGACTGGGAGTGATAAAAGCTGCCAGGATCAGGATCACTACCAGCGCGTATTTACGTGTCTGGCGAAGGAAAGCCGGTGTAATCAGGCCGATTTTGGTGAGTATGAAAGCGAGAACCGGTAATTCAAATGCCAGTCCGCAACCCAGTATGATATTGGTAAGATTGTCTATATAATCTGCCAGCGTTGGCATGGTGGTAATAAAACCCTGTGTACCCAGCTGGAAACCGCCGAGGAAGTTAAACGTAAACGGACCCAGCAGAAAATAACCGAAAGCGGCTCCGGTGAAGAAAAAGAAACTCACCCAGAAAATCACAAAACGGGTATTCTTCAGTTCTTTTTCTTTGAGGGCAGGTTTTACAAAACGCCAGAACTCCCAGAAAATAAAGGGGAAAGCTGCAATGATACCACCGATCAGGGCCATGGAAATACTGCTCAGAAACTGACCACCGAATGTATTACTGATCATGTTCACTTTTACAGCAGGCATACAGAGCGCATCGCCCATATGTGCCCATTGACTGAACTGGCAGAGTTTACGGTAACTGATAAAATCAGGATTCAGCGGTCCGTAGATCACATTATCAAATACCCAGTTGCGGTAAATAAAAATAACGACGGCCATTACCAGAATAGCCAGTACGGAACGGATGATATGGACCCTTAATTCTTCGAGATGATCGATAAAAGTCATCTCACTTTTTTCTGAACCCCGGTTTCTGTTAAATATTGCCATTGCGTTCTTTGACTGTTGTCAGCCGCCAAAGTTACGGGTATGGAGAACATAAAAAACAGGGGTTTTGGGAGAAGGGGGAAGGTGGCCGGGTCAGGTTTTGCCGCAATGGTTCCTTACTGCAGTTCCAGTTTTGCCAGTATCGGTGCCAGCAGGCTGGCTATTTCGGCTGCGCCGGGATAGATAACTGAATATCCGGCAGCTCCGGCAGCGGTGGTAGAATGTTCGGCAAGGGTATGGCGGAGGTAAATGATGGGTTTGCCCAAGGCAGCGGCATAACCGATCTCAATACCTACCCCGATGGCTTTTTCAGATACTTCGGCCAGCAGCAGGTCTGAGCCGGAAATATCCCGGAAAGCCTGTTGCATCATTTGCTGTTCTTCTTCCGGGGCAAATTGGTACTGGTCTACAAAAACAAAGAGTTCCATCTGGTGGGCAGACAACAGCTCTCTGACGGCTGTTATTTCGGCCTCAAGCTTTCGCCTGTTCTGGTAACCGATAGAGAGATAGGCTTTTTTCATCGTGTGGTTTTGCCACAGATCTGGCTGCGGCAGAGGGGTTAGCGCAGGATCTTCATTTTCACAGATTCGATCCGCGTATCGCTCACATTCAGGATATCGAAACGGTAGTCATCGATGATAATGGTCTCTTTCTGTTTGGGAATAGTTTCGTGTGCATTGATGATATAACCGCTCAGTGTTTCAGAATCGCTGGCGGGGAATTTCATATCGTATTTCTCATTCAGGTAGTCCAGTTCCATGCGACCGCTTAAAATAAATTCATCTTCGGCCAATTGTTTCTCTACCAGTTCTTCGGTATCATACTCATCCTGGATCTCTCCAAAAATTTCTTCCAGCACATCTTCCATGGTCACAATACCGGCGGTTCCGCCAAACTCATCCACTACCCAGGCAATACTTTTTCTGTCTTTGGTAAATTTGCTGATCAGGTCCGTTGCACTCATACTCTCCGGCACCGCCATAATGGGATGCAGTACTTCGCGGATAGTGGCGGGTTTTTTGAACAGGTCCAGCTGGTGTATATAACCCAGAATAGAGTCAATATTATCATCGTACACCACCAGTTTACTCAGTTGTGTGCTGATAAAGGTTTTCTTGGCTTCTTCCACAGAAGTATTGATATCAATGGCTTCAATTTCTGTACGGGGCACCAGGCATTGTCTGATCTTAACCATCGGTAAACTCAACGCGTTCTCGAACAGTTCGGTATTCAGTTCCTGACTTTCTTCATCCTGCTCCTTGGTTTGCTGGAAAAAATGTTCAAGATCCACTTTGGTAAAAGCATCGTTCCTGTCGTTCACCCTTACATTGAACATGTATTTGAGGATCCACTGCGATACATCTACAAAAAAATTAGTCAGCGGCAGAAAAAGGCCGTGAAAGAAATTAGCTACCCTGGCAAAAAAACTGAGTAAAGAATCCCCTTTGGCCCTGAAAACTGCCTTAGGGATAAACTCGCCAAACACGAGCACTACCAGCGATGACATCAGGGTATCAAATCCCAGTTTTACATATTCGTTCTGAAATTTCAACTGGGTCCAGAGGGCGGTCCAGATGGTTTTCGACATCAGCTCATGTACCAGCAATCCATAGATAACGAGAAAGATATTTAAACCGATCAGGCAGGTGCCGATAAAACGGGCCGGATGCTCCATAAAATTAGACAGGATGATTCCGCTTTTTTTGCCCTGCTTTTTTTTCAGTTCAATACTTAACCGGTTGGCCGATACAAATGCGATCTCATAACCGGCAAAAAAACCGATCAGGAGCAGTGTAACGATGATCCAGATAAGGGTATAGAGCTCAGTCATGGAGGAAAATTACATAAAATTCGTGAGTCGTGAGTCGTGAGTAGTCAGGTGTGAGTGGCTACCGTTCTAAACTCCCTACTGACCACTCACTACTCACCCAAAAAATGCCCCGTAAAAACGGGGCATGGTCACCGATAGGTACAACATGAGAAAATCGGCTGTGTGAGATCTTGGGAATATCGAATATCGAACAGGGAATATCGAATGTCGATCGGAGTAATACTTCGGTGTTCGGCGTTCCCTGTTCGATATTCGATATTCAAAGAGGATTATTTAAAGTCCACCGTACAATTCTGGCATTTCATCACAATTTTCAGTCCTTTACCATCGCCAACGGTGGCGGTAAACATATTGGGGCTGTTATCGTCTCTCCATCCGGTCAGCATTCTGGGGCCGGGGCCGGTCACTATTCCTGTTATCGTGGTGGCTTTCAATACACTTTTTTCTTCTGCAGCCAGCGTTTCTTTGGCGGTTTTGTTCTCTGCTTTTTCAGCAGCGGCAGTGGTTTGCGATACTTTCTTTTCAAAATTACCATACACCGAACTGTAGCCACCGGTAAAATCAACACTATAGTTTTTTACATCGCGCAGCGGGATGCGGATATCGGCATATTTATCATCGATTTTGATCTGGTTAAGCGCTGTGCCTACTTTCCGGATCTTGATATCGGCATTGCTGCCTTCGATATCTATGGAATTATTCAGTTTGGTGATGCGGAGGTTGCCATAGGATTTGCGGCCGCGGATCTCGCCGGCTTCTTCCAGTTCATATTCATCGTTGGTGCTGCGCATCACTACTTTATCTACCGAAGCCATTTCGATGGTAGAATATTTGCTTTCAATATCCAGGTCGTTGATGGTTTTGGCACTGAAGCGGCCATTGGTAAATTCGATTTCTGCGTTTTTTATATCACCCACATTTACATTGGAATATTTGGAACGGAGAACGAGTTTGCTCAGGTTCTCTGCTTCCAGGTTACCGTTAGTGATATCGATGCTGGCATCGGTAATACCCGTAGGTACAGATATATCAGCATATTTGCTCTCCAGGTCCAACTTACTGCCTGTAGGAATGGTCACCGTTACAATTCTTTTGGTATTGGCTTTGGTGCCCACGTTCTGGCCGTTGCCATTGAATACGGCCACACCGCTTCCGGAACCGCCCGGGCCATAGTAGGTAAAACCACCCGATCCGGAAGAATAAAATGTACTGCCACCGATACTACCGGATTTCACTTTCACAGAACTACCCAGTGTTTTTAAAGAGAGATTCACTTTTTCGAGCCATTCTTCATCCGACAATTTGCTTTCGCCATCATAGTAAACCGTGGTGGTTACTTTTACCTTGGGCTGGTCCCAGGTTTTGATGATGATATTACGGGATGCATTCTCAATATAGATTTCTCCCCCCTTGGGTACTGATACCTCTTTACTTACTTCTTTGGATTTGAGGTCTTCGTCTTTGTAGTTTTTGGTAGCCCTCATGTTTTCTCCATTGATCACCCTGACTTCTCTTGCTTCTGGTGCCACGCGCACCTGATTGACCGATGGGGTGGGCGGGGTACTGGTAACCACCTGTTGGGCCGTTGCCTGTGAGAGAACTCCTGACAGGACAGCCGTCAGTAAAAAAATATTTTTTTTCATTTTGTTCATGATAAGATGCATTTAGATTTTCAGGAAATAGGTTTTGGCAGAGTCAACAGGCACGCGGTTTTGTTTGTAGCGGTTGTTGGTCTTGGTCATTTCCATTTGTAATTGTTTGAGAATGGTTAATTTCTGCTGGTAGAGATTGATAAGCTGATCCAGTAATCCATCAGTCATGCCGCGCCTTGCAATGTCTGATTTGATCTGTTTTTCATCTTTCTCCATTTGCCTGATCTGTATGGCAAAATCATTAAAATAAGCCGGCGATTCTGCGTACATAGGGATGCTGCTCACCCGCTCACGCTGCAGGTTAATTACCTGGGTAAAACTGTTCTCCATGTGCTGCAGGGCAATCATATCAGCTGTAGGTTGTCTTCTTTTTTGGGGTTCCGCCACAGCTGTTTCTTTTTTAACAGGAGCCTTTACCTGGGCCAGAACGTCTGTTGCTGTATTCTCTGTTTGTGTTACAGGCGCTTTGGTAATCGTTGCTGCTTTTTCTGTAACCGGTTTTTGCTGACTGGCCAGTTCTGTTGTGGTATGTTTCTCCTGCAACAACCACCAGCCGCCGATACCGGCCAACAGCAGTACACAGGCAGCTACTGCCCAGCGGGTAACCATTACTACTACAGTAGTTTTGGGTGCGCTGGCCGATTGCTGTTTAATCTGTTCCCAAACCTGTAAACGGGGTTCGTCCAGATCCAGCTGATCGGCGTGTTGCCGAAGATATTTTTTCAGTTCATCCATGTGCCTGTAATTGACGGGTGATGCGTTCTTTTAATAACTGTCTCGCCCGGTGGTATTGACTTTTACTTGTTGATTCTGAGATGCCCAACTGTTCGGCAATGTCTTTATGGCTGAAATCCTCCACTACAAAAAGGTTGAATACCTGCCGGCAGCCATCCGGCAAACCTTTGATTTCCTGGTGAATGATCTCGAAACTCACGGTTTTCCACCACTCGGTTGCTTCCTCCACCATCATATTGTTTCTTTCATCCTCCCATTCGTTCCAGTAGAAATTTTTCTTGCTGTAACGGATACACTCATTCACCACAATCCGCTTTAACCAGCCGCCAAACTGCAGCGGATCTTTTAACTGCCCCAGGTTACGGAATGCCAGTATAAAAGCATCCTGCAGAACATCTTCTGCATCGTTGCGGTTGCCTGTCATGCGGGTACAGATATTGAACATACCCTTACTATACTGCCGGTATAGCCAGGCCTGCGCTTCTGTATCGCCCTTACAGGCTTTTCTCACAACAGCCGTTTGTATGGTGTTAGCCTGTTCCAATGGTTGTCTGGGAATAAGAGTTGGAGGTTTGGGAAAGGTTGGAAGGTGCTGGTAATTATTTTTTCGGAAAGTATATAAAGTAAATAGGTATATAAAGTAAATAAAGTATACAGGGTAAATAAAGCGGATGAGTGCCTATCGCCCCCACCACTTATATACTCTATATACTTTATTTACTATATATACTCTATATACCTAACCAAGCCTAAGCGAGATCCAGCACAGGCTTATTTTGTAAAATAGCTTCTATCTTATCCATTACTTCCGTAGAAAGCAATAGCAGACTATCCAGGGCTTTCAGGTTTTCGAATAATTGCTCTTTTTTGGTGGCACCCAGGATGGCGGTGGTTACATGGGGGTTTTTGATGGTCCAGGCGATGGCCAGCGAAGCCAGCGATACACCCAGCTCATTGGCCAGATGGGTCAGTTTTTTTACTTTCTCCAGTTTTACATCCTGGATCCAGCGGTCTTTGAGCCAGCCAAAACCTTCAATGGCCAGGCGCGAATCTTCGGGGATGCCGTTATTGTATTTGCCGGTTAAAAAACCAGCCGCCAGCGGACTCCAGATCGTGGTTCCCAGTCCTACGTTCTGGTATACCGGCAGGTAATCCTGCTCTACTTTAAACCGCTCAAACATATTGTACTGTGGTTGTTCTACCGTAGGGCCTATCAGGTTGTATTGTTGCGCTACGCGATGGGCTTCCATGATCTCGGCACCACTCCATTGGCTGGTACCCCAGTATAATATTTTGCCTTGTTGTATCAGGTTGTACATGGTCCACACCACTTCTTCAATGGGCACTTGTGTATCAGGACGGTGGCAGAAATAGAGATCGAGATAATCGGTTTGCAGTCTGCCAAGTGCTTCGTGACAGGCTTCTACCAGGTGTTTGCGGCTTAAACCGGTCTGGTTGGGTTTGTTATCTGCCCCGCGCCAGCCAAAAAATACTTTGGAAGAAAGGGTATAGGAGGTTCTGTCCCATTTTTTAGCTTTCAGTACCCGCCCCATCATTTTCTCACTTTCGCCGAGAGCATACCCTTCCGCGTTATCAAAAAAGTTGATACCGTTATCGTAGGCAATGCCCATCAGTTCATCGGCACTGTTATCGCTGATCTGTTTGTGAAAAGTAACCCAGCTGCCAAAACTCAGTACGCTTAACTGCAGACCGCTGCGGCCCATTCTTCTGTATTCCATGTGACTGTTTTTTAGAACTGCAAGGTATTAAATAGGGAGGAGTGGGTTACGGAAATATTTTTTCTGGAAGAAGAAATCCCCTGACATGGTTTAGTAGCGTTACCGGATGTTTTTTATTTCTCTCTGCATGCACACTCGTGATGTTCATTGATATACTCAATGGTTGCCTTACAGATCTTTTCCAGAGAGGGAATATGCAGATCAGAAAGTTTTTTCACATATATGCAAGCTTTCGCCATTTTATATTTTCCTAAGTTGTCTAATAAAGCAAGATTATTCTCTGTTGACGAAAATACATACAACGAAAAAGCCGCTTTGCGGGGTGAAAAACCGATCAGCGGGGCATCTCCTTCGTGTCCGCTGGCATATTTGTAATGGTAACTGCCAAATCCGATAATAGTGGGTCCCCACATTTTAGGAGGAAATCCAGACCACTCACTCATTAATTCCAGCAAGCGAAAACTATCGTTCTTCTTTTGGTCATTGTCTACATAAGTGTTGATGAAATCAATGACATCGATGGCTGTTTCGGCTGTTTTGTTTTTTGCCATAAACGTAAAATGTAATATATATTGTTGATTTGGGTTGTGGTTTTGGCCACCAACGGCAGGTGCTGTAAGCAGGTGGGAGTAGAGATCCACTTCTATCTTACCTGAGCTGCTTTTACTGAATAAAGATACGAAAGCCTGTTACTTCCGCGTCGTATCCGTGCCATTCGCCAGACTATCTGCGATCATGGCAAAACTGCCGGGCTGAATTTTGAATAAGGTAAGATTAGTGAGGTCCTGGTTGCAGGTCATACCTACACCCGAGAATCGCTTTTTGGGATAACGCTGGCTGATGGTTACTTCCTTGTCGGTATAGAATTTCTGCAGGTTCTGGTCCCAGTACATTTCTTTGCAGAACAGGGTATCGCCCTTTACATTAAACGCCACTACGCTGTCGCGGAGAAATACTTTGTTCTGGTTTTCGAGGTAATTGCCATAGAGCGCACTCAATTGACTTTCGATCTGTGCAGTACTATCGTTATAAAAATCCACGTGTAAGGATCGGGGAAATTCTGTTCTCCGTCCGGTATCTCCCTGAATGCGCAGCATTAAAGGGGCCGTAAGATGTGCCCGCATTTTACCATCCATACTCAGGTAACTGCTGATATTTTTGCCCTCTTCGATATTCTCTTTTTTCCGCCCCAGCTCCCGCACTTCATTCACATCATTTTCGCAACCCCACAAAAAAAAGCAGCCGGATAGAATGGCTGCTGTAAAAAATATTTTATGTGAGATCAGTTTAGTCATACCTGCGTTTGATAAACCAAAGATCGCTTAAACTCATACCAAAAGTAAACTGGAAAAAACTTTCTGTGACATTATTAACAGCCGTTCCCCTTTTACCAAACTGTAGAGCTGTATTCAGAAAAGTGAACTGGTTATCATACGCTCTCCATTTTTTGATCGGTAAACCTGCACCCAGAGAGAAACCGGTTTGTTTTAAACCATTGCCATCTGCATTGATATAATCTTTACCGGTAAAGAAACCGGCACGGTAGTTCACATTGTTCCAGTAACCACGGCCCGATAAAGGATCGGGGCTGAATTGCACACCCAGTTTCAACTGCCAGCTATCTGCTAACTGATCGGGCTGTCCATAAAAACGGTATTTGGTCCACTGGGTAGCTGTGTATTCTGCGCCGATAGACCAGAGTTCAAAAACACCTCTCGGGTTGGTAACGGTTTTGTGCAGGGTAAGTCCGGCGGCATAGGTAGACGGCAGGGTAATCTTTCCCTTGATATTATATACTTCAGAAACTGAATCAATTTTAAAATCACCACTGGTAGTAGGCGTATAAGTTTGTTTGATCTGATCCTGCGAAGCAGATAATTGCTGCTGCAACGTTCCGGTTACACCCATTCTGAGCAGGTAATTATTGGTGGTCTTGGTTTCGGCGAATACTTTTTTACCAACCGAAAACTCGTACTGCAATCCACCATGCAGAAAAATACCGCTATAACTGGTTTTGCTGGAGGAAAGTCCCTGGTAATGGGCTACGGTATCGTTCAGGAAAGCTTTACGTGTATTAATTTCTCTTTTACCAAAATTGTAGCCGGTATTGAAACCGATACTGAAATTGCCAATCTTTTTACCAATACCTACAAAAAACTGGTTCAGACCGCCCTGCCCGTCATATACGGTCAGAAGGCTATCTCCCGTTCCCGCCATAACACTGCGGTTTTCGATGGAATAGTTGATGGTGCTGAGCGGTTTTAAACCGAATGCCATTCCCCAGCCCTTTGTTTTTTTTAAGGGAAGACCTACAGAAATATAGGAAGGCGTAAAGTTTTTTGAGGAAAACTTACCGGTAGGATTGTTACTGATCAATGTGCGGGTATCGATGGTCAGACCCACATCAAAAGTAGTCATGTAGAAAGAACCGTAAGTAGCCGGGTTGTTGAAGTTAACGGCCTGTCCTACGTTATTGTTCAATCCATCGGCATAAGCGGCAGAAAGACCACCCATGGCGCGACTGATCACATGCTGGTTGGAATACAGTTCACCCAGACCATACCTTGAAAAAGGGGAGTTCTGTTGCGCAGAGGAACCAAGCAGAAAAAAAACCGGTAAAAATGCCAGGAAAATCCTAGCGGTTGTTGAACTCACTGATCGCATACAGGCCTTTGTAGATTAAGTTAGGGTCGGCAAATATCTTGTTTTTTAGGTGCGGTACAAAAAAACCCATATCACCCCCGGTTAACAGCACGTTAAAGTTGCTGTATTTCAAGGCATAAGCGTCAATTATTCCGTCAATTTCCTTAGCCATTCCGAGTATCACACCGCTTAAAAGGTTGGTTTTGGTGTCGTAACCCACCAGCGGGAAGGTAGATTCAGCCTGTACCAGGGGCAATAAAGCCGTTTGCTCATGCATGGCCCGGAACCGCATATTCATGCCCGGAGAGATGCTTCCTCCCAGAAATTCATGGGCCTGGTTAATGTAATTGTAGGTGATGCAGGTACCCAAACCAATGGCCAGATTATGATGTTTTGGGAAAAGGTCTACGGAAGCGGCACAAATGGCCAGCCTGTCGGCCCCAATGGTCTCGGGTTTGCCCACCGGCGTGGTAAAAGGCAGTTTGCTGGTATGCCCTAGTTTGTGAAACCGGCTATGGGCCACCAGTAACTCCTCTATCTCCGGCGGATGATTGATGACCGATGACAGAATGGTTTTATCCGGCCGGAACCGGTTGAGCAGTTGCAGCAAGGCATCGGCACCTGCATTTTCCAGTACAAGCTCCTCTTTAAAATCCCTGTCGTGAAAAACAGCGCATTTTAAACGGGTATTGCCAAAATCGAAACAAAGGGTGATTTGCATGGTGAATGGTCAATGGTGAATGGTCAATCTTGAATCGTGAGTGGTGAGTAGTCAGTAGTGAGTTTTTGGAGATGGCTTTTACTTCCTGCTCACTACTGACTACTCACTTCCTCACTTATCAAAAGTAAAGCCTTTCAATTCTTTAAAATGGCCATTCAGGTGAATCTTTTCTTTGAGTAGTTCCATGCCGGCCATAACAGGTAGTACTTTGTTGAGATGACGTTTCAGGTATTCGAGTCTTTGCAGTTCGTGCAGCAGGCCCAGTAATTCATACTCCTCTTCCAGCGAGAGCCCGGCGTGATGGGCCAGATCGTAGCTGGTAAGTTCGGTATCAGGTTTGCCGAAGTCCTTGCTTACGTTCAGCAAACGGTGCAGATCCCGGATGCCTTTCAGCACTTTCTGTACCAGCTCGTTTTGTATCCTTTCCGCGTTTTCGGGATAGTTTACAATGGCGCCGCTATATAATTTGTCTGGTACCGATTCTATCAGCTCCAGGATCCGGAACACCTGTAAGCCCCTGGTATGAATATCCATCTTACCATCTTCATACACTTTTACAATTTTGGTTACTTCCACCAATGTTCCCATTTCGGATACACCATTGTTCAGTACACAGGGAATGCCAAAGGGTCTGCCCCCGGCATAAGATTCTGAAATCAACTGCCGGTAACGTTCTTCAAAAATATGGAGGTTCAGTTTTTCACCGGGAAATACCACAATGCCCAGTGGGAATATCGGAATGAAATTCGTCATTCAACAAAAATAGGGAATAGCGAATCACCCGGTAGTGTAAACCAGAGCTGTTTTGATGGAAATCTTACTGATTTTTTCTGCAAATGGATAGTGCAGGAACTGAATAAATAACCAACCATACCAACTCTGTGATCCTCTGTTTCTCTGTACCTCTGTGTTGAAAATAGATAACGCATACTATTGCGTGATTGTGATTTAGGGGTATTTTTTCAGCACAGAGACGCAGAGATGGGGAGTTGCACAGAGAAAAGAAATTGTTTTGGTCCAACAATAGCGATAAAGAACAGCAAACAAAGAACCCGGAACAAAAAACGCAGCACCCACTCTTAGCCCCTGCTCTCCCGGTTCAACTCCCGCAACCTTGCATATTTTAACCAGGTGTACCAGGCATTCATTTTGGCAACGGTGTAACCGGCTTCTCCATCTAAAAATCCCAGCCGGAAAAGATAATTTTTAACAAAAGAGAAAGCCGGTGCCAGCCTGCATTTAAGCCATCCGGCCCGTTTGCCCTGCTGGTGATATTTCTGCGCGTTCAACATGGCATAGTTCACCGTTTTGGCGGCAAAATCGGCTATGTTCCGGGAGGTGTAATGATGAATATATCCTTTTAATGTAACTGTTTTTGTTTCTGCAGGGAATACCAATCCTTCATGCACCGCAGCATCGTTCCAGCCACCATGGCGGCGGTTGTATAAACGGATATGGCGGTCGTTACTCCATTCGCCAAAACGGATCATTTGATCACCCAGAAAAACACGGAAACGGATATTATAGACAACAGCAATATCTGTAAATGATAACTGCTGCAATTCCTGCTGCAGCGTTGCATCCGGGATCTCATCGGCATCAATGGATAAGATCCAGTCGTGTCTGGCGGCAGCCACCCCTTTGTTTTTGTTGGGGCCATACCCTTCCCAACTGGTTTCAATCAGTCTCGCACCCAAAGCAGTAACCATTGCCTGTGTACCATCGGTACTGCCACTATCCACCACCACAATATCATCGGTACAGGTTCTGGCAGCAGCAATGGTTTTGCCGATGATGGCCGCTTCATTGCGGCAGATAATCACAACAGAGAGTTGGTTATACATGGATAGATGATAGTTTCTGCTGCCCAAAGAAAGCAATAAAAGCCAATACCAGGATACCTGTTTGTCCTTCCAGGGTATCATCAAACAAAAAAGGAATGAGGCTGATGGTGGTTACGATGACTGAAAAAATATTTCTTGAAGTAGTTCTGTACAGCAACAACACAAACCCTGCCGTAAAACACAATACCCCCGGCAAGCCACTGCCGGTGCCGTATACCAGCCACTCGTTGGCGGGCAAAAAACGTTCATAAGCCAGGCTGGAGGGGTGGTTCAACTGATGCCATTGATCAATTGCAGAAAGCATATCGCCAAAACCTACGCCTGCGAATGGGTGTTGAGCCGTAAGCTGGTAACCGGCTTTTATCGATAACCAACGTGAAGCATCCGAGTACCCCGGCAAAATTTTGCCGCTGGAATAATTCGAAAAATCATACAGTACATATTGCAC
>DASWXD010000080.1:0-33142 GCA_036405675.1 Sediminibacterium sp.
GACCGTTTTGCCGGATTGGATACGGCATTTGAACGGGTACTCAAAGACTGGCACGCAGCAGGTTTTGCCGTAGCCGTTGTAGAGAAAGACAAAGTGATTTACGCCAAAGGATTTGGCTATCGCGATGTTGAGAAAAAACTACCTGTTACCCCCAATACTTTATTTGCCATCGGAAGCTGTACAAAAGCATTCACGGCTTCTTTACTGGGGCTGCTGCAGAAAGATGGCAAACTTCAGTACGACCAACCCGTCAGGAATTATTTAACCGATCTGAAGTTTTACAATGACGAAATGAACAACTTCGTTACCGTACGGGATATGATGAGCCACCGTACCGGTTTGCCGCGGCATGATTTTTCCTGGTATGCCTTCCCTAGTACTTCGCGCGATAGTCTGATGAAGCGGATCCGTTTTATGGAGCCTACTTATCACGTACGCGAAAAATGGCAGTATAACAATTTCATGTTCCTGCTGCAGGGTATGCTGGCGGAAAAACTGATGAACAAAAGCTGGGAAAATGCAGTTCGTGATAATATTTTCAGACCGCTGGGCATGAACCGTTCTGTTTTCTCTGTTAAAGAGATGGAGAAAAGTGATGACGCTGCTATCGGCTATGGTCTGAAGAAAGACAGCATCATCAAAAAACTGGACTATTATAATATTGATGCCATGGGCCCTGCGGGCAGCATCAATAGCAGTGTTACAGAAATGGCTAACTGGGTAAGCACCTGGATCAATGGTGGCAAATTCAATGGAAAAGAAATTTTACCGGCTGCTTACACCACTGAAGCCATGAGTGCACAAATGGTGATGAATGCAGGTTTACCCAACAAAGAAAAACCAGATATACATCTCTCAAGTTATGGTTTTGGATGGATGGTATCTTCCTACAAAAGTCATTTCCGTGTGGAACATGGAGGTAACATTGATGGATTCTCAGCCAGTACCAGTTTTTATCCAACCGATAGCATTGGTATTGTGGTACTGACCAACCAGAATGGATCTGCGGTTCCTTCAGTGGTAAGAAATCTGATCTCGGACCGGTTATTGAACCTGCCATATTTTGACTGGAACACAGATCTGAAACGTGCCGCTGATAAAGCCAAAGCAACCGCCAAAGAAGCAGAAAAAACAAAAAGCAGCAGCCAGAAAACCAATACGGCACTTTCTCATCCTTTGAAAGATTACGAAGGCATCTATCAACATCCGGGATATGGCAGTTTTGAAGTGTCACTGATCAATGACTCCCTGTTTGCCAAAGTAGGCAAAGACCTGTTATGGCTGCGTCAATATCACTACGATATATTTGAACCCTTTGAAAAAACAGCCGGAGAACCAATGGATACTACCGAGAGAAGCCCGGCCCGCTTCCAGTTTCACATGAACGAAGCTGGAGAAATCTCTATGGTTACGCAGCAATTTGAAGCCGGACTGGAGCCCTTCAAATTTCTTAAAACACCCAAACCCAAAGCCATTACCAAAGAAGAACTGGAAAAATATGTAGGCGAATATAGTTTGGGTGCCGCTACGGTAAAAGTATATATCAAAGACAATAAAACGTTGTATGTACTGGTGCCTGGTCAACCTGATTACGAACTGGTACCTGTTGACAAACACAAATTCGCCTTAAAAGTAGCCAACGGATTTTATTTGCAGTTTGAGGTAAATGAAAAAGGCGAATCAACCGAAGCCACTTTCATCCAGCCCAATGGAAATTTCAAAGCAAAGAGAAAATAAATAAGTTAACCTACTTAAGTTGCTATCATGCGTAAACTTATCTGCCTGCTGATCCTTACGTCCCTGCTTACGGCCTGTGGCTCCAAAAAATACGATACGATTATCCGTAACGGATTGGTGTACGACGGTAATGGTGCAGCGCCATTTAAAGCCGATATCGGTATCAACCATGACACCATCGCATTCATCGGCGACTTATCAAAAGAATCTGCCAACAACGAAGTGGATGCCAAAGGCATGGCGGTTAGTCCCGGCTTTATCAACATGCTGAGCTGGGCACCCGTATCGCTGATCGAAGATGGCAGATCGCAGGGCGATATCAGGCAGGGCGTAACACTCGAAGTATTTGGAGAGGGCGAAAGTATGGGTCCGCTGAATGCAAAGATGAAAGCTGATATGCAGAACGACCAGTCGTTGATCAAATACGATGTAGCCTGGAATACACTGGGCGAATACATGCAGTGGATGGAGAAAAAAGGAATCAGTACCAATATCGCTTCATTTGTAGGCGCTACAACCATCCGTACGAATGTGATCGGCGAAGACAACCGCGATCCTACGCCTGCAGAAATGGAACACATGAAAGCCCTCGTAAAAGAGGCTATGGAAGAAGGGGCATTGGGCGTGGGCACTTCGCTCATTTATCCTCCGGCTTTTTTTGCCAAAACACAGGAACTGATCGAACTCTGCAAAGCAGCCGCACCGTATGGTGGCGGTTATATTTCACATATGCGCAGCGAAGGAAATAAACTTACGGAAGCAGTAGAAGAACTGATCACCATCGCCAAAGAAGCAGGTGTGCATGGAGAGATCTATCACCTGAAAGCAGCCGGTATCAGTAACTGGGGCAAAATGGACAGCGTGATCAGACGGGTAGAAAGAGCGCGGAAAGAAGGGATTGATATCGCTGCTAATATGTACACATACACCGCTGGTGCTACCGGCATGACAGCTGCCTTTCCTCCCTCTTTACAGGATGGCGGATTCGGCAAACTCTGGCAACGCCTGCAGGATCCTAAAACAAGGGAAGAAATGAAAAAAGCCATGAAGACCAATGCGCCCGACTGGGAAAATTTATACTATGGTGCCGGCTCTCCTGATAAAGTTTTGTTACTGGGATTTCGCAGAGATTCCCTTTTTAAATACGCAGGAAAATCACTGGCAGAAGTGGCTAAGCTCAGAAACACCACACCCGAAGATGCAGCCATTGACCTGATTATCCAGGATAGCAGTCGCGTAGAAGTTGCCTACTTCTTAATGAGCGAAGAAAATGTAAGAAAACAGGTAGCACTTCCCTGGGTTAGTTTTGGATCGGATGCCGCTTCTATGGCAACCGAAGGCAAGTTTATCAAGCAGAGTTCCCATCCCCGTGCTTATGGAAATTTTGCACGGGTAATTGGTCAGTATGTGCGGGAGGAAAAACTACTCCCACTCGAACTGGCCATCCACAAATTAGCCAAAGTAGCCGCCACTAACCTGCATATTCAAAAAAGAGGCGAACTGAAAGTGGGCAACTATGCTGATGTACTTATTTTTGATCCCGCCAAAGTAAAAGACAAAGCCACTTATGAGAATCCGCATCAATATGCCGAAGGCATGCAGCATGTATGGGTAAATGGTGTGCAGGTGTTAAAAGAGGGAGAACATACGGGGGCAAAACCAGGGAGGTTCGTGAAGGGAGGGGGGAAACAATGAGTGGATGAGTGAATGATTTTTTTTAGAAATAATAAAATGGGAATATGGAAATATTGATCAGAAGAGCGGAGAAAAAAGACTGCGTTCGTTTACTGGAATTGATACAGGAGCTGGCAGATTATGAAAAAGCACCGCAGGAAGTAACGGTTACGCTGACGCATTTTGAAGAAAGTGGCTTTGGCACTAATCCTGTGTGGTGGGCCTTTGTGGCCGAGATCAACGGAAAAGTGGAGGGATTTGCCTTGTACTATATCCGCTACAGCACCTGGAAAGGGCAATGTTTGTACCTGGAAGATTTCCTGGTTACCGAAAAATTACGGGGTAAAGGAGCGGGGAAATTATTATTCGACCGCATCATTCAGGAAGCCAAAGACAAAGGATTCAAAAGAATGGTTTGGCAGGTACTGGAATGGAACGAACCCGCCATCAACTTCTACAAAAAATACAACGCCACCCTCGATCCGGAATGGGTGAATGGCATCCTCGATTTCGAATGACCCATTAGCGAATTTCGGATTAGCGGATGACGGATTAGATTGAATCAAAAGAATCCGTCATCCGCCATTCGCTAATCCGCTAATTATTAACTTACTCCTGCTACTACCGCTTCCTTATACACTTTCTGCACCAATCCCTGCAACACTTTACCTGGACCGGATTCGGTAAAATTCGTGGCCCCATCTGCAACCATAGCTTGTACGCTTTGTGTCCAGCGAACAGCACCGGTTAATTGATCGATGAGGTTTTGTTTGATGGCAGCAGGATCCGTTACCGCTTTGGCAACAACGTTTTGGTAAACAGGACAAGTGGCCGGGTGGAAAGTAGTGGCTTCAATAGCTGCAGCCAGTTCTTCTTTGGCCGGTGCCATTAATGGTGAGTGAAAAGCACCTCCCACGGGCAATACCAATGCCCGTTTGGCACCAGCGGCTTTCATTCTTTCGCAGGCGATCTCGATGCCTTTTACCGAACCGCTGATTACCAGCTGGCCCGGACAATTATAATTGGCTGCTACTACTACTTCGCCGGTTTCTTTACTTACTTCGGCACAGATCTCTTCCACTTTCTCATCTGCCAGTGCCAGCACGGCTGCCATGGTAGATGGTTGTACTTCGCAGGCTTTCTGCATGGCTTTGGCCCGGATACTTACCAGTTTCAGTGCGTCTTCGAACTGCAATACCCCATTGGCCACCAGTGCAGAAAACTCTCCCAGCGAGTGACCGGCCACCATATCAGGCTGCACATGATCAAGCGTTTTAAAAGCAATCACCGAATGCAGGAACACAGCAGGCTGCGTAATATTGGTCTGCTTCAATTCTTCCTCCGTTCCCGTAAACATCACATCACTGATGCGGAACCCGAGGATCTCATTGGCTTTTTCAAACAGTTCTTTGGCAAGCGGATTGGTATCATACAGATTTTTACCCATTCCACTGAACTGCGAACCCTGACCGGGGAAGATATAAGCGTGTTTCATGTGTTTTTGGTTTACTCGTTTATTGGTTTATTGGTCTACTGGCATTCCTATTTACCTTCATTACTCATTTACTTATTACCTTAATAAAGCTATGGGCGAATATTGTTTTTCAGAACTTTAATATATCCATGTAGCTTTCGGTGTATCAGTTCCAACTCATCCATCAATAACCCGTATGTTATTTCGTTGATCAATCCCCGCTGAAATGATTTTCGTATCCAGCTTTTGGTTTCCAGAAGTGACCCTCGAGCGTAAAAACAAAATTGGATATTTTCTTTCACAAAATAACGTCCATATCCCTCTGCAATATTAGCAGAAATTGAATCAACAGAAGAGGTAAGCTGTTTCCCAACACCAAATTTTTCGAAAGCCGGCCAGACCATCACTATTTGCCAGATTTCCGCTGCCAGTTTTTCAGAAAGTAGGTACACCTCCAGCTCCTCAAGGATATAGGGCATAAAAAAAGGATTTACGTTTACGTAAATCCTAATTTATCTACTATAAATAGCTGATCATATCGTATTTGTACGCATTCTCTAAGAATATTTCACCCTCCACACAAATAAACCAGTAAACGAATAAACCAATAAACAAATAAACCAATCCCCCTAATCCAGCTTCTTATTAATCAACTTCAGAAACTCACTACGTGTAGTATTCTTCAAAAACTCACCGTCAAAAGCAGAAGTGGTTGTTACCGAATTTTGTTTGCCCACACCACGCATCATCATACATAAATGTTTGGCTTCAATCACCACGGCCACACCTACCGGATTCAGCGATTCTTTAATGGCTTCGAGGATCTGGGTAGTTAACCGCTCCTGCACCTGCAGCCTGCGCGAATACACATCTACCACACGGGCCAGTTTACTCAGGCCGGTGATCCAGCCATTGGGGATGTAGGCAATATGCGCTTTCCCGAAAAAAGGCAGCATATGATGCTCGCACATGGAATAGAGTTCGATGTCTTTTACGATCACCATTTCACTCACCGACTCCTTAAACTTGGCAGAATTGATGATCGCAATCGGATCCTGCTGGTAACCCTGCGTTAAAAACTGCATGGCTTTGGCCACACGTTCGGGGGTTTTTACCAGTCCTTCCCTGTCCGGGTCTTCGCCCAGCAAACCCAGCGCTTCATGGTAATTTTTGATCAGTCCGGAAGTTACATCTTCATCGTACTTCTCGATCTTGGTGTAAGCCATATCAGTGTTTTTATCTATGATGATTTATGCAGGATACTCTACAAAATTTCTTTCGGTTTCATACAGGCGGATCTGCAGTTCCAGTTTCGCATCAATTCTCGGACGCAGGAGCTGGTAAATCACTACGGCAATATTTTCGGCCGTAGGGTTCAGGTTGGCAAACTCCACCGTATCCAGGTTCAGGTTCTTGTGGTCAAAACGGCTCATCACTTCCTCTTTCACGATATCACTGAGCAGTTTCAGGTCTATCACATACCCTGTCTGCGGGTCGGGTTCGCCAGTCACTTTCACCACCAGGTCGTAATTATGTCCATGGTAATTCGGATTATTGCACAAGCCGAATACCCGGTCGTTCTCCTCGTTCGTCCACAAAGGATTAAACAGCCTGTGAGCCGCATTAAAATGTTCTTTCCGGAAAACCGCTACTTTGTTTGCCATAAGGTTACAATTCATGGTACCAGCTTCAGCACAGAGCCCAACACCTGTTGCGTCGCACACTTGTACTATCCAACACGGCTGAACTTTATTTGAAACAATGTTCAAGTGGTTCTGTCATTAACTGCCGGCACTGTTTCAGAAGTGTGCTGATCAAGTGGCCGGGCATACAGGAGCCAGGAAATCAATGACTGAGCTTGAATATCTATTCCGATAATCTGCACTAAGGTACATAGGTTACTAATAACCCGTACACCCATTCTTTTGTTTACACAAACCAGAAAAAAGATTATTCCCCGAAATATTCCACGTAAATACGCTGGGTTTCGTAGAGTTTGATGCAGTGCAGTTTGACTTCTGCGGGTAAATGGGGGGCCAACTGCTGCCAGATGGCAATGGCCAGGTTTTCGGTACTGCACATGGTATCTTTCATAAAATCCACATCCATGTTCAGGTTCTTGTGGTCCAGTTTATCCACCACATATTGTTTGATCAGTTTACTCAGCTGCTTCACATCATATAAAAAACCCGTATCCGGATTAGGGGTACCCTTGATCGTCACAAAAAGGTCATAATTATGCCCATGCCAGTTCTCATTGGCACAAACGCCGAAAACGGCCTCATTCTGCTCCTTGCTCCACCTGGGATTGAACAGTTTATGCGCCGCGTTAAAATGCTCCTGTCTTGTTAAATACACCATCCGCCTCTAAAAATTTCGGCAAAGGTAAGGAATAGGGGGAAATCGGGAGTGGTGAGTAGTCAGCAGGCAGAAATCCCCCTACTCACCACTGACTACTCACTACTGACCACTCACGATTGACGATTCACCCTTTTTCCCCACCTTTGCCCTATGCGAGTCATCATCACCGCCGCCACTGTTGCCGAATGGATGCCTTCCTTCCTGGAACTGGATCCGCTGTATTCCGGTGAAAGTCAACGTTTAAAAGTACAGTTTCACCAGAGCGGCGTGGGCATGCTGGCTTCGGCTGTTTCAATTACCCGCATGGTGTATGAAGACAAGCCCGACCTGATTATCCAGGCCGGTATTGCCGGTTGTTTTGATATAAATCAACCCCTGGGAAACGTGGTGGTGATCGCCGATGAACTGGTGGGCGATATGGGTGTGCAGGAAGAGGGCAAATGGAAGGATCTGTTCGACCTGAAACTCGAAAAAAGCAATTACCCTCCCTATGAAAAAAGAAAACTGCCCAATCCCTGGCTCAACAGCTATAATTTATTGAAGCTGCAGGAAGTGAGTGGCATCACTGTCAACGAGATCACTACCGAACCCGAAAGAATCCGGCAGTTGTACAAAAAATACAATCCCACCACCGAAAGCATGGAAGGCGCGGCCCTGCACTATGTATGCCGCCAGGCCCAGATCCCTTTTATCCAGATCAGGGCCCTCTCCAACTATATCGGCGAGCGGGATAAAGCCAACTGGCTTCTCCAACCCGCCATCGAAAACCTTAACCAAACCCTCATCAAATACATCGACAAACTCTACAAACTCAAATAACCATTCACTCATTCTATCATTCTATCATTCTATCATTTATTTCCCCCATTCACTCATCCACTCATCCACTCATTCACTCATTACCATGACCCTCGCCTTCTCCCCCTGCCCCAACGATACCTTCATTTTTGATGCATTGGTGAATCATAAAATTGATACAGAAGGATTGTCGTTTGAGGTAGTACTGGAAGATGTACAAACCCTGAACGAATGGGCCAAAGCAGGCAAACTGGATATTTCGAAAATCAGTTATGGTGTATTACCACTGGTGCTGGATACATACAAAGTATTGAACAGCGGAGGTGCATTGGGTAAAGGAGTAGGCCCTTTACTGATTACAAAAGGAGAACCTGAAAAGGAAGTAAAGGATATGCTGATCGCGATTCCGGGAGAGAATACAACAGCACATATGTTGTTCTCGCTGGCTTATCCGGAAGCAAAGCACAAACAGTTTATGGTGTTTCATGAAATTGAAGAAGCCGTGTTAAGTGGCCGGGTAGATGCGGGTGTAATCATTCATGAAAACCGTTTTACCTATCAACTCAAAGGCCTCAGCAAGATCCGCGATCTGGGCGAGTACTGGGAAGAAACGGTGAAAGTACCTATACCGCTGGGTGGCATTATCATTCGTAAAAATTTCGATACGGCATTGCAAGAAAAAGTAGACAGGCTTATAAACAAAAGTCTTGCCTATGCATTCGACCATTATCCGGAGCTGCCCGATTATGTTCGCCGCCACTCGCAGGAAATGAGCGAGCAGGTAATGCGCCAGCACATAGACCTGTATGTGAACCAGTATTCGCTGAATCTGGGAGAAGAAGGAAAATCGGCCGTGAATACCATGCTGCAGGTATACCAACAACTGCATGGTTCTTCTGCCATTAACAGTTCTTCCCTCTTTGTTTCCTGATACAGCAGCGCTTATTACGGCTTTAATGCTTTTGCGTATACTTCCAGCACCCGCTTACGCGCCAACTCATGCTGTACAATGGGTTTGGGATAACTGAACTCCTGGAACTCAGGCACCCATTTTTTGATATACTTCAATTCCTTATCAAATTTCTCTGTCTGCAAAGCTGGATTGAATACCCTGAAATACGGAGCCGCATCGCAACCGCTGCTGCTGGCCCATTGCCAGCCACCGTTGTTGGCTGCCAGGTCAAAATCGAGCAGCTTCTGTGCAAAATACGCTTCGCCCCAGCGCCAGTCGATCAGCAGGTGTTTCACTAAAAAAGAAGCAACAATCATGCGCACCCGGTTATGCATAAAACCGGTGGCATTCAGTTCCCGCATACCGGCATCTACAATGGGATAACCTGTTTTTCCTTCGCACCATAATTTAAACTCTGTTTCGTTATTGCGCCACTCAATTTTATCGTAGGCAGGTTTGAAACTTTTGCCTTTGCCCACCTGCGGAAAATGCCAGAGTATCATGTGATAAAAATCACGCCAGATCAATTCATTCAGGTAGGTTTCATTTAATGCTTTGGCACGACGGGCCAGGGCACGGATGCTGATGGTACCAAAACGGAGATGTACGCCCAGTTTGGAAGTGCCTTTCTCCAGCGAAGGAAAATTCCTTCTTTCAGCATAATGTCTGATCACTTCATCAGCCAGTTCTTTAGAAGGAAAACGGGCAGCCACTTCTTCAAAACCCATACTCTTCAGCGATGGAATTGGCAGGGGTAACTGCTGGTAAAAATCAGTAAAATATTTTTCGGTGGGGAAAGATGCCAGATCAGCATCTGTTAACCTCGCTTTCCATTTATTGGAATAAGGGGTAAAAATGGTATAGGGTTTACCATCATCTTTTGTCACTTCACTCTTTTCGAAAATAACCTGGTCTTTATAGGTATGAAAACCTGCATTTTTAGCTTGCAATAACCTTGCTATCGCCGCATCTCTCTCCTGCGCATAAGGCTCATAATCGTGGTTAGTGAACACATCCGCAATCGCATATTTCTCCAGCAGTTCCTGGTATACCTGTTCGGGATCTCCGTAATACACTTCCAGCGTACTACCCAGTTGCTCCAACGCCATCTGCATCTCACCCAGTGCCGCGTGAATAAACGCCACCCGTTTATCCGCCTTATCATCCAGCTGGTCAAGGATCTTTCTGTCGAAAATAAAAACCGGAACAACTGGTTTTCCTGCTGTAAGGGCATGAAATAGTGCCGCATTATCGGTTAAGCGCAGGTCGCGGCGGAACCACATGATGGTAACGGAGGGCTTCATGGGAGTAAGAACAACTGTGAGGTGGAAAGGTTTATTGGTTTACTCGTTTCTTGGTTTACTCGTTTATGGGGTATGGCCTTATTCTGTACTGACTGCTATACCAGTAAACAAATAAACCAATAAACCAACCACCCCCAACAACGGAGCCACAAATTTCTTATGTAAGAGAGAAGCTAATTGATGTGTATACCCACTCTGGCCCAACTGTTTTACCCAGCGTATCCCATAAATGGAGTTGGTAAGAAAGAGTTCAGAAGCCTGTTCCATTTCTTCGAGGGTCAGTTGACCTTCTTCGACGGGGATATTTTCCTTACGCATCATTTCCAGCAGGTAACGGCGCATAACACCATTCACCGGACCTTCTGATAAAGCGGGTGTTTTTACTTTGCCATCTTTTACCACAAACACATTGGCAATAGTAGCATCTGCCACCCGACCAAAGGGGTTCAGCAGAATAACATCATTCAGTTTCTGTTTTTTGGCCCACATGGCCCCCATGGCATAACCGAGATAATTATTGCTTTTTACCTGAGAAAAAAGATCGCAACCTTTTTGCGCATCGCGGTAAATACCGGTTACCAGTCCATTCTCGTTCAACGCATGATTCGCCGGATTCAATTGCCAGGTCTGCACCAGGTGATGCGGAAAATGATTCTCCACATCATACAAACCGCCCTCACCCCTGAAAATGGTGATACGTACCCTTGCCTGCTTATGATGGTAATTTTTCTTAGCCAGCAGCCTGATATACTCGCGCAGGTAATCGGGCGTAAAATAAGTGGGGTGCTGAAACTGCAAGAGTTCTAAAGAGGAGAACAATCTTTCGAAATGATAGTCGTCCAGTATAATTTGTCCATTCACCAACTTCAGGGTCTCAAAAAAACCATCCCCATACCGGAACGACCGGTTATCGGGCGAGATCAGCGGTTTACCCGCTTTACTCACTTTGCCATTGTAAAAAAGAAAGTTCCCGGCCATCATGGTCTCAAAGATAGGCTTCAAAAGAAGTTTACCGATTCGTGTTTATAGTTTTCCATTATTTTTAACCCATTCTACCGCTAATCTTATCAATCATACGCTATGCAGCTACAGGATATCATCCGCGAACTTGAAAAAAAAGCACCTCCCTCCCTGCAGGAAACCTATGATAATGCCGGCCTCCTTACCGGCAATCCGGCCTGGGAATGCACAGGCGTACTCTGCACACTCGATGCCACAGAAGCCGTGATACTGGAAGCCAAAGCGAGAGGTTGTAACCTGGTGGTGGCCCATCACCCGATTATTTTCGGAGGACTGAAAAAACTGAACGGCAAAAATTATGTGGAGCGTACCGTTATTGCGGCTATCAGGAACGAGATTGCCATCTACGCCATTCACACCAATCTGGATAATGTGCTGGATGGGGTGAACGACCAGATCGCCAACCGCCTGGGATTGGTCAACAGAAGCATCCTGGCCCCCAAATCCGGCCAGTTGCTGAAACTCTACACATTTGTGCCCCATGCCCAGGCCAACCAGGTAAGGGAAGCCTTGTTTGCCGCCGGGGCGGGCCATATCGGCGAATACAGTGAAGTGAGCTTTCATGCGGAGGGAACCGGCACTTTTAAAGGATCGGAGAAAACCACCCCTTTTGTGGGTACACCCGGCAGCCGTCACGAAGAAAAAGAACTGAAAATAGAAGTGATCCTGCCGGCCTACCGGCAATCGGCCGTAGTAAAAGCCCTGTGGGAAGCCCATCCCTATGAAGAAGTGGCCTACGATATTGTATCATTAGCAAATGATAATCAATCAGTTGGAAGCGGATTGCTGGGAGAATTGCCTGAGGCGCTGGATGAAACGGGGTTTCTGCACATGTTACAGACTTCTTTTGAGCTGACATTGGTCAAACACAGCCCATTATTGGGCAAAAAGATCAAAAAAGTGGCCGTTTGTGGCGGTTCGGGGAGCTTTTTAACCGGAAAAGCCCTGGCAGCCGGGGCCGATGTGTATGTGACTTCGGATATCAAATACCATGAGTTTTTTGATGCCAACGACCGGCTGCTGCTGGCCGATATTGGCCATTGGGAAAGCGAACAATTTACCACCGACCTTTTGATTGAGCTTTTACAGGCGAAATTCCCTACCTTTGCCGTCCTCAAATCAGGAGTAAAAACCAACCCGGTTCACTACTTTCTGGGTTGAGGAAGGTTCTGAACCCTGAAGTGAGTGACACAACCGGCGATGCCCAACAGCCTGCTGCCGGGATAAAAAACTCCAAACAACAAATACAAACAACAAACTAGTTATGGCCGCAGTTAAAGATTTCTCTGTTGAAGAAAAGCTGGTAACCCTGTTACGATTACAGAAAATTGACAGCAAACTGGATGAGATCCAGATCCTGAAAGGTGAACTTCCGATGGAAGTGAGCGACCTGGAAGATGAGATCCAGGGGTTAACCGCCCGCCAGACCCGTATTGAAGAAGAGATCAACGGGATCACTGAATTTATTGAAGGCAAGAAAGCTGTCATCAAAGAAAGTGAAGCCCTGATCGCTAAATACGAGAAGCAGAGTGAGAATGTAAAGAACAACCGTGAGTTTGAAGCCATCAACAAAGAGATCGAAATGCAGCAGCTCGAGATCAAACTGGCTGAGAAGCATATCCGTGATGCCAACGAAGAACTGACCGAGAAGATCAAGAACCTCGAAGTTGCCAAAAAGCAGGTAGCGGTGAAAGAAGGTGTGCTGAACCACAAAAAAGGTGAGTTACAGAAAATTATCGCTGATACTGAAAAAGAAGAAACCCATTTCAACAAACAAAGCGCTGATGCCCGTGGGCATATCGACGATCGTTTGCTGTACAGCTACGACCGGATCCGCAAAAGCTACCGCAATGGTCTGGCCGTTGTACCGGTAGAGCGTGATGCCTGTGGTGGTTGCTTTAATTCTATCCCGCCACAGCGCCAGAGTGAGATCCGTTTACACAAAAAGATCATTGTTTGTGAGAACTGCGGACGGATTCTGGTAGATGCTGATCTGAATGACAGTGTAGAAGCCAAATAAGATCGCGGATTACGCGGATGGGTTGTATGATTTATATGATTGTAGAAAGGGTGCCTTTGGCACCCTTTCTTTTTTTGCACAATTTAAAGAGCCCGGTTTTACTTGTAAGAAACCTCCGATATTAGTTGTCACCTATTCTGCTATTACAGCAATTAAAATCATAATAATCATACAACCCATCCGCGTAATCAGAGATACTGTATTTTCGGTGTATGATCCGACGGTTATTGTTAGTTGCTATTGTAGCCTCCTGCACTATCTGGGGGCGTGCGCAGAAAGTGTATGACTTTAATGCCACCTGTTTACAGGCTTACCAGGAGATCACCAAACTAAAGATCAACAGCGGGCTGGCGCTGGCCGAGAAAGCCAGGCAGCAGAACCCGAATAACCTCATACCACTGTTACTGGAAAGCTATGCAGATTTTTACACGCTGTTTCTGAATGAAGACCCCAAAGAATTCCAGCAGCGTTATCCGCGTTTTGCGGAAAGAATCAGTCTGCTGCAGGATGGACCTAAGAGCTCCCCTTTCTATTTATATAGTCTCAGCCTCGTAAAAGTGCACAAGGCAGGCGCCGCCATCAAATTCGGGAAACTCTGGGATGCGGGTTGGGATTTCCGCAAAGCCTATCAACTGATCAAAGAGAACCGCAAACAGTTTCCGGGTTTTGCACCGAATGATCTGATATATGGATCGCTGCAGGCGGTGGTGGGAACCATTCCGAAAGGATATAAATGGATCGCCAGCCTGTTTGGGATGCGGGGTTCTTTAACAGAGGGCATGAAGATCGTGCGGGGCTTTATCAACAGCAATGATCCCTGGGCCAAAGCTTTTTTTAATGAAGCAGCCTTCATGTATCCTTATCTGATGTTCTACATCGAGAATAAAAAAGAAGAAGCGCTGGTCTTTACCCAGCAGCGTAAACTGGACCTCGTAAACAATCACCTGCATGCCTATATGGCGGCCAATCTTGGCATCAACAACAAACAATCGGAGTATGCCAAAAATGTGATTCTGGCCCGGAATAAATCAGACGAGTACCTGAAAACCGGCATCTGGGATTTTGAACTGGGTTTCACCAAAATATACCACCTGGAAACCCAGGAAGCGGCGCGTTACCTGGAGAGTTTTCTTGCCAATTTTAAAGGGAAATTTTATGTGCGGGATGCTTACCAGAAACTGAGCTGGTGTTATTACCTGCAGGGCAACCAGGCCAAAGCCGAGGAAGTAAGAAAAAGCATCCTGAAAAAAGGAGCTACCGATGCCGATGCCGATAAACAGGCGCTGAAAGATGCGAAGTCGGGCAAATGGCCCAATAAACTCCTGCTGAAAGCCCGCCTCTTAAGTGATGGTGGGTATGCTATTGATGCCGCAGCCCTGCTGCAGGGCAAAACAGAAGATGATTTTGCCGCAGAAGAAGAGAAACTGGAATTTGCCTACCGGGTAGCAAGGATCTATGACGATCTGAACCGGGAAGACGATGCGATCCGCAATTACCTGATCGCCATCCGGCTGGGCGAACACCGGCCTGAATATTATGCTGCCCGGGCCGCTTTACAGATAGCCCAGATCTATGAAAAAAGAGGACAGAAAGCCCTCGCCATCACGTATTACCAGAAATGCCTGGACATGGACGACCATGAATACAAAGATTCGCTTGATCAGAGAGCCAAATCAGGTATTGCCCGCTGTAAGGGTGAATAAACGGGGGGAGGGTAGGTATTTCTTACATGTATTTGTATAACAGGATTGTCTGGTATAAATTGCGGGGGAGTCTAATTGTGAGTGGTCAGTAGTGAGTAGTGAGTTTGCTGTCTCTGCCTACTCACTACTCACCACTAACGCCTCACAAAAAAACATGCTACGTAAACTCTTCATACAGAACTACGCCATCATTGATGAGATCGGGATCGATTTTTCATCACAGCTGAATATCATTACCGGAGAAACCGGTGCGGGTAAAAGTATCCTGATGGGAGCACTGAGCCTGATATTGGGCGAGAGAGCCGACAGCTCGGTGCTGGTGAATACGCAGAAAAAATGTTTTATTGAAGGAAGTTTTACCGTAGACCACAAACAGGCCGTACTTGATTTTTTAAAAGAGAACGACCTGGATATAGAAGAAGAACTGGTATTACGCAGAGAGATCGCGGCCAATGGTAAATCACGGGCCTTTATTAACGATACACCTGCTACGTTACAGCAGTTAAAAGCACTGGCTTCTTTACTGGTAGATCTTCACCAGCAGTTTGATACACTGGAACTGGGCGATGCCGATTTTCAGCGCGAAGTAATGGATGCACTGTCGAATAATGAAAGCCGCTTAGCTGCTTATCAGACTATTTACCGGCAATGGCAAACAGCTGGCAAAGAACTGGAAGCATTGCAACAACAGAAAGCGGCTTTTACCAAAGAACTGGACTATAACCAGTTCCTGTTTGATGAACTGAATGAACTCGGACTGAAAGAAAACGAACTCGAAGAACTGGATAACGAGCTGAAACTGCTGAGCAATGCCGAAGGCATTAAAACTACTCTCACGAAAGTTGGTTACGACCTGAAAGAAAGTGAGCAGCCGGTGGTTCAGATATTAAAACAACTGCTGAACCAGTTACACGGTTATGCTTCTTTTCATCCCGATCTTTCTGCTGTGATAGAAAGGCTACAGAGTACACAGATAGAACTGCAGGATATTGCGGATGAAGTAGACCGGATCAACGATACGGTGAACTACGATGAGAAAAGAATTGAATGGATTAACCAGCGGTTGATGGATGGTTATAAGCTCATCAAAAAACACGGTGTGCAAACAACGGCCCAGTTACTGGAACTGCAACGGGAACTGGAAAACAAACTCAGGGCGGTACTGGATATGGACGATACCATTGCGGGCAAGGAAAAAGAGACCAACCGCTTATTTACCGAAGCAAAAACACTGGCAGAACAGCTTTCCAAAGCCCGCCACCAACAGGCCAAACCGCTGGAAGAAAAAGTAAATGCCTTACTGGCGCAGGTAGGTATGCCCAATGCCCGTTTGAAAGTGGAACTGAAAGACAATACACTGACCCTTTGGGGCAAAGACCAGATTGATTTTTTATTCGACGCCAATAAGAGCAATCGCTTTGAACCCATCCGCAAAGTAGCCAGTGGTGGTGAGCTGAGCCGTTTGATGTTATGCATTAAATCGCTGGTGGCCCAATCCATTGATCTGCCTACCATGATCTTTGATGAGATCGATACCGGTATTTCGGGCGAAGCCGCCAAACAGGTGGGACTGATCATGAAAGGACTGGCCAGCAACCGGCAGATCATTTGTATTACCCACCAACCCCAGATAGCCGGCAAAGCGAATGCCCATTTCTTTGTGTACAAAGAGATTAAAAACGATGCGGTAAAAACCAATATACGCCTCCTGAACCCCGACGAACGCATCACCGCCATTGCCCGTATGCTCAGTGGAGAAAAGCCCACTGCCGCTGCGATGGAGAATGCAAGGGAGATGATGAATTGAAATTTCAATTTGCTGATTGCGGATTCACGGATTAAGCAGTTAGCAATCCGCAAATCCGTCATCCGCTAATCCGCTAATTGTTCGAGATATTCTATACTTTTACGACCTGTTAACATTCTAAACCAACGAGACTATGGCCTACAATTTATTAAAAGGAAAACGCGGTATTATAACCGGTGCACTGGATGAAAATTCGATTGCCTGGAAAGTAGCAGAGAAAGCACATGAGGAAGGTGCCACATTCGTATTAACCAATGCACCCATTGCCATGCGTATGGGCGAGATCAAGAAACTGGCTGAAAAAACCGGTTCACAGATCATTCCGGCCGATGCTACCAGTGTGGAAGAGTTAACGACCCTGTTTACCCAATCGCAGGAGATCCTGGGTGGCAAAATAGATTTTGTACTGCACTCGATCGGCATGAGTGTGAATATCCGTAAGAATATTCCGTATACAGAATCCAACTACGATTTCTTTATGAAGGGCATTGATGTTTCTGCTATGTCTTTTCACAAAATGCTGGCCGTAGCCAAAAAATTAGATGCCATCAGCGAATGGGGCAGCGTAGTGGCTTTAACCTATATGGCCGCGCAGCGTACTTATCCTTTCTATACCGATATGGCCGATATCAAAGCCATGCTGGAATCGATTGCACGTAGTTTTGGTTACCACTACGGACTGGAGAAAAAAGTGCGGATCAATACCGTATCGCAGTCGCCTACCAAAACCACGGCCGGTACCGGTATCAAAGGTTTTGGCGATTTCTATGATTATGCCAATGCCATTGCTCCTTTGGGTAATGCTACCGCAGAAGATTGTGCCAACTATTGTATTACCCTGTTCTCAGACCTGACCCGGATGGTAACCATGCAGAACCTGTTTCATGATGGCGGTTATTCTACCACCGGTGTGAGTAATGAAGTGATGCAGAAACTGGGGATCGCAGATTAACGCAGATTAACGCAGATTAATATGATTGGGGTATGATTATTATGGGTTATTAAAAGATAAGTAGCATTTAAAATCAGCGATATGAATATACCAGCTAATTGGGTTGAATATATCGGGTATTTCGGGTCGTTTCTTACTTCGATTACGTTTATTCCGCAGGTGTATAAATCCTGGCAGTCGAGAAGTGTGGGAGATCTGAGTATCTGGATGATCCTGATTGTTATCACCAGCACCCTTGTATGGCTTACTTACGGTTTTGCCATTCACAGCGGACCGGTGATTGTGGCCAATACGGTAGTGCTTGTATTAACGCTGGTATTGCTTTATTTCAAATACAGTTTCAAAAAACAATAATGCTGCTGCAGGTACTACTGTACAAGTGAGTGACACAACAGGTGTTCAAAACTGATTCTGCAGCCGGCCAACAAAAAAGCCATCACGCTATACAGCATGATGGCTTTTTTACATTATACGGTTACCCAGTTCCCCGGAGGGGTGGATTAGGATTAATATTCGTCTTCGTTGAACATGAAGTCTTCCTGGCTTGGATAATCAGGCCAGATATCTTCGATGCTCTCGTACACTTCCCCTTCATCGTCCAGCTCCTGCAGGTTCTCTACCACTTCCAGCGGTGCACCGCTACGGATAGAATAATCGATCAGTTCGTCTTTTGTTGCGGGCCAGGGGGCCTCTTCCAGGTAACTTGCCAATTCTAATGTCCAGAACATATTTTACCTTTTAATTTTTTGCAAATGTAGCCGTATAAACGAAACCACCAAATGGGAGTTTTGCAGTCTGTGCAAAGAAATGTTCAAAAATTGGCCTTTAACCCGCCCCCTGTTGTAGGTTTGTAACCAAAACAGGACCTTTCCGGATGCTGAAAGCAGAACATATTACCAAGAAATACGGCAGTTTACAGGTACTCAAAGGCGTGGATATCACCGTGCAAACCGGTGAGATCGTGAGTATTGTGGGTTCATCCGGCGCCGGAAAAAGTACCCTTTTACATATACTGGGCACGCTCGATAGGGCCGATGAAGGCCATATCTGGCTGGATGGACAGCAGGTTGACAAGCTGGAGGGCAAAAAACTGGCCGCTTTCCGGAACAGGCATATCGGTTTTGTTTTCCAGTTTCACCACCTGTTGCCTGAATTTTCGGCTTTGGAGAATGTGTCGATCCCGGCCTGGATCGCGGGCCGAAAAAAAAAGGAAGTAGCCGACAGGGCCGCAGAATTGTTAACAACTTTAGGGCTGGCCAACCGGATGGAGAACAAACCCCAGGAACTTTCCGGGGGCGAGCAACAGCGGGTAGCCGTGGCCCGGGCCCTGATTAATAACCCATCGATTGTTTTTGCCGATGAACCTACCGGTAACCTGGACAGCGTTCACGCCAAAGAACTCCACGAATTATTTGTACAACTGCGCAATGATTTTAAACAGACTTTCCTGATTGTTACCCATAACGAAGAACTGGCGGGAATGAGCGATAGGGTATTGCATATGAAAGACGGGAGGATAATTTGAAAATGGGGCAATTTGAAAATGGGGGCAATCATTCGCTTCTCAACTGCATTTTCAAATTAGCACATTTTCAAATTAGCAAATTAGCCTACCCTCGGTTTCCAGGGAATTTCTGCTACCTGTAATAAATGGCCTGCGTAACGGGAGAGAACAAAGAGATAATCACTTAAGCGGTTCAGGTATTTGATCACGAGGGGGTCTACGAAAAGTTCATGTTCCTGCATGTTCACACATAATCTTTCTGCGCGGCGGCATACACAGCGGGTTACATGGGTGGTAGAGATGGCTACATGTCCGCCGGGTAACACAAAAAATTTCATAGGCGGCAACACTTCATTCATGGCATCGATCTCTTTTTCGAGCAGAACGATATCCGATTCTTTCAGGTCCGGCATCTTCATCAGGGGTTCCTTTTCAGGGTCGCAGGCGAGGGAAGAGCCGATGGTAAACAAACGATCCTGGATTTCTTTCAGTATATCTTTTGAATGCTGGTCGGTAAGCAGATCACTTACCAGGCCAATATGGGAATTCAGTTCGTCTACGGTTCCGTAGGTTTCAATGCGCAGGTGGCTCTTGGGAACTTTGGTTCCGCCGATCAGTGAAGTTTTACCCAGATCACCCGTTTTGGTATATATTTTTAATGCCATGTGTTATTGTCGTGAGTATGATACAGGTAAGCAACAAAGCCCGCGAAGAAAAGTTCGGTTTGCTGGTAACCGATGCAACACTTAGTGATGTATGGTTGAGGCTTCGCGCATGGTATCGCTCTCTACCAAACCATCGCGCAAACGAACCACGCGGTGTGCGTAATGGGCAATGTCTTCTTCGTGGGTAACCAGTACCACGGTATTACCGGCTGCCTGCAGTTTGCCGAAGATCTCCATTACTTCCACAGAAGTACGGGAATCGAGGTTACCGGTGGGCTCATCGGCCAGTAAGATGGAAGGATTGTTTACCAGTGCACGGGCAATGGCTACCCGCTGGATCTGGCCACCACTCAGCTCATTCGATTTGTGGTGACTTCGATCTTCCAACCCTACTTTTTTCAAAGATTCCAGGGCGCGTTCGTGCCTTTCTTTTTTGCTGACACCGGCATAAATCAATGGCAGTGCCACATTTTCTGCAGCTGTTAAACGGGGCAGCAGATTAAACTGCTGGAATACGAAACCGATCTCGGTATTACGTACTTCGGCCAGGTCATCATCTGCCATTTTACTGACGTCTTTATCGTTCAGGATATACCTGCCACCGGTAGGTGAATCGAGGCAACCCAGGATATTCATCAACGTACTTTTACCACTACCAGAGGGGCCCATCAACGCCACATATTCGTTTTTAAAAATATCCAGCGTAATGCCCTTCAAAACAGGGATGGCCTGGTTACCCATGAAATAACTTTTCTGGATATCTTCCAATTTGATGATCGCGTCACTCATGGTTGTGTTTTGATAAAAGGGTTAGATGAATTTATTTCCTGATTACTTTGGGAACCTTAAAAAATGTGGTGTCGGCCACCGGCGAATTCAGCAAAGCTTCTTCGCGACTGATGGAGCCGCGAACCTCGTCTTCGCGAAGCACATTGGCCGCATCGCTGATATGCAGCAAAGGAGCCACACCAGTGGTATCTACGGCCTGTAATTTCTCTACAAATGCCACCATCTTCTCCAGATCGGTACGGATACCTTCTTTTTCCGTTTCAGAGAAACGCAGCCTTGCCAGGTGGGCCAGGTTATCAACCATTGCGGCATCGATCTTCATGTAGACAAAAATAACAGAATCAACGGCAAAAAGCAGGTGTAATTTTTAAAAGGTCATTAGGCTTAAAGGGCGGTAAATCAATCGCATCAACCGGATCACAAAGCCCTCAAACTGAGGAGACTAAGGATTTAACAGATCCTTTGCGATAGTTTAACTAACAATTACACAATCCACATGTCTTAATAAATAATGTTGTGATTGGAAATGTTTCTTTCTGAAAAAGGTCTAAATTAACATCTAAATCCCCCACTATGTTAGTATTCACACTGGTTGTTGTATACCTGGTCTGCCTGTATATGGCATATAAAGGTGCAGCAACAGCCGAAGAATGACAACCATTGTACTCGCACAGCGCGACATGTACACACCTAATAGTTAACTGCGTTATCCCCCAGGTAAAGCAGTTAACTATTTTCTTTTCAGGGCCTTCCTGCTCCCGTTTATGCTACCCACTTTCCCGCTGAAAGCACCCGATATCAGCTCTCCCAAAAAAAAGTCTACCCATTTCGAGAAATTAGTTGCATAACTAACTATTTTTACACAAAGCATTGTTATATGAAACGTTCTATCCGGAAAGTTGCTGTTTTAGGTAGTGGTGTCATGGGCTCGCGTATCGCCTGTCATTTTGCGGGAATCGGCGTACAGGTACTCTTGTTAGATATGGTATCCAAGGGCGCGGAAGAAAGTACCAAACCCGCCGAACGGAATAAACTGGTAAATGACGCATTGCAGGCAGCTGTCAAAAGCAACCCATCGCCAGTGTTTACCAAAGACGTGGTAAAACGCATCAGCACGGGCAATTTTGACGATAACATGAAAGATATCGCTGGCTGCGACTGGATCATTGAAGTAGTGGTAGAGCGTTTGGATATTAAACAGTTGATCTATGCCAAAGTAGAACAGTTCCGCAAACCGGGTACCTTGATTACTTCCAATACATCCGGTATTCCTATTCATATGATGGCCGAGGGCCGGAGTGAAGACTTCAGGAAACATTTCTGTGGCTCGCACTTTTTTAATCCACCCCGTTACCTGCGTTTGCTCGAGATCATTCCTACCCCGCATACCGATCCGGAAGTGGTTGATTTTCTGATGCAGTATGGCGATCTGTACCTGGGTAAAACCACCGTACTGTGTAAAGACACCCCTGCTTTTATTGCCAACCGCATCGGGGTATTCAGCATCATGAGCATTTTTCATATCATGAACAAACTGGGTTTAAGTATTGATGAGGTGGATGCATTGACCGGCCCCATTATTGGCCGACCTAAATCAGCCACTTTCAGAACAGCAGATGTGGTGGGTATTGATACATTGGTAAAAGTGGCCAAAGGCGTTGCGGATAATTGTCCGGCAGACGAGGCCAAAGATATTTTCACCATCCCTGCCTGGTTAGATACGGTAGTGAACAATAACTGGCTGGGAGATAAAACCGGACAGGGTTTTTTCAAAAAAACCAAATCTGCCGCAGGCAAAGAAATTCTTACCCTGAACCTGCAGACTATGGAATATGGTGCCAGGGTAAAACCCAAATTTGCGAGTATTGACGCGGCCAAACCGGTAGAGGACCTGAAACAGCGGATCAAAATGCTGAGTGCTTCGCCGGATAAGGCGGGAGAATTTTACAGGCAGTTCCATTATTCTCTCTTCTCGTATATCTCTCATCGTATTCCTGAAATCAGTGACGAAATATATCGCTTAGACGATGCGATGATGGCAGGTTTTGGCTGGGAGATCGGCGCTTTTGAAAGCTGGGATACCGTAGGTGTGGTGAAAACCGTGGAAGCCATGAAGGCGGCCGGTTATCAAGTAGCGGCATGGGTAGATGAGATGATCAGCAGCGGTGCCACCAGTTTCTATAAAGTGGAAGCGGGCAAACGTTTATACTATGATGTGGCTACCAAAACCTATAAAGCCATGCCGGGTGGTGATGCGTTTATCATTTTAAACCATCATGCAGATAAACTGGTATGGAAAAACAGCGCCTGCAAACTCTACGATATCGGTGATGGTGTTGCCGGCTTTGAATGGAGCACCAAGATGAACAGTATTGGCGGCGAAGTGCTGGAAGGATTGAATAAAGCGATCAGTGTGGCAGAAGATAAATTCAAAGGACTGGTGATCGCCAACGATGGCCCCAATTTCAGCGCGGGTGCCAATGTAGGGATGATCTTTATGCTGGCCATTGAACAGGAATACGATGAACTGGATATGGCCATCCGTATGTTCCAGAACAGTATGATGCGGGTACGCTATTCTTCTGTTCCGGTGGTAACGGCGCCACACGGTTTATCGCTGGGCGGTGGTTGCGAGATCAACCTGCATGCGGATAAGATCTGCGCGGCAGCAGAAACCTATATCGGACTGGTAGAGTTGGGTGTAGGATTGATTCCTGGCGGTGGCGGTACCAAAGAATTTGCCTTACGTGCCGGTGATGAACTGCATGAAGATGAGCCGGAAACCGTAACCCTGAAGAATCGCTTTTTTGCCATTGCTACGGCAAAAGTGGCTACCTCGGCACAGGAAGGTTTTGAGATGGGCATTTTACGTAAAGGACTGGATGAAGTAGTGATGAACAGCAGCCGACGCATTGCGGAAGCGAAAAAATCGGTGATCGAAATGGCCGACCAGGGATATGTTATTCCTCAACAGCGCAAAGATGTAAAAGTAATGGGACGCCAGGGTCTGGGTGCCATGCTGGCCGGCATCAACGGTATGTGGCGCGGAGGATATGCTACCGATCATGATGCTTTGGTAGCCCGCAAACTGGCGTATGTAATGTGCGGCGGCGACCTGAGCAGCCAGAGCCTGGTAAGCGAACAATACCTGCTGGACCTGGAAAGAGAAGCTTTCTTAAGTCTTTGCGGAGAAAAGAAAACACTGGAAAGGATCCAGAGCGTTTTAAAAAGCGGCCGACCTATCAGAAATTAATCGTTACAGTTTAAGATAAAGCAAACGGACATATCAGATGATGTGTCCGTTTGCTTTTGCGGTATACAGTTCTCAGGCAAGTGGTATCTTCAGATTGAAATAATTACTGCTGTTACCGGACTGTGTATAGATCAGTTCCCCGTTCATTTCTTCCATCAGTTTCCGGCATACAGCTAATACATGGGAAGCTCTGGTTTCTTTATCAGTCAACGCAATCACATACGGATCAACCGGCTGTTCTACTTCCAGGATACATTTTTCTTCGCCACGCGTAATCAGCAGGGAGAGCGTTCTCAGACCGGCATGATCTACGAGATAATGCAATACGGCAGCCATTACAATACGCAGATAAAAAAGATCAGCCATTACAAGCGTGGTTTCGGGTGGCGCATGCAATTGTATCTCTACCGCGTGTTGCTGGTTTTGAAGCAGCGTAACCACTTCTTCTTCCAACAGTATTTTGATGTTTACTGGCTGAAGATGGTAGGATAGGATCCTTTGTCCGGAGAGCCCCCCTTGTTCCAGTCTCGCTTCCAGCTGGGCCAGCAGCGATTGTTCGTACACGGAGAGTTCCGCATTTTTCAGGTCATGAATGATGGCCCCAATATCTTTTGTGCGGATGCTTAACGACATGGATCAGTAAGATACAAAATCCATACGCAAGCCAGGTCATTTCTGCTGGTAAACCCGAACATAATCGATCAGCATGCTTTGCGGAAAAATGCTGTCGTCTATACCCTGTACCCCACCCCAGTTTCCGCCGATGGCAATATTCAGGATGAGGAAAAAGTTCTTCAGAAAGGGCCAGGCATCTGTTCCTGCATTAGGATTATTGTACACAAAATAAAAATTATCATCCACGAACCAGGTTACCGAAGACGCTGTCCATTCCATACTATATACATGAAAAGAATCCTGTGCATCTTTAATCAAAACACTACCGCCCTTTTGTTTACCATTGGCTCCATTATATAATTTGCTATGCGCAGTGCCATGGATCATATTGGGATCATAGCCCACTTCTTCCATAATATCCAGTTCTCCATCATCGGGCCATACCAGCGGATTGGTAGCTGCCAGTGTCCAGATAGCCGGCCAGGTACCTCTCCCCCTGGGAAGTTTGGCCCTGATCTCGAATTTGCCATAGGTCCATTGGGCTTTGCCTTTCGTAAGCAGTCGTGCAGAAGTATAGTTCTTTCCACCGAAACTTTCTTTTCTGGTTTCAATCACCAGATTACCGCCGCTTACCCGGGCATTCTCGGGGCGGGCATTTGTATAATATTGCAATTCATTATTACCCCAACCGGTGCCACCCACATCATAACCCCATTTGGTGCTATCAGGTTTTCCATCTGTATTAAATTCATCAGACCAAACCAACTGATAGGTTAGTGATGGCGATGGTGTAGTTGGTATAACAGGCGTTACTGGTGTAGTGGGCGTGCTGGAGCCGGAGTTTGTTTTGCTGCAACCAGCCATTATCAGAACGATCCATAAGGCACAGCAAAGAGGAATGGGTTTCATACAGATAACAGGTATATGTTTAAATGTACTCATTTTACCCGCTGCTTCCGAAATTGTGGAAGCAGAAAAAGTCCAGCCCCTCTAAGAACCGAACAAAATAATGGATGGGCCCTGCCTGTATCGCTTTGGTGAAATCAGCAGTTGATCCAGAACAGGTGGACTGATTGTATAGTAACTCACTGAAAAACAATTATCAGCAGCATATTTTATCAGCCATCTCCCTTTTTTGCCGTTTGTAAACCTGTTTCGCCGACTTATCAAGATTGGCACAGAATCTCAGAGAACTGAGTATCTTCGGAATACATCCCTAAACAAGGTTATATGCAACCTGTACTAACGTTGAATGGTATTGCCAAATCCTATGGCAAGATCCAGGCACTGAAAGGTGTTTCTTTTGAAGTTCCGGAAGGTGCCGTATTTGGCATACTGGGTCCGAATGGAAGTGGTAAGACCACGATGCTCAGCATTATACTCGATATCCTGAAAGCAGACTCCGGTAGTTTTGCCTGGTTCGGACAACCCGGCTCTCCCGAAACCCGCAAACAGATCGGTTCCCTGCTGGAAACGCCTAACTTTTATCATTATCTCTCCGCGGTAGATAATCTCAACATTACCCATGCCATCAGCGGCCGTGGCGATGCGGCAGATATTGACCGGGTACTGGAGATCGTAAAACTGACCGAGCGTAAACGGAGCCGTTTCAGTGCCTATAGTCTGGGGATGAAACAAAGACTCGCCATTGGCGCTGCCCTGCTGGGCGATCCGCAGGTATTGGTATTTGACGAACCCACCAACGGCCTTGACCCGGTGGGTATTGCCGAGATCAGGGAACTGATCAAAGAACTTGCTAAAAGAGGGAAGACCATTATTATGGCCAGTCACCTGCTGGACGAAGTAGAAAAAGTATGTACCCATGTGGCCATCCTCAAAAAAGGGACCCTGCTTACTGCCGGACCGGTAGACGAGGTATTGACCAATGAAGATATTGTAGAACTATCCTGTAGTAATCCGATAAAACTGCATGATCTCCTGATCAACTTTCCCGGACATACCCATATCAAGCTGGAAGGAAACAAGGTACAATTGTTCTTCCCCATTGGTACAGCACCGATGGAAGATATCAACCGCTTTTGTTTTGAGAAAGGCATCACGTTGAATTTACTCTTTGCGAAAAAGAAAAGCCTGGAGACCAAATTCTTTGAATTAACCAACGACTAATTAAAACCCTGCCCAATGCTTTCCCTGATAAAAATAGAATGGCTGAAAATAAAAAAATACCCTGCTTTCTGGTGGATGCTGGGTATTGTGGCCCTCACCTATCCCGGCACCAATGCCATGGCCTATGTAGCTTACCTGAAAGCTACCACGGGTAAAGAGATCACAAATAATATTGCCAAAATGTTTCTGGGCAATCCATTCGCGTTTCCGGAAACCTGGCATTCGGTAGCGTATTTCTCTTCCTTTTTTATTTTACTACCGGCAATCCTGGTGATCATGATGGTTACCAATGAATATACTTTCCGCACGCATCGTCAGAATATCATTGATGGATGGAGCAGGGGACAATATATTACCAGCAAACTGTTTGATGTACTGATCATTGCTTTAATTGCTACGCTGGTATATGTGGCCGTAGCCGCAGGTTTCGGTATTTATGCAGACAGTGCTTCTATCAGTCGCTGGAATGAACAGCTGCAATATATCCCGCTGTTCCTGTTGCAGATTTTCTCCCAATTATCGATCGCTTTTCTGCTGGGATATTTAGTAAAGAAAGCCTTTATTGCGTTGGGCATTTTCCTGTTCTATTACCTGATCATTGAAAATATCGCCGTTACCTATGCCCGTTTCAAGATGAATGATGTGGGGCGGTTCCTGCCCTTTGAAGTTTCTGACCGATTGATCCCGGCACCTGCTTTTTTCAGTCGATTTGGCAAGGACGCCAAAGCCGCGTATGATCATATGCTGGCCATTATACCGGAGCATATTGCGTATACAATTATTCTCACCACTATTATCTGGGTAATCTGTTATGCGGTACACAAGAAAAGAGATCTGTAACAGGCGTTATGGCTGCTGAACCAGTTCTGCGAGTGCTTTTTCGATAGTGGCATAAGCGAAATCAAATCCGGCCAGTTGCATTTTACGTGCACTTACGTTCGCGCTTTTCAATACTTCAATACTCATTTCGCCCAGCATGATCTTCAGCACAAAAGCGGGAACATACACAGGAATATAAAAATTTCCCCGCATTTGCTTCGCGAGAGAAAGGGTAAGTTCTTTATTAGATACCGGATGCGGTGCCACTGCATTATACGCGCCATGCAGTGATTCATTTTCGATAGCAAAGAGGAACATGCGGCATAGATCATCTACATGGATCCAACTAACGATCTGGCTGCCACTGCCCAGGATAGAAGCAACACCTGCTTTGAGCGGTTTCATGAATTCTACCAAGGCACCCCCTTGCCTGCTGAGCACAATACCTGTCCTCAATTTTACGAGTCGTTTACCCAGTGCAGTTACCGGTTCTATACTGGCTTCCCAGGCGCGACAGGTATCTCCGAGGAAAGCAGTATCGGCGGGGGCTTCTTCCTGAAAACCTTCTGCCAGACTTTTAGCCGTATCCGGTCCATACCAGCCGATAGCTGATGCACTAACCACAGACTGCACCTGGTTCTGATTTTCTTTCAATGCTTTTACGATCAGTGCACTGCTTGCTGTTCGGCTATGCAGAATCTCCTGTTTGCGGGATTCGCTCCAGCGTTTATCAGCCACACCGGCACCGGCCAGATGAATAATATGATCTGCTTTGGCAATAGCAGCCGGATCAATGGTTTGCCGTTCCACATCCCAGCGGGCATAACTCACTCCCGGTAATGGATGGTTTGCTTTCGGGTTCCTTGTCAGGATGATCACTTCGTATTCCTTTTCTACCAGCATGGCCGTTAAACGGGTACCGATCATGCCTGTTCCACCGGTGATGAGTATTGTTGCCATACGATTGATTTTCCCGCGTCTTTGCGCCTTTGGTAGCAATTTTCTCCCGCAAAGGCGCGGAGGCGCGGTTATTATACTACAAAGATGAGACTTAAAAGTTGCAATCGTTTCTTTAACTGAACTACTCAATACTTGCATTTATGGAATTACAAAGGGGAGGTTTTGAGTTTTGGGTTTTAAGTTCTGGGTTTTAGGTTCTAAGTTCTGGGTTTAAAGTTCTGAGTTTTAGGTTCTACGTTTTATATTCATCAGTTCCTTGTTCATCTGTTCTTCTGTTCGATATTCGATGTTCGATATTCGATATCCCCCTCTTCCACCCCAACAAAAACCCCCGGTTATTCACCAGGGGTCACAACTAAAATCACCAATGTAAAACACAACTATAGCAAGCAAGGGGTTAGTCTGGTTTTTTACCATCCAGGAACGTATTGATCGTTGAGATCTGTGTCTGGTCGTTCTCATCCTTACCCACAGTATATTTACTGTAGAAATTCTCTACAGAAGTCAGCGTATTGCCAAACAGTTCCATGTTTCTGCGTACATAGGCCGGAACCGCATCGAACTCGTTATTGGCATCGGCTGAATTATTCATGTTGAACGACAGGTTACGGAGTTTCTGGATCCTCTCTGCCGCTCTTTTTTTCTGTTCTTCGTTTTCGTCAAAACAATCGTCCTGGAAAGCAGCCTGCATGGCAGGATGTGCCACCGGAGCTACCGGAGCCGGTTGTTCTTTCTCTACAATATGCAATTCCATATCCATTTCAGGTTCTTCTACCCTGGTTATGGTTTGTGGCTTTGGCTGAGGCACTTCTGCAACGGGAACAGGTGCGGGCGCCTGCTGCTGTTGAACCGGCATCTCAGGCTCTGCGTAGATATTAGCAGGTTTGCTCAGGAAACCCATGGTGGTAATGGGTGCCTGCTCTTCTGTTTTTTCGTTAACCTGGAAAGTGGTCAGTTCTTCGATCACGGTTTTGGGAACATGTACTTCTTCTACCGGCGCTTCCACTTTTACTTCCTGGGTGATCTCGGTGCTCAGTTCAAACTGCAATACTACCGACTCTTTTTCTTCTTCATATACATGTACCGGACTGGAAGTAAATTCCGGTTTACTGAAAACGGTCAGCATATCTTCCAGTGGCATTCTTTCCTGCATACTGGGTGCCATCAGGTCTTTCGGTGCTTCTGCCACAGGAGCAGGTTCCGGAGCGGTTATTTCCTGCACAGGTGCGGTAACTACAGCTTTCGGTGCTTCCGTTTCGAGTACCATCACAATTTTCTCCTGCTGTGGTTCTGCTTTTTTGGCCTGAACGGGTTTGGCAAAAGGATCTTTGTGTTCAAACCCGGTTGCGATCAGGGTGATCCCGATCTTTTTATCCAGTGTTGGGTCGTAACCCATACCTACAATTACGTCTGTATTCTCACCGGCCTGCATACGCAGGTGGTTGTTGATGATCTCCAGCTCGTCCATGGTGCACTCATGCTCCCCTTCGGCGCTGTTGATATTGATGAGAATCCATTTGGCGCCACGGATATCATTATCGTTCAGCAAGGGAGATGACAAAGCTTCTTCAATGGCACGCTGGGCACGGTCTTCCCCTTCCAGCTCTGCTTTGCCCAGAATGGCAACACCACCATTTTTCATCACGGTACATACATCGGCAAAATCCACGATGATATGTCCGCGGCTGTTGATGATATCGGTGATACATTTAGCGGCAGTAGCCAGCACATTATCGGCCTTACCAAAAGCTTCTTTCATTTTCAGGTTGCCATACTGCATGCGCAGTTTGTCATTGCTGATAACAAGCAGCGTATCTACATAAGGCTTTAATGCCATGATACCTTCTTCTGCCTGCTGGTGACGGCGTGGGCCTTCAAATCCGAAAGGGGTGGTTACAATACCCACGGTAAGGATGCCCAGGTCTTTACAGATCTGTGCAATGATGGGGGCACCACCGGTTCCGGTTCCGCCACCCATACCCACGGTAATGAATGCCATTTTGGTATTCACTTCGAGGATGCGTTTGATCTCTTCGAGCGATTCTTCGGTTGCTTTTTTACCTACTTCCGGATTGGCACCGGCACCCAGTCCCTGAGTCAGGTGTGGCCCGAGCTGGATCTTATTGGGAATATTACTTTGTTCGATGGCTTTCGCATCTGTATTACAGATGATGAAATCTACACCTTCGATATTCTGTTCAAACATGAAGTTAACGGCGTTACTTCCGCCTCCACCCACACCCAATACTTTGATGATGGATGATTTCTGTTTGGGAAGATCGAAATGAATCATAGCGTACTTTTTTAGTTGAATTAACGGGGTTTCTACAAGGGTTACAGTACTAACGGTTATAAGTACACTTTTATTTTATCACCTGGTCCTCTTCTTCCTTAAAGAGGTCGATCAGGTTGTTCTTGAACTTATCCCAGAACTTTCCTTTTCTCGCTACCACATCTACAGCGGCAACAGGCGCAACGGTTTCAACCGGGGTTTCTGCCACAGCGGTTTTCAGTTTCTGCGGTACTTCCACTTTCCTGAATTTTTCTGTAAACTCTTTGTACTGGTGATCGTAATCACTATAACCTTTCAGGATCAGTCCCAGACAGGTGGAGTACATCGGTTTCTTCAGTTCCTCAATATGGTTTGGCGCCAGGTGCTCGTTGGGGAAACCGATACGGGCATTCAGACCGGTGGTATATTCGGTTAACTGGATCAGGTGTTTCAATTGTGAACCTCCGCCTGTTAAAATGATACCGCCGTTCAGCATACGGCTATCAAGGCCAACCTGCTTCAGGTGATAGGTAACAAAATCGAGGATCTCACTCATTCTTGCCTGGATAATGGCCGCCAGGTTCTTCACACTAATCTCTTTGGCTGGCATGCCTTTCAGTCCGGGAATAGTGATATAGGCATTGGCTTTGGCTTCATCGGCCAGGGCTGATCCAAACTGCACTTTCATGGCTTCGGCCTGGCTTTTCAGCACACCCAATCCCATACGGATATCGTTGGTGATGTTCTCTCCACCAAAAGGAATCACGGCCGTGTGTTTCAGGATACCTTCATAAAATACAGCCAAATCGCTGGTACCACCACCAATATCAAGGATGGCCACACCCGCTTCCATATCGATATCGCTCATAACCGCGCTGGCAGAAGCCAGGGGCTGGAGCACGAGGTCTTTGGTAGTGAGACCACTTCTTTCTACGGCACGGTTGATATTACGGATCGCGTTCCTGTCGCCGGTGATAATATGGAAGTTAGCTCCCACTTTCACGCCGTTATAACCGATCGGATCTTTGATATTCTGGATATTATCCACGTGAAAATCCTGCGGGATCACATCAATGATCTGGTCGCCGGCAGGAATAAAGGTTTTGCGTTGGTTGTTGATCAACTGCTCAATCTCCGGACGTTTGATCTCAGTATCCGCATCCTGGCGAACGATATCGCCTCGGGTTTGCAGACTCTTGATATGGTGCCCGGCAATACCTACATATACTTCATTGATCTCCAGATCGGGGTTGCTTTCGTAGCAGTTCTCCAGCGCCTGCTGGATGGCTTTGATGGTCTGGTCGATGTTCAGTACCTGTCCATGCTGAACGCCATTGCTGTTGGCGCGGCCAAAACCCAGGATCTCCAGCTTGCCATACTCGTTTTTACGGCCGGCAATGGCTGCGATCTTTGTTGTACCGATGTCCAGGCCAACAATGATGGGTGATTCGTTGTGGTTCATGTGTTGTGTTTTAGTTGTTTGGTGATTGGTAGTTGTTATTTTGTCGTGAGTCGTGAATCGTCAGTCGTGAGTAAAAAGAACACTCACGACTGACGACTGACGCCTCACGTTTATCTATTTTTATTCATCACTGCCCTCGGTGTTTTCTTCTTTGCCGCGGGTTTCCTGGCCACTGTTTTCTTCGCTGTCGCTTTCTTCACACTTGATAACGGCTTATTGGTTCCTTTATTGTTTACAACAGGTGCAGATTTTGGTTTTGTTACCGCTGTTTTTGCAGGAGCTGTTACCTCCCTCGTTTTTACAACACTGTCTTTGATCACCACGGGTCTGTTAACCGGCACTGGATTGTTGATGCGGGTACTATCCAGCAGCCCCAGAGCCGCACCTTCTGTCATGCCCTGCATCAATGCATGTATGCGTGCCGAATCTACCCTGGCTTTCATGGTTCCTTTGCGGATAGCTACTACCTGGTTATCATATTGGATATCCAGCCGCTCGTAAGTATTGATCCCATGCTGTAACCAGGCTTGCTGGTAAAAAGTATTCAGCCGGGTGAATTTGCGGTTCAGGTCATCGGCATCGCCCATCACCACTATATGGTCGCCAACCACCGGCACCAGCTCAAAGCCTGATTGGGGCGTAATATCCACCTGCGCTACCTGCGCCATCCAGAAAGAATCTGCGAGGATATATTTTCCCACTTCCACTACTTTATTCAGCAAGACACTATCCGGTTTGGACAACACTTCTTTATCAGAAGGAAACCCTGTAAAAATGGGTACCCGGGCCGATAGTTTATCACTGAGCGGAAGGCGCATCGAATTACTGTCGAGGTAAAAAGAATTGCCACCCAAGGTAAATACCCTTGCTACCG
>DASWXD010000081.1:0-3549 GCA_036405675.1 Sediminibacterium sp.
ACCATGGCCGATTTATCGCAATTTGACCCCAATGGGGTAGGCAATCCCAACAACAATATTTTTGGCCTTCCCTTTACCGAAGAAGATGCCCGTCTGGTGATCCTGCCCGTACCCTGGGAAGTAACCGTGAGTTATGGCGCCGGTACCGCCCGGGCAGCGGACCATATTTTCAAAGCCAGTAAACAGGTAGACCTGTTTGATGTGGATGGGAATTATGGCTGGAAACAGGGATTTTTTATGCGCGAGGTTGACAGGAAGATCCTCATGAAAAGCGATTACCTGCGTAAAGAAGCTGAACTCTATATCGATTATATCTCCCGCGGGGAATGTGTAGAGAAAAATAAGTTCATGTGCAAAAGCCTGAAAGATATCAACGAAGGCAGCAAAATGATGAACCAGTGGGTATTTGACCAGACCAAAGAACTGCTCAACAAAGGCAAACTGGTGGCCTTACTGGGTGGCGACCACAGTACTTCTTTCGGTTTCATGCGTTCCTTAGGCGAAAAACATGGCGATTTCGGGGTATTGCAGATAGATGCCCATTGCGACCTGCGCAAATCCTATGAACATTTCGTGTATTCTCATGCTTCGGTCATGTACAATGCATTGCAGGAGATCCCTTCCCTTCAAAAACTGGTGCAGGTAGGCATCCGCGATTACTCTGAGGAAGAATGGAACCTGATCTGTAACAGTGATTTTAAAATTGTTTGTTACCAGGATAAAGAGATCAAAGAAAGACAGTTTGAGGGAGAAACCTGGAAGCAGATTGTAGACGAGATGGTGAATCATCTCCCGCAAAAAGTATATCTGAGTATTGATATTGATGGCCTAGACCGGAAATACAGTCCGAATACCGGCACCCCCGTACCCGGCGGTTTTGAAACAGAAGAAGTGTTTTACCTCATCAAAAAAATTACTGCCAGTGGCCGTACAATTATTGGCTTCGATCTGGTGGAGATTGGCGTGGGCCAGACAGACTGGGACAGCAATGTAGGTGCCCGTATCCTCTGGCGTTTGTGTAACCTGCTGGTCAATAATCAATCCTAATTTGCCTGCATGAAAGTGTACGACTACATCATAGTACTCCGTAAGCCCAGTTATATGCTCGTGGATCTTGTCAGCCGTTTTATGCTGATGATCGCTCTTGCCATCCTGGGTTATACGGTATTCTGGATTCCTTTTACCTGGTTCAGCGCCTACCTGATTGTACTGATGGCAGGTATTGCCGGCTGGTGGATCTACTGCACCCTGCAGGCCAAAAAAGACCAGATGCCTTTTTACCGCCTCGGGCTCCTACTGGCAACCATCGGAATGGCATCCCTTTTTCAGGTACACTGGATCACTTTCCTGTATTTCCTGGCGGCGATTTCAGAAAAACAGGTAAAATTCCCGCAGGAGATTGCTTTTGATGGAAACGGGATTGTAGTGAACTCCCTGCCCAAAAAGAACTATTCCTGGCAGGATGTGACCAATGTGGTATTGAAAGATGGCATCCTCACCATCGACCTGAAAAACAATAAACTCATCCAGAAAGAAATAGAATCCAGCGGTTCTACCGCAGAAGAAGCAGAATTTAACGAGTTTTGCAGGGGTAGGCTTACTGCTGAACGCTGAACGCTGAACGCTGAACGCTGAACGCAAAACGCTGAACGCAAAACGCAAAACGCTGAACGCAGAACATAGAACCCAGAACCTATAACCTATAACGTAGAACCCAGAACAGTTTTCATCCTTACATTTCATACATGGCTATTACTCAATCACCCTTCCTGCTGTATTCAGATGGAAAAGGAAATATTTTTGAAGACCCTACCCTCTATGCAGTGGGCCGTGCTGGTTGGGATGCTTTTCCGATTCCCACAGAAGAATGGATAGAACTGCCCGACGGTGGTAACTTATACGAGCTGCCCGGCAGACGTGGTATTGGCATTGATGTGAAGACGGGTGAGATGCGTTTGTGCGAAAAAGGCTGGGCCGTGGCCGCTTTTATTCCGCCGGCACATACCGGTCTCTATATTGCCGCCTACGAAACCCTGCCCGATGCACCTACCCTGCCTTTGTTCTGTTATACCGCAGTGGGTTGGTATGATAACAAACATTTTGTACCGGCAGTAAGGATCGAAAAAGATATCCGCCAGGAATGTGCTGGCTATGATGATACCAAAATTGATACCGGCGCCCACCAGCTGCTGGCTGCTTACCCGGAGAACAGGCTGGTAAAACACCTGATGGAAAAATGCTGCATGACCTATCACTGTCCGGCAGCCCGCAATTTCGCATTGGGCAGATGGGAATGTCCTATACCCACGTCACCCGCCTGTAATGCCAATTGCATTGGTTGTATCTCTTTTCAGCCCGAAGAAGAAACCATTGTTTCTACCCAGGACCGACTCACTTTCAAACCACTGGCAGAAGAGATCGTGGAGTTTACGGTACCACACCTGATGAACGCACCTTTTCCGATCGTAAGTTTCGGACAGGGATGTGAGGGAGAACCCCTGCTGATGTGGGAAACCATCCGCGAAGCCATTATCGAGATCAGAAAACACACCCCTAAAGGCAGTATCAATATCAATACCAACGGTTCCAAACCCGATGCCGTAAAAGCCTTGTGCGAAGCGGGACTGAACAGCATCCGCGTAAGTACCAACTCGGCCAGGAAACATATTTACGAACCTTACTACCGTCCTAATAACTATACCTTCGAAGATATTATTGAGAGTCTGAAAGTGGTGCGGAGTTTCGGTGGCTGGACGAGCATCAACTATTTTGTATTTCCGGGCATGACGGATACCGTAGAAGAATACGAAGCCCTGCGGAAACTCATCATCGATACGGACCTCTGTATGATCCAGTGGCGCAATTTCAATATTGATCCGGATTGGTATATGGGCAAGATCGGTGTACATGATACCGGTGAAATGCTGGGTGTAAAACAAATGATGGATTTATTGCGCGAAGAGTTCCCGAATCTCCGCTTCGGTTATTTCAATCCTTCGATGGAGAGGATCAAGGGTGACTATGAACATGATTTTGCGGGTGGAGATATTGCTACTTTGTAACGCGCATGTCAGGGCTGAAGCCCGGTGTACCTAGTTATGCGCTAACCCCCAGCTTAAAAGCTGGGGTTAATGAAGATCTGAGAATTTTTCGTTTCTAGCACCAAGGAATTTCATTAGCGATCATGTGCTAAAGCCCAAAAAACTATTTATATCCCCAGCTTTTAAGCTGGGGATCACAACACCCCAATTGATTCATGGGCTTCAGCACTGACTGAATCCATTACGCACTCAGATGCCCATCGAATGCCACTAACAATTCTACAATCATCTATAACCCCAGCTGTCAAACTAGGGATTTTGCGGGTGGAATATGAAGTGGATGTCAGGGCTGAAGCCCGATATACTTAGTTATGCACTGAACCCCAGCTTAAAAGCTGGGGTTAATGAAGATCTGAGAATTTTTCGTTTCTAGCACCAAGGAATTTCATTAGCGATCATGTGCTAAAGCCCAAAAAACTATTTATATCCCCAGCTTTTAAGCTGGGGA
>DASWXD010000082.1:0-3664 GCA_036405675.1 Sediminibacterium sp.
TTTCTACAATGCACAGCCTACCGGCGCCTCTAATCAATTTCCATTGGGAACCTGGGTAAAAGTAACCCATCTCAAAAACGGCAAATGGGCCCTGGTCAGGATCAACGACCGTACTTCCAAAAAGAAATCGGCACCGGTGATTCAGCTGAGTCGTTCAGTAGTGTCACAATTAGGCTTTCTGCGTACAGGGTCGGCTAAAGTTAAAGTAGAGAAAACTGTTTTAAATAATTATAAATCAAATAATAATGTTGATACACTTCCAGTTTCTGTTAAAATAGAACCCGTTCCTGATACCGTACAAATTGATACGCCAGGTTATATTATCAAAGGTAAATCGGTGAATGGTATTGCCAGTTTTTACAGCAGTAACCTGGATGGCACCCTGACTTCTACGGGGGAGCGATACCGCAATAATAAGCTCACCGCAGCCAGTAATAACTTTCCCCTCAACACCTGGGTAAAAGTGACGAGTCTTTTTAATGGCAAGTCTGTAGTGGTAAGAATCAACGACCGGATGCACCCCCGGATGAAGAAAAAGGGCCGGGTGGTAGACCTTAGCCGGGCAGCCGCCAACCAGTTGGATTTTATCTCGCGGGGCATTACCAAAGTAAAAGTAGAAACCATTATCTGGCAGAAAAATGCGGCTATAACTAAAGAACAACCGGATAGTTTGCCGGCAGTAACTGATTCTGTAGGTAATCAGGTGGATTCTTCACTGATTGCCAGGGATAGTACCAAGGAAGCTGATAACGATGCAGCATCCAACCTGAAAAAAGAAGATGGGGCTTTACAGGGGATCGCCAGCTTTTACAGCAGCAACCTGGATGGAACCAAAACCGCTACCGGCGAGATCTTCCGGAACAAGAAAATGACCGCTGCCAGTAACCAATTCCCTTTAAACACATGGGTTCGGGTAACCAACCTGAAAAACGGAAGATCGGTGATTGTAAGAATAAACGACAGGATGCATCCCCGGATGAAAGCCAAAGGCAGGGTAGTAGACCTGAGCAGATCTGCCGCTCAGAAATTGGGTTTCCTGAAAAATGGGTTAACCCGGGTAAGAGTGGAGAGGGTTAAAAAGGGCACTCTTAACTAATTGGGTATAATATAAAGTTATCATAATTTTCAAAAGTCAGTTTCTGACTGTATTTTTGCTTCATACATACTAAAACTCGTATTATGAAGAAATTCCTCTTTTCCCTGATAGCGCTTGGCTTGTCAGCTGCAGCTTTAGCTCAGCCTGCCACAATCAGCTATAAAAAAAGACCTACACTGACTGTTAACTTCCTTTTGAAAGACATGAGAACAGCTGATCTGATTGATCATAGCTCTTTGTCTTCTGTATTAAATAACGGACAATGGACAAAAGTGCGTGATATGTCTCCGGGTCTTGGTCTTCAATACTTTGAAGGACTGACTGAGCATATCGACTTTATGGGATCTTTGGGTGGTTCATTCGTAAAATATCCTTTCTCTTACAAATCCGGTGTTTCACAGCAAGACAATAGCCGGTTTTTACTGGAAACATCAGCCAGCCTGAATTTCAAGCTGTTAACAGATAAACATTTCCTGGTTCCTTATTTTACAGTAGGACTGGGTGGTTCTATGTACGCAGGTACTTATTTTGCAGCATATATGCCTTATGGTGTGGGTCTGCAGATGAACCTGGGTGAAGGAACTTTTATTAACACCCAATTTGGTTATAATGCCAAGATTTCTAATCTTGCTACTAACCACCTGACTTATTCTATCGGTATCGGTTCTCCATTGAAAGAGAAAAAAGCAGAACCAGTTGTAGTAGCTCCGCCACCACCACCACCGGCTGAAAAAGATACAGATGGTGATGGTATCCTCGACAGCAAAGACAAATGTCCTACTGTTGCCGGTATTGCCAAATACGACGGTTGCCCTGTACCTGATACAGATGGTGATGGTATCAATGATGAAAATGATAAATGCCCTACCGTAAAAGGTCTGGCTAAATACCAGGGATGTCCTGTACCTGATACCGATAAAGACGGCATCAACGATGAAGAAGACAAATGTCCTACCGAAGCAGGTGTAGCTCGTTACCAGGGTTGTCCGATTCCTGATCGCGATAAAGATGGTATCAATGACGAAGAAGATAAATGTCCGGATGTACCAGGTGTTCGCGAGAACAATGGTTGCCCTGTTATCAAAGAAGAGATCGTGAAAAAAGTAGCAGCCAGTGCCAAGAATATTTTCTTTGCCACCGGAAGCAACAAACTGCTGGCTAAATCATTCAAGTCACTGAACGATGTAGCTGCGATCCTGAAAGAAGATGCAGCCCTGAAACTGGATATTGAAGGTCATACTGATAATACCGGTAGCGACAAGATCAACCAGCCTCTGAGCCATAAACGTGCACAGGCAGTTTATGACTACCTGACTACTAAAGGTGGCATTGATGCGGGTCGTATGACACATGAAGGATTTGGTTCTTCCAGACCCGTAGCTGATAATAAAACAGCCAAAGGCCGCAGCCTGAACCGTCGCGTTGAAATGAAATTGAAATATTATTAATCGTATTGGATTAGTAGTAACCTACAAAGAGGGCCATCGTTTGATGGCCCTCTTTTACTTTTACAGACACAGTTGCGTAGAACGCTCAGATAATGTTGACTTCTCTTTCTAGCAGGATTCCGAACTTTTCCTTAACAGAATCAATAATGGATTGGGACAACTCCCGGATATCCTGTCCGCTGGCTTTTCCATAATTCACGAGTACCAGCGCCTGTTTCTCATAACAACCGGCATCTCCTTTTCGATAGCCTTTCCAGCCACATTGTTCAATTAGCCACCCTGCGGCAACTTTGGTATATCCTTCACCGGCAGCATAACCGGGTATAGCGGGATATTGTGCCTGCAGGATATCGTACTGTCCGCTACTGATCACAGGATTCTTGAAAAAACTGCCGGCATTGCCGATCTGTTTGGGATCGGGTAGTTTACTGCTGCGGATCTGGATCACCGCCTGCGAAACTGCCTGGATGCTGAGTTCCTGTATACCCATCCGCTCCAATTCCTGCGCAATAGCTCCATAGCTGGTATGAAAATCAGGTTTTTTATTGAGACGATAAGTTACATCAAGGATCACGTATCGGCCTTTGTACCGGTTCTTGAAAACACTTTCACGGTAACCGAAGGCACAGTCTTCCAATCCGAAATGCCGGATGGTCTTTTCCAGCAGGTCATAGGCCCTGAGCTCGTGAAATACATCTTTGATCTCCACGCCATACGCGCCGATATTCTGCATGGGAGAAGCGCCTACATTGCCCGGTATCAGGCTAAGATTCTCTATACCCGCGTATTGATGGGCAATACAATATTGTACAAACCCGTGCCAGTTTTCACCTGCCTGGGCTTTAACATAGTAGTGCTCCTCATCTTCTTTCAGCAGTTCTATGCCTGTCAGATCATTCTTCAGTACCCAGCCATTTATATTTTGGGTAAGTAGCACATTACTGCCGCCACCGAGAATCAGTAACGGATCTGTTGCAGGAATGGTATTGCCTGTTACCAGTTCTGCCAGTTCCTCTACTGAAGTAAAAGCAGCAAAGGATCTGGCAGAAACATCGATGCCAAAACTGTTATAGGGACGGAGTGATATATTATGCCTGATCTTCATAAGCGTTATACGGGG
>DASWXD010000083.1:0-21585 GCA_036405675.1 Sediminibacterium sp.
CGCAAACTGTTTCATTTGTTCCCGGCTTTGCCAGATGCTGAAAGTGGCCTGTTTGAGCCAGGGTACTTCGCCAATGCCCAAAGAAGTGATAAAACCATCAGCACCAGCCATTTGCGACGCAACACCATCCACATTTCTCCAGAAACTTCCCAGTTTGCTTACGCGGATGGTGGCCCGGGTAAGAATACCGATCAAACCTGCATAGTCTGTCTGCTTGGGTAGCTCCCCAAAACATTGCTGCCCATCCCAGGTGCCATGTCCCTCGATGGGTTCCAGCAGCAGTTCCCATTTTTCGCAACCAAAGCATTTCCACCAGGAGGAGAAAAAGTCTGGAGTGGGGAGTGGGGAGTCTGGAGTGGAAGAATAACTCCTAACTCCTAACTCTTCACTCCTAACTAATAAAACCGCCCATTGCCGCCAATCAGGTGTTTTGTCGAATGTGCCGTTACGGCCGCAGCCCATAAGTTTCCAGAAACGGATTTGTTTATTAAAGAGGAGCGGTAAACGGAAAACAGCCATGGACAGGAAACCTGCCCATCCCAACCATTTGGGATATCTAACTACTATCAATTGACAGATCATAAACGAAAATTAGGGCATTGTTGGGGATTCTTCAGATTCTGGTTAATTTGCCCGTATGAACCTCCTGATCACCAACATACATCAACTCGTAAATGTTCGGTCTACCACACATTTGTTGCGGGGAAAAGAAATGGCAGAGCTACCGGTGATCGAACATGCCTGGTTACGCATCCGCGACGGAAAGATCAGTGAATATGGTACTATGGCCGAACTGGCAGCTACAACCGCAGTAGCCTCTGAGGAAGTGTATGATGCAAAAGGCGCTACCATATTACCCACCTGGTGCGATAGCCATACCCACCTGGTATTTGCTGCCAGCCGGGAAGCAGAATTCGTGGATAAGATCAAGGGCCTTTCTTATGCCGAAATTGCCGCTAGAGGTGGTGGCATTCTCCAGTCAGCCCGAAAATTACAGGATACTTCAGAAGACGAACTATTAGAACAGGCCTGGCAGCGACTGCAGATGCTGATGAAACTCGGAACCGGTGCCATTGAGATCAAAAGCGGGTATGGACTTACGGTAGAAAGTGAACTCAAAATGCTGCGGGTAATCAAAGGCCTGAAAGAAAAATCATCTATCCCCATCAAAGCTACTTTTCTGGGAGCGCATACCTATCCAACCGCTTACAAAGAAGACCATGAGAGGTATATCCGGCTCATCATCGATGAAATGCTCCCCGCCATTGCCGCAGAAAAACTGGCCGATTATATTGATGTGTTTTGTGAAGAAGGCTTTTTCAGTCCTGTTGAAACCGAACGCATCTGCCTTGCCGGAATGGCTATTGGCCTCAAACCCAAAATCCACGCCAACCAGCTGCATCTTTCCGGTGGTACAGAAACAGGGGTGAAGCTGGGTGCTATATCGGTAGATCATCTCGAAACAATGGATGAACAGGCTATTCATGCATTAGCTAGTTCGCCAACCATCGGAACCTTGTTGCCTACTGCCGCTTTTTTTCTTCGGATGCCTTTTCAGCCTGCCAGAACCTTGCTGGACAATGGCTGTGCCCTCGCATTGGCTTCTGATTTTAATCCCGGATCCAGTCCCAGCGGCAATATGAACCTGGTGGTGGCCATGAGTTGTATCCAGATGAAAATGCTGCCGGAAGAAGCCATCAATGCCGCTACGCTGAACGGTGCGTATGCGATGGATCTGGGGCAGGAATTGGGCAGCATTACCCCGGGTAAAAGGGCCAACCTCATCTTTACCCAACCGATTCCTTCGCTGGCCTATCTGCCCTATGCATTTGGTACCAACCTGATTGATCAGGTGATGCTCAACGGTGTGTTTATTTAAGTATATTTAGGTAAGTACTGTTCATCGTAGCTGCTTCTTTATCCAGTTAAACTTAGCCATATGAGCCACTTCAAGTTTTACCATAAACAGGATGTTCTCTCGCTTACCCGGATCCGTCGTTTTGAAACCAAACTGGGCGAACGTTTACAGGTACTGGCCGATCCACATCAACTGGAAGCTTCTTTACAGCAATCATCCGCTTCTTTTGTGTTACTGGGCATCCCGGAAGATATCGGTGTAAAAGCCAATATGGGCATTGGTGGTGCCGACTCTGCCTGGCTGGCTTTCCTGCAGGCTTTCCTGAACGTGCAGAGCAATGATTTTTTTGAAGGAAGTAATATCATGTTGCTGGGACATTTTGATTTTTCTGAGATGGAGCGGCTGATCGAACAGAATGCTCACGATCAGGAAGAACGACTCGCTGCCTATCGTCACGCCGTTAATGCGATTGATGATGAAGTGGAGCAGTTGATCCATATCATTACCCAGAATAAAAAGATCCCGATCGTGATTGGTGGCGGACATAACAATTCCTATCCCTGCATCAAAGGTGCCGCCAAAGGATTTTATAAGGCAGGTGTGATCCCCATTGCGCAGATCAATGCCATTAACCTGGATGCCCATGCCGATTTCAGGCCCATGGAAGGCAGGCATAGCGGCAATGGGTTCAGTTATGCAGAAGCGGATGGGTACCTGGAGAAATACTGTGTTTTGTGTTTACACGAGAATTACCTGCCGCAGAATGTGTGGATGGATATTGTGAACAATCCTTTTGTGGATTGTATCACTTACGAAGACATTTTCATACACGAAAAACGTACTTTCCTGCAGGCCGTGGGCCATGCGGCTGATTTTACCAGTGATACTTTTTGCGGACTGGAACTGGATCTGGACTGTATTGAACATACGCTCAGCAGTGCTACCAGTCCGGCAGGTATCTCGCTCAATCATGCAAGGCAGTTTGTAAATTTTGCGGCGGCTGACAGCAAAGTGGCATACCTGCATATCTGCGAGGGAGCCGTTCAGTTATCTGATGGCAGAACCAATCCCGGAACAGGCAAAATGATCAGTTACCTGGTTAGTGATTTTATGAAAGCGATGACAGCGGGTGGTTAAGACTGTCCTTCGAGTTCCATTACTTTTTCAAAAACGGTTTCATATTCTTTTTCCAGGCGTTCGCGTTCTGCTTTCGCTTTTTTATAATCGGCTTCGATCTTTACAAATTTATCCTTGTCGGCATAATTGGCCGGATCGCCCAGCGCGTTCTCAAAACGGGTTTCTTCTTCCTTGGCTTTGGTTAACTGGGTTTCTACATTACTCAAGCGCCGCTGTTCCTTCTGCAGTTCCTTTTGTAATTCGCGGTTGATGGGCGTAGCAGGTGCTTTTTCGGCTACTACGGGTTTGGCTACCGGTGCCGGTTCCGGTTTAATGTCGGGTACACCCAGTTTCTGTTTCTCGGCATTGATCTTGGCCATCCGCTCATTCCAATCCACCCATTCCTGGTAAGTGCCTTTGAATTCTTTGATCTGGTGATCCACGATCTCCCAGATCTTATTCGCCGTCATCGAAATAAAATAACGGTCGTGACTAACGAGGATATAACTGCCTTCATATTTATTCAGGGCCTGGGCCAGCAGTTCTACCGAATGCATATCCAGGTGGTTCGTAGGCTCATCCAGAATCAGGAAGTTGGCTTTGCTCACAATGGTTTTGGCCAATGCTACCCGGGCTTTTTCTCCTCCGCTCAGTACTTTGATCTTCTTGTCTACATCATCTCCGCTGAACAGGAAAGCACCCAGCAGGGCACGCAGTTCCACATCTGTTTTTTTGCTGCCGCATTGCTGCAGTTCTTCCAGCAGGTTATTATTCAGGGTCAGGGCTTCCAACTGGTGCTGGGCGTAAAAGCTTTCTTCTACATTATGTCCCCAGATCCTTTCTCCCTCAAATTGCTCGGTACCGGCAATCATGCGCAACACGGTGGATTTACCTTTACCGTTGGCACCGATCAGCGCAATTTTATCTCCCCGTTCTATTTCTGCTACGGCATGTTCAACGATCTTCAGCTTGCCAAAATTTTTACTCACATCTTTCAGGTGCACCAATACTTTGCCGGGTACTTTGTCTAACTGGAAATTGATCCGCAGATCGGGGCGTTCCAGTTTTACATCTTCAATCTTTTCGATCTTGTCTAAGCGCTTTTGTACACTCTGCGCCTGTGCGGCCTTACTGGCTTTTGCCTTAAAACGCTCAATGAACCGTTCCTGCTGCCTGATATAATCCTGCTGGTTCTCAAAAGCCTTTTGCTGCATATCGATCCGGATCATTTTCTCCTGCTCATAAAATTCATAATCGCCAGAATAGATATGTAATTGCTGCTGGTACAATTCCACGATCTTATTCACCATCCGGTTCAGGAAAAATTTATCGTGACTCACAATGACCACACTGCCTTTATAATGCAGCAGGTATTTCTCCAGCCACTCGATCGAGGGTAGGTCAAGGTGGTTCGTAGGTTCATCCATCAGCAATACATCCGGCTGCTGCAGAATCATCTTAGCCAGCAATACACGCATGCGCCAGCCTCCGCTAAACTCTTTGTACGGCCTAACCAGGTCTTCGTTGCTGAAACCCAGTCCATGCAGTACTTCTTCCGCTTTGTGGTGAATATTATAGCCATCCAGTACATCCAGCTCGTGCAGGGCATCGGTATAGCGGATCAGCAGGGCTTCGTTTTCAGAATCCTGCTCCAGTTCATGTCCCAGTTTCTCAATCTCTTTCTCCAGTTCGCGCACCCTTTCAAAAGCGCTTAATGCTACTTCGGTGATATTATCGTTGGTATCAAAGCTCAGCAGATCCTGGTGCAGGTAGCCAATCGTGGTTTCCTTGCTCTTCTCTACGGTTCCTTTAGAGGGGGTATATTCTCCCACCAGCACTTTCAGCAAAGTGGATTTTCCGGTACCATTGTACCCGATCAGGCCAATCCGGTCGCCGGGCTGTATATGCCAGGTAGCGTCTTCAACAATCACCCTTGCACCAAACTCAAACGTAACATTCTGGAATCCTATCAACATCTCTTAACAAGTATTTAAGTGCGCAAAGGTAAATGCAAACAGCTCCCAATTCTATTTGCTTTAAATTTGGGTACTAAATTTTTCCTTATGCGGACCTATCTGCTCTTTTTTGGCCTGCTTTTTCTGGTGTCCTGTAAAAACGGCGACCAGGAAGCAAAAGCCCCGGCAAATACGGCATCTACCCAAACGGCGCTGGCCCAAAGCGCTAATTCTGAAGCGTTTAATCAGTCGTTTGGCGAAGTGCTGAACGGGTATTACGCTTTAAAAGAGCAGTTTATTACGGAGAAAGACTCCGGCATTGTTCAGGCTTCGCGCCGGATGCTGCTGGCCACAGATAGCCTGAAACTGGATGAATTAAAGGCAGATACCAATGTGATTGCTACTGCCAGAACCTATTCTATGGGTATTTCTGCAGAGCTGAAAGGATTGCTGGGCGAGTCCAAAATAGCCGACCAGCGCAGGTCTTTTCAACTGGTGGGAGAGCAATTGTACGACCTGATCCGCACGGTTCATTACGACGGACAGGTAATCTATCATTTCTATTGTGCAGAAGCTTTCAGCGATCAGGGTGCTACCTGGTTAAGTAACAGCATTGAAGTCAGGAATCCTTTTATCCCGAAAAAAATGCTCAACTGCGGAGAACTGAAGGATACCATTGATATGCGGCACAAACGATAACAGAATGAACAAGGGCAGGGAACAACTTTACTGTTCCTTTTTTGTTGGAAGAAGATTATTATGCGGAAATTATTGATTTTGTGGGTTTCCTGTCTGGCCTGTATTACTGCAGTTGCGCAGGATAAATTTACCCTGAATGGCTATATCAAAGACTCTCTCAGCGGCGAAACCCTGATCGGGGCCAGTCTCAGTGTCCGGCCCGAAAGCAAAACGGTGTTGAGTAACCAGTATGGTTTTTACTCCATCACCGTTAAAAAGGGAAAGCTCATTCTTGCCTGTTCTTTTGTTGGCTACCAGACCAAAGAATTTGAACTGACTCTCGATGATAATCGTCAGCAGAACATTTTACTCGTACCCAATTCATCGCAGATCAATAACGTAACGGTCTACGGCAGGCGGAGAGATAATAATATCAAGACTGCCCAGATGGGCAAGTTTGAACTGAGTATCAATACGGCCAAAGCTTTACCTGCTTTTTTAGGGGAAGTGGATATTCTGAAAACCCTGCAATTATTACCGGGTGTTCGTAATGCCGGCGAGGGTAATGCAGGTTTTTATGTTCGGGGTGGTGGACCGGACCAGAACCTGATTCTGCTGGATGATGCGGTGGTATATAATACCGGTCACCTTTTTGGTTTCTTTTCCGTGTTTAATTCTGATGCGATTAAAAATGTAACCCTGATCAAGGGCGGGATGCCGGCGCAGTATGGCGGGCGTTTATCGTCGGTGGTGGATGTGGCCATGAAAGAAGGCAACCAGAACAAAACACAGGTAGATGCTGGTATTGGTCTGATCGCTTCCCGCTTTTCTATTCAGGGGCCTTTGAAAAAGAACAAAGCCTCGTATATGATCTCTGCCCGCAGGACTTATATTGATGCACTGGCCAAACCCATGATCAGCAAAACCAGCGAATATTATGGTTCCGGTTATTATTTCTACGACCTGAATGCCAAAATGAATTACCAGTTTTCAGAAAAAGACAAACTGTTTCTGAGTGGTTATTTCGGGAGAGATAAATTCAACTTTAACAATACCAAACGCTCCTTCAGCACTACCATTCCCTGGGGTAATTCTACGGCCACACTGCGCTGGAACCATGTGTTTAACAAACAACTTTTTGCCAATACCACACTCGTGTATAACGATTACCGTTTTGCACTGGATGGCAGACAGAATAATTTCAATATCAATCTTTCCTCCGGTATCCGCGATCTTACTGCCAAAACCGATGTGGATTTTTATCCCGTACCCGAACATAAGATCCGGTTCGGGGTACAGTATACCTACCATACTTTTCTGCCGAATATTCTTAGCGGCAACCAGGACAGTGTAGTATTTACACCGAATAATTCTTCTAAAAAATTCGCCAATGAAATGTCGGCCTATATCCAGGACGACTGGGAAATTACATCTGCACTGAAATTGAATATGGGAATCCGTTACAGCATGTTTCAACAGGTGGGAAGATACACTTTGTACCAGCGGGATGCTTACGGTAACAAACAGGACAGCACCGTATTCGGACCCGGACAGAATGTGAAAACCTATGGAGGCATTGAACCCAGGGCTACACTACGGTATACGATCAACCAGAATGAGTCTCTCAAATTCGCCGTTACTCGTAACCTGCAATATATACACCTGGTTACCAATGCTGGTTCTACACTGCCTACCGATCTATGGGTGCCCAGCACCATACGTGTAAAACCGCAGGTCAGCTGGCAGTATGCAGCCGGCTACTTTAAAAATTTCGCTGAGGGGATGTTTGAAACTTCTGTAGAAGCCTATTACAAAACCATGGAAAACCAGATCGAATACCGCGAAGGGTATACACCTTCCTTAAAAGATCCGGAAGAAGAATTTGTATTTGGCAAGGGCTGGAGTTACGGAGCGGAATTTTTTGTAAACAAACTGAAAGGCAGACTGACCGGTTGGGTGGGGTATACCCTCAGCTGGACATGGCGCAAATTCCCTGATCTGAATGATGGACTCAAATATCCCAGCCGCTACGATCGTCGCCATGACCTGTCAATAGTGGCCAGTTATGAATTCAACCCGAAATGGAAGCTGGGGTCGGTGTTTACGTACGGAACAGGAAATGCAACTTCTTTGCCCGAGCGTTTTTATTTTGTTTCCGGCGTGCTTACACAGGAATTCAGCCGCATCAACGTCTATCGAATGAAATCCTATCACCGCATGGACATTTCAGCTACCTATACACCAACACCTAAAAAGATCCGGAAATACAGCAGTAGCTGGGTATTCAGTGTTTATAACCTGTATAGCCGTATGAATCCCTATTTCATTTATTACGACCAGGAAGGAACGGCTACAGCAGGCACTTTGAAAGTAACTGCCAAACAAGTGTCTTTGTTCCCGATCCTGCCTTCGGTAACCTGGAATATCCGTTTATAAACGGTGCTGCAGTTACTCTTTGGGAACATAATTGATGATCACTTTGGCATTACGTTGTTCATCTGAGCTGAGGAACACTTCATAACGATCTTTACCGGCAGTGATAACCATCAGGGCGGTATTGGGAGGAATTTCTCCCAGGTTTTCAGCTACCATTACCAGTTCATGACGATTATCCGTTTTATTGTTTCTGATTTTCAACTTTATCGACTTGGTATTCAATTTTTCACTGCTGATCACCAACTCATTATTGTGGTATAAAGAGATCGTATCATTGTCGATCGTTCCGTTATCGTAGATATCGATCAGTATGTTTTCTTCAGAGGTGGTAATGGTTTTCACCACTTTATTTTCCCGCTCAACCAATACTTTCGGGATCGGCATTTTGCGTTCCCGGTTCTCTTGCTTGGGCGTAGTAACCGCTTCCGCTTTTTGTTCATTGATCAGTTGCTCCGGAATTCGGTCTGCTGGTTTTGCCGTAGTTGCAGGTTTGCCGGCCGGTGGTGCTGTTCTGGTAGCCGGCTTTTTTACGGGTGCAGTTTGCGTTTTCACCAATGGTTTGGTAGGGATCACTGTTTTTTTTGTACCGGGTTTAACAGAGGTTTTGTCAATGGATTGTTGGGGAGCAGCTTTCGCAATAACAGGTTTGGGTTTACCGTTGGCGGGCTGTTTAGTGGTTGGTTTGGGGGCTTTTTGGGTAAGCAGTTCCGAAAGGGTTTTACTGGTATCGGCAGGTTTCTTCTTCAGTAAAAAGTCCTCCTTTTTAAAATCAGATTCAACCACTTTTTCCAGGTACACCCGGCCGCTGCCGCAATCGCCCTTGTCTTTAACATTGGTAGAAATAAAGGTTCCTGATAACACTTCCAGCTTGCCAATGCGGGAATAATCCAGGTAACAGGTCATGAGGCAGGGCTCACTTTTATCACCGATCTTAAGGTCAACCAGCCTGGTTTCTTTGATAATGATACTTTTGGAAGTAGGGGTGTAGATACCGTTCAACTCCGCTTTTCCGTAAAAAACCGTGGTTTTGTAGGAATAAGTGACCCCTTTTACGCTGTTATTGGATTGTTGATCCAACTGAATCTCGTATTTATAGGTCTCTTCTTTGAACCCCTCCCGGTAAATACCGCTCGATGAACTGAAATAACCACGCCAGATCCCCGTCATTTTCTGGGCCTGGGCGCTAAAACTGAGCAATAAAAGAAAGAAAAGGGTCAAATTCAATCTCATGTGACAAATCTACGCTTGCAATATAGTAACCCTTACTAAAGAAGCGTTAAGGTTTTTCGGGTCAAAACCGGCTTGCCCCGTTTTAGGTGCTGTTTATTCTTTACTTTTGCATTTCTAAAAAAGAGGTTGATTTACAAGACTATGATTAGTATCAGTTTCCCGGATGGCGCAGTAAGACAATACGAAAGTGGTGTTACTGCTTTGGATATCGCTAAGTCGATCAGCGAAGGCCTTGCTAAAAAAGTATTGGCCGCAAGTGTGAATGGTCAGGTATGGGACGCAACCCGGCCCATTACGAGTGATGCTTCACTGAAATTATTAACCTGGAACGACGCGGAAGGACAAAACACGTTCTGGCATTCTTCTGCCCACCTGATGGCAGAAGCGGTAGAACAGTTGTATCCCGGTGTGAAATTCTGGGTAGGACCTGCATTGGACAAAGGTTTTTATTACGATATGGACCTCGGCGACCGCAAAATGACGGAAGACGACCTGCTGGTGCTTGAGAAAAAAATGAACGAGTTGGCCAAACAGGGTAACCGCTATATCCGCAAGGAAATGCCGAAGGCAGAAGCTGTGGCCTATTTTGAAGAGAAAGGAGATGAATACAAACTGGACTTGCTGCAGAACCTGAATGATGGTGAAATTACTTTCTATTCACAGGGTTCTTTTACCGATCTCTGTCGCGGGCCACATATTCCTGAAACCGGTTTGATCAAAGCCATCAAACTCACCAATATTTCCGGTGCTTACTGGAAGGGGAACGAGAAAAACAAAATGCTGACCCGTGTATACGGCGTTACTTTCCCTAACCAGAAAGAACTCGACGAATACATTGTCATGCTGGAAGAAGCCAAAAAACGCGATCACCGCAAACTGGGCAAGGAACTCAGCATTTTTACCATGGATGAAGATATCGGCCCGGGCCTGATCCTCTGGATGCCCAATGGCAGTATCATTATCGAAGAACTGGAGAAACTGGCCAAGGAAACAGAAGAAGATGCCGGCTACAAACGCGTGGTTACACCGCATATCGCCAAAGAGAATTTATACATCACCAGCGGACACCTTCCTTATTACCAGGATAGTATGTTTCCACCCATGGAACTGGATGGAACCAAGTATTACCTGAAAGCGATGAACTGTCCGCACCACCATAAGATATTTGATGCGGAGCAGAAGAGTTACAAAGACCTTCCTTACCGTTTGGCGGAGTATGGTACCTGTTACCGTTACGAGCAGAGCGGAGAATTATTCGGGCTGATGCGGGTACGTTGCCTGCACATGAACGATGCGCATATCTATTGTACCAAGGAACAGTTTGCGCAGGAGTTCAAGGCGGTGAACGATATGTACCTGAAGTATTTTGAGATCTTCGGAATCGATAAATATGTGATGCGTTTAAGTTTACATGACCCCGCTAAACTGGGTCAGAAATATATCAATGAACCCGAACTGTGGCTGGAGACCGAAGAAATGGTTCGCCAGGTATTGATCGAAAGCGGAACGCCTTTTGTAGAAGTGCAGGATGAAGGCGCTTTCTACGGACCAAAAATCGATGTACAGATCTGGAGTGCGATTGGCAGGGAGTTTACACTGGCCACTAACCAGGTGGATTTTGCACAGGGTCGCAGGTTCAATCTTTCTTTCACCAATAAAGACAATTCGCCGGAAGTACCGTTGATCATCCACCGGGCACCGCTGGGTACACATGAAAGGTTTATCGGGTTCCTGCTGGAGCATTATGCAGGTAAATTCCCGGTATGGCTGGCACCGTTACAGGTGAAGATCCTGCCGATCAGTGATAAATTCATGGACTATGCCCTGGCTGTTCAGAAACAACTGAAAAAAGCAGGCGTAAGGGTAGAAGTGGATGACAGACAGGAGAAGATCGGTAAAAAGATCCGGGATACCGAACTGATGCGGGTGCCATATATGCTGGTGGTAGGAGAGAAAGAGATGAACGAAAACCAGTTGTCAGTGCGCAGACAGGGTAAGGGTGATCTGGGAAGTCAGGACATCGCTTCCTTCGTGGAAATGATCCGGGATGAAATAGAAAATCGTAAATCAGGCGAATAATCGCCAATTGTATATCTTTAACAACAAATCAATTATTCACTAAACAAGTTTTAATGGCATTACCACCAAGAGGGGGCGGAAGATTTAATCCCAGGTTTAACAGGCAGCCCGAGCCTGAACATCGTATCAACGAAAGAATACGGGTACCACAGGTTCGACTGGTTGGCGACAATGTAACAGTTGGCGTTTACTCCACCATGGAAGCGCTGAAAATTGCGCAGGAGCAGGAGCTGGATCTGGTAGAGATTTCTCCAACCGCCGATCCCCCTGTTTGTAAAGTGATCGATTACAAAAAGTTCCTCTACGAGAAGAAGAAGAAGGAAAAGGAGATGAAAGCCAATTCCAAGCAGAGTGAGGTGAAAGAGATCCGTTTTACACCGGGAACCGATGATCACGATTTCGACTTTAAAGCCAAACACGCAGAAAAATTCCTGAAAGACGGTAATAAAGTAAAAGCCTATGTACAGTTCAAGGGACGTGCCATCATGTTCCAGGACCGCGGACAGCTTTTATTGCTGAAATTTGCAGAACGCCTTGCCGAATCCGGTGTACTGGAAAGTATGCCCAAGCTGGAAGGAAAGCGGATGTTCGCGATCTTTACACCGAAGACCAGCAGCAAGAAAAAAGCAGCCTCCTAGCTGGAATTAAAAATTAGCAATTAGCAATTAAAAATTAATAATTTATAGTATATGTAAACGTATTGATTTTTAATTGCTAATTGCTAATTGTTAATTATCCTCCCTCTATTGGCTTGAAATATAGCCAAATCTCCTTACCTTTGCAGCCCATTTTCCCGTATGGCTCAACAAGTTTCCTGCCTGTGCAGGAACGCCAGCAGGGTGTAATCTTTCAATAGATTATTAACATGCCAAAGGTAAAAACCAACTCAAGCGCCAAGAAGCGCTTCAAGGTTACTGGAACCGGAGAGATCACTTTCCAGAAAGCTTTCAAACGTCACATCCTGACGAAAAAATCCAAAAAACGCAAAAGAGCGATGAACAAAAAAGGTCTGGTAGGTTCTACCAATAAGGACTTTGTTCTGCGTTTATTACGTTTAAAGGGCTAATTCAGCGACCAGAAAGTTATCCATCATTCAAAAACACAACCTGTTCGCTGTATAGCAACCGGTTCCAAAAAATTATAGTATGCCACGTTCAAAAAATGCAGTAGCATCAAGAGCCAGGAGAAAAAGAATCCTGAAGCAAGCAAAAGGCTTCTACGGTAAGCGTAAAAACGTATATACCGTTGCCAAAAACATTGTTGAAAAAGGTATGACCTACAGTTATGTGGGCCGTAAACTGAAAAAGCGTGAATACCGCCAGTTATGGATTGCGCGTATCAACGCCGCTGTAAGAGCCGAAGGGATCACCTACAGCCAGTTCATCAACAAACTGAGCACAAAAGGTATCGATCTGAACCGTAAAGTACTGGCCGATCTGGCTATGAACGAACCCGCCAGCTTCAAAGCACTGGTAGATTCTGTAAAATAAGATCAGCTACCAACATACGTAACCGGAGCAGGTAAACTGTTCCGGTTTTTTTGTGCTGTAGCCGGTATATGCCGGGGCTGTTTTTCCCGCCCGCGGAGATGTAAAAGCAGGGTTTATTTTTTTGGCCGATAAACTGAACAAACTGTTATTTTTGTACCTGCTAAAAAAGGCAAGTTCACTATCTAACCCACTACCCCGTAAATGAATAATACCTACACTTCGCTGGTTAACCAGACTTTCCATTTTCCACAAGAAGGGTTTGACCAGAATGATGATGGTTATCTCGAATTCAATGGTCTTGATCTGAAATCGCTGATTGATAAGTATGGTACGCCGATGAAACTGACCTATCTGCCCAAGATCGGTATGCAGATCAACAAGGCGAAGAAGATGTTTGAAAATGCTTTTAAAAAACACAAATACGAAGGGGAATATTTTTATTGCTATTGCACCAAGAGTTCTCACTTTTCTTTTATCGTAGAAGAAGCCCTCAAGCATAATATCCATCTCGAAACATCCTATGCGTATGATATCGAGATCATCAACCGTTTGTACCAGCGCAGGAAGATCAATAAGGAAACCTATATCATCTGCAACGGATACAAGCAGAAAAACTATACTTCGCGGATTGCCAAACTGATCAATTCCGGTTTTAAAAATGTGGTTCCCATCCTCGATAATAAAGAAGAACTGCAGGCCTATAAGCGCAGTGCCAAAGTGCCTTTCCGTCTGGGAATTCGTGTAGCGGCGGAGGAAGAGCCTAATTTCCCGTTTTATACATCCCGCCTCGGTATCAGGGCCAAAGATATCCTGGAATTTTATGTAGATGAGATCGAAGGATATGAAGATAAGTTTCAGCTGAAAATGCTGCATATCTTCCTCAACAAAGGAATCAAAGATGATATCTATTACTGGTCAGAGCTGAATAAGATCATCAACTTATACTGTCAGCTGAAAAAGATCTGTCCCGAACTGGATTCGATCAATATCGGTGGCGGTTTTCCCATCAAACACTCGCTGGGATTTGAATACGATTACCAGTTTATGATCAATGAGATCGTAAGTAATATCAAAAAAGCCTGTAAAAAAGCGAAAGTGCCGATGCCGAATATCTATACAGAGTTTGGCAGTTTTACCGTTGGGGAAAGTATGGCGCATATTTACAGTGTGATCGGGCAGAAAATCCAGAACGACCGTGAGTGCTGGTATATGATCGATTCTTCTTTCATTACCACACTGCCGGATACCTGGGGTATCGGTGAAAAATTCCTGATGCTGCCGGTGAATAAATGGGACAATGAATATCACCGGGTGGTATTGGGTGGTATCACCTGCGACAGCCACGATTATTACGATTCGGAAGAACATATCAATGAAGTGTTCCTGCCCAAGATTGCTTCCACTGATCCGAAAGATGCGGCTGATAACAAGGAACCGCTTTATGTAGGATTCTTTCATACAGGTGCTTACCAGGACCAGATCAGCGGGTATGGAGGTATCAAACATTGCCTGATCCCTTCGCCCAAACACGTGATTGTGGAATATGATAAAAACGGGAAACTGATCGACTGGGTATATGCCAAAGAACAAACAGCGCAGAGTATGCTGAAAATTCTGGGATATCTCAGGTAGTAAATATTTCTTACGTTAGCAGAGTATACAATAACCCGGATTTCACCACAAGGAGATTCGGGTTATTTTTTGGAATTCATTTACAGGCTGAATCCCCAACCTTCTTCAATTGTGCAGAGAAGCGCTGGGTGACCGCTTAACGGAAAATCAGTAGTCAGATCTGTTTGCTTTCTCCCAGATTCCATCCAGCTGTTTTTTAGTGCAGTATTGTATCCATCCCGCCAATACTGCATAATGCATTACACAGAAATAAAACGGAACAAAAAACCATTGCAGGGATAATTGCCTGTTACGGAGTGAGTAACCCATCCATGCTGTCAGGTAAAAACAGACCTGTAAATAAAGAAGCAGTTCATACAAAAAGATTCCTTCTATCCAGAGAAATACATTCAGCAATAATAAAACGATGAGCAGGAAAGGCGTTACTGCCCAGCGTAATATCCGGTGTGAAAAATACTGAAAACAGAGTGCCGGTGTTTTTTGCCAGCTTAGAAGGCCGCGTAAACGTTTCATCGCCTGCCAGCTGCCGGTGGCGATGCGGATTTTTCTTTTTAATTCCTCCCGCACATTGGCAGATGCTTTTTCTGTGGCGCAGGCTTTGGGCTCATACGCGATCCGGTAACCTGCCGCAGCTATCTGCATGGATTGCATAAAATCATCCAGGATGGTGTCTTCCGGTAAAGGCCGGTACAAAGCTGTACGGAAGGCAACCAGTTCTCCGGCAGCACCCACCGCACTATTACATTGCGAATCCAGTTTTTTGAGCCAGGATTCATAACGCCAGTAAATTCCTTCACCCGCAGTTCCGGCATTGGCTGTACGTTGTACGGCTATTTTCTTTTCTCCGGCAACACAGCCGGTACGGTCATCAGCAAAATGAATGATCATCTGCCGGATGGCTTCGGGGTTTAATAAGGCATTGGCATCCGAAAAAATAACAATGGGTGTTTGTACAAACTGCATGGCCCTGTTTTCTGCCGCTGTTTTGCCTTTTCTTTCGGGGAGATGGAGTAACCGAATTTCCGGGTGTTTTTCAATGATCTCGACAGACTGATCAGTGGAACCATCTGTGATAAAGATCAGTGTCAGTTTATCGTCAGGGTATTGCAGTGAGCGGCAATTCGCGATCTTCTCCTCCAGTACAGCCGCTTCGTTATAACAGGGGATGACAAGGGTTACTGCTGGTTCAAACCTTTCGGTGGGTACAAAAGCAGCGGGCGGGAACAGTTGTTTGATGCTGGCCCAGATCAGCAGCAGGAGCCCATACCCAACGAAACTGTAAAACACAATACCGGCGCATAACCAAAAAAGGACTTCTAACCGGTTCATGATAGGTTCTGTTAAACGGATGGGATTGAAGCTACAATTTATCGAATAATCCGGTCATACAGCTAACGGCGTTCTTTGTCATTCATCCCAATTAACAGAAATGTATTTGTTTTCCGTTTATTTTTAGCTAAAATCACGTTATGTATAAAGTACTCTTGGTTCTATCGATTCTGGTAACAACTACCGGCAGCGCCCAAACAGGTTCTGCAGAAGATTCTGTAAAAATAGCCATCGGCAACCTTTTCACTGCCATGCGTAATTCAGACAGCAAAGCTTTGCTGGCCTGTTTTGCAGACAGTGCTTTGTTACAAACCATTGTTCGTGATAAAGACGGCGGCATCAGGATCAAAAACGAAAAATTAGTTGATTTCGCCACTGTAGTGGGTACCATGCCCAAAGCCGCTGCCGATGAAAGGATCACATTTGATGTGGTGAAAATAGATGGTCCGCTGGCCAGTGTCTGGACACCTTACCATTTTTATTTCAACGGCCAGTTCAGTCATTGTGGGGTAAATTCCTTTCAGATGATCCGCCAGAACGGTAACTGGAAAATCCAGTACCTGATTGATACCCGCCGGAAACAGGGTTGCGAATAAAGATTATTGTTGTTCTTCTAGCTCAGCAATGCACTCTTTCAGTTGTGCTACATAACGTCCGTATAATTTCCGCAGGTACCATTTAGCAAAATAATAAATACCGATAGACAGTGCCACTATGTAGAGGCCGAGAAACAACAGCATCTGCCAGAGATGTGTAAACAGGGAAGAAGTTACTTTGTCAACTTCCGGTATCGACATGGGTTCGTTGTATCCCAATAAAAAAGAAAAAATTACACAAACCGGTATCAGTCCGATGGTAAACTGGAAATACCTTTTCATAAAAGCTTCGATAATGCTGACGATCATCTGCAGGTTGCTTTTCACCGGGAGGGAAGTAGCACTTAGCGCCTGTGTTTTTCTCAGCAGGTAAATCACAATGAAAAGGAAAACGATCGCCAGTATGGCAAATACAGAAAAATAGATTCTCAGTGATCGGTAACTGCCCGCAATACCAATATAACCGAATCCCAAAATGATGACAATGCAGGATATGATCTCTATCCAGAGACTCCGTTTCAGTTTGTCGATAACCGAACTGGTTTTCCGGGTGAGAAGATGGGCAATATCATCCGAAGACCTGCCGGAATGAGCGGTGGTCAGCTTTTGATTAAGTAATGATTTCAGTTCATCTAATTCCATAATAACTCAGTAATTAGCGGCGGTTTTTTGCGTTTCTTCCTTAAGCCTGGTTTTTATCCTGTTCATTTTAACGGCCACATTGTTAGCGGTGATCCCCATCATTTCTCCGATTTCTTTGTAATCATAGTCTTCGAGGTATAACATCACAATGGCTTTGTCAATTTTCGATAGGGTACCAATGGCCGCATACATCGCTTTCACCTGTTCTTCAATCGGATCTGCCCCTTCCTGTTGTTTTTCCGGAAGACTGTCGGTGGTATAAATGGCCGGCTGTCTTTTCTCTTTCCGGAAATAAGTGATGGCCGTATTTAATGCCACGCGGTATAACCAGGTAGAGAACTTGGCATCTCCCCGGAAATTGCCATAGGCTTTCCATGCCTGTAAAGTAATTTCCTGGAAAAGGTCTTCACGGTCGGCATGCAGATCCATATACAGGTTACAAACCTTGTATACAATTTTCTGATGTTGGTTCAGTAAAGTGATAAATTCCTTTTCGGCGGACATCCGGCTAAATTAAAACTTTAATGGGGTTACCCGGTATCCTTCTTTTCTCAATAAGCTGATCAGTCCTGCTGTTCCACCCAGATGACCTGCCCCCACGGCAAAAAAACTGGGCAGCGATTTCATGGCACTTTGCATCACCGGTATCCAGTTGGCATTTCTTTTATTGATCATTTCGGTCGTAAACATTTCATTGCCGCCGGAGCTGGTGATAAACTGTTGCAGCGAATCAATATCCCGCAGTTGATATACTGCCATCATTTTCGACATCACCAGTTTGACACTGTCAAAATTCAGAATGGTCTTTTTCAGTGACAGGACCTGAGAGTCCAGTGGCTCTTTGTCAATTGCGTTCAACTGATCTTCCACTGTTTCCAATCCCAATACAGGTAGCTGCAGTCTTTTGGCCACTGTCACAAATTCGGTTTCGGGCTGCACTTTGTCGGGGCAATCTGCCCCTTTCTGCACCAGCATACTGAGACTCAGAAAAGGTTTGAAAGTATTAAAAAGGGTGATGGGCATGCCGGTAATGGATTGAAATTTCTCGCTAACGTTGCTGTAATCCGTTTCTCCGATCAGGCTTTGGAGGGTATGCCCCTGCATCATCAGCTTCGATAGCATGCTGGCCTGCAGCAGTCCGGGATCGTCCATTTTCAGCTCCCCGTAAAACTGCTTCGAAGCCCTGAGTTTGTTTTCCAGTTCGGGCGTTACGGTAAAATCGCCCTTACAAAGCAGGTGAAAAGTGCCGAACAGGTAGGAGGGCTGCTGCAATCCATTTCCGCTCACTTCCCATAACAGGGAAGAACGGGGTTGCTGCGCCTGCAATGCGGGCGTAAATAGGAGCAGGAATAACCAACCTGTAAACCGGTTCATACAGCTTTTTTCTATGAGTAGCCTCAGTGGTCGGAATATTACCGTTTTGGAGAGAAATTTCATAAAAAAGCCCCGGGTAAAAACACGGGGCGTAAACCAAAACCAACTGCTTATGAAACAGTATGTTATTTTCAGTTATCCTTTACAGAATGGCGATCTGTTTGGGGGTAACAATGACTTCTTCTTTTTTAGGCAGGAACAGTTTCAGGATACCGTTCTCATACTTTGCCTGGATACCTGCAGAATTGATCTTGTCATCCAGACTGAAACTTCTTGAAAAGCTCTGGTAGTTGAATTCTCTGCGCAGGGTCTTATGTTCTTTCTTTTCAGTTTCTTCTTTCTTTTCGAAACTGATGGTGAGTAAACCCTCTTCCACATTGATTTTAAAATCTTCTTTGTTGCGTCCGGGTGCATTCATCTCAATGTGGTAACCATCTTTGGTTTCATGAATGTTGGCAGGAGCTGAGCTAAGGGCCTGCGCATCTTTACCCCAGGAAACAGGGAACTGGTTAAACAATTCATCGAACAGGTTTCCGAGATAAGCGGGATTTTGTTTTACGAGTGTCATGGCTATAAGTTTTAATTGTTTAGAATAAATTGGTAACGATCATTGGACAAATGCTGTACCATCAGATTTACCGGTTATCTTTCTTACATTCTGGCATACAAGAAGATTTAAATTATGCCATAGTGACACTTTAAAAATTCAAATAGTGTCATAACGACTGTTTTCATTCTCCTTTAGTGTTTCAACTTTTGTTGTACTTTTGTGTTTTAATCTAATAAACGAGCGAATATGTATCCAGCAGAGATAGTGTTACCGATGAAAGCCGAGTTAACCGATAATGGTTTTGATGAAATGGTATCAGCAGGGGAAGTAGACAAGACCCTGGCCGAAAAAGGCACCACTTTAGTGGTGATTAACTCCGTATGTGGTTGTGCAGCAGGTAGTTGCAGGCCAGGTGTATTAATGGCAGTGCAGAACGCAGGCAAACGTCCGGACAGGCTGGCCACCAGTTTTGCGGGTTTTGATATTGAGGCGGTTAACCAGGTGAGAACCCATTTATTGCCTTATCCACCTTCTTCACCGGCGATTGCCCTGTTTAAAGACGGCCAGTTGGTGAGTATGGTAGAAAGACACCAGATTGAAGGCAGACCCGCACAGGTGCTGGCACAGCATTTAATTTCTATGTTCGATGAGTTCTGTAATTAATTTTCATGTAGTTTTGTTATAGATGGGTTAGTAAGTATGGGCTCCACGAAAAGTGGAGCCTTACTTTTTTAGCGATGTTTTATTAGCTGCCGGTCATTCCCGTCAGTTTTGTATCAGTATTTCTGAGTAACATTGCAGCGATAACCGCTCTAACGATTTATTAAGACCCGATCATAATGTATCCCAACCTATACTACGTATTCCAGGATCTTTTTGGCATCGAATTATCCGGCCTGAAACTGGTAAACACTTTTGGTTTTTTTGTCGCACTCGCTTTTATCATCTGTGCCTGGGTACTTACCCTGGAGCTTCGCAGAAAACAGCAACTGGGTTTATTTGTGCATACCGAAGAAACCATCACGATTGGTGCACCGGCCAGTTTTTCAGAACTGTTGATCAACTTTGTTGTCGGATTTATTTTCGGCTATAAGATCGTTGGTGCCTTCACGATTGCGGATGCGTTGAATGATCCTCAATCGTTTATCTTATCTGCCAAAGGAAATCTTCCGGTGGGTTTATTGGTAGGTCTTGCGTTTGCTGCTTTGAAATGGTGGGAGAAGAACAAACAGAAATTGGCCAAACCCGAAACAAGAACCATCCGCATCTGGCCACAGGACAGGGTAGGCGATATCGTGATTTATGCAGCCGGTTTCGGTTTTCTCGGTGCCAAGATTTTTCACAACCTGGAAAACTGGAATGATTTTGTTAAGGATCCGATCGGTTCCCTGATTTCTTTCAGTGGACTTACTTTTTATGGAGGATTGATCTGTGCCGGTATTGCCATCATTGTGTATGCACGCAAAAGAAAAATCGGTGTAGTACACCTGTGCGATGCGATGGCACCTACCATGATGCTGGCGTATTCACTGGGCCGCATCGGTTGCCAGGTAAGTGGCGATGGTGACTGGGGTATTGTGAACCTGCATCCCAAACCCTTCAGCTGGCTGCCCGACTGGATGTGGGCCTATACGTATCCGCACAATGTAGTGGGAGAGGGTGTGCCGATACCGGGTTGTGTAGGACAATATTGTAATCAATTACCGGCACCTGTTTATCCAACTGCTTTGTACGAAATCGTTGCCTGTTTTATTTTATTCCTGGTGTTGTGGTTCTTGCGTAAACGTATCAAAGTTCCCGGCAGAATTTTCGGTCTCTACCTCATATTGAACGGCATCGAGCGTTTTTTTATCGAAACAATCCGCGTGAACACCAAATACGAAGCACTCCCTTTTCAGCCCACGCAGGCAGAGCTGATTGCATTGCTGCTGGTGGTAGCGGGCACAGTGCTGATGATCCGCTCAGAAAAATGGTTCTCTTCTAAAACCACTGAAGGATAAATACTCATCAAATTATAACCATCAACCGGTATTTAAAATAGCAGCATGAAACGTCTTGTTAAGTTCTGTAAGGATTTTCTTCTTTTCGTTCCTTTTACTTTTATCGTTAAGCCTTTCTCAAAAGCCTTTCTGTTCATTGCTTATTTTAATCAACTCGTAAGCTGGATCCGGAAACATAAAAACGAATTTGACTTTAACGATTATTACACGCCGATACGTGATTATAACAAACGTTACCAGTTGTATGATTTTGTAAATAATCACCAGTCGAAGAATACGGAACCGATGGTGTACCTCGAATATGGGGTGGCCGCGGGTGAATCTTTCCGTTGGTGGTTGCAGCATAATACACATCCTGATTCCCGTTTTTTTGGCTTTGATACCTTTGATGGACTACCCGAAAAATGGGGCAGTTTTTACGCCAAAGGCGATATGAAATTTGCGATGCCGGAACAGACGGATCAGCGCGGACAATTTATCAAGGGTTTATTCCAGGATAGTCTGCCCGGATTTATCGAAGCCCATCGGAGCCTGCTTGCCTCGCCTGCCCGTAAAGTAATATTGCTGGATGCAGATCTCTATTCAGCCACCATTTATACGCTTTCCCAATTATACCCGCT
>DASWXD010000084.1:0-23117 GCA_036405675.1 Sediminibacterium sp.
CGATGCAACAGAACTTCATAACCCCGTAAATACGGGTAATTCAGAAGCGATATTGTTGGTAATCTATTTTTTCAAAGAGCGCTCCCTGTGACCGGATCCCGTTAACAATTTGATCACAAATGTTTAATATTAGTTAATACACTTCCGTTTTAATTCCGAAAAGTTTAATCTGACTTTACTTTTACTTAACAGTAACAACATTTTTCCTTAACACTGTCCGGATAGTTTTGCCTTCACCAAACAACTAAAACCTTGTTTATGAAGTTGAAACGATTCCATTACCTGAAACGTCTATTACCTCTTGTGGTAATATTGTTTCTTTCCGGCATGCTTCATGCCCAATCTCTCCAGGTAAAAGGGAGAGTAACCGATGCGCTTAGTAAAAAACCGATTGAAGGTGTGAGCATCAGCGTTAAAAATGCCAAAACCAACACCAGTACAGATGCCGATGGGCAGTTTACCATCGCTGCAGCGAGAAACAGTCAACTGCTGATCAGTTCAGTTGGTTTTCAGACAAAACAGGTATCGGTATCAGGAGATAACCTGACCATAAGCCTGGAAGCATCTGTAAAACAGTTAGATGAAGTAGTGATCACTGCCCTGGGAATTAAAAAAGAAAAAAAGCTGGTAAGTTATGCTACCCAGGAAGTAAAAGGTGCTGATCTGATTAAAGCAAGAGAACCCAATCCCATTAACTCACTGGTGGGTAAAGTGGCCGGCTTGTCTGTAGGTGCTTCTGCAGAAATGCTGGGCCGTCCGCAGGTATTACTCCGCGGTTCCAATATCGACCTGTATGTAATTGATGGAATCCCTATTAACTCAGATACCTGGAACGTGTCTCCGGATGATATCGAGAACATTACCGTTTTAAAAGGGCCCGTGGCTTCTGCTTTGTACGGTTACCGTGGTCAGCGTGGTGCCATCATCATCACCACCAAAAAAGGTTCCAAAGACAAACGCGGATATGCGATCGAGTTTAACAGCAGCACCATGATCGATAAAGGATTTATTGCCCTGCCCAAAACACAGGACCTGTATGGCCCCGGCGATCATGGCAAATATTCTTTTGTAGATGGTAAAGGAGGTGGATTGAACGATGGTGATTATGATATCTGGGGACCTAAATTTGAAGGCCAGCTGATTCCGCAGTATGATAGTCCTGTTGATCCTGTTACCGGCGTTCGTCAAGGAACCCCCTGGACTGCCAGAGGAAAAGACAACCTGAAAAGATATATCCAGGCCGGATTACTGACTACCAATAACCTGTCAGTATCATCCAGTAACGATAAATATGATATCCGCTTTTCCTTATCACATTCATACCAGAAAGGAATTGTGCCCAACACGCAACTGAATATCACCAATTTCAATATCAATACCGGCTACCGTTTCAATGATAAGCTGAAACTGGATGCGCAGTTGAATTACAACCGCCAGTACACACCCAATTTCCCTGATGTGAATTATGGCCCTAACAGTATGATCTATAATATCACTATCTGGGGTGGTGCCGACTGGAATATTGATGATATGCGTAATTACTGGCAACCCGGTAAAGAGGGTGTGCAGAGTGTGTATGCAGAGTACCAGCGTTATCACAATCCTTATTTCATGGCGTATGAGTGGCTGCGTGGTCATTATAAAACGGATGTATACGGGTATGTGTCACTTACACAGAAGATCGGTAACCATACAGAACTGCTGGCCAGAACAGCTGTTACCACTTATGATATCCTGCGTACCGAAAAAATGCCATTCTCTGCTCACCCTTACGGAAGAGAAGAGGGCAGGGGTGATTACCGCGAAGACAAACGTAACCTGTTTGAAAACAATACAGAGTTAATGGCCAAATACAATAACCGTTTTGGTACTATCAGCGTAAATGGTTTTGTAGGTGGTAACGTTCGTAATTTTGCATATAAATCAAGCTTTGTTACTACAGATTACCTGAATGTACCCGGTGTATATTCATTTGCCAACAGCCGCAATCCTGTAAAAGCATACAATTTCGGAAGTGATATGCGCGTAATGAGTGCCTACTACTCTTTCGACGTAGCACTCAGTAAATATTTTAACCTGAACACGACCGGTAGGGTAGATAAATTATCAACGCTGAATGAGTCTTATTTCTATCCATCTGTATCAGGTAATACAATCCTGTCTGATTACCTCGTTCTGCCGAAAGCCGTTTCTTTCCTGAAAGCGAGGGCTTCTTATGCCAATGTAAAAAGCGGCGGATCCAGTGTAACTTCTTATATCGGTGCCACGCCTAATGCCAGTTATCCGCTGGGTTATGGAAGTGAGTATACTTCTTCCTATGACGGACCTACTTATGGTCTGGCAACACCATATAATACTGCATTGGGTTACAATAACCAGCCTTATGCTACCTATCCTAATAACCTGATCGATCCTGCGATCAGTCCGGATAGCCGTACTACCCTGGAACTGGGTCTGGATATGAAGTTTCTGAAGAACCGTATTGGTCTGGATATTGCTTATTATACCAATATCGACGGACCACAGATTTATAATAAACCTTTGTCTCAGACAACCGGATACAATTCTTTTATCACCAATGCGGTGAAGAATAAGACAACCGGTATTGAGATCTCTATCAGTGGACAGGCGATCAAGCGTAAGGATTTTTCATGGGATGTGTTGCTGAACCTGAGTAAGTACCGCAGAACACTGGCCGAATTACCTGAAGGGGTAGATGTGCTGAACACTTTCTACCGCAAGGGCGACAGATTGGATAAAGTGTATGGAAGTGCATTTGTAAGAACACCGGATGCACAAATCATTAACGATGCAGGTGGAAGACCCATTGTAGCACCAGTGGCACAGTTCCTTGGTTTTGCAGATCCTGACCTGGTATGGGGATTGAATAACCGTTTTACTTATAAAAGTTTCACTTTCTATTTCCAGTTTGATGGCCGTATCGGCGGTGTGATGGAAGATTATGTACGCAAGCAGACTTTCCGTGGCGGACGTCATATCGAAACAACCGAAGGTGCGATGGGTGAAGCCCGCTACCAGGATTACCTTGGCGTAAAATCTTATGTAGGTGAAGGAGCCACGGTATCAAACGGTGTGGCGATTAAATATGATCCGGTTACAGGAGCTGTTACCAACTATGGCGATCTCAAATTTGCAGGGAATACCACCAAAACCTTCCTGCAGGATTATATCAGCCGGTATTACAATACCTCAGAAGGAAACATGATCAGCAAAACCTACCTGAAACTGCGCGAAGTGGTGCTGACCTATAATATCCCTGCTGATATGTTTGGTAAGAAAGGCTTTTTCAAATCGGCCACGGTATCGGTTGTGGGACGTAACCTGCTTTATTTCATGAAGGAGGGTAACCGTTTCAAAGATGTGGACATTGACCAGTATGCTGGCAGTCAGACGTCTTCCAACCTGCAAACACCTACTACCCGTAGGTATGGCTTTAATCTAAACTTTACTTTCTGATCAACCCAAACTTACATTGTATGAAAAAGATATTGATCTGTTCATTACTGGCGGCGACAGCTTTTACATCAGGCTGTACCAAAAAATTTGATGAACTGAAAATAGATACCAACCGCCCGGAAAGTGTACCTCCTTCACTGGTACTCAGTGGCGTTGAGAATGATTTTACACAGGGAGCATGGACGCTGGCCCACCGCTGGAACCAGTTCAGCAACTGTAATTATAATTATTATGGTAACCAGGAGTACAACTGGACCAACGTTTCGTTTAACCCGTATAATACCCTGAAGAATATTCAGAAAATGGAACAGGAAGCAGCCAAGATCGGTGCAGCGGCACAGAACCCGTATGCGGCTTTGGGTAAGTTCTTCCGTGCTTTTTTTTATTATGATCTCACGATGCGTGTAGGTGACCTTCCTTTAACCGATGCCGTGAAAGGCCTGGAAGTAGGAACACCTAAATACAATACACAGAAAGAAATATTTGTGCAGGTATTGAAATGGCTGGATGATGCCAACACCGATCTGGCACAACTGATTGTTAAAGGAGATAATACCCTGGCAGGAGATTACTATTACAGCAATGATATCAGGAAATGGCAGAAAGCGGTGAATACTTTTAAACTGCGCGTATTGATTGCATTAAGTAAAAAGGAAGCCGATACTGATCTGGCTATTAAACAGAAATTTGCGGCAACACTGGCAGATCCGGTTAAGTATCCCTTGTTAACCGGTTTATCAGATAACCTGCAGTATGTGTATAACAGCACTTTCAATAAGTATCCAACCAACCCGGATAATTTCGGTTTCGATGCTACCCGTTATAACACCAGTGCCACTTACCTGAATAACCTGGTTGCCTTACAGGACCCGCGCACATTTGTAACGGCAGAACCCGCTGCGAAAAGGGTGGCTGGCGGTGCAGCACCTACTTCGTTCAACGCATTTCTGGGGGCCAGTAGTGGAGAAGATCTGGCTGATATGAGTACCAAAGCCGGTAATGGAGAATATTCTTTCATCAACCGTAAACGATACTACAGTACTTATGTAGCAGAGCCGAATATCCAGGTGGGATATGCAGAAATGTGTTTCAATATTGCCGAAGCCATTAACCGTGGCTGGATGACCGGTGATGCGGAAAGCTGGTATAAAAAAGGAATCAATGCTTCCATTGCTTTCTATGGCATTGTGAACGGAAACAATACCGTGTATTTTCAGAAGCCAGGCGGTACCCTCAATGATTACAATACGTATGTGATCAATTATGATGAAAATGCGTATTACAACCAAACAACTGTAAAATATGCCGGTAATACCGCTGCGGGACTGAACCAGATTCTGTTACAGAAATACCTGGCTTATTTCCAGAACAGTGGTTGGGAAGCCTATTATAACTGGAGAAGAACAGGTGTGCCTACATTTTTGACCGGTCCCGGTACCGGTAACAGTCAGCGTATAGCTAAACGTTTCCAGTATCCTACTTCAGAGATTGCTACCAATAAAACCAATCTGCAGGAGGCATTGCAAAGACAGTTTGCCGGTGGCGTAGATGATATTAACGCAGATCTGTGGATCATCAAATAATCAGCTAAAATAGCATAGGTGCAGTTTTCAGGAGCGGAGTCCTTCGGGGCTTCGCTTACCTATTTACTTTTTAAATTAAAAAAATGAAAAGGATTTTAGTATCAATTCTACTGGTTACCACAATCTGTATGAAGGTTGTTCCTGTTATGGCACAGAAACCCAAAACAGAGAATATTGTGGTTGTTACCCTGGATGGAATGCGCTGGCAGGAAATTTTTGGTGGTGCCGATGTTCAGTTGCTGAACAATAAAAAATATACAAAAGACAGTGCTGGTACTTGCAGCCGTTTCTGGAATGATACGCTGGAGCAGCGGAGGAAGAAACTATTTCCTTTTTTCTGGTCAGAGATTGCAGTAAAGGGCCAATTATACGGAAACAGGCGATACAACAATAAGGTAGACAATGCGAATCCCTATAAATTTTCTTATCCGGGATACAATGAAATTTTTACGGGTTTCCCGGATATAACAGTCAACTCAAACGATAAAATCGCCAATAAGAATACGCATGTACTGGAGTTCATCGGGAAACAACCGGGGTTTAAAGGTAAAATTGCCGCATTCGCTACCTGGGATGCTTTTCCGTATATACTGAATAAACAACGCAGCAATATTTATGTGAATGCAGATGCTGATTCCCTGTTGTTCCCTTCTGAGAAGCTGAAACTGATCAATGATCTGCAATACCTTACCACGAGGCCCATTGGAGTGAGGCCGGATGTAATTACTTATCTTGCTGCGAGGGAATATCTGAAGGAATATAAGCCGCGGGCTTTGTACATTGCTTTTGATGAAACCGATGATTATGCACATGGTGGTGAGTATGACCAGTACCTGAAATCGGCAAATGCACAGGATAAAATGATAGCTGATCTGTGGCATTACCTGCAATCAGATCCGAACTATGCCAATAAAACCACTTTATTAATTACGACCGATCATGGACGTGGTGATATTGTAAAAGAGGAATGGCGGCATCATGGACAAAAAGTGCAGGATGCCGGCCAGATCTGGATAGCAGCTATCGGACCGGATACGAAAGCTATCGGGGAAGTGACAACAGCAGGGCAATTGTATCAGCAACAGATTGCCGCTACGCTGGCTTCGTTGCTGGGTTTCCGGTTTACTGCAGAACACCCCGTAGCAGATCCGATACCATCGATTTATACCAAATAATAATAAGCGTATGTGTTACAAGAGATTGTTTTCTTTTTTGCTGCTGCCGGTCTGGTCATTCGGACAGGAAATTGGCGGAGCCAAAAAAGATACAAGTGCTTTTCTTGATCCAGTGGTGGTAACAGCAACGCGTAAACTAACGGCGGGATATCTGCTGCCCTATTCTTATACAGCTATCGACTCACAAAAAATAACCCAATCCGCTGCACGTACCACGCCGGAATTGCTGATGGGTTCTGCAGGTGTATTTGTGCAGAAAACCAATCATGGCGGTGGTTCTGCATTTGTTCGCGGGCTTACCGGTAACCAGGCACTGATTATGCTGGATGGGATCCGTTTCAATAATGCCACTTTCCGGTATGGCCCCAATCAATACCTGAATACCATTGATCTCTACACGATCGATAAAGTGGAAGTGATCAAAGGTGCCGGTTCGGTACAATATGGTTCAGATGCCTTGGGAGGGGTGATCCATTTATTCAGCCGCGATCTTGATTTTGGTACCCGCGCTTTTAACGCAAAAGCAATTGCCAAAGCTGTTTCAGCCGATATGGAATATACTGGTAGGGGAGAATTTTCTTATCAGTCATCTGGTTTTGTTTTTTCAGCAGGGTATACCAACCGGAAATTCGGCGATCTGATAGGTGGAGATACCACGGGCCGTCAATCACCCTCCGGTTATAAGGAACAGTCTTTTGATGCAAAGATGAAATTCAGACTGGGTGGTAAGACAACTGTATCTCTATCTCACCAATATACACGACAGGAAAACGTGCCGCTGTATCACAGGGTAAAACTGGAGAACTATGCCTATTACTTTTTTGCACCGCAGGAGCGCTCGCTGAGTTACCTGAAGCTGGAGTCGAAAACGAATAAACGCTGGATGGAATCGGTTAGCTTTATTCTCTCGCTGCAACAGAGTTTTGAAAGGAGGGATTACCTGCGTAATGGAAATGCCAACCGTTTCGAAGAAAAGGATCGGGTAAAAACCGCCGGGGCTACAGTAGATCTTTATTCAGGTTGGAGTAAAAACTGGAACAGTAATTCGGGTATTGAATATTATTACGATAAAGTAAACAGTGTCAAGTACCAATACCCGGTAAATGGATCGGCTACGCAATCGCTCAGAGGATTATATCCCGACGGAGCATCCAATCAGAATTTTTCCTTGTATACACTACATCACCTGCAGGCCGGTAAGTTCAATATAGAGGGAGGGGTGAGATATAACCTGCTGAATATTCAGATCACCGATACCAGCAAAACACCCGGGAGCCTGGGAAAAGTCAATGTGAGGCCTTCCTCACTCGTAACCAACGCTGCCCTCGGATACCAGCTGAATCAACGGTCAGGATTGTTTATTTCATTCAGCACCGGTTACCGTGCGCCCAATATTGATGATATGGGTAGTCTCGGTTTGGTTGATTTCCGCTACGAAGTGCCTGCTTACGGATTGAAACCGGAGAAGAGTTACCATACGGAGTTAGGGTATCGCTTCCGGAACCAGCAGTTCAGTACCTCGGTAGCTGTTTTTTATATGCATTTATCCAATCTCATTACACGGGTACAGGTGCCGGGACAGCAGGTAAACGGGTCCAATGTATACACCAAGCAGAATAGCCAGGAATCTTACCTGCGGGGAGCAGAATTTGAATGGAAACAACGGTTATCTGCCAGTTTCAGTTTTGACATGAGTGCCACTTATTTGTTCGGACAGAATTTGTCTGCGCAGGAACCCATGCGCCGGATTCCGCCATTGAATGGCAGGGCACAGATAAAATACCAGCATCAGCAATGGTATGTTGCCATTGAAAATATGGCTGCAGCTACGCAGAACCGGTTGGCGCAGGGCGATAAGGATGATAACCGGATTCCCGCGGGAGGTACTCCCGGATGGTATCTCGTAAATATACATGCCGGACATACCGGTAAATTCCTCTCCATTCGCGGCGGTATCCAGAATATCGGGAACATCGATTACCGAACACATGGAAGCGGTATTAATGGAGCTGGCAGAAATATATGGCTCTCTTTACAGTATCGCTTATAAAAATAAAATCATGAATACAGATGCTTACCGGATCAACCTGGTGGTAAACGAAGTGATTTCGTTGTACGAGCAGTTTGGCGGCGAAGATTATATTGGCGAACCCGTTTCGCAGATCGAACATATGTGCCAGTGTGCACAGTTGGCAGAAAAAGAAGGATATGATACAGAAGTGATCCTGGCTGCTTTTTTTCACGACATCGGTCATTTGTGTGAACATATCACCGAAGTAAAACTGATGGATGGGTATGGGGTAGTGGATCACGAAAAACTGGGAGCCGAATATCTGCGGCAAAAGGGATTTTCTGAAAAAATAGCCAAACTGGTGACCTCGCATGTAGATGCCAAACGATATCTCACCTGTCGTTATCCGGAGTATTACGAACAGTTATCGCCGGCGAGCAAAGAGACATTGGTTTTCCAGGGCGGAGTGATGACAGAAGAAGAAGCGACAAACTTCGAAACAGATCCCCTGGCCGATCTCTATATCCGTTTACGCCGTTGGGATGAGCAGGCTAAGGAAGAACAGGTTCCGCTACCATCGCTCGATCATTACAGGGTATTGATGCAGCAACACTTAACCGAACAAAATAAAACAAACGCATAGATGAAAACAGCACTGGTGGTATTTGATATGGCAGGAACTACCGTATCTGATAAAGGCAATGTAAACAAAGCTTTCAGAGATGCATTGGCCGAAGAGAATATAGCGGTGGGTATTGAAGAAGTGAATACACTGATGGGGTACCGGAAAATAGAAGCGATTACCCGTATGGTAGTAAAACAGGCGCCGGCGATTGCCCCCCCGGAACAAACGGCACTGATTGAAAAAATTCACCACCGGTTCAACCGCATCATGGTTGATTTCTATCAAACAGATGCAGATCTGCAGCCTTTGCCTTTTGCAGAAGAAATTTTCGGGATGTTACAGGAACGGGGTATTCAGGTAGCACTGAACACAGGTTTCACAAGAGTGATTACGGATGCCATCCTGCAAAGACTGGGTTGGAATCAGTCACCGCTCATTAACACCGTCATTTGCAGTGATGAAGTACCGGAAGGAAGACCCCATCCCTATATGATCCAATCCATCATGCAGAAGCTCGGCATTGCAGATGCTAAAAAAGTAGTAAAAATAGGAGATACGGAAGTGGACGTGCAGGAAGGAAGAAATGCCGGATGCGGTTTTGTGGCCGCTGTTACCACCGGCGCTTATACCCGTGCGCAGTTATTGAACTATCATCCGGATGTGATCATTGATTCATTGCAGGAATTACCTGCTTTCATTCTGTAAACATGCGATTTTTCCCCCGTAGGGCCGATGCCGGAAAATACAGGGATACCCGTGTGGCCATTTATGCCGCTGTGGTAACTTTTCTTACTTATGCAACGGTATACGCTTTCCGTAAACCTTTTACCGTTGGAAGTTTTGAACAGGAACCGCTTGTGTTGGGGATCCATTATAAAGATGCGCTGGTCATCAGTCAGGTATTAGGCTATATGATGAGCAAGTTTTATGGAATCCGTTTTATTTCAGAATTAAAAAAAATGGGCAGGGGCCGGGTGATCCTTACGCTGGTATCCATTTCATGGGTGGCCCTGCTTTTGTTTGCCTGGGTGCCCGCACCCTGGAACGTGCTGTTTCTTTTTGTGAACGGCTTTCCATTGGGTATGATCTGGGGGGTGATCTTTTCTTATGTGGAAGGAAGAAAAGCCACAGATTTTATCGGCGCCGCACTCGCTGTCAGTTTTATCTTTTCATCCGGTTTTGTTAAATCGGTGGCTAAATGGCTGGTGATCGATTTTCAGGTTACCGATCAATGGCTGCCTTTTGCTACCGGACTGGTATTCCTCTTTCCATTACTTCTCTTTGTGTTTTTACTGGAACGCATACCACCTCCCTCCGCATCAGATATACAATCTCGGGTACCACGCGAACCCATGAACCGGCAGGAAAGGAAACAGTTTTTCCGGCAGTTCAGCACTGGTATTGTGTTACTGATCGTGATTTATGTTTTTCTCACTCTCTTCCGGGATATCCGCGATAATTATGCGGCAGATATCTGGCAGGAACTTGGTTTTGGCAGTCAACCTTCTGTATTTACCGCTACTGAAATTCCCATTACCATATTGGTGCTTGCACTGATCAGTTGTATGATGCTGATTAAAAATAACCGGCAGGCATTTATGATTACCCACTGGATCATTGTAGCAGGGTTTCTGATTGCGGGCATCAGTTCTTTGTTATTTGTTTTACAGCTGCTGCCGCCCTTTCAGTGGATGACATGTGTGGGTTTGGGATTGTATATCGGGTATATTCCCTTTAACTGTATTCTTTTCGACCGGATGATTGCCACTTTCCGGCAAACCGGTAATGTGGGTTTTCTGATGTATCTCGCTGATTCGTTTGGTTATCTCGCGAGCGTAGCAGTCATCGTTTCCAAAACTATTTTTAATCCCAGCCTGTCCTGGACAACCGTTTACAGCAATGGTGTGATTCTTCTTTCAGTAGCGGGAATCGCTGCAACGGTTTTTGCACTGGGATACTTCCATAAAAAATATAAACTCTTATTTAATTGAGCATATATGAATAAGCCATCAGCTATTGTAATTGGTGCAGGTATTGTTGGACTGGCTACTGCCAGGGCGCTTTCTCTGAAAGGCTACCAGGTTACGGTGATTGAAAGAAGTGAAAAAGCGGTAGGTGCATCTATCCGTAATTTCGGAATGGTATGGCCGATTGGACAGCCCGATGGGAAACTGTATAACCGTGCTGTCAGAAGCAGGGAGATCTGGAAAGAGATCGCAGATAGTATTGGCCTGTGGTACCACGAAGCAGGTAGTTTACATGTAGCCAACAAAATGGACGAATGGCAGGTATTACAGGAACTGAATGATCACTTCTCTGATAATGGCAGAAATACACAACTGGTATCTCCCGGACAGATCGGCCGGCAGTTCGCTGGTGTAAATACGCCATCTCTGCTGGGCGGATTGTACAGCGATACAGAACTGATCGTAGATCCACGTGAAGCGATTGCAGCCATTCCTTCTTATCTGACAGAATATTTAGATGTCAGCTTTCGCTGGCAAACGCAGGTAAACAGGGTAGAAGCAGGGCAGGTATATATCGGTAACCGGATCATGCAGGCGGATCTGATCTGTATCTGCAGTGGCGCTGATTTTGAAACCTTATATCCCGAACAGTTTACACAAACAGAGATCACACGTTGTAAACTGCAGATGCTGCGGTATACAACCGGCAATAAGGATTGGCGGATCGGCACTTCGGTATGTGGTGGTTTGTCGCTGATACATTATAACAGTTTTAAAGTGGCGCCCTCTTTACCCGATCTCAAAAAGCGGTATGAAGCAGAGATGGCCGAATACCTCCAGTGGGGAATTCATGTGATGGTTTCGCAGAATAGCGGGGGGGAACTGACGGTAGGCGATTCGCATGAATATGGTCATACATTTGACCCATTCGACCGGGCCCATATCAACCAGCTGATCACCGGTTATCTTGAGCAGTTCATGGTTACCAAAGACTGGCAGCTGGTGCAATCCTGGAACGGCATTTATCCAAAGATGAAAAATGGCGAAACAGAAGTAATATTGAATCCTGAACCGGGTGTATATATCCTGAATGGATTGGGTGGCGCCGGGATGACACTTTCCTTCGGACTGGCAGAAGAGTTTGCTGCGGGTTTTTGATCACTGAGTTTTATACAAACACGCTATATGAAAAAGATTAGTTTACTGGTAATGCTTTGTTTGCTGACTGCAACAGGTTTTTACGCACAAACACTCGCTACACTTGAAGCCAAAAGAATCGGCCTGCCCAATGGCTGGAGTTTAACACCTGTAGGCAAGTCTTTGCCCCTGGGCGATCTGCCACTGAATATCGCCGTTTCTCATACCAAAAAATGGATAGCGGTAACCAATAACGGGCAGAGTAAACATAGTCTGCAATTGATAGATGTGGTTACAGAAAAAGTATTGGATCATATAGACGTACCCAAAGCATGGGTGGGACTGGCCTTTAGTGCTGATGATCAATTTCTCTATACTTCCGGGGGGAATGATAACCGGATCCTCAAATATGCTATCAAAAACCGTAAACTGGTATTGGCAGACAGCATACAGTTAGGTCTGGCATGGCCGAATAAAATTTCGCCTACAGGACTGGCCATCGATCACAGAAAACAGGTTTTATATGTGGTTACCAAAGACAATAACCGTTTATACGTGATAGATCTGCTCACCAAACAGATCAGGAAAGAACTGGCATTACCCGGCGAAGCGTATACCTGTCTTCTATCACCTGATCAGAAAGAACTGTATATCTCCTGCTGGGGTGCTTCGCGGATGCTGGTATACGGTGTAAAAGAACATGCTTTACTGGCTGAGATAGCTGTGGGCAGTAATCCCAATGATTTCTGTCTTACCGCCAACGGCCATTGGTTATACGTAGCCAATGCCAATGATAATTCAGTGTCGGTGATCGATACCAAACAACGAAAAGTGATTGAAACCCTGAATGCGGCCCTCTATCCTGATGCACCTACCGGCTCTACTACCAATGGAGTAGCGTTAAGTCCGGACGAAAAAACCATTTACATAGCCAACGCAGATAATAATTGCTTATCGGTGTTTGATGTGAGTAGTAAAGGAAGCAGCAAAGCAAAAGGGTTTATCCCTGTGGGCTGGTATCCCACCGCTGTTAAAACGATTGGTGCTAAGATTTATGTAACCAACGGAAAGGGATTTACTTCGCAGGCCAATCCCTACGGCCCTAATCCCATCAATAAAAAAGTACAACTGGGATTCCAGAAAGGGGATATGAATAAACCGCAGGAAGTGCAGTATATCGGTGGACTTTTCAAAGGTACAATGAGTATCATTGCGGCACCTTCCGATAAACAATTGAGTATTTTCTCTCAGGCTGTATACCGGAACTCTCCCTACAGCAAAGCAAAAGAACTGGTATCGCATACCGAAGCAGGTAATCCCATACCACGTAAGGTGGGCGATCCTTCTCCGATCAAATATGTGTTTTATATTATCAAGGAAAACCGAACGTATGACCAGGTGCTGGGCGATATGCCCGAAGGCAACGGCGATAGTTCGCTCTGTTTATTCGGCAAAAAAGTAACGCCTAACCAGCATGCACTGGCCAAAGAATTTGTACTGCTCGATAATTTTTATGTTGATGGCGAAGTAAGTGCCGACGGTCATAACTGGAGTATGGGCGCGTATGCTACAGATTACCTGGAAAAAACCTGGGTAACCAGTTATGGTGGCCGGGGAGGCGATTATGATGCAGAAGGCAATCGTAAAATTGCCAACAATAAAAACGGGTTTATCTGGGATCATGCCAAACGTGCCGGTGTGAGTTACAGAACCTATGGCGAGTTTGCAGATGATTATAAACCGAATATTCCGGTACTGAAAGATCATTTCTGTCCCTATTACACCAGCTGGGACGAAAGCGTGCGGGATACAACACGTGTGGGACAATGGAAACGAGATTTTGATTCTTTGCTGTCGAAAAATGCCTTGCCCAGATTAAGCACATTACGTTTGATCAATGATCACACAGAAGGGTTGCGCTTAGGTAAACCCTCACCTTTTGCGCATGTTGCCGATAACGATCTCGCAGTAGGGATGTTTGTAGAATACCTGAGTAAAAGTCCGATCTGGAAAGAAAGTGTCGTGTTCATACTGGAAGATGATGCACAGGATGGTCCTGATCATGTAGACGCACACAGGAGTCCGGCCTATGTGGCGGGAGGCCTGGTAAAAAGGGGATTCGTGGATCATACGATGTATTCCACCTCTTCTATGCTGCGAACCATAGAACTGATACTGGGCATTCCGCCGATGAGCCAGTACGATGCTGCAGCCACCCCGATGTGGCGTTGTTTTACCGATCAGGTTAACCTTACGCCGTTTATAGCCAGGCCCGCTGAAGTAGATCTTACGGAAAAAAACACAGGCATGAACGAATGGCAACGGAAAAGTGAAGCTTTTGATTTTTCAAAAGAAGACAGGATCCCTGATCGTGCTTTTACCGAAGTGATCTGGAAAGCGGTGAAAGGACTGGACGCCACCGTACCTGCTCCTAAAAGAGCAGCTTTTGTAAAACTCACAAAAAAAGAGAAGGACGGAGACTAACCTGTTGTTAGTCTTTTGGAAAACGTGTTATCCGGGAAGCTTACGGCCGGCCTGCTGTTACATTGCTGGTAGATGGTTACACTTAATCGAGTGCACTGGGATGCCGTTCTCTTCCACTCTTGAACTCGTCGAAGGAGAAGATCAGGTTGGTCTGGAAATAGTTTTTCCAGGATGGAATATTTAATGTGGACTGGTCAAAACGATTGATCCAGCCACACAGCACCGTGAAATTTTTGTTGAACTGGTATCCCACACCGATAAAGATCCTGTTTTGTTCATAATAAGGTCTTTCATTGGTAACGAATAACTCATTGAAAAGACTGGTATACCAGGTTTTATCCCTGATAACATTGTCGTTGATCGGAATAATGGCATTGACCCGGTACCTGAACCGGTTACGGTAACCGGCGTAGGAAGTGAAACGCTGTTCAATGCGATACCTGTGTTCAAGTTTGATCCTGCCGATATTGTTGGTAAGAACCAGCTGTTGCCAGATCCGGAACTCATCATTGATATAAGGTTTTTGAAAATTACCGGTAGACTGCATCGTGCCGTAATGTCCCATTGCAAATAACACGGAAACGGTTTTGGGAAAGTTATATCCTACACCTGCCTTGTATTCGTAATAGTTAAAGTCGTTGATGACTTTTTGAGAACGTACCTGTGCCTCGCCCAATACACTCCACTTTTTATCAAATGTCATTTTGGCGCTGACCACGTTCCAGGTACCCAGGCCGCTGGTTTGTGCAAAAGAGCTGACAGATAAAAATAAAGCCATCATTCCGATGGCTTTACGAATAATAATATACATAGGGAACAAACCTTATCTATGATGTTTAGAGATAATGAAACCATTGTTTGTTCACATCCCAGTTCTCGAATTCTTTCGCTACTTCTGACAGGAATTTTGCACCGATGCTTCCATCCACGATCCGGTGATCGTAACTCATGGAGAGATACATCATGTGTCGGATACCGATCGTATCACCTTCCGCAGATTCCATTACCATCGGGCGTTTTTTGATAGCACCTACGGCCATGATGGCCACCTGTGGCTGGTTAATGATGGGCGTTCCCATCAGGCTGCCAAAAGTGCCTACATTGGTTAGGGTAAAAGTACCGCCCTGCGTGTCTTCCGGTTTCAGTTTATTGTTGCGGGCTGCATCGGCCATATTGTTCACTGCTTTGCTTAGACCCACAATATTCAATTGATCAGCGCCTTTGATCACCGGCACAATGAGATTGCCGGTTGGTAAGGCCGTGGCCATGCCGATATTGATATCTTTTTTGATGATGATATTATCTCCATCCAGTGAACAGTTGATCAGCGGGAAACGTTTGATCACTGTTGCAATACATTCCAGGAACATCGGCGTGAACGTGAGTTTGGTGCCTTCGCGGCGCTCAAATTCATCTTTCACTTTCTGACGCCATAATACCATATGCGTAACATCGGCTTCGGCAAAACTGGTTACATGCGGACTGGTTTGTTTGCTGCCCACCATGTGTTTGGCAATGAGCTTGCGCATCCTGTCCATCTCAACAATCTCCGTGGCACCGGATAAAACAACGGTAGCCGGATCGGATGATTTGCCCGAATAGGAGGCAGGTGTATAACTGCTGGTGATCACCGCCGGAGCTGTTGCGATCTGAACAGCCGGTGTGGTATTGATCTTGGTAGCAGGCGAACTCGGAACGATATTTTCAGAAACAGTAGCCGCTGTATAAACAGGAACGGTACCTGCTTTTTTATCGGCCACATATTGCAGAATGTCTTTTTTGGAAACCCTACCGTCATTACCTGTTCCGGGAATTCTTTCCAGCTCACTCAACGGAATATTTTCGCTGTTGGCGATATTGAGAACGAGCGGGGAATAAAAACGGTTAGCGGCAGGTTTGGCAGCAGGTATCGACGCTTCTGCTGGTGCCGGTGTATACGGAACTTCAGGTGTTTCGGGCTGGGCGTAAAAGGCTTCTGCCATGGCTGGCGCTGCCTGTGCGGGTTCTGCAGCTTCGCTAACAGGCGCCGCAGCCGGTTGTGCCGGTTCGGGACTGCCAGCATTGTCAGCAGCTTCCTGTCCGGTACGGATGCGGGCAATCACGGTACCGATAGGTACCACATCGTTGCTGTTAAATAAAATCTCGGTAATCACACCCTCTGCGGTAGAAGGTACTTCGCTGTCTACCTTATCGGTAGCAATATCCAATACGGTCTCGTCCTGTTTTACAGTGTCGCCAACCTGTTTGTGCCATTTCAGGATTGTGGCTTCCATGATACTCTCGCCCAGTTTGGGCATTACCAGTTCAGCAATTGCCATACTATCGTGCTGTTTTAATTCGGATATGGTTCTATTCTCTGTTTAGCGCTTTCCTTCCTACCGCACAGTAAAATACACACAGAAAACGAAAGTGCAAATGTATCGGTTGCAATGCAAAAACGAACACCTGTTAGCACTTTTCCTTGATAAAGATACGCAAAAGGTTCAGCGCATTGGTAGCGGTTAATTCAATATTCCTTCTGCGGTCGAACCGGAAGTTGAACAGCTGGGTTACCACCCTGTCCTGATCAGCTACGGCCACCCATACCATGCCCACCGGTTTTTCGGCGGTAGCGCCATCCGGCCCCATGATACCGCTCACGGCAATGGCATAATCTGTCTGCATCAGTTCTCTCACAGATCTGGCCATTTGTTTTACAGTGTCTTCGCTGACCGCACCCACGGTTTGCAGGGTTTCTGCCGGTACATGCAGCATAGTTTCCTTGATGCGGTTGGCATAACTAACCACACTGCCCGTAAAATACACAGATGATCCGGGATGGGATGTCATGATATGGGCAATATACCCACCGGTACAACTTTCAGCAGTAGAAAGGGTTTTTCCGCTCTCTTTCAGCAATCGGGCCACTACCTGTTCCATAGGCAGGTCTTCATCAATAACCAGGTAGTCTTTCACTTTCTCCTTAAAAAGTTCAAAATGCCGGTCGATCTCTGTTTTCAATGCCGTTTTATCAAATCCAAAAGCGGTTAGTCGTAATCTTACCATGCCATAATTAGGCAGGTAAGCCAGCTTAATATGGGCAGGTAAAGCTTCCTCGATCTCCTGCACCAGGTTGGCCAGATACGATTCGCCGATGCCGGCGGTAAGCAGGGTACGGTGTTCAATAAAACCCGTCTGAAACAGTTCCGGAATTTTCGGTAACACTTCATTCGTCATCAGCCATTTCATCTCATGCGGTACGCCCGGCAGGGAAACAAAAATGGTTCCATCCTTTTTAAATAACATACCGGGTGCCGTGCCCCGCTGGTTCAGCAGAACTGAACAAACATCCGGCACTTCGGCCTGTTTGGCATTGCGCTCTATCATGGGGCGCTTGAGGATATGCTCGAAAATATGGGTGATATGCTGCAGGGTAGGTTCGTGCACCACCATCTTACCCCCAAAATAATCGCAGAGCAGGGGTTTGGTGATATCGTCGGCAGTAGGACCCAGTCCGCCGGTTATGATCACCAGCGATACTTCTTTACTTTCCGCATCCAGTGCCTGCCAGATATCTTCCCGCACATCGCCCACGGCCACACGGTGTTTCAGCGAAATGCCCACTTTATTCAATTCCTGGGCTATCCAGGCACTGTTGGTATCAATCACTTGTCCGATCAATAATTCATCTCCAATGGTGATGATGGATGCAAAAACTTTTTCCATAGTCTGCTTAAGCTTAATTTTAGTGCAAGGTAAAGGGCAATTATGAAAACAGGCTATTGGGTTATTTGTTTATGTATCTATTCGTTTTCCCTGGCGGCGCAACCCGTGAAAGAAAGGTTGGCAAAAGCAGTGGACCTGTTGCAGTCAGACCCGCAAATGAAACATGCCCTGCTGGGTTTGCAGGTCATCAATGCGCAAACAGGCGATAAAGTATTTGAAGTAAATGCGCAAACAGGCTTAGCACCAGCCAGTTGTCAAAAAATAATTACCAGCGTAGCGGCGTTGGAATTACTGGGTCCGGCTTACCGGTATGAAACTTTGCTGGGGTATACGGGTAAGCTTTCGAAGAATACTTTACAGGGAGATCTGTACCTGCTGGGCAGCGGCGACCCCAGTCTGGGCAGCTGGCGCTATGATTCTACCAAAGAAGACCGGCAAATGCAGGAGTTGACAAAAATGCTTACGCAGAACGGCTTCCGTAAAATAACAGGAAACCTGGTGGGCTATAGCGGCAAATGGGAGCAGGAAACCTTACCCGGTGGCTGGATCTGGGATGATATCGGTAATTATTACGGAGCCGGTACTTCGGCGCTGAACTGGCACGAGAACCAGTACGACCTGATTCTGCGTTCAGGAAAAAACATAGGCGATACAGTGGAGATCATCGAAACCCGACCTGCTCTTACCGGAACAAACCTGCAAAGTCAGTTACTGACTGCGGCCAAAGGCACGGGCGATAATGCCTATATCTATCTGCCCCCTTTTGCCAGCCAGGGTTTTGTGAGAGGTACCATACCGGTAGAAGAAAAAGCCTTCGTGATCTCCGGATCCTTTCCTGATCCTGCTTTACAAACAACCAATACGCTGAAGCAATCGCTGGAACTGGCCGGGATCCGTTTGCAAGGAGTAAATGTTTCTTACGATAAAGCCCTGCCACAGGTAAAAAACCTCGGAAAACTCATGTCTCCCCGGCTCGATAGCCTGAATTACTGGTTTATGCGCAAAAGTATTAACCTCTATGGAGAAGCTTTTCTGAAAACGATTGCCTTTGAAAAAACAGGAAGGGGGAGTACTGATAAAGGGGTGGGACTGGTAAAAAAATTCTGGAAGGAGCAGGGCATCCATTCTGCAGCTTTGCAGATCATTGATGGCAGTGGTTTATCTCCCCAGAACCGGGTCACGGCAGATGCATTGGTGCAGGCACTGCAATACGCCCGCGGTAGAAGCTGGTACCCCGCTTTTTATGAATCCTTGCCTTTTTTTAACCAGATGAAACTGAAGAGCGGTACCATTGGCGGCACCAAGAGTTTTGCGGGTTACCATACTTCCAGAGAGGGCGTAACGTATACAGTGGCCATCATCATCAATAACTATGATGGATCGGCCGGGGAGATCGTAAAGAAAATGTTCCGGATACTGGATGAACTTAAATAAATACACGCTTCAATCCCTGCGCATATAGCGGGCTATTGCAGGCAAGGGCTGATAAAAACAATATCTTCAACCAAACATAACCTTCATGAAAGAACAAAACTACAGTAACCATACCCAGTATGTTCCCGGGTATCATTATCTCACCGCCACAGGGATCCTGGCTTTGCTGATCGGTTCCTTTATCAATCTGTCGCATTCTGCCAAAGAGAACCTGTATTCCGCTTCGCTGATCTGCCTGATCAGTCTGATCCTCTGTTTGTTTTTCTGGTACATGCGGGCTTTTGCCTTAAAAGCACAGGACCGGGCCATCCGTGCAGAAGAGAATTTCCGGTATTTTGTGCTTACCGGGAAAACTTTACCTAAGTCGCTCCGCATGAGCCAGATCATTGCGCTGCGCTTTGCGAGTGATGAGGAACTAGTGGAACTGGCTGCCCGGGCTGTGAATGAAAACTTAAAAAGTAACGAGATCAAACAGGCCATCCGGAACTGGCGTCCCGACCATCACAGGGCCTGATCTGTGAAAAAGGGTGTTAATTTTTCCTTCAGTTCTGCCGGTAATCCGATCCATTTGCCGGTATGGCTATCGATAAAGAAAAGAACTACTTTCCCCGTGGTCAGTAGTTTTTTTCTTTCATTATATACCTCATGGTGAAACTCGATCTGGTGTTTGGCGGGTAATTCTTTCAGGATCGTTTTGATGGTAATCAGGTCGTCGTAATGCGCTGGCCGCAGAAACCTCGCTTCCATTGATACCACCGGCATCCGTACGCCCATCTCCTCCATTTTTTTATAGGTAAATCCGAGTTCCCGGATGCATTCTGCACGACCCACTTCAAAGTACTGGGCATAGTTGCCGTAATACACGATATCCATCTGGTCAGTTTCGGCATAACGCACCCGAACGGTGGTGATATGTTCGTACATGGGATCTTAATTTGTTGACAAACTTACGCCCCTTATCTGTTTTTCCACAAATGATGGAATGATGTTTGCTTACAAATCCCGAATACTACCTTTAAAACAGGTTTTCGCTTTTCATTAAGAAACAAAGGGAAATCTTTGCCGCGTTGCTTCGTTTAAAGAGTAGTAAAATATTGGTGTTTTAGCCCGACACAGGATATAAACAGATGTAAACCGTTCCTTGCACTATGAAGAAAACATTTCGCATACTCCTTTTTGTATGGTTGACTGCCAATGGCACCTCGCTGCAGGCACAGCTTACCAAAATACACCTGGATCCGGATGCTGCCTTCAAACGGGCCAAAGACCTGTACCAGAAAGAACAGTTCAGCCTGGCCTATCCTGTATTCAAACAGGTGTACAACGATGAAGTAGGGCAGGGGCAGAACAGCGATTTCATCAAACTGGAAAGCCGCTACTATTATATCATCTGCGGACTGCAGTTAAACGATAGTACCGCGGTACCCCTTGCTACCCGTTTTATTGAACAGGAGAATACGCCCGCCCGCATACAGATGATGCGTTTTCATCTCGGCGAATACTATTACCGCCAGCAGGATTTTACCCATGCGCAGGAACAATATGCGGCTACCGGCATTGCTAACCTGAGTAACCGCGAGATCGCTGATATGAAATTTCATCAGGCTTATGGTTATTTTCTGACACAGGATTTTGAGAAAGCCAAACCTTTGTTCAATGCCATCCGCCAACTGCCGGCCGATCCCAATTATCTGGATGCGAATTATTATTTTGGTTTTATCTGTTTCAACGATAAAAATTACCAGCTGGCACTGCAGAGTTTCCAGATAGCGGAGAAGCTGCCTGCTTACCAGCCGGTAATCCCTTTTTATATAGCCGAGATTTATTATTTCAGTGGCGATAAACAAAAAGCACTCCAGTACGGAGAAGCGGCTTTGCAGAAAAGCGGGTTGTTTTATGAATTGCAACTGAAACAACTGGTAGGACACCTCCTGTTTGAAAAACGCGAATTTGCCAAAGCCCTGCCTTACCTGCAGCAATATGTATCTGCCAACCAGAAAGTGCGCAGGGAAGATCTGTATGAACTATCGTTCTGTTATTATGAAGCCAAAGACTGGTCACGTTCCATCGAAGGATTTAAACAACTGGGTGGTGCCCAGGATTCGCTGGCCCAGAACAGTATGTACCTGCTGGCCGATGCTTATCTCAAAACCAATGACAAAGCCAATGCCCGAACGGCATTCCAGTTCTGTGCAGCCAATAACAGTAATGCGGTGCAGAAAGAAGTGTCTGCCTATCACTATGGCAAACTCTCCTATGAACTGGGTTATATGGATGCAGCGTTGAAATCTTTTCAATCGTTTCTGGATGTGTACCCCCAATCGGCGTACACGCAGGAAGCCAAGGAACTTTTGGTGAATACCCTGGCCAATACCAGTAATTACAAAGAGGCATTGAAACTATACGAAAGTCTGGGTGTGAAAAGTGATTTGGTGATCAAACTATATCCAAGACTGTTATACGGAAGTGCGGTGGAACTGATCAACGACCAGCAGATAGACCAGGCAGATCTCTTACTCACCAAACTGCTGCAGGTGCCTTATAACACTGCTCAGTTGCCGTTGGCTTATTTCTGGAAGGGAGAGATCGCTTACCGCAAAGCAGAAACAGAAGCATCTATCGCATTTTTCCTTAATTACTTAAAGAATCCGGTTACCAATGGAGAAGTGAATCCGGTGAATGCGAAATACAGCCTGGCCTATGGTTACCTGAAAAGTGAGCAGTATCCGCTGGCCAAAAACTATTTTGAACAGATTACCAGAACCGTGTCTGCAACTTCTACACAGATAGAACAGGATGCTTACCTGCGTGCGGCAGATTGTTATTTTATGAGTAAGGATTTTAAGCAGTCGCTGAAAATGTACGAAACGGTACAATCCCTCCAACTGGCATCGGCTGATTATGCGCTGTACCAGAAAGGTATTATTGCCGGTGCCATGAATAAGAATCCGGAAAAGATCAGCCTCTTACAGTCCATCGAAAAAATATATCCCTCTTCCGCACTGGTGCCCGATGCCCAACTTGAAGTAGCCAATACCTATCTGGCGGATGAAAATTACCAGGCAGCCATTGCCCCTTTGCAGAAGCTGGTGGGTAATCCGCAGGCCGCTGCTATGGGTCCACAGGCATACCTGAAACTGGGGGTGGCTTATTTTAACCTTGACCGGAACGATGAATCGCTGAAAAGCTTTCAGAAACTGGTAACCACGCATCCGAATACACAGGAGAGTACTGATGCCATCGATTATATCCGGAACATTTTTGTAGAGAAACAACAGCCCGGCGATTTTGCGGCTTTCATGAAACAGAATGGTAAACCCATCACTGATACAGAAGAAGATTCGCTTACATTCCGATCGTATATGCTGCGCTATGAAGCCAAAGACCTGGCCGCTGCCAAAACCGGTTTTGCTGCTTATCTGGCTAAATTTCCCGAAGGCAGGTATTCTCTCGAAGCCAATTATTTGTTAGCCGAAATGCTGATCAACAACAAAGCCAATACAGAAGCCCTGCCGTTTT
>DASWXD010000085.1:0-30165 GCA_036405675.1 Sediminibacterium sp.
AACTCATCGCCGAAGCGCTCGTATAATTTCATCGCAATGTCTTCGTGGTCGTTCCAGTGTATCGGCGGTTCAAAATGACTCATGTCTGGTTAGGGATTTGTGTTGGGTGTTTGGGTTTGCAATTCGCTTATTCGCCTAAGAATTGGGTCTGATCGGGCAGGGTAATCTCCACTTCGCCACTGCCGGCCTGTAACACACACTGGCAACCCAATCTTGAATTGATGCGTGGGTTAACGGCACGGTCTATAAAGTCCTCTTCCCTGTCGCCCAGCTCTTCCAGGTAATCCATGCCATTGTCTACATAAATATGGCAGGTACTGCAGGCACAAACGGCGCCGCAGTTATGGTGCAGTTCAATATTATTGTCTAAACACACTTCCAGCAGACTCTGGTCGGGCGCGATATTGGTCAGGGTAACGGGTTCGAGCCCTTTTTCTTCAAATTTGATCTTAATCGTATACATACATCCGTGTTGGGTGGCAAAAGTATCTTAGAATCCTTATTTAACCATTCGAGTTACGGAAAAGTTTAAGGAAGGAAAGAAAAGTATAAACAGTAGCTCCTGACAGTAAGCTAATTAATCAGCGATTACATATATTAATAAATTTTAATTCTTATAGTACCCTTCTCTTTCCCTCTGCCGCCTGAAAATCGCCTTTGGCAGAAAACAGGGCCGCTTTGGCAGAATGCCTTAAGGGGCATACCCCTGACTTTTGCAATTTTACCCTGTTAACAACAACAACGTATCTAAAATTAGTTTTTCGGATAAAGCAGGTTGAATAATTCGGTGCCGGTTTCTACCGGCACTTCTTTTTGTGTTACCCCCGGAAACTTTGGCGGATACTGTTGCTCAATACCAGGTACAGTTGTTTTGCCTGGGGGTACTGTTCCAGTAAAACCAGGTGTTTTTCCTCCGTTTGCCGGTCGCCGCGGAAAGCCGGTCCGGCCTGGGCCTGCGCCGGGTGCTGCTGCAACAGGTTCTGCACCGTAGCTTCTATGATGGGATAAAACAAACCAAAATCAATCTTTTCTGCTGCACAGAAATCTGCCGCCAGGTGGTATATATGATTGCTGAAATTAGACGTAAAAGCCGCTATCAGATGCATTTTCAAACGCGTCTCATCATCTGCCCTGACAATCGTATAAGTAAAAACCGCCGCCAGTTCTTCCACCTGCCGGATCACTTCTTCCGAGCTTCCATCCACCACCATGGTTACCGGCCCCAGCGCGGGCATATCTTTCCTGATCATTTTCATGGGCCAGAGTACACCGTAACGGGTACTCACATGCTGTAATACTGTTTTCGGAACCGAACCTGCTGTATGAATCACCAGCCGGTTCTTCAGTGCCAGGCGGGCCGCTATTTCCGGTAAAGCTGCATCCGTAACGGATACCAGGTAAAGATCCGCACTGTCATCCAATCTGCTCAGGTCGGTAATAGCTTCTGCTCCCAGCTCCGCTGCCAGTTGGTTGGCACTTACCGCATCCCTCGCATACACCTGCGCCACTTTATATACTTTATTTACTTTATCAACTCTATTTACTTTATCAACTCTATTTACCCCACACAACTCCCTCCCCAACACCGTGGCAACATTACCCGCACCTATGATACTAACCTGCATATCTTTGATCTTATGAAGATGAAATTAGCACAAAGGCTGCTCATAGGGTATTATAAAAACAAACTCAAACTGATCGGCCTGGTTTCGCCCCGTAAAGCCGCAGAAACCGCTTATAAGATCTTCTGTACCCCCTTCCCCGTTAAGCTCCCCAAAAAATCGCCACCGGTATTTCACAAGGCGGAGAAACTGTCATTTGAGATGGATGGCTATACCATCCGGGGATTTCGCTGGTTACCCGAGCATCCCAACGGGAAAAAGATCCTGATTGTACACGGGTTCAGCAGTTATAGCTACAAATTCGAGAAGTACGTTCAGCCGCTGAAAAAAGAAGGGTTTGAAGTACTGGCTTTCGATGCCCCCGCCCATGGCACCAGTGAGGGCAAACTGATCAATGCGTATATATATAAGTGCGCCCTGTTGGAAATAGAAAAACTGTTCGGGCCCCTGTATGGCATCATGGGACATTCGCTGGGCGGATTAGCCGCTGCTCTGGCTTTTGAAGCTTTGCCGGGTAATGAAAAAAGAAAGCTGGTACTGGTTGCCCCTGCTACCGAAACCAACCGGGCCATCGAAAATTTCTTTACCCTGATACCTGTAGAGGAGAAAGTAAAACAGGCATTTACCGGTTTGATTGGCGAACTGACCGAACATCCTGTCAGCTATTATTCTGTGAGCCGGGCAGTAAAAGCCCTGCATGCCCCGGTTTTATGGGTGCACGACCGGCAGGACACCATTTGTACTTTTGAAGACGTAAAACCACTGCTGGCGCTGGATCTGCCGCATGTGCAGTTTGAAATAACCGAACATCTGGGGCATAGCAAAGTGTACAAAGACAACCGGATCTGCAGCCGGATCGTGCATTTTTTCAGCAACCCGGTTTCCTGATATTTTTTGTGATTTGCCGGTTTCAACTAATATTGCAGGGTCAGACACCTGATTTTCTCCCCACCCGGGGAGACTTTTTTAAGGGGTTGGACATTTTCGAAGAACCATATAAAAGAACCGTCAGAGGCGGATGAAAAGGCTGTATGGCAAAGAACTTACTGATCGTTGAGTCACCGGCAAAAGCCAAAACCATAGAGAAGATCCTCGGAAAAGATTTTGAGGTGAAAAGCTGTTATGGCCATATCCGTGACCTGGAAAAAGATGATATGGGTATTGATGTAAACAATCATTACCAGCCCAGGTACAAGGTACCCGACGATAAGGAACGTGTGGTGAAAGAATTACGCCAACTGGCCAAAAAAGCAGACGAAGTATGGCTGGCATCGGATGAGGACCGTGAAGGAGAAAGCATCAGCTGGCACCTGGCCGAGGTACTGGGTCTCGATCCCAAAGTAACCAAGCGGATCGTTTTTCATGAGATCACCGCACCCGCCATCCGCAAAGCAGTAGATAATCCGCGCCGCATCAATATGAACCTGGTGAATGCCCAGCAGGCAAGACGTGTGCTGGACAGGCTCGTAGGTTTTGAACTGAGTCCGGTACTCTGGCGCAAGATCGGTATGCAGCGAAGCCTTAGTGCCGGCCGTGTGCAGAGTGTAGCTGTGAGACTGATCGTTGAACGCGAAAGAGAGATCAACCATTTTATTCCCGAAAGCAGTTATAAGGTAGAAGCCTATTTTACCTCGCCCGATATCAACGGCAAAACCGTTACGTTCAAAGCAGAAGGCCCCAACAAAATGCAGACCGAGACAGATGCGAAAGCTTTTCTCGAAACCTGCAAGGGTGCTAAATACACCGTGACCGAGATACAGGTAAAACCCGCCAAACGTACACCGGCAGCGCCTTTTACCACTTCTACCCTGCAACAGGAAGCCTCCCGTAAAATGGGCTACAGTGTGAGTAAAACCATGCTGCTGGCGCAGAAACTGTACGAAAGCGGTAAGATCACTTATATGCGTACAGACAGTATCAACCTGAGTGATACGGCATTGGATGATATCCGCAACCAGGTTACCAAAGCCTATGGCAGCGAATACCACCAGCCACGCAAATTCAAGAACAAGAACGAAAATGCGCAGGAAGCCCACGAAGCCATCCGTCCAACCTATATGAGTAATACTTCGGTGGAAGATGAAGACACCCGAAGATTATACGAACTGATCTGGAAACGGACCATTGCTTCGCAGATGAGTGATGCGGAATTTGAGAAAACCACGGCCCGCATTAATGTAAGCAGCAATAACGAAACACTTTCTGCCAATGGCGAAGTGATGAAGTTTGACGGTTTCCTGAAAGTATATCTCGAAGGAAAAGATGAGGAAGATGAAGAAAGCACTGAAGGAATGTTGCCACCGCTGGCCGCAGGACAGGTGCTGGATTTTACCCGCATGACCGCCACAGAAAAGTTCACCCGCCCGGCTGCCCGCTATACGGAAGCTTCGCTGGTGAAGAAACTGGAGGAACTGGGCATCGGACGACCATCGACCTACGCTCCTACGATCTCTACCATCATGAAACGGAATTATGTAGAGAAGCGGGATAAGGAAGGCGTTAAAAGAGAGATCAGATTACTCACCCTGACCAAAAAAGACGCGGTAGAGAAAGAGATCTTACAGGAAAACACCGGTGCAGAGAAGAATAAATTATTTCCCACCGACCTCGGTGCCGTAGTAACCGACTTCCTGAAACAATATTTTACCAAAGTGATGGATTTTGGCTTTACCGCCAAGATTGAGCAGGAGTTTGACCTGATTGCCGAAGGCAAAATTGCCTGGAGTAATATGATTGATGGCTTTTACAAGCCCTTCCACGAAACCATTGAGCACACACTGGAGAATGCAGAGCGTGCCAAGGGCGAAAGGGAGCTGGGTATGGATGAGGCCACCGGTAAAAAAGTGATCGCCCGTATGGGCCGCTATGGCCCCATGGTGCAGATCGGCGATACAGCCAATGAAGAAGAGAAACCAAGATTTGCCAAACTTCGTCAGGACCAGAGCATTGAGACCATTACCATGGAAGAAGCCATGCAGTTGTTCTCCCTGCCACGAACACTGGGCGAATATGAAGGACAGGAACTTTCTGTGAACGTAGGCCGTTTTGGACCGTATATCAAACTGGGTGAGCAATTTATCTCCATCCCCAAAGGTGAGGACCTGCATACCATTGAGCTCGACAGGGCCATCCAGCTGATCAACGAAAAGCAGTTGGCCGATGCACCGATCGCTTTCTACAATGAATTACCGGTAACCAAAGGCAAGGGACGCTTCGGACCTTTTATCAAGTGGAACGATATGTACATCAATATCCCGAGAGCCTATAATTTTGATGCACTCTCACAGAGCGATATTGATGAACTGATCAGTAAGAAAATTGATAAGGAAGCCAACCGTTTCATCAAACAATGGCCTGCCGAGAAGATCTCCATTGAAAATGGCCGTTGGGGTCCCTTTATCCGCTTCAATAAAAAGATGTTGAAAATGGGCCGCAAAGCCGATGCCGGCAAATACACAGCAGAAGAACTGGCTAATGTGGAACTGGACGAGATCAAAAAAATGATCGAAGCTCAGGTACCCAATGCCTTTGCCAAAAAAAGTGCCGCTAAGAAAACGGCTACCAAAACAGCCACTAAAACGGTAAAAAAAGCTGCCAAAAAAGCCGCGCCTAAAAAGGCTGCGAAGAAGAAATAACCTGATTAAATTCAAAAGTCAAAATTAAAAAGTCAAAAGAGAGCGATTTCTTTTGACTTTTTAATTTTGACTTTTTACTTATAAAACCTGTAGTGATTTAGTCATTAGTCATGCCTTCCCATCTGCCGCAGAAACCTGACGTGCGCCACTACTGCTCTGCGCATGGTAGGATACTCGATATACTGCAACTGGTATTCGCGGCACACATTTCTTACGATCTCGCTGATGGCGGGGTAATGAACATGTGAAATTTTAGGAAACAGGTGGTGTTCGATCTGGAAATTCAGTCCACCTACCAGCCAGCTAACCAGTTTGTTTTTGGTAGCAAAATTGGCGGTTGTTTTGATCTGGTGAGCGGCAAACTCATCCGGCATTTTATGCGAATCCACATCGGCAACAGGAAAAGCGGTATGCTCTACCGTATGCGCCAGCTGGAATACAATACTCAGTACAAATCCGGCAAACAGGCTCATGGTTAAAAAACCTACTATCCAGTTTACCCAACCCACCGCTATGATCGGTATCACAATGAATACAGCCGCATGGTACACTTTCACACTCCAGAATTCAAAATGATCGCCGAAGCTCATTTTTTTCAAAGGCACATTGCCGATCTTTTTGGAAAAATATTTCTGGTAATCGGTAAAGAAGATCCAGAATACATATAACAGCATGTAAAGGAACCAGAAATAAAAATGCTGGAAACGGTGCATTTTATACCGCTTCTGGGTAGGAGCCATGCGCATAAGGATGCCGATCTCGATATCATCATCTACTCCATCAATATTAGTAAAACTGTGGTGAATCATGTTATGTTTCATGTTCCACATAAAATGGTTCGCACCGAGCAGGCTGATAGAAGAAGCCGCAATGCGGTTCATCACTTTATTATTGCTGAAACTGCCGTGGCTACCATCGTGCATCACATTAAAGCCGATAGCGGCTACAAAACCGCCCAGCACGATACATTCTGCCAGGGCAAAGTACCAGACAGGGGTCCAGACAAGTAAATGAATATACACCAATACAAAACCGATCACCATGATGATGGCTTTGGTAAATAACTTAGGGTTTCCGGTAGAATCGATACCGCGTTCATCAAAATAAGCCTGTACTCTTTTTTTGAGGTCTGTGTGTAAGGATTGCGTGGATTCGGTACTGGGGAATTTGGGGATGGCAAACTGTGACATAGATAACTTTACTGATAATGTGCAAAGGTACCTATTAATGAACTATCGGGGCTGTTAAACCGGTATTTTTTTAATGAGGATTGCCCGTAACGAAGCAAACAACTGTTTATTATGTTAAAGCTTTGCCATATTTCCACACCTGTGGGATAACTTCCTGCACACATATCCGAAAAAAATAATTTAGTTTGATGCTGAAAGCACATGGGAATCAACTGAATACTATGCTGATTACCCCCATGTAGTAACATCTATGCAGGAAACCAGAGAGATCAACGCGCTGTTTACATTAATAGATGATCCGGATGAGGAAGTGTATTCCACCGTTTCAGAGAAGATCGTAGCGTACGGCAAGAATATCATTCCCAACCTCGAGCATCTCTGGGAAACCACGCTCAGTGAAGACGTACAGGAACGCATTGAAATGATCATTCACCACCTGCATTTCACCGACCTGGAGCATGACCTGATAGAATGGCGCGACAGTGCTTATCACGATCTATTATTCGGCGCCCTGCTGGTTGCTAAATTTCAATACCCCGATCTGCATACCACACCTGTTTTGCAGGATGTAGAAAAGATCCGCCGAAATGTATGGCTGGAGTTGAACAGTTTTTTAACGCCGCTTGAACAGGCCAATGTACTCTCCAGTATTATTTATAATTATTACAATTTAAAAGGGGTGGAAGTGAATTACGAACACCCCGACGAATTCTTTATCCATAAAGTGCTGGAAAGTAAAAAAGGGAATGCGCTGGCTAACGGTATCCTGTACCAGGTGATGTGCGATCTGCTGGATATCAATGCGAGGATCATCAATATTCCCAGGCAGTGTATCATTGCTTTTTATCATTCAGATTATGATGCGGCCACACATGTGGGCCATCCGCAGGATAAGATCCATTTTTATGTGGATGCTACTACCGGGCAGGCATTTTCTCATAAAGACGTTGAAAATTATTTCCAGCGTTTATCGCTGCCCCCCTCTCCTTCCTACTTCAAACCCCAATCGCATATGCGGATCATACAGGTTTTACTGGAAGAAGTAGCCAAATGTTTCGACAGACCATCGCATGCCTACAAACAGCAGGAGTTACTGAAGCTGGCGGCTTTGTTTGATCAGTAATGATAGTAGTAGGTAAAAAATTCTTCGTCTTTCTCCCATTTATTACGCTCATATACCCTTTGTGCCCGGTGGTTGTGATGAGCCGTTTGCAGTACCAGCCAGCCGCTCGAGGTAGTTGCACCCAGTTCCTGTGCAGCTTTCAGTAAAGCATCTGCGGCGCCCGATCCGCGGGTTTCCGGCAATACGTAGAGATCGTTAAGCACCCAGGCCCGTTTCATACTGATAGAGGAAAAAACGGGATAGAGTTGGGTAAACCCTACCATCTTCCCATCCAGGAAAGCGAGGAAGATGACTGATTCATTTTGCTGTATCCTTTCGGAAAGAAATTGTTTGGCAGCTTGTTTGTCGGAGGGCTGTTGATAAAAGATCCTGTACTGGTCAAATAATCCGGCCAATGCATCAACATCTTCCAGCTGCGCTTTACGGATATTCATAAAAAAGGGTTTGGCAACATCATTGCTGACCCTCAGGCGGGTCAGCAATGATGTTGCAGGTGTATCAAACTATAGTAAACTGGCATCCAGGCTAATTTCCATATTGTATGCTTTGCTAACCGGGCAATTGGCCTTGGCATCTGCCGCACATTCCTGAAATTTCTCCGGCGTTATACCAGGTACTTTTGCTTTGACAGACAGGTCAGATCTGGTGATCACTCCCTCTTCCAGCGAAATAGCACAACTGGTTTCGAGTGTTTCCGGTGTAAACCCTGCAGCCCCGAGTACAAAAGAAAGTTTCATGGTAAAACAACCGGCGTGGGCTGCAGCCATCAACTCTTCGGGATTGGTTCCCACACCTTCTGCAAAACGGGAATTAAAGGAGTATTGGGTTTTGTTCAGAACGGTACTTTGGGTAGAAAGGGTACCATTGCCTTCTTTGCCGGATCCGTTCCAGATAGCGGTTGCAGTACGTTTCATGTGTTTTTGATTTTAGGTGAAAAGAATAATTTGAAAATGTGTTAATTTGAAAATTTGAAAATGTATGCAGCCATAGGTAGTCTCATTTTCAAATTTGCCTATTTTCAAATTTTCAAATTAACATATGATCAACTGGGATGATTTTGAAAAAGTAGAGATCCGCAGCGGAACCATACTGAAAGTTACTGAATTTCCGAAGGCAAAAAAACCTGCCTACCAGTTAACCATTGATTTTGGTCCCCTGGGTATCAAACAGTCTTCCGCGCAGATTACCCACCATTATACCCCGGAGGCGCTGCTGAACCGGCAGGTAGTGGCGGTGGTCAACTTCCCGCCCAAACAGATTGCCAACTTTTTCAGCGAATGTTTGGTCTTAGGTGTGTATGATGAAAATAATCAGGTAATTTTATTGCAGCCGGATAAACCGGTCCAAAACGGACAACGCATCGGCTAACCCACCCTGCCTATGAGCGAACTGCACTACACGTACTATGAGAGTCCCGTTGGTTTACTGCGGATCGGTGGTACCGAGCAGTATATCGGCGAGCTTAGTTTTGTAGACAATTCCGACCAGCTGGCCTATGGCGAGCCGGGTATTACCGAAGTAATGCACCAGTGCACGGAACAGCTTATCGAATATTTTCATGGCACGCGCCGCAATTTTGATATCCCCATTCACCAGGAAGGAACAGAATTTCAGACAAGGGTATGGAGTGAGTTACTGGAGATCGCTTACGGCAAAACCATCAGTTATATGGACCTGGCCAAACGACTCGGCGACCCCAAAGTGATCCGTGCAGCAGCCAGCACCAATGGTAAAAATAAAATAGCCATCATTGTACCCTGCCACCGCGTCATCGGCAGCGACCGATCCCTCACCGGCTACGGAGGCGGTATGTGGCGCAAAAAATGGTTGCTGGGACATGAGTTTAAGATTGCACATGGGGTGCAGACCTTGTTTTGAACAGATGAACGGATGAAAACATGTAACCAATTTTACTAACCCTCCGATCTTCTGTTCCTTGCTCATCTGTTTCCTGAATTAACATTTCCTTGTCAAATCCTGCCCTAACAAGGAGATGAATGCAATATTTTTACAGTCATGCGAGGTATTGGTAAGATCATATTTGTTGTATTATCCCTGTTATTGTTTCATCCAAAATCCTGGTCGCAGGCTTGTACGGCATTGGGACAAAATCCGACAACTGCATTCCCTGTATGCGGGGCCACTACGTTTACCCAGCGAACGGTACCGATCTGCGCCAGTGGCAATGTACCTGCCAAGGGTTGTACCAATGGCAGTTTTTCAACCGCTAATCCTTATTGGTATAAGTTCACCTGTTACCAATCCGGCACATTGGGATTTGTGATAACACCTTTAAATACTGTTCCCGAAGACTATGACTGGCAGTTATTTGATATCACCGGCAAAGACCCAAATGATGTTTTTACAGACCCTAATCTCATCATAACGGCCAACTGGGTAGGAACCTATGGACCTACGGGTGCTTCTGCAGCAGGCACATCTGTTTTTTCCTGTGCTTCCTCTCCTTCGCAGAACCTGTCTGCTTTTGCCAAAATGCCCGATATCATTGCAGGGCACGAATACCTTTTATTAGTAAGTCATTTTCTGAATGCCGGCGAAACCAGTGAAGTGGGGTATACGCTCGCCTTCTCAAACGGACAACCCGGTGGAGGCACTGCCAGCATTGTAAATCCCGTTGTACCCAAAATCTCCAATGCCTATGCGATCTGTGACGGTACACAGGTAATGATCAAACTCACCAGTCGGGTAAACTGTAGTTCGATTGCCGCCAACGGCTCGGATTTTGTCATTAGTGGGCCTGTTTCAAGAAATATCATAGCCGCATCTGGTGTGGGCTGCACCCGTGGATTTGATTCTGACTCTATCCTCGTTACCCTTGATAATCCTTTAGTACCCGGCACCTACACCCTCACTTCCAAAACAGGTTCCGACGGTAATACCTTAACTGATAATTGTGAAAATGCGTTATTGGCGGGCGAGAATGCCACGCTTCGTTTTGTTGCTTTCGTACCCACCCCCATGGATAGCATTAGCCCGGTAGTCTGCATCAAAGACACGCTGCAACTGGTATTCAGCAAACCCATGGCCTGTAATTCCATTGCAGCAGATGGAAGTGATTTCAGTATCACCGGTCCGGTAGCGGTTACAGTAAAAAGTGCTTCGGGCATCTGCAGCAATGGGGTAAGTACTTTTATACGGATCATCTTAACGGCACCCATCCGGGTGAACGGCACATTCACCATCCGTTTAAAAAATGGAACAGATGGCAATCCATTGATAGATGAATGCGGACTAACCACACCAGCAGGTTCTACCCTTTCGTTTACTACTAAAAATATTACCACAGCTGATTTCACAGGCACTGTCAGTACCGGTTGCAAATCGGATACGCTTAGGCTTTCGCATAATGGTTATGGTGGCACCACATCATGGCAATGGCATTTGGATAGTGTACCATTGAGTACTTTGCAGAATCCTGTTTTGATCTCCAAAGCATTTGGTCCGCATAACCTGCAGTTATCCGTAAATAATGGTTTTTGTTCCGATACCGCAAGAGCCAATTTCATATTTGAGGATCATACGGTCAAGGCGGCCTTTGCAGTGGCAGATACACTTTGTCCCACAGATACCCTGCATTTCGCAGACCTGAGTTCGGCCAATACGATCCGCTGGAACTGGATCTTTGGCAATGGCGTTACAAGTAACCAGCAGGTGCCTGGCGCACAATCGTATCCTTTAACCGGGCGGCGAACCAATTATACCACCAAACTGATTGCCACCAACCAATACAATTGTTCCGATACGGCTTACAAGATCATTACCGTACTGGCCAGTTGTTATATCGCCGTACCCTCCGCTTTTACACCCAATGGCGATGGATTGAATGATTATCTCTACCCGCTGAATGCATTCAAGGCAGATAATCTTGTTTTCAGAATCTATAACCGGTACGGACAAATTATCTTCGAAACCAAAGACTGGACCCGCAAATGGGATGGCCGCGTAAAAAGTCAACTGCAACCCAGCGGCACGTATGTATGGACACTCGATTATACCGAACGAGATGGTGGAAAACGCGTGGCGTTAAAAGGAACAACCGTACTGATCAGGTAATTAAAAATTAGCAATTAGTAATTAGTAATTGAATACCATAGTGCTGGCATCTACACTTATATTAACTGTGCGAAACTATACGCTGTTTCACAAGCGCATACTTATGAAACGAATACACACAATTGCAACCACAACTACTGTAATTACTAATTTCTAATTACTAATTTCTAATTGCCCTCCCCCAGGTCATCTCCCGTAAATCCAAAAGGCAATAACAAACTGGACTGCGGGATAATCCAGATCTTTCCTTCTTTGCCGCCCAGGATCAAACGGATGGGATGTTTGAAACGGGTTTCGTATTCAACCAGTGTTTGCCGGCAGATGCCACAGGGCGAAATAGGACGGTTACTGACAACCGACTCACCCTGGTAACTGATGGCAATGGTATGAATGGGGATACCGGGATATAAAGAAGAAGCGGCGGATAATAAAACACGTTCTGCACAAAGTCCGACGGGATAACTGGCATTCTCCTGGTTACTGCCTCCCACTTTTTTACCGTTGGCCAACAGGGCCATGGCTCCTACCTGAAAATGTGAGTAGGGTGCATAAGCGTTGGTGGTAGCGGCCTGCGCATCGCGGAGTAATTCCGCATCGGCTGCAGACAGGTCGTTGATGGAATGGTATACTTCAAAATCGAAACTGTATTTTTCTGAATTCATAACTGACTTATTTAGACAAAAAAGCCCTCATCGCTATTCGCCATGAGGACCCTTCCGTGTTTAAAGATAGTTATTTTATACCATTGAACAACCGCTTCCAGCGGGGGCCTTTGTCCCAGCTGAACCAGATCAGGGAAGCTTTACCTACCACATGTGTTTCGGGCACAAAACCCCAGAAACGGCTATCCTGGCTGCGATGGCGGTTATCTCCCATCATCCAGTAATAATTGTATTTAATGGTGTACGTATTCGTCTCTTTTCCGTTGATGATATATTTGCCATTGGCTTCCTCAAATGTATTCTGCTCGTAGTTACCGATCAGGCGTTTGTAGAGAGCAATATTCTGCGGAGTCAGAGTAATCACATCGCCTTTTTTGGGGATAGTGAGCGGGCCATAATTATCAACGGTCCAGGGGAAATTGGCTTCATCGTTCGGAAAAGTGGTTCCTATCTGGTTATCAGAAAAAGGAGCTACGGCTTTTACATTCGGCTGCTTTTTCACTTTCTGCACCTGTTCGGGGGTAAGGTTAAAGATCAATGTGCCGGGTTTGTCGATGGGGCGTACCTGGTCGCCGGGATTATCGATATCAATGCCCAACTCATCGCGCAGAAAGTCTTCCGAAAAATTAGTACCATTGGTTTCCACCAGGTAATCACTCTGTGAAGCCGGTGGTAAAAAAGCAGGTTGGTTATTGACAAACAGGGTTCCGTTTTTTACCTGGATAATATCACCGGCAACACCTACGCAACGTTTGATATAATTGTCGGTCTTATCCATGGGATGCACCAGCAAGGGGAGACCGGATTGTGCGAAAGCTTCCCGATCGCCGTGGTAGGTAAACCGGAGTACATCGTAATAGGGATTGGCACTGCCATAATCGGGCAGGTTAATAATGGTATCTCCTGCAGGAAAATTAAATACCACCACATCATTTCTTTTCACTTCTGTAAAAGCAGGCAGGCGTTTGTAAGGCAACTGCACTTCTTTGATATAGGAAGGAATGGTTTTAGAGAAAGGCATGATATTGTGTACAAACGGGAACGACAAAGGTGTTTGCGGAATACGCGCCCCATAACTCATTTTATTTACAAACAGGAAATCGTTGATGAGCAGGGTTTTTTCCATACTGCCCGTAGGAATGACATAGGCTTCAAAAACAAACGTGCGGATGATGGTGGCGGCTACCACCGCAAACACACCCGCATCTATCCATTCGCGCGAAGCGGGTTTGTGGTAATGTTTCAACACTTCGGCACCATACCATTTCTCTTTCTCTGAAAATCCGAGATAGGGAAAATACAGGAAAGGAAACAGCACCGTCAGCGCATGATCGATCACTGTTACCCGTTTGAAATGCATCACAAAAATGATCGTGATCCAGATGGTAATAAACTGACCCGCAATAGGAATTAGCTGTAACCAGAACCAGTATTTACGGATGGCGGTCTTTTCAACGATCAGCCAGGTATTATAAAAAGGGACCAGTGCTTTCCAGGGTTCAATGCCTGCTTTTTTAAACATGCCATACATACCCACATGCCAGCCAATGACTCCGATAATGAATAGAATTAAACCCATAGTTTGTAGTTAAGTAAGAACAAAAATATCTTTTTAGTACCGAAAAGGATCCAGGCCGTTAAAATAGTTAGCCGGTTGTTTTAACACCCCTATCTACCCATTTACCTTATTTACTTATTTACTTATTTACTTATTTACCTATTTACCTATTTACCTCCCCCCAACACATACGCTGTCACATCTGCCGCCGAAATCTCTTTCCCTGAAAGGATGATCAGCCGCTCTACTACATTGCGTAATTCACGGATATTACCCGTCCAGTTGTGTTTCTGCAGGGCATCCATGGCTTTTTTATCAATGGATTTTACAGCCTGTCCGTATTCTTCTGCAATATCTGCCAGGAATTTTTCTACGAGTAAGGGAATATCTTCTCTTCGCTCGTTCAGGGATGGTACATGGATCAGGATTACACCCAGACGGTGATACAGGTCAAGGCGGAAATTTTTTTCATTTACTTCCTGCAACAGATCTTTATTCGTAGCTGCAATCACACGTACATCAACAGCGATCTCTTTATCACCTCCTACCCTGGTGATCTTTCCTTCCTGCAGGGCACGCAGTACTTTGGCCTGTGCCGATAAACTCATATCACCGATCTCATCCAGAAAAAGGGTACCCCCATTGGCCTGTTCAAACTTGCCGATACGTTGTTTGATGGCTGATGTGAAAGAACCTTTCTCATGCCCAAACAATTCGCTCTCGATCAGTTCACTGGGAATTGCGGCACAGTTCACTTCTACAATGGATGCTCCTGAGCGGTTGCTTTTTTCGTGCAGCCAGCGTGCCACCAGTTCTTTTCCACTTCCATTTTCGCCTGTTACCAATACACGTGCATCGGTGGGTGCTACTTTGGTAATGGTATCTTTTACTTTGAGAATGCCTTCGCTTTCGCCGATAATTTCCTGTACACGGGATACTTTCCGTTTCAGCACTTTGGTTTCTTTTACCAGTGTGGTTTTATCGAGCGCATTACGGATGGTGATCAGTAAACGGTTCAGATCCGGCGGCTTCGAGATATAATCAAATGCCCCTTTCTTTACTGCATCCACTGCCGTTTCAATATTACCATGCCCGCTGATCATGATCACCGGTGTTTCGGATTGGGTTTCCATTACTTTCTGCAGAAACTCCAGTCCATCCAGTTTGGGCATTTTGATATCACATAAAACCACATCATAGGTGGCGGCTGAGAATTTTTTCCAGCCCTCTTCTCCATCCGTAGCTTCCTCTACTACAAATCCCTCATTGGCAAGGATCTCTTTCAGCACATTGCGGATGGCTTTTTCATCGTCTATGATCAGAATATTCGGCATACTGCGTATTTATTGCTAAGATAAGTGTTCATTCCGGCTGAACTGTTACAGGAATGACTGTTAAGGTTTTGTTGCAGTCAGAACCGGTAACGGATCCCCGCAAACAGGTTTCTGCCCGGTGCGGGATTATAATACCTTTTTCCCAGGGCATTGATATCATTACCAAGGCTATAACGCTGGTTCAGCAGGTTATCAATTCCCGCAAAAAGATCCCATTGTTTTAACGGTTGTTTACTCCTGTAACCCCATTTTAGCTGCGCCAGCTGGTACCCATCAGCATACACATCATTGGCATCGGTGAGGGGTAAGGCACCGGTAACATTGAATGAGGCATTCACATACCACCCTTTTTGCATCTCAAGATCCATGCCGGTTACCCAGATCTGGCGGGGCACACCCGTTAGGGCATTGCCGCTATAATCCGTACTGCCCTGGCGGTAATCGGTAAAGCGGTAAGGCTGGTAACTATAACTGCTCCAGACCTGCCAACGGCTGATGAATCTGCTGCCTGCCGCTATCAGTTTGTATTTCAGTAAAGCTTCCAGTCCGTTCTGCCGGGTACTGCCCGCATTGATAAAATATTCCGCCCCTGTACTATTGGTTCTTCGTACGATCGCGTTCTGCAGGGTAAAAAAATACGCGGCCAGGTCAAATTGCAGGCGGTTGTCTGCCGTTTCTCCTTTGATGCCCGCTTCTATATTCCATCCGTATTCTGCCTCCAGGTTCCCATAATAATTTCCATCAGAAGGTCTTACTTCGGCCAATGCAGGGGGAGAGAATCCTTTTGCTGCCAACAGGTATAATGAAACATCTCTGGTTAACCTGTATGTAAGCGCTACCCTCGGGGTGAGTACCCCACTGGTTTTCTTAGTTACAAAGTCTGTATTGGGGTCTGTGATCCGTTTGTACCGGTAGGATTGGTTGTTGAGGCTGAGTCCGGCGATGATCACCCATTTCTCTCCCAGACTCAGTTGCGCCTGCGAAAAAGCAAACCATTGAATGGCGTAGATATCATCCTTGAATTGAACCGTATCGGCCTTACCCGCGCGGTTCCCGAAATTATCGATCAGCGAATGGTTGTGTAACCATTCCACCCCATTGATCCATTGCAACCGGATATTGTTTTTGCGGATAGCATAAGCCAGTTGTGTACCTGCACCTATATTGGCTTCTCCTCTTTTTTCATAATTGGTGATAAAAGGATTGGCCAATGAAGTGTGATTAAGGCTGATAAAATTTTTCCATACCAGCTGTTTACTGATGTTGATTTCCTGCCGAAGGGCAACCAGCAGGGTTTTGTTATAGATAGCGGTTTGCTGCTGCACGGCACCGGGTAAAGCACCTGCCGGCTGCCGGGCCAGTACCGGATTCTGTTGCATTTGTGCGAGCGTGATCCCTCCCGGCGTTTGATAAAACAGGTCTGTGTACCATAGCAGCCATGTCAGTTCCTGTGAATTTCCCTGCCAGCTACCCTGCCACTTCATCATATCTTTCCGCGAAGCTGATTGCTGGCGGTAGCCATCTGATTGCTGGTGACTTTGTTGCAGGGAAGAAGTAAATCGTTTGTTACTGTATTCCCAGCCAGCCTGTTGCTGAAACAAACCATAAGAGCCGCCCAACAAACCGGTGGAAAATCGATGCCTCGGTTCTGAGCTATACCCCCTATCTGAGCGGAACAATACCGCCCCACCCGTACCGGCCCCATACACACTGGCGGCCGGACCTTTAATGATCTCCACCCCGCTCAGTTGGTTCAGGTCTACCAGGTTCAGGTAGGTATTGCCCCCGCCATCTGTGAGCGGGATCTCATTCCAGTAAACTTTCACATTACGGACACCAAAAGGCGAACGCAGCAGGCTGCCACGGATGGATAAGCGATAACTGGCAGGAGATCTTTCTTCTACCCGTATACCGGGTACTGTATTCATTACAGGTACCAGCGATGCGTTGCCGTAACGGGCCAGATCTGCGCTTCCCAGTATGGCGATGGCGGCGGGTACTGCCTTCCACTGCAGGTGGGATTGAAAAGCCTGTACGGCTACTTCCGGTAACAGGGTATCTGTGGTAAAGCTTTTGTCCAGACTATCCTGCTGCGAAAACAGCAGGACCGGGAACAGTACCATCGGGATCCACCAAAACAAGGGTTTCATTCTGCCCATAATGCTAAGTTAACCTGCAAACAAAAACCCGGAACTGTTGGGTCCGGGTTTTTACTATTTCGTTGAAGTTTATTTTTTCAGGTACATCACTTCTTTTACCAGTTTCACTGTGCGGGTTACATCCGGCATAGCCAGGGCTGCCAGGTTGGGTGCATAGTGCATGGGTGCATCGGCACTATTGATGCGGCGGATCGGAGCATCCAGGTAGTCGAATCCTTCTTTCTGGATCCGGTAAGTGATCTCTGAAGAAACAGAGGCAAAGGGCCATTGTTCTTCCACAATTACCAGGCGGTTGGTTTTCTTCACACTTTCCAGGATGGTCTGCCAGTCCAGCGGACGAATGGTTCTCAGATCAATCACTTCGGCACTGATGCCTTCTTTCTCCAGCTCTGCAGCAGCAGCCAGTGCTACTTTCATCATTTTATTATAGGAAACCAGAGTCACATCGCGGCCCTGCTTTTTTACATCAGCTTTACCGAGCGGGATATAATACTCTTCATCCGGCACATCACTTTTATCGCCATACATAACCTCGCTCTCCATAAACATCACCGGATCTTTTTCGTAACGGATGGCCTGTTTCAGCAAACCTTTGGCATCGTAGCCATTGGATGGAGATACCACTTTGATACCCGGAATATTGGCATAATAGCTTTCAAAAGCGGTAGAGTGCTGTGCGCCCAGCTGACCGGCACTGCCGTTGGGCCCGCGGAAAACGATGGGGCAACCGATCTGTCCACCACTCATAGCCAGCATTTTAGAAGCGGTATTCAGGATCTGGTCCATGGCCAGTACGGCAAAGTTCCAGGTCATGAATTCTACGATCGGGCGAAGACCGTTCTGGGCCGCGCCCACGGCCACTGCAGTAAAACCCAGTTCTGCGATGGGAGTATCAATTACACGTTTACTTCCAAATTCGGCCAGCATACCCTGGCTCACTTTATAAGCACCATTGTATTCGGCAACTTCTTCCCCCATTAAAAAGACTTTTTCGTCTCTTCTCATTTCTTCACTCATGGCTTCACGCAAAGCCTCTCTGAAAGCAATAGAACGCATCTGAACAGTTTTAAAATGAGCAGCAAAAATATAAGATTATCGGGTACAAAACCAAAAATGCTTGCTTTGGGTGGGCTGTGAGCTGTGGGTCATGGGCTGTGAGCTGCGGGCTGTGAGCCGTGAGCTATTAATTCCCCAAAATCTCAGTATTTCAGACATATATCATATAAACAACGATCCCCCGCCGGAAATGGCGGGGGATCATTCAAACTATTGAAATCGGCCTAAGCTCATAGCTCGCAGCTATCAACTCACAGCTACTCTTTAAAATACATTCCAGCCATAGCTCACATAATACAGTGCGCCAATCTGGGGATTGCCCCATCCTGTACGGTAGTATTTGTTGAAGATATTGGTACCACCGATCTTGATCAGGGACTTGGTGGAAGGCAGTTTATAACTTACTGCAGCATCTACCGTACGGATCCATGGCACCATACCGGCACCGAAAGTTCCTTCATAGTAGAAGCTGTTAGCCCATCTGTACACGATATTAAATCCGAAACGCTCGTCTTTTCCAAATCCTGAATTCGACAGGGTAGCATTGATCCTGTATTTAGGGGTATTGAAATAAGACACAAAACCAGCAGGCAGTGATCCGATCTCATCGTGGTAGATATTGGCACTTACCGAGAAGTTTTTGGGTAACATGTATTCAGCAGAAGCACCCCATCCGGTCGTTTTTACATCACCCGGTGAATTTACAGAGATACTGTAGGCTATGCGCTTATTGGCATCCAGTACATCAAAGTAGCTGGCAGGACCTGTAGGTGCCGTTCTTGCCTGAATAACAGTTACGCCGCTCAGGAAGTCTTTGTACTTAGCCCAGTATGCATACACATCAATCAGTAATCTTTGTGCAATCAGGCCTTTGTAACCTACTTCGAATGACTGGCTTGACTCTGGTTTGAATTCGCCAAACTGCTGTTGCTGTAACAGACCGGTATTAGGTGATCCGGCCGCGGCACTGGCACCAAAAGCCTGTACACTTGCCAGGGTATAAGCCGGGTTAGTGCTGAATTTATAGTAATCACGCAGTTGTGGTAAACCACCCATTAAACGGGTTCCACCGCCCACCAGCAGGTTGATCCACTGGTTCTGGGTAGTTGGGAAACGATAGGCCTGCTGATAAGAGAAACGCAGGTTATGATCTTTAGCCAGCTTCAATACCGCAGAAGCTCTTGGTGTAAAGCGTCCTTTGAAGTTGGAGTTTTTATCGTAACGGGTTGAAACAGTCAGTTTCAACAGGTCGTTGAACAGTTTCTGTGACAACTGTGCATAGGCACCAAATTCATTGATTTTAATAGGAGAAGTAGTATCTGCAAACAGTGTCCCCTGAGAATTCAGTTGGTACTGGCGTGCACTCAGACCAATCAGCAGATCGGTTCCGCTTTTCACGAGACCGAGGTCTTCGCTGAGGTTGTATTGGCCTTCAAATACGTTCAGTCTGGACCTGTCAAGGAACAAACCACCACCTTTAGAGATCGGGGTTTCAGCTACGGTTTTGAAGAGTGGGTTGGCACCGATAAAACCAGTTGGCCTTCCCTGATCTGCTAAACCTCTTGCCGTGTTATGGGCATCAATGTTTGGAAGACCCGCATCACGTAAAGTTGCGTAAGCTGCCATGTATTGAGGATACCAGGCACTGCTGGCTTTCCATGCCTCGTTGAATAAACGGGTGGTAATGGTTGCGTTAAAAGAACTACCGGAATTTTCATGCGTAGTATACGCTCTCAGATACCAGTTCTTGCTCTTCAATTCCAGTTTAAACTGGGCCATTTTCAGGTCTTTGAGAGAATAACGGTCGCTACCGGTATACACACTGTTACCGGTTCCGAAATTGGTCTGGAAGATGGCTTCTGTTCTGTCAGAGAGCTTGTAATGCAGGCTACCAGACAGTTTAAAGTTGATGGTATTGGGGTCTACCACATCAATCTCGTTGTAACCGGTTCTGCTCACAGCCTGGTTATTATAAAGATTACGGCTGGGAGATGCTCCGTAGAGAATAGGAGAAACACCTGCAGCAACCAGTGCACCTGCACCGTTACCATTCAGGAAGGTATTGAAGTCACTCAGTTTAGCACCAGGGTTGGTAGCCAGCCAGCCATTAAACGCACCCAATTGGGCGCTACCTAAACCGGCAGCAGCAAACACCTGACTTGCAATGGTGCTGATATTCTGAGAAGTTTCATCACCATACACGTTTACGCCATCATAGTTGGGATCGGATCCTCTCCAGCCTGGAATCGCATAACCATTGGCAGCGCCGGTACGGCTATAGTTTTCTGTTTGGTTGGCCAGCCAGTCCTGCGCCTGTGTAAACTGCGCTCCTATCTTGAAGGCAAATTTTTCTGACACTTTCTGTGCCCAGCGAACCGTCCAGTCGTAGAAAGGAGATTTAGGACGCTGGTAAGCATCAATATCCTTGATACCCTGTTTGATCTGGAAGCTCAGTCCCTGGTATTTGAAAGGGCTTTTACTGTTGATCAGCACAGTACCATTCATACCACCTGACCCGTACAGTGCAGAAGATGCACCCGGCAGCAGTTCAATATTTTCTACATCCAGTTCAGTTAAACCGATGATGCTACCTACAGAGAAGTTCAGACCCGGAGCCTGGTTATCCATACCATCCACGATCTGGTTCAAACGCACGTTACCGCTATTATTAAAACCACGGGTACCCACACTGCGGAAAGTTAAGCTGGCGGCTACTACGTCTACCCCTTTCAGGTTAGTAATCATATCATAGTAGTTGGTAGCTGGTGTATTACGGATGGCTGCGGTACCGATCCTTTCAATGGATACAGGCGACTCCAGAATTCTTTCCGGAACCCTTGAGGCAGCTACCACTACCTCATCACCCAATGTGAAAGAAGCATCAATATCTACGTTCACTACTTGATTGTTGCTGTTTACAACCACTTCTTTGTTCAGGTAACCTACCGAAGAAAATACCAGCGTAAAGGGGAGTTTCTGCACTGTAGAAAACTTAAAATTACCCTTGTCATCGGTAAATGTTCCTGTTGTAGCACCTTTAACGGTAACAGAAACCGCCGAAATGGCTTCCTTGGATTTGCTGTTTTTTACACTACCGGAGACAGTAGTTGATTGCTGCGCCGTTGCAGATACACAGATCATAGCACCCACGGCCAACAACCCATAATGGGTTAATAGTCTTCTCATATTAGGCAAGTTTTAAATGAATTGTTATTAAAAATAGCATTTGTTAGTTTTCTATAAAAATTTAATTTGTTCACAAATAACGACCGTCTGTTGAGAAAAATTATGTGCACTATCCCTTATTTATCAAGGCACTGGCTAATTTTGGGGCATGTCTTCCTATCAATTCCCTTTTCAAACCAATATTTACCACGGCAAAGTAAGAGATGTCTACACCATCGGAAACGATTGGCTCGTAATGATCGCCAGTAACCGGATCTCCGCTTTTGACGTGATCCTTCCCCGCCCCATCCCATATAAAGGACAGGTTTTAAACCAAATAGCTGCCTACATGCTGGAAGCTACCCGTGATATCTGCCCCAACTGGCTGGTAGAAGTGCCTACCCCCAATTCGGCTATCGGCAAAAAGTGTACACCTTTTAAGATAGAGATGGTAGTGAGGGGTAATGTAGTGGGCCATGCCTGGCGAACCGATAGTAGCGGCAAACGCGAATTATGCGGCGTAACCATGCCGGAAGGATTGAAAGAGAACGATTTTTTTCCAACACCCATTATCACCCCATCCACCAAAGCAGATGCCGGGCATGATGAAGATATCTCGAAAGAAGAAATCATTGCCACAGGGCTTGCTTCCAGGGAAGACTGGGCCGTACTGGAACGATATACATTAGCACTTTTTGCCCGCGGCAAAGAGATTGCCGCCGCGCAGGGGCTGATACTGGCCGACACTAAATATGAGTTTGGAAAAATCGGTGATACAATTTACCTGATGGATGAAGTTCATACGCCCGACTCTTCCCGTTATTTTTATGCAGACGGATTTGAAGAGAGACAGGCCAGCGGCGAAAAACAAAAACAACTGAGTAAGGAATTTGTGAGAGAATGGCTGATCGCTAATAATTTCATGGGTAAGGAAGGACAAACGGTTCCTGCTATGAGCGATGAATGGATTGATACCATCAGCAAAAGGTATATTGAACTGTATGAAAAAGTAACCGGTCATGCGTTTGTACCGGAGTCCCTGGACGACACCGTTACCGAACAAAAAATAATTGCCTCTTTACAGAAACTGAATGCTTTTTAAGAAGTCTGGCTTAGCATAACCAAACAGACAGAATTTAAAAAGATACAAATACCCCTTGTCCTTCAGGTATCGGGAATATGTTGACGTCTACATCAAATACTTCCTGCAGGAGATCTTTGGTGAGTATTTCGTTCCGGGAAACTGTTGTAACGATAGTTCCTTCTTTCATAAACAGAATCCGGTCTGCGTATTTCAATGCGAGATTAATATCATGCAGTACGGCAAATACTGCAACATGCTGTTTACAGCATTCACCGGCTTCTTTCAATAACTGATGCTGGTATTTGATATCAAGATGCGATACCGGCTCATCGAGCAATAAACATTTCGGATCTTCAACTGAAGCATTGCCGATCTGCGCCAATACACGGCACATCTGTATTTTCTGTGCCTCGCCGCCAGATAAAGTCTGGTAGTTTCTATCTGCCAAAGCCATTACCTGCATTTTTTCCATCACTTCATTTACTATTTGCTCATCAGCAACGGAAGGATGTGAAAGAAAATACGGATAGCGTCCCATCATAACAATTTCTCTCACTGTCATGGGAAAGCTGATATGATACTGCTGCGACAGTACCGCTCTTTTCCTGGCGAGTATTTCCGATGTATACTGACTGATTTCTTTGTCATGGTAGCAGATTTTCCCCGATACAGGCTGTATGGCACCCGACATCATTTTAAGCAGGGTTGATTTACCCGCACCATTGGCGCCCATTACCACAACAAACTCTCCGGGTGCAATGGCTAATGAAACATTGTTTACAAGGATTCTGTTCTTTACCAAAAAGGAAACCTGCTGTACGCTAATCATTGACACCTCCTTTGTTCAGCAGGTTACTTCTTTTCAGAAGAATCACAAATATGGGAGCACCGACCAATGACGTAATGATACCGATGGGAACTTCTGCCGGTGCCAGTAATAATCGTGCACCCATATCGGCCAGGGTTAGCAATATGGCGCCTGCGATCATAGATGCAGGTAATAATTTTTTATTATCGCTGCCCACCACCAGGCGCATGAGGTGTGGTACAATCAGGCCCATAAAACTGATCACCCCCACAAATGCGGTGGCAACAGAAACCAGCGCCGTATTGTACAGCATGATTCTTCGTTTTAATTTTTCTGTATTCACACCTGCATAACCGGCTTCTTCTTCTCCCAGTACCAGTAGGTTTAGTTGCTTTGCATATCGCATAAATATATAAAACAGAGGCAGTGCAATGGCTGCGGTAATCCAGACCTGTAACCAGGAAGCGCCGGAAAAAGTACCCAGGCTCCAGAAGGTAATACTTCTTGCCTGCGGATCGCGTGCGATATAACTCATGAATCCGGTACCACTTAACCCCACAGCATTTACTGCAATTCCGATCAGTAATAAAGAAGTTACATCCATCCGATGGGTTCCTTTTGCCAGTATATATACGATATAGGTTGCCAGTAATCCACCTCCAAATGCAAAAAGGGGAACCAACAGGGGGCCAGCCAGGATTTGCATTTCTTTATTCATTCCTGTACTCAGTACAAAAACCAGTGATGCACCAAAGGCGGCTCCCGCACTGGTTCCTATCAATCCGGGCTCTACAATAGGATTCCGAAACATTCCCTGCATCAATACGCCTGAAACAGCCAGTATGGCACCGGTGATCATACATAGTAATACCCTGGGCAAGCGGATTTCTATAAAAATACCTTCGTAAATATTGGCAGGCTTATCTCCCAGTATCCAATGCTGTACCGCTGAGAACATATCTGCGATACGGATGGGCACGGCTCCGTATGCAATGGCCATCAGTAATACCATTACCAGCAAACAGATTGCTACTATAAAAAAAATCTTACCTGGTTTTTGCATTGATCTCGGGATGGATCAGGTTCATTAATTTTTCTACATTCTCCGGAGTTCGTGGACCAAAATACACCAGATCATGTTCTTCAAAGCGGTAAATACGGTTATTTTTGGCAGCATTCGTAAGTGCCACACCGGGCACCTGCTTAAATTGTTCTGCAGAGCCACCCATTTTATCAAATCCGAAATTGGTAGCAATGATGATGTCGGGATTGGCTGCAGCAATGGCTTCTGCACTGAGTTGCCTTGCTCCTTTTCCGTTGTACAAAGCCGGCCTGCCGCCTGCAGAAAGAATCATCCTGTCGCCAGCACCATTGCGACCACTCATGACGAAGAAATAATTATTTGCCTGTCCGTAATGTATGATCATTACTGTAGGAGTATCATGCGGTACCTGGCGGAGTCGTTCTGCCTGTAAAGTCATTTCATGATCCATTTTGCTGATAATAGAATCTGCTTTCGCTTCTACACCAAAAAATGAACCCAGTTCCTTCAACACCAGTTTAGCACTATCAAAAGTATTGGCGCCGCCAAAGGTTTTAACACGAAGACCCAGTTTTTCCAGTTGTGGAATTACATGGGCAGGACCGATATCATTGCTGTGAATGATAAGGTCTGGTTTCATAGAAACAATTCCTTCTGCATTCAATGCGCGATGATACCCAACGGTAGGAAGCAATTGGGCACTATCAGGGTAAGTACTCGTAAGATCGCAGGCAACAATATCATGACCTTTACCAAGGGCAAACATCATTTCGGTAAGATGTTTGGAAACACAAACTACCCGCAGGTCTTTTGTTACATCCATTTCTTTTCTTCCGAAACGGTTACAACTGATGCCGGTTACCAGTGCAATCAGGAGAATCAGAAAATTATTTTTTTTCATATGCATCATTAGAACTAACAGAGGAGGCCGTTATACAACGGCCTCCTCTGTTGTTAAAAATTATATTTAAAATGAATGCCACCAAAATAATTGGCATTATACGGAGCGGGCAGGTACGCATCCGGCAACTGATTTACAAAAACCATGTAAGGATATTGTGTATTGGTCATATTGTTGATGCCAAAAGAAAGATCAAGATCACAATGCGCAGAAAGACTGCGCCGGAAACCCACCTTACTGTTCAACACACTATAACTGGTTGTATTATTCAACCCATCAGAACTGATGGGCATCCCATCTTTATAGAGATAGGTAATGCTGCCATACAAACCAGGTCTGGTGCTTATATCAACACCCAGATTACCGGTAAATTTAGCTACGCCAGCTACAGGTTTGCCATCATAATCTGCTATTACAGCAGCTGTTCTTGCCGCGTTTAAGGTTTGAAAACTGTATCCCTTGTATCTAAAATCCGAATAAGCCAGATTGGCAAAAGGTTGTACCGAACTAAAGAAACTATTGCCGGATTGATAGGCTATATACTTTAACAATAACTCAATTCCTTTGTGATCCTGTTTGCCGCTATTGGCTACGTACGTATAAGCAGTAGTGGTGGTACTGCCATTTAACGGAACAGCTATGGCACTCATTTTATCGCTGAATACTGCGTTGAACAAAGCCAGCTGATATGTTAAGGTATTCAGGAACAGACTACCCTTGGTTCCGATTTCAAACTGGTCTCCCACCTCGGGTCTCAAATCTGTATTAAGTTTACCTGTTGCCGGTATAAAGAAGTAAGAACTAACCGGCGCTTTGTATCCTTTGCTGTAGGATGCATATACAGACACCTGTTTGCTGAATACTTTGTTGATGGCGAGATGCGGCGATGCCATTCCATTGTACTTTTTGGCAAATTGTGTGGGCAGGGTACTACCGGACACATAAAATTTATCATTCAGTTCAATACGCATATTACTAAGCCCAATGCCAGCTGTTACAGACAGGTCTTTGGGTAGCGCAAGGGTCCACTCGGTGAATACAGAAGTAGTTCCGGTAATGGTGGTTTGGTTGCTTCGCATGGCACCGATTACCCAATATGCATTGGGATTTGCGGGATTAGCCACCATGTTGTAGCCAGTGATCTGCGCATTCTGTCTTTGCGATTCTATACCGGTAATGCCGCTGAGACTGGATCCGTTGGCCAATGAAAATTTCATATCCAGTGTTGAACGAAATCCATAGTTAACAGGGCTCTTATCTGTCCATCCGCCTGCCGAACTTGCATTATTGGAAACACCTGAACCAAATACAGAAGTGGTATTTGAAATAGCGTTACTGAAACGATAGGTATGTCCTACACCCGCACGGAAGCTGATAACTTCAGAATGCGCATTCCGTTTAATGTACTCCGGATTACCTGAATAATCTTTCGCTTCATACTGTGCAATGGTTAATTCTCCCGCTCTTGCATCGTAACTGCTGCTGTATCCGAAATAAGCGTTAATACTTTGCTTGTCATTGGGTTGAAAATCACCTATTATATTAACAAAGTCTTTACGTGATGCTGTATGAACCATATAACCATCGGTACGCTGGCGTCCGTAATTCACCAGCAGGGAAGCATGTTCTGTGCTCATCGCAAAATGTGTGGTATACCGTTGCAGATCGTAACTGCCCACAGTGATTTCTTCTCCTACCGATGTTTTCCCTTTTTCGGGTTTGATCGTATTGAGGTTTACCACACCAGCCACAGCCAGACCATATAAAGTACCGGCAGGTCCTTTGGTTACTTCTACATTTCCGATAGAACCAAAATCGATATCATCCATTACAGTAATGCCTTCCGCATCTGTAACCGGAATACCATTCAGGTATACTTTGGAACCCTGCCCGTCGAAATTACTGCTTACGCCATTGGTTCCGCGAACGCCGTTTCCATAACCGCGGATATTAAATTGCTGCCCGGAAGAAACCGCGCGTCTTTGCATGGTTACACCGGGGATATTGCTGTTGATGGCATCATCCAGGAACAATCCATTCCCGCGTTTGATCTCGGTTTCGTTTAGTTTGGTAATGGATACGGGCTGATACAGTAATGATTTATTGAGATTGGAAGTAGCCGTGATCTCTACTGCATCCAGTGTCAGATTTACCGCACTGAGACTGATCATCAGTTGATCTTTGCAATTTCTGATAGATTGCCTTTTGCTTTCATATCCTACAAATGAAATAGTGATCTCTTTGAATTTACTGCAGTCTACGGAAAAGACACCTCCTTTATCAGCAGTTCCAATAGCCTTACCCCCTGCGCTGATAGTGGCTCCTGCCAGTGGTGTTTTGGTAGCAGCATCGGTTACTTTTCCTTTTAAGAAGGTTTGTGAAAATCCTGCATTGGTTATACATAAAAAAATAAACAGGTATACGATATTCTTCATCCTAATTTGTTTGATATATGATACAATTAAACAGCAGTATCCTTCCGGAAACTGCCAGACACTTCAATAAAAAAAGAGTTAACATCGGGGAGGTGGTAATGCAATAGAGGTAGTCAGAGAGGCAAGTTGTGCAATGCCTGCAGGTATTTTATCCTGACTGGCATTTTCAGGAAATACAAGTCTATTGCCCTCACAGGAAACAAATACCGAAAAGAATTTGAATACAGAACCGGTTCTCTGTTTACCCTGCCTGTGCGCATCCATTGCGGATAACTGTTTGTCCAGTTCGTTTTCCTTCCCGTCTTTCAGGGCTATAATATGGACCTTATCCTTATCATAACGGATCTGGATCACATCATATAATTCGCCATGATACCTGAACTCCGAATTGGTTTCCTCCCATTCAAAAGCGGGATCGGTAATATTGTTGCCGCTTTGTACAAAAGAAAACCGGTCGCCAAGTTCCGATCTTTTATGCGTGGATAACCACTGGCGCATTTCCGTTTTTATGTTGTGTTTGTGCAAAGCATATATGAGATGATACCCGCCGATATAGATCAACAGGCTGCACAACAGAAGTATGGTAGCGTTTTTTTTCACAGCAGTTACCGGCGAAAGATAGGGAATGTTTTTGACCAGCTACGCGGAAAGTGATGAATGTAAAACGGATATCCGCTCACCGGTAAGAATGCTTATTTTACCGGTGGTGTGATCCTTGGCCTGAGCCTTGCCTGACTTTTATTGAAAATATTCTGCCCGTTCTCCACGCCTTTGCGGATTTCTTTTTGTCGTTCTACCGGCATGTGAACCGTATCCTTACAGGCGGTACTGCAACAGCCATCCATTTCGGCTGCACATTCTTTGCACTGTATAAAGAGCAGATGACATCCATCGTTTTTGCAATTGGTATGATCATCGCAGGCTTTGCCACATTGGTGGCAGGTGGCAATCACATCTTCGGTAATACGCTCTCCCAGCCTGTCATCAAATACGAAGTTTTTCCCGATGAATTTACTGGGCAGTTCTTCGCTTTTAGCCTGACGCGCATAATTGATGATACCGCCTTCCAGATGAAATACATTCCGGAAACCCTTGTGCAGCATAAATGCACTGGCTTTTTCGCAACGGATGCCACCGGTGCAGTACATGATGATATTCTTTTCTTCATTTCCCTTCATCATATCCACTGCCATGGGCAATTGTTCGCGGAAAGTATCGGAAGGAATTTCCAATGCATTTTCGAAATGCCCCACTTCATATTCGTAATGGTTACGCATATCGATGACGATCGTATCCGGATCCTTCAGCAATTCATTCATCTGTTGGGCATTCACATATCTGCCTTTACGCTCCATGCTGAAAGCCGGATCATCAATCCCATCCGCTACAATCTTCTCCCGCACTTTTATTTTCAGTACCCAGAAGCTTTTCCCGTCATCGTCCACCGCAATGTTCAGACGTAAGCCCTCCAATGGTTTGATGGAATAGAGGAATTCTTTAAAAGCGTCAAAGTTATCAGCGGGCACACTGATCTGTGCATTAATGCCCTCTTTGGCCACATAAATGCGGCCAAATACCTGCAGGGCATGCAGGTGTTTATACAGGTAATCCCGGAACTCCTGCGGATTTTCGATCGGGAAATAACAATAAAAACTAATGGTGGTTCTGGAGAAGGTTTCTTCCATGAGGCGCTGCTTCAGCTCCTCATTAGACACACGGTTATGCAACAATGCCATATAAATTCATTTTAGACATCCCCTTACAGGAATGTTCCGTTATTAAGGGAGCCACTTGCAGGGTGGCCAAAATTCGGGGCAAAGATAGGGAATCGTGAGACTTGAATCGTCAATCGTGAATAGTCAGTGGTGAGTAGGGAGTTCATCTGGTATTGGTTGAAAACAATGCAGTATCGGATTTTCCTAAAGGGCAGCAGCCATTAATCACTCACCATTGCCTATTGACCATTCACCACTCACTACTCACCACTGACTACTCACCCATCAAAAGAACGGCACCGACACCCTGAACCCGCTGGGGCGGCCGCCGCCGGATTCGAAGCCCTGGACAAAATCTACGCGGATAATTTTGAGGATATTCTCGATGCCGAATAAGAGTTCGTAATAATCACTGCTGTTGTTAATGTGTAAAGCATTTACACCTGTAACAAAGAACCAGTTCAGTTTTTTGAAACCGGGGATCTTATTACTGATCAGCCCATTGAGGTGATATTCTGCATGCGCCGCCACGGTGAAGCGGGAAGTGTTGCTGTATTTGTAATAGGGTGCCAGTTGAAAACTGCTTAACTCACGCGAAGCAA
>DASWXD010000086.1:0-30126 GCA_036405675.1 Sediminibacterium sp.
AGACTATGTCAGATTCATACAACTAAACTTAAAAGGGCTAAAAGGGGAAGATAATTATCTGAAAGCAGACACCTATAAATTCATTCACAAAGGAGTCGAAAATTATTCATTAGGCTGGTTCAATATTTATGAAAACGAAAAAGAACTATCTGTGCATTCGGGAACCGGGGCATTTACTTATTTCACGCTGGTTCATATAGACAGACTAAAAAACAGGGCTTATATTATTTTTACCAACTCTTTCAATGCAGGTACCCGGCAAGCAGTAAGACTATTGATGAGAAAGCTTAAAGAAAACTACGGTAGTTAATAAAATTCGTATGAAAATAGTAATAACACTGCTCGGGCTTTTAAACGGTGGCTTTATGCTACTTGACGGAATTTTTGTAATAATAAAAGGGAAATACATTGGACCTGAAAAACCCGGCCCCTGGGCCGAACTCTTTTATAAGCTGAACGTGGATGTTTTTAAACTTGGTTGGCTTTTTACTTTGTATGGACTGCTTTGGTTAACATGGATTTATGCTATATGGACAAACAAAGAATGGGCCTACCTATTTGGACTGACAATCAGCATATTGACATTATGGTATTTACCTGCCGGAACACTAATTTCAATAATAATTTTGGCAATACTTTTGTTTTGGAGAAATAAAATTGGTTAATGAAAGCATTACCCCCTTTCCTTAGGGTCTGCCTACTAAAACCCTCCGGCACAAGTCCCGAAAAGATCCCGTGGAGGCCGTCAAAGTGTTGAGCAGACCATGTGAACTTTTGCTGATCACAAATATGGTTCCAACTTTTGTATCTTTATTCAGCAAGATCCCGCCTGGCTCAACGGAAATGTATCCATCAACTGTTGTAACCCCTGCCCGTTGACTGAAAAGGTTTGCATTGTCTTAAAACACAACACAGACTTACAATAATTCTGCATGAACACTACAAACCAAATATTACCAGCAGTAGCTGCAGCGATCTTTAATGACAAAGGAGAAGTGCTGTTACAAAAACGAAAAGACGTAAATAAATGGTGCATCATATCAGGACACGTAGAATTTGGTGAGACCGTAGAAGCCGCTATCTTAAGAGAAATTGAAGAAGAAACAAATAGTAAAGCCAATATTGTTCGTTTTATAGGCATCTACTCTTCCCCCCATTCACAGACATATCATTACCAGGATAAAACAGTTCAATATATTACTTCCTATTTTGAAGCAAAGTTGACAAATCCGATTGATCCAAACTATTCAAACACCGAAACACTGGAATTGAAGTTTTTTCACCCGGAGAATCTTCCTAAGGACTTTGCATTGATCAATGCGAATTGGCTGACAGATGCTTTACATAAAGACAACACTGTTTTTATTCGTTAAGATAGCAGTTCCGGTTAAAGAAATTTGCCAGCAACCAGGATGACATATCATTCCTCCGGGGGCTGCTTATCCGGGAAAGGCCAGCGCAAAGGATGCGCTGAGAGATCAGGAAACAAACTCAAACAGCACACAAAGGAAAACTATGACGAAAAGTAAGTTAGTAGAAATGCACAACATAGGTATCGTTGTAGAATCCCTCGATAATGCCATAGCATTTTTTAGCGAAATCGGATTGATGCTGGAAGGACGAATGATGGTTGAAGGGGAATGGGCAGGACGTGTTACTGGACTTGGTGATCAGTCTGTGGAGATTGCCATGATGGTTACTCCCGATGGGCATTCCCGGCTTGAGCTATCACAGTTTTATACACCCCAAATAATGGCAGACCACAGAAATAATCCAGTAAACTCATTAGGCTATTTACGTGTAATGTTCCGGGTTGATAATCTTGACGAACTACTAACCCGACTGGAAAAATTTGGCGCTACAGTAGTTCAAGAAGTTGTTCAGTTTGGGGATATATACAGGCTCTGCTATATACGTGGAGTGGAAGGACTACTAATTGGATTAGCAGAACAGATCGGCAGTGATACCGCCACAGACATTATCCAAAAATAATTGACAAAGCAAGTATCGCATAAATATATTTTTTCCTCTGCTTCGTCTATCCACTACCAAAAGCCCCCCGCATTGGTCTCTCGAAGAAAACCCTGTCGTTTAGTAGCATTTTGCCAACTCAATAAATATTTTTACTTGCCTGAGAAATTGAAAGATATAACTGGATTAGATGAAAAAAAAATAACTAAGGAAGTACAACTGCATACCACATTGGGTTTACTGCAAAAGTGGCCGGACATTTGAGTAATGGAGTATTATATCGCTGTTGTGTTTCATCTAAGCTGGACAAAGTTCAATCTTGGGCTTTTGTTTGTTATTATGTACTTTTATATCTTTACTTAGCAGCGGTTCTAGGCGAACACAGCAACTATCCCTGCCCTGCAGCAAGCCCTGCCCGTTGACTATAAATTTTCAAACAACTAAATATGCAGAAGTCTTTAGTATTTGTTTTTGGGATCATTGCAATGACTTTGAATGCTCAAATAACAAACAAACCTAATTATGGGGACAATTCATTAGTTGGCAAATATGTTAACATTCGAGGAATAAAGATGTATTATGAAATATACGGAACAGGTGAGCCATTATTGTTGATACATGGCAATAGTGGTTCAATAGCTGACATGACAAATCAAATAGAATATTTTTCTAAAAAATACAAAGTCATAGTGGCTGACAGTCGAGATCATGGCAAAACCTTAGATACACTCAATATGGCTGATTCATTGAGTTATGAGATGATGGCCGATGACTATAATGCTTTAATAAAATATTTAAAAGCTGACTCGGCTTATGTTATTGGCTGGAGCGACGGTGGCATAAATGCACTTTTATTAGCAATGAAATATCCAAATACAGTTAAAAAAATTGTAGCAATGGGTGCTAATCTTTGGTCAGATACAACTGCAATTGAGCCATTCTTTTATAATATTTTTAAAACGCGATATACAATGCTACAGAAGAGACCTATGACAACAGAAAATAAAGTTATGCTAAGGCATTATAAAATAATAATGACACAACCGAATATTTCACTAGAACAATTAAAAAAAATCAATTGCCCCACAATGATAGTAGCGGGAGATCATGACGCCATTAGAGTTCAACATTCAGCATTAATTGCTCAAAACATTTCGAATTCAAATTTATGGATTGCCCCTAATGCAGGACATGGGCTAATGGTTTTCCAATATAAAAACAAGTTCAATGAAGAAGTAGTTGATTTCTTTAACAGAAAGTTTAAAAAAATTCAAGGATTTGATCTGTTTAAAAACTAAAGCTGCCCCAGCTTTCAGCAACTGGGATGCGACCCAATGCGTCTTTCATTCCTCGCTTCGTGTACCTACCACCGAAATTCCCGCATAGATTTCTCAAAGAGGCCCCTTCAGTTTAGCAGCACTTTACCAACTCAATAAAAATCTTCAGCCCTGAGACAGCGTGAAATTAATATCCTGTAACTCCACATACGTAATAACAGGGTTTACAACTTGCACACCCGTATAATAATATTTCCTTCTTCGAAGATTCATCCAGCTAGTACTTAACCTGCCGCCAGTATTTTTCCCGTACCGCAGTATTTTACTTCTTCTATCGTTTCGTTGGGTCCCGGTTTGCCCATCTGTATACCGGCAGCTACTACCAGGCTATGCGTTTCAGCCAGTTCAGTTGCCGCAGGGCTTAAACGGTTGTTCTTTATCACCTGCAATGACAGAAAAAGTTCCTCTCCGGGCAGGGCAGCCGTAACCGGTAACCAGCTGGAGGAATACAGCTGGCCACCAGGCATATTGTTCAACCCCGGATAATCATAGTTTTTGCCAGTATGTGTCAGATCGCTGATCATAAACAATTTTACGAAGAGCCTGTAATAAGGCAATTGCCAGGGAAATTGCAGGTGGATGCCGGGTTGCAAATTGGGAAAGACCAGCCGTACAGTACCCAATGCACGATCAAATACCGGCTGCAGGGGATAACGCATTACCGTATCAAATCCATACCGCTTGTTCAAAGGAAAATTGGCCAACAGGTAACGGTGCTGCGAATACAGCATATTACGTTGTCCCGGCGGGTTGGCTATATCCTGCAACTGGATGGTTTTGTTGAGGGCAGAGAAAGCTGCCTGCAGGTTATAATCCACCATATTAACAAAGGGATACAGCTCGCTCCGTAACTGCGCAGCCATTTTTCTGCAGCTGCCAAATTCTTCATTGTTAGACCGCACCCTGGCAAAACGAGGATGTGTTTTGATCTGCTTTTTTGTGGCGCCACCTTTGGTGCGCAGAATAATCTTATCAGAGCCTTTGGGTTGATAGGCGGAGAGATTACCCAGGCTGCCGGTAAATCCTCCCTTGCCATACAGGAATGCCATATTGAGCTGGTTTTAACTGTGTGTACAGGCAATGCCAGACATACACAAATCACTGTGGGGAGGACTCCTAAAGTTACTCATTACCTTTTCTATTATGCAATACTTAGCCCATACTTTCCCCAAATACCGTGAAAACACACCCCATATCCCCTCTTTATAAAGAGGCGGGTTATCTGCGGGTTATCTACGGGTTACTGGCGGGTTATCAATGAATTAGGAAACAATAGAAACAGGCGGTAGGTAGGGTATACCTGCGCACGGGTATGAAGCGGTAATGAATGGGTATGCCAGGTAGGCTGGTGGATGCGTAACGGGTAGTTAACGCTCCAGTTACCTAAGCTCTGAGACAAGGGAAATAGTACTACCCTTTTCAATGACCGATACTTTATTTTCCTTACATTTATTAAACGCTGATTGTACGCGCAAAGCCAACCTGTATAGCAGTATTGGCGCAATGGGGTAACCCGTATAACTTAAGGTATGCGTCACCAATGCAACAGCCTGATGGTGTAAACATATAAACGCAAAAAACGAAACGCATGAATATATCGGAAACAAGCTATAGTCTCCTGTTTTGGATACTCTTCAACCTTATCAGTCTTATTCTTACGACTATTGCTTTATTTCAACTCCTGAACAATCATACAATCGACTCGCGTACAAAGTTGTCGTGGACACTCGCTATTATTTTCATACCGATTGTAGGCGTAATCGCCTTTTTCAGAATTAATAAACGATATAGTACCCATCTTCCCGAAGAGAAAAGCTGTTAGTTTATCATTCAAATTTTAAAAGGCGAAAGCACAACATCGGCTTACAGCAATCAGGGCTTACAAGGTATATTTTTCATCAGAAGTACAAATCCCGGCTTCCGTTTCAGGGCGATCTCATGCGGCTTGTCAGTAGAATATATTAGTAGGCTTTTGTACATTTATTCAGTGGCAGTACCCAGGCTGGACGAAAATGTTCCCCCACTGATTAAAGCCATGACCATTAGCAGAAAGCCAATGCATATATCTGATTTATTTAAAAAAATAGCTATTACCGTCATTGTAATTGTATTCACTTCTTTGACGGCCGCTTTATTAATGTTTTTAGCCGTTATAGTTGTCAATAATTTCATATTTACCCCCGCAGAAATCGCCAGAAGAGCCATGAACCCCGATTTTTTAAACTACTTCGGCGTAATGTTATTTTTCATAACTGCAACTATTTTTATTTCTTAAGCTCTCATTTATCTTTTTAAGCTTTCAAGTAAAATTAATTTAGCCCTATATTTTATCACTTTCCTATCGCTGTACTATTCGGTATTTCAATTTACTTTCGGCATTGAATGGAAAGACATTTACATGTATACCATGTTCATTCCTTTACTAATTGCTATCACTTTCGCCTACTATTTGGAAAACTTTCTGATAGAAAAAAAATAAATCACATGTAAAGAAGGCCTACTGCTAACATTGCATTTAAAAAGGGGGTAACAGAATACATTTTCTCAGCTTTTGTAATTTTACCAATCTTCCGTATCTTGTTTTCGGCGAAGCAGGACCGGATAGCACAACACAGACTCCTACCCCCCAAGCTATAGTAACTCCGGGCTCAGCCTTCATAAATGCGCTACTGTTAGCTACCATAAAAATCATGACTCAGGAAAGTTATATTTTATATATCGAGCAATCTTCCATGGGAGATCTGGAAGTCACCTTATCTATACTAAATATAGCAGGAATTGGCTACTCCCTGCATGGCAGTTCCAGCGATACAGGTTGCGCATCACTGTGGCTGATCTATAGCGGGAAAAACAATCCTGAAGAAATAAAAAAACAGCTTGAAAAAATACCGCCTATTAAAAAAGTAACCGTGATTACCATCAGCAATCCGATGAAAGAATCTGAAATAGCAGACTTAAGAGCAGTGTTTCTTAAAATCGGATGGGATGCTACCGCTATTTCCACAGAGGAGTTATCCATGTTCTTGAACGACCAACTTCAGGGTCAAAAAACACATTATATTGATTTTGATCACAAAAAGATGTGGCGTCACCCCGTAAAAATAAAGATCAAGCCCCTTCAGGAGCATCCGAACTTCTCTCAAGATTGGCTCCAAGAAACCCATTTCAAGCTGCAAGACCTAACTGATAAAGAAATCACCAAAGACGATATAAAGATTGAAATAATTGAAGTCACTCGTATCATTGATGTACAAACGAAGCATACACGTAAATAGACGCACTGTACTACCCCTTGCAGAAATGGATACAACTGCGGCTAATATTCGCTTATAGCAATTAGGCCAACACAACCGGCCTGTAGAAAAAAAGCAGTAACAATAAATGAAGCAAGCTTTAAGAATATTACTACTTTTCTCATTGTTCTCATTTATACTAAAGAATGATGCCTTCAGAGGTCCAGCTTCTGAATATTTAGACTGGAAGACATTCAAAATAAATAATCAACTTCCCCTGCTCTGCAAAAAGGTGGATTTAATACATCTGTTAGGAAATGCTGATAGTATAAAAACGCCTCAGTACGAAGACCTATGTAGTTCTTATTTCGACGCTGCGTTTACATACCTTTTTTGGGGGGAAAGTCAATTTGAGAGTTCAGGCAATATGGCCGTGGTTAGTAGTATTGACCTTGAAACAGGTAATATTAAGCTCGTTTCACCAATGATCACTTTGGACAATACCGTAACCTTGGAAAGGATTAAGCAAATATTCCCTATCGCTGTAAAGAATGCAGAATCAATTGAAGTCGACCACAAAGGGAAAGTGTTAAGTTTGAAAGTTGCAACATCAAAAACAGAAACGGACGACGCATGGTTGCTCTTCTTTAAAAACGGCAGACTGGTAAGAATTGACCATTGGATTCCCTGTTAGACTTACAATCCTTAAGATTAGTTTGCAATTCTGGCTCAAAAAAAGATTCACCTATTAGAGTAGTGTACATTGACCAATCCCTTGATTTTCCGTAGGGTCTACCTACCAAATAAAGTTCCCCGTCTGGATCTTTTACAGATCTTCCAGACGGCAATTTTTCATTTTTAGAGTAGCAATCATGCAAACAATCTGATCCCGGTGAGGTACAAAAGAATATCTACTATTACAAAAGATGGTGGACGGCAGATGTTATTTTACATATTTCTCCTCACTGGAACCACTGGAATGAAGAAGGAAAACCATCCAAAGAAATAGATGTCTGGGTAAGCAGTAATGCAGCTAAAGTGGAAACTACCGGTACAGCAGCCGAAATTGTGGTAAACACTGATAACACTACCCTTGTGGCCGATGGGATGGAGGCACTATTTTGCCGCAATCTCCGGATGGGCCTATCAGGGCTTATATTTCAGCAGACGGAATTCTTCCTGCCAGTAGTTTTAAACTTCAGATTTTAGTCATAAATTCAGTTTTGGTTCGAGGTTTTGTACAATTTCCAACGGTACAAAACCTCAACTTTTTTAGCCAAATTATATAACAACAGCAACAAGTCATAAACAATCATAAACCATAGCATCTTATGCGAAAAATCATCTCATTCATGCACATATCCCTTGACGGTTTTGTAGCAGGCCCGAACGGTGAAATGAACTGGATCAAAGTGGATCAGGAAATTTTCGATCATGTTGGTAAGCGGATCAGCCAAACCGACACTGCTTTATATGGACGGGTTACTTACCAGATGATGGAAAGTTACTGGCCCACGGCCGGGAACAAACCAAACGCCAGCAGGCATGACATAGAACATTCCAAATGGTATAGCCAGGCGCACAAAGTGGTTTTATCACAAACAATGAAAGGTGCCGTATTGCCTGACACAACCATCATCAGTGATACCCTCACTGAGAGGATACAGGCCTTACAACAATCACCCGGCGACGGCAGTAATGAGATCCTTCTTTTTGGCAGTCCCACAGCAACCCATGCACTCATGTCATTAAACCTGATTGATGGCTACTGGCTGTTTGTGAATCCGGTGATTCTGGGAAAAGGCATTCCCTTATTTGCAGACATCAAAGAAAAAATAAAACTAAACCTGGTATCTACCCAGGCATTCACCTGCGGGGTAACCGAATTGAATTATACAGTAGCCAGATAGTAACATTAAACTGAAAACATAGCGGGTAAAAGATTTTTTTCGAGCATCTTACAATAGTAAAAGCAACCAATCCCTATGCGAAAAATATTCCTACTCCTTGTATCATTTCTCATATACGGCATGTTGCCCGCCCAGTTTAAAGTAAATGATACTTTATTTTTCGTAAGGGAAATAAACGGTTCGTACTATCAATGTGTTTTTCTTGATACCAATAAAAATTCCCGATTTTATTCCTCAGTCTCCGATTTTACGTTCAACAGATTTGATAGAGACACGTACAACAGTACGCTCAGCTATTTATATTCCCAAAAACTACACCCTGCAAAACAGGATCTGACAAATATTCCCAGAGAATGGGTCATGCTGCAAAGGTATAAAGGTCGGATGTATGTATACTCTCCAGCTGATTATTACAGTCATTACAAAGTGAAAATAACCGACTCGCTATGGATAGACTGGACGGGCGAAGGGCCGGAAGCCACCTATATTCGAAAGTTTACCAAACCGACAGCATCCTCCTACCAGTTTACCTTACAATCGCAAATGTTTCCTCCCAGAGAAATCCTCATCCGATACATAGATGAGGAAAAAGGCATTGCTTTATTTGAAACCAAACAATACAATTCAGCTGGCAAAATGAAAGAAATATCCTATTGTTTGATGGCTGATGCAAAGAAAATGAGGCAAATTCCGTTACTCGTTAACTACTGTGCTATATCGAAGGGGGATGAACTTGAATTCGATAAAATTGATTATGCCGAAATTATCAGGCATCTGCATTAACCTTACGAATGCTCATTGCGGAAATTCTCAAATATTGAAATCATGAAACCCCTTATCAGCTTTCTGTTTTTGCTTATTTCTTTTCATTCCGAAGCCTGTAGTTGTTTCACTCCCCCATTTATGGTCTCCTACCAGCAATCGGATTTTATTGCAATTGCAAAAATTAAAAAAATTTCCGGAGATGAGATGAAGTCGCCATATCGTTATGCAACTATCGAAATAGCAGAACTATTTAAAGGAGAACCTGCCAGTTTGATAAAAGAAGTGAATATCAATACCAGTAATTGTGGGATTTTAACCCCCGAGAATACAACCTGGCTGCTATTTGCTACCAGGGATAGCGATGGCATTTTACAAATCAGCTTATGTTCCGGTGCACAGGAAATAAAAGAAATAGCTTATGACAATACATATCCTGCCTATAAAAAAAACAGGGAAGCCTACTTATCCCGTACGCTGGAGTTATTAAGGTATTTAAAAAAAGAAAGATTAGATGCCACCAATGAATACCACTTAACCCCCAATTTTACTTCTCCCTGTTTCAGATCCCTGCAGGGATTTGAAAGTTCAAAGCAGGTTTTCTCCGTATTCGAATTAACTGTTCAAAAAGATTTAACTATCTCTAACATCAAAGCAGTAAAAGAGTTCAGCAGTCAAACACTCTCTTCCCAACTATTCGAATGTGTAAAGCAGCATACCAAAATTGCTAATACTAACCTACAGGAGGTTCCGGGCATTACAAAGGTTCTGCTGATTTTCTTTTATCATGCTGCTGAAGGCGAAAACAAAAGCTTTATCAGTTTACAAAACTTATAGCCCAATTGCCAATAGAAACGTTTGACCATTTTCGAATGCCCACTCCTGCACTATCCATAAATAGCGCCTGCTTAGTTGTTTGCATAAAATAACGTGTATTCTGACCGGATATACCCCCAAGAAAGAAACGGGAGACAAAATCATAAACAAAAATATTATTGTATCATTATTATCAGTTTCCTAACTTTCTATATACACCGTATGATTTTCCTGAAAGAATATAAACGCCTGCTATTTTCTTTGGTATTTGTGCTGGCCTGCATGCATTCCCAGGCACAGATCCTGCAACCGGCCACTGAACCCAATACTGCTCAGAAGGAACTGATCAAACGGGGATATGGTATGTTCATCCATTTTGGCATAAATACCTTTGCCGATCTGGAATGGTCGGATGGTACCTTACCCGCCAGTACCTACCATCCCACTAACCTGGATCCGGATCAATGGGTGCGCACTGCCAAAGAAGCAGGATTCCGGTATGTACTGCTGATCACCAAACACCACGATGGCTTTTGTTTATGGGACAGTAAGTATACCGATTACGATGTGGCTTCCTCACCGGTAATTACCGATGTGGTAAAAGCCGTGGCAGATGCCTGCCAAAAATACGGGATCCAGTTTGCCATTTATTATTCGCTCTGGGACAGGCACGAACCCTCTTTCAATGATCAGAATCCGCAGCGATATATTGATTATATGCTGAACCAACTCACAGAACTCTTTACCAACTATGGCAATATTTGTGAGTTATGGCTGGATGGCGGTTGGAAACGGGAACCTAAGGATTGGGGCATTGATCAACTATACCGGCTGGTTAAAAAATACAATCCCCATTGTGCCGTCAGCGTGAACCACACCATCGTAAACGAGGAAGGAAAACGAAAATTCACACTGCCCTCTTTAATGACCGAAGACAACAAATATTATTTTCAATACTTTCCCAGCGATTTCAGGTTATGGGACCCGAAGATCATCACCAGATTTGATAAAAAACAATACCTGCACGAGGGCAAATCCTATTACCTGCCTTATGAACATACAATTTGCCTGAGCAGTAGTTGGAACTGGTTTCAGAAAACAGAACAACTGCCTGTAAGAGCCCTGGATGAACTGGAGGAATTATTTTACTGGTGTACCGATAACGATAATTCGCTGGTGATCAATATCCCGCCCGATAAAACAGGAAGGATCCGGGAATACGAAGCCCTGACGGCCATTGAACTGGGAAAACGATTGGGTATATCGGCCAACAACCCCTTACCCAAAAATGGGAAATTCATTTCATTGCTAAAGCCGGTATCAGCCAGCAGTTCGTTCGCAGGAAAAGACAATACCTATAGTTCTTCCTTTGTGAACGATGGTAGCCTTGACAGTAGATGGTTGGCGGCAGATACACTGGCTGAAATAATCATGGAGCTGAATCCGGCGGAGCCATTTAATAAGATCAGCATTTTTGAATACCAGGATACCAAAAATTTACCGGATGGTTTTTCACAAACAAGAACCAACCGGATACAAAAATATAGTGTTGATATCTGGCTGGATGGACAATGGCAAACCATTTATCTGGGTACGGAACCCATGGGTGATTGCAAAGTGATCAGATTACCCCGGAAGTATACAACCAGCAAACTGAGATATAAGATCCTGAAAGCCACTGCGCCGCCTTCTTTGTACGAGTTATCAGTGATACATCTTCCGTAATTGATACCACGTAAACCAGGCGTATCCCAATAGAGCTGCTCTCCCGCAAAACCTGCTGCTGCCCATTCTGCAGGAATCTGGCTATTGCACTCCTATGCCAGGTTCCGTCATTCAGCTTTTACCTAAAAGATGATTGATATACTATAATTATCTTCACTAATCTTCAAAATAGTTATTATGCATGTAAACACTAAAAAATGGTTGGTTTCTGTTTGTCTGTTTATTTCCTTCCAGAGTTTTTCACAAACCAACACGCCTATAGTAAGTTTCCGGAACCCCAAAACTGTTTCTACGCCTACCGGTTATTCGCATGTTGCTGAAATTGACCTGGGAAATTGTACCATGCTGCTGATTTCGGGTCAGGTGGCAATTGACAGCAGCGGCAGTTTAATCGGGAGAAACGACCTGGCCAAACAAACAGAGCAGGTTTTTACAAATATCAAAAACCTACTGGCAGCCAGTGGCGGAACCATGGATCACCTGGTTAAAACCGGGATCTTTATGAGGGATGTTTCGCAGATTCAGTTATTCAGAGAAATCAGGAACAAGTTTATCAATTCCAGGAATCCACCCACCAGTACCCTGGTTGAGGTAAGCCGGCTTTTCCGCGACGAGATATTGATTGAGATCGAAGCCACTGCTATTATTCCCAAAAAATGAAATATGTTGTGCTGAGATCTTACACAAACATGACAGTTGATTAAAATGTATAGACTGTTAACCCGGAAATTGCCGGATGCAACATCTTAGGTTTTAATTAGAAATCTCCCAGATTCACCACATTTTGTACATTTAGCCTATTCCGGTTGGTAAAACATACCCGAACGGATGTTTTTAACCGCTATTTTACCCGCCCGTTGCACCTATTAGCGGTTACCATGCCAACAGAACAATTCAACCGAAGATTAAAATATACTGAATGGAAAATGCGCAGGATAATCCGAAAATATTGAAAAACAGGTACCTACCCAGTGCTGAGTTTTACAGCCAGATTATTGACAGTTTACAGGATTATTCCATTTTCACTTTAGACACAGATTTCACTATTAACAGCTGGAGTTCCGGCTCGGTTAAAATATTCGGTTACGAAACAGAAGAAGTGATTGGGAAATCTTTTGACATCATTTTTACGGAAGAGGATGTAAAAAGTGGTATTCCGAAAAGAGAAATTAAAACCGCTTTACAGGAAGGTCGGGCCACAGATAACAGATGGCATATTGCAAAAGATAAAACCCTTTTTTACGCGTACGGCCTTGTTTTCCCACTCATCGGTTTAACGGGCGAGATGCTGGGTTACGTTAAAATTCTGCGCGATCTGACGGAAAGAAAACAATCTGAAGATGCCATCAAAAAATATGTTACAGAGCTGGAAGAACTGAATACCCACAAAGAAGGTGTTCTCGCTATACTTTCACACGATTTAAGAAGTCCGCTTTCGGCTATTATCGGAACCACCAAATATCTGAAGGAAAACTTCCGTAAGATGAATCCGGAAGATGTGCAGGAAATGCTTGATTTACTCTATAAATCATCTACAGATGAATTAGACATGTTGGATTATCTGGTAGAATGGGCCAGGATTAAATATGCTTCTGAAGTATTTTCGCCTGTTAAAATAAAACTGAATCAGTACATCGATAAAGTATTTGAAACACTGAATGAAACTGCCTCTGTCAATACCATCCATCTTCATCACGAAATTGAAGAAGACACTTCTGTATTTGCAGATAGTAAAATGTTGTTATCGATTATACAGAATATCGTTTCCAATGCGATAAAACATACCGAAAAAGGGGGAGAAATAACAGTTTCGGCTAAAAGAAAAGAGGACAAAATTATTGTTCAGGTGAAGGATACGGGAATTGGTATGTCGAAAGAAATCATGGAAAAGCTTTTTACGCCTCAAATGAAAACCCTTTCTGAAAAAAGAAGAAAAAACAAAGGAGCCGGAATCGGCCTGCTATTGGTAAAAGGTTTCTTAGAAAAAAACGGCGGCGAAATCTGGGTTGAAAGTGTGGAAGGAAAAGGTTCCTCTTTTTATTTTACACTACCCATAGAAAAACCTTTACATAAAAAAATAGGCAGCGCTGACGAAATCATGTTTGATGAAAGTGCCTGACTTTACAGCTGATTAACCTCAGATTTTATCAGCAATTTCCTCTTCTAAAGAGCTCCCAAAACAGAGATTCTTTGTCAGAATGCATACAAACTACCCTTATTTTACCTGCTATAAAGATATAGCGAAGAATAAGAAAAAGCAGCTCTAATCTACCTGACCAGCTATAGGATTTCCCGGCCAGTTTCTGTAATTTAGCCAACGTTACTTACATTTTAGTACCAGCCGGCAACAGATATTCCTCCGATCCCTGCCAGTGCTCTTGTTGTATAGGTGATTCTTAAAAGATATACACTTGAAGTTACTTACCAATATAGATAAGCTCGGAACTGCAGGATTATTCCTGACTGCCCTCTTATCGCCCTGCTGTTTTCCAGTATTTGCTTTTGCCGCATCTGTTTTCGGATTGGGCAGTGCGGAACTCTTTGGTGGATGGACGATGTGGATTTTCCAGGCAATGGTGCTGTTATCAGTTGGCGGACTTTACCTCTCCTACCGGAAACATCGTAGTCTGTATCCGCTGATCATTGCCATACCCGGCGGACTGGCTGTGTTTTATGGATACCATTTTAACGACAGCGATTACTGGACCTACTTTCTGTATGCAGGTATGCTTGGGCTCTTAGTGGCTACAATCCTGAATTACAAAACAAACAAAATCCATCATACCTGTGATAATATGACTATTGAACTTAGCTCCACCATCACCTGCCCCAACTGTGGACACAAAAAAACGGAAACCATGCCCACAGATGCCTGTACGTACTTTTATGAATGTGAAAACTGCAAAACTCGTCTACAACCACTGCAAGGCGATTGTTGCGTGTATTGCAGTTACGGAACGGTAAAATGTCCGCCCATGCAAACAGGAGCGGGTTGTTGTTAGCAGTTGCACAGCTATGCAGACATTTACATTCCGTAATAACGTACATAGTGTTACATCATCCATATAATAACCAATGAAATGATCTCAGCAACCACTTTCCGCAAAACCGCCAACAGCTTTGAGCAGGTAAGCGAGGAACCACATTTCAACAAGATCTCGTTTCGGGTAAAGGGAAAAATATTTGCTACTCTGAATCAGTTAGCGCACCAGGCCACGCTGAAACTCAGCGCAGCTGACCAATCAGTCTACTGCCTTATACGCCCATCCTTTGCCAGTGCGGCCACCGGTGCCTGGGGTAAACAGGGCTGGACGCTCATAGACCTTACAAAAGCTCCCAAACAATTAGTGACAGAAGCGCTGCACAAAGCCTATACGCAGGTTGCCCCAAAAAGTAAAGTAAAAACAATCCCTCCCGCAAAAGCGGAAGAAAAGATCCAGACCTTACATCCCGATAAAACCAAAACAAACAAAAGAATATCGCTCAGTAAATACAATCAGATCAAAGTTGCAATGCTGGGTATTCTGGCAACAGGCGAACTGACACATACAGAACTGATGGAGTTGTTATACCAACAGGTAAAAGATAGTTTTGAAGGAGGGGTGCAATGGTACGGCGAAACCGTTAAGCTTGACCTGGAAGCAAGAAATATCATCAAACGAACAGCTGCTACACCGGCAAAATACCGGCTCACCAGAAAGAAGCTGTAATATGCATTGGTAATCAATTAGTGCGTACTCATTATAAATATCTCATTATGCATGTAACAGTCCTGCTTTTCGATGATTTTGAAACCCTCGATGCATTCGGGCCTGTAGAGATTTTTGGCAGGTTGACAGATCTGTATACCATTCGCTTTTGTTCATTGGATGGTGGGCTCATCAAAAACCGGCATGGTGTTTCTATCCCCACAGAAAAATTAGCAAGCGTACTGGATACTATCGATATCTTTCTGATACCCGGTGGTTACGGAACCCGTCAGGAAGTGAATAATACCCGTCTGATTGAACTGATCAAAAAGATCGCTGGCTCCTGCCAATATGTACTCACCGTTTGTACCGGTTCCTCGCTGCTGGCCCGCACGGGTTTGCTGGATGGCAGAGTAGCTACCTCCAATAAAATTGCGTTTCAATGGGTCAGATCCAACGGCCAGGAAGTGCTTTGGAACGAACGTGCCAGGTGGACGGTGGATGGAAAATATTATACTTCTTCCGGTGTTACTGCCGGCATGGATATGACCCTGGGATTTATCGAAGACAGACAAGGCATTGACACAGCAGTACGGGTAGCAAAGGAAATTGAATACTGCTGGATCCGTGACAAAGACAATGATTCATTTGTAGCTTGTTAAATTGCTGGCCGGTTGTTGGATTTCTTCAGTGCGTGCTTTAATTTAGTTACTGCTATGCAGATACCAGCTTTTGAACATAGAACTTAGTACTTGAAACTTAGAACCTAAAAGTAGAACCCCGCATAATCATCCCTTATGCCAAAAACAAACCCCAACCCCACTGTTGACTTCTTTTTTACCAAAGCAAAAAAATGGCGTGCGGAATTTGAGGCCCTACGGGAGCTGGCGCTTGACAGTGGGCTTACCGAAGAATTGAAATGGGGTTGTCCCTGTTACACGTTGGACAAGGCCAATATCATTTTAATACACGGGTTCAAAGAATACTGCGCCCTTCTGTTTATGAAAGGGGCTTTATTAAAAGATGCGAAAGGAATATTGGTACAACAGACAAAAAATGTGCAGGCAGCGAGGCAGCTTCGGTGGACAAATGTTACAGAAATAGGAAAGATGAAAACAACCATCAAAGCCTATATCAAAGAAGCTATCGCTATCGAAAAAGCAGGACAGAAAATCGTTTTCAAACCAGTTGCTGCATATACCATGCCCGAAGAATTTCAGCAGGCACTGGATGATATGCCGGAATTGAAAACAGCATTTTACCAGTTAACCCCGGGGCGACAAAGAGGTTACCTGCTCCATTTTTCTGCACCCAAACAATCCCAGACAAGGGTATCCAGAATCACCAAATGCGTACCTGCTATTCTGAAGGGTAAAGGATTAACGGATTAAATAGCCACCTGCAACAGCCGCTATTTGTTCAGCACAGTGTCACAGAGATCAGCTTTGATTATCAGACTGTTCTCTTTTTTTTCAGAACCTTTCTTTTGCAGACCCGTCTCTCTCCCACAAATATTTTTAAAAAAAGTCTCTAAAAACTTGTGTAACCAAATTGTTACACATATATTCGTAACCGATTGGTTACAAAATAAAGTGATTCCTATGAGAAGAGATGTGTTTCAGGCCATTGCAGACCCTACCCGCCGCAGTATCCTTGCCTTACTGGCTTTACAGTCGTTAACGCTGAATGCGGTAGCGGAGAATTATTCTATCAGCAGGCCGGCTATTTCCAAACATATCAAAGTATTAACGGAATGTGGTCTGGTAGAGATCAAACAGGAAGGACGCGAAAGATACTGCACTGCCAGACTGGAAAAACTGAGCGAAGTAAACGAATGGGTTACCCAATACAAACAATTCTGGGAAAGCAAACTGGATGCACTGGAATTGTATTTAGCCAATATCCAAAAACAAAAGAAACATGCTAAACGGAAATAACACTGCCGACAGGGAGATCAGGATCTCCCGACTCTTACAGGCCCCTATCGCTTTGGTATGGGAAGTATGGACCGATCCGGAACATATCAAAAACTGGTGGGGGCCCAATGGTTATACCAATACCATTTCAGAAATGGACATGCGCGAGAATGGCGAATGGAACCTGGTGATGCATGGTCCGGATGGCACCAACTACAAGAACAAAAGCATCTTTAAAGAAGTGGTCAAACACAAAAAGATCGTGTACGAACATATCAGTGCACCCAGATTTCTGACCACTGTTGAGTTTGAAGAACAGGGCGAACAGACTCTTTTGCACTGGCATATGCTGTTCAACAGTAAAGAAGAATTGATACAGACAGTAAAAACCTTTAAGGCTGATGAAGGATTGAAACAGAACGTAGAAAAACTCGCTGTTTACCTCGCAACCCGCTTAGCCCGATAGCAACGGAACAGTCATTAACCAGCTTCATAACTATCATCAACACTAATATGACAGAGAATCGTTTCACCATCGAAAAGATCTATGCCGCTCCTATTGCACTGGTATGGAAAGCCATTACTGACAGAAACCTGATGAAAGAATGGTATTTCAGTTTCGGCGAAGATTTCAGGCTGGAACCTGGTGCGGTGTTTGAATGGGAAGCCGGCTCACCTGATGGAAAACAATGGCTGCACAGGGGCCGGATGCTGGAAATTGTGCCGGAACAAACACTGGTGCATACCTGGGAATATCCGGGGTATACAGGCAGCTCTACGGTGTACTGGCATCTTTCCCAGATAGATGAATACAATACCAGACTAACACTTATACACGATTTCACTGTTCCATTCGATCCGGCCGTAGCCGCTTTACAGAAAGAAAATTTCGTAACCGGCTGGAACCATATCATCCATATTTCTTTACAGCATTTTCTGCAAAAACAAAAACACTGAATCATGTCAACCGCACCTGTCTTTACCATTACCCGAACTTTAGCCGCTTCCAAACAAAGCGTATTTGATGCTTTCAGCAATGCAGATGCACTGGCCCAGTGGTGGGGACCTGTGGAAGCGCCGATAGATGTCGTAAGTCTCGATTTCAGACCCGGCGGTATTTTTCATTATCGGATGAAAGGGCCACAGGTTTCTTATGGCATTTTCAGGTATATCGCCATTCATGAGCCTGACAGCATAGAATGGGTGAATTCATTTGCCAACGAAAAAGCCGAGATCATCAAAGCTCCCTTTGCGGGAATTGATTTTCCGAAAGAAATGTTGGTTACCATCCATCTCTCCGAAACAGATGGTATAACAACCCTCCTGTTAACCAGCAAGCCTTTGCATGCCACGGAGAATGAAACCAGCACTTTTGTTGCTATGACCAGCAGTATGGAGCAGGGTTTTGGCGGAACTTTCCGGCAATTGGAAAACTATTTACGGAACAAAAATTAATAGCCAACACCTGCTATAAAGGGAATAAAAGAACTACAGCTGCCGTTTATCGATTTTCTATATAGAAAAGACAGCAGTATTCAGTAACTTTATATGCCGTCGCAATATGCGATGGCATTTTTTTTCGGTATACAAAGTAGACGAACAACTTATGAATCTTACAAAAACAGACAGACCCGCATTGATCCTGATAGATATTCAGAAAGGTTTTGACAACCTTGCCTATTGGGGCGGAGAAAGGAATAACCCCGGAGCAGAAGATAATGCTGCCCGCTTATTACAACGATGGAGAGAAAAAGGATTACCCGTTTTCCATATCCAGCACTGCTCGCCCAACCCGGCTTCTTTGCTGAATGCCTCCAACAAAGGCAACGAATTCAAAGACATGGTAACACCAGTTGCAGGTGAACCTGTGATCAAAAAACAGGTGAACAGCGCTTTTATCGGTACTGACCTGAAAGTGCAGTTAGACAATGCCGGTATTACCCAACTGGTGATCGTTGGTTTAACCACAGACCACTGCGTATCAACTACTACCCGTATGGCGGGAAATTTTGGATACGATACCTACCTCGTGGCAGATGCTACCGCTACCTTCAATAAAAAAGGCGTGGAAGGCCAGGCCTATACGGCGGAATTGATTCATGAAACAGCACTGGCCAGTCTGAACGAAGAGTTTGCTACTATAGTGCATACGGCCGACTTACTTGAAATCATATAAATGATAGCACTGATCAACCCTATCAAGAATCTGAAATATTAGTTGTATTTCAGATTCTATTGTATTTTTATTGCAGCGAAGCAGGCAACCCTCCCCCAACAGCCTGAATTAATGAGAGTACGCGGATCTATCATTCATAAAACAGACTCCATGGAATTTATTACTACCAACAGTAAATTGCTTATTGAGGGAGATCTTATCCGTATACAAATAGTATCGAACACAGAAAAAAGGTATTACCTGCTCAATGCCTTCTTTTTCCTTTGGGTAGTGGAAACATTCAGCAAACGTTTGGATACAGCGCAAGCAACCGGAACCACCAGTAAATGGATATTGACAGGATTCTGGGGGCTAATCCTGTTGCTATACACCGGCATTATACTCGACTTTATTTTCAGACGTAACTGGAAAAAAACAATCCCTATTTCCAGGATCCGCAAGATTAAACTGTCTGAAAGCGAATCCGGGCTGGAGTCAACAGTTGTTTTAACCCTCAGTTCCGGCCGTTACCAGCCATTTAGCTTCAGGGTTCTGGAACAACAGGTAACCAGTTTTTTAGAGATCCTTAGATTGACCAACCATAAGATTATTGTAGAACATCTATAAAACACAACGCAAGCCGGTTGTTGTATTGCAGTAACTTTACTGTACCAGAAGCAGGTTCAGAAAAGGCCTACAATGCTTCTTGTTTAATTAAATTCTCAGCAGGTGGAAACAGGTACTAGCATGAAACTGAACGAACTCAACAAATTGACCCGTCCACTGGGCAGCACCGCACCCATGCCGGTACTGTTTCTGGGTCATGGCAGTCCGATGAACGCCATCGAAGAGAATGAATTTGTGCAGGGTTTCCGCGAAACAGGTAAAACCATTCCCCAACCCAGCGCCATCCTATGCATTTCGGCACACTGGGAAACCAGGGGTACTTTCATTACCGCTATGGAAAAACCCAGAACCATTCACGATTTCGGTGGATTTCCGCGGGCTTTGTTTGATGTACAGTATCCCGCTCCGGGTGATCCTCTGCTGGCCAGAGAAACACAGGGCCTGATTACAAAAACAACTGTTGGACTGGATGAAAGCTGGGGACTGGACCATGGTGCCTGGAGTGTGATCAAACATTTATATCCTGCGGCCGATGTACCGGTAATAGAAATGAGCATCGACCATTATCAAACCCCACAATACCATTATGAACTGGCCAAAGAGCTGGTGGCACTTCGCAGAAAAGGGGTACTTATAATAGGCAGCGGTAATATGGTACATAATCTGCGGATGGTAGCATGGGATAAACTCAATGCAGACGCTTATGGCTACGATTGGGCCATAGAAGCCAGTGAGCAAATGAAACAATATATCCGCACAGGCGATCACCAGCAATTGATCCGGTTCCGCTCGCAGGGCAGGGCCTTTGATCTGGCCATTCCTACAGCCGAACATTATATGCCCTTATTATACACATTGGCACTGCAGGAGAAAGATGAACAGGTAAGCTTTTTCAACGATAAGCCCGTGGGTGGTTCTTTAACCATGACTTCGGTGAGAATAGACAAAGCATAAAACCGGACCTCTTATCTGAAACCGGTATACCCACTTTATTTACTGCTAACACCTCTCCCGATCTTTCGTAACTTTACTATGTTACTGTTTCATGCAAACATATTACCATGAAAAATCAAAATATTCAGACAGAAGTTGATGCCAGTTATCTCTACAACAAACTGGCTGAAAACGAACCAGATCCCACCATTGCAAACGTGTTCAGGCAGATGAGCGAGATCGAGCAAAGTCATGCAGAAGCCTTCGCCAAAAAAGAAAATATTCCGGTAGCACAACTGATGCAGCCCTCCTGGCGTGCCAAAACACTGAACACCATCGGCCGCATATTTGGATATGATTATGTGCTGGGATCTTTGATGGATACGGAGAAAAGTCTCTCCAATGCCATCATCAGCACCAAAAAGAAAAACCAGTTAGCGTTAACGGGTACCGAAAATAACCACGTAACCATTCTCCGCACCATCCTGGAAAAAGAAGATAAAGTAACCGGTGCCCAGTTGTCTAAGTTTGAAAGAAAACACCGCTCTGTAGGAGGTAATGCTATCCGTGCTGCGGTGTTGGGTGGTAATGATGGACTGGTGTCTAATTTCAGCCTGATCATGGGTATTGCAGGTGCCACTGCGGGGCAGGAAGGTGTGTTACTGGCTGGTCTGGCGGGTTTGCTGGCGGGGGCTTTGTCTATGTCGCTGGGCGAATGGATCTCCGTAAAAAGCTCACAGGAATTATACGAGAACCAGATGCAGATAGAAATGGATGAACTGGAAACCAATCCCGAAGGCGAAATGAGAGAACTGGCCCTGATCTATATTGCCAAAGGCGTACCCGAAGAACAGGCACATATCATGGCGCAGGATATTATGAAAGATAAAGGAGTGGCACACGATGTACTGGTAAGGGAAGAATTAGGTATTAATGCAGAAGAACTGAAAGGTTCGGCCATGGAAGCAGCAGTATATTCCTTTATTTTCTTTGCGATCGGTGCCATCATACCCGTGATCCCTTTCTTCTTTCTGACTGGGATGAACGCAGTCATGCTGAGCGTGGGAATGAGTGCCGTTGGTTTATTCCTCATCGGTGCCGCCATTACTTTATTTACCGGAAAAAATGTATGGTATTCCGGTTTCAGACAGGTATTATTCGGTCTGGCAGCAGCCGCCATCACTTTCGGTATCGGCAAACTGATCGGTGTTTCGATAGCGGGTTAAAAATTCTGCCATTCATCTATTTTATCAGCCCGGCAAAAACTGCCGGGCTTATTTTTACAATCCTATGAGCACTTTACTGAAAGATATTTATTCTCCTGCCTTTTATAACCGATTCGGAGGAGTGGTAGCCGAAGTGATCCCAGCTTTCGACAAAAAGAAATTCACCCAACTGATCTTTGCAGACAACTGGGAAGAAAAAGAACTGAAAGACAGGATGCGGCATACCTCGCTGGTGCTGCACCCGTTCTTACCCAGGGGGTTTGATAAAGCAGCCAAAGCCATTGACAGGATTATCGGTCAATTGAAAAAAAGAGGGTTCACAGAAAACAGTCTGGAGTTCATGTTTTTCCCCGATTACATTGAAGTATTTGGTCTGGATGATTTTGCCACAGCGGTACGGTCCATCGAATCTGTGACCCAGTTCACGAGCTGCGAATTTGCAGTGCGCCCGTTTTTATTGAAATACGAGAAAGAGATGCTGAAACAGATGCATCAATGGTCGTTGCATCCTAATCACAAAGTAAGACGTCTCGCTTCTGAAGGCACGCGGCCAAGACTACCCTGGGCCATGGCCATTCCCTACCTGAAAAAAGATCCCTCGCCCATTCTTCCCCTGTTGGAAAATCTCAAAAATGATCCTTCCGAATGGGTGCGCCGAAGTGTGGCCAATAACCTGAATGATATTTCGAAGGATCATCCGCAGATAGTTACCGGCATTGCAAAAAAATGGAAGGGTATCAGCAAAGAAACAGATGCCATTATCAAACATGGCAGCAGAACCCTCTTGAAACAGGGCCATACAGACATACTGCAGTATTATGGTCTGAGTAACAGTACTGATATTGAAGTGAAAAAAGCCAGCATCCAAACCCCTTCCGTGAAGATTGGTAAAGACCTGGCATTCAGTTTTACGCTGCACAATCATTCCGGAAAAACACAAACGGTGCGATTGGAATATGGCGTTTATTACCTGCGCCAGAACGGACAATTATCCCGAAAAGTTTTTAAGATCAGTGAAAGGGTGATGCAGGCTGGCGAAAAACTGGAGGTCAACCGTAAACAGAGTTTCCGATTGATTACTACCCGTACATTTTATCCGGGACAGCAGCAGTTGTCGATTATCATCAACGGTCAGGAACGGAAAACCATGCGCTTCACTTTAACAGACTGAGAGCTTTCGTCCCTCGCATCTGGTTCGTATCTTTAGGGTATCAATACAAACCCATGCTTACCTATCTGCTCCTCTGGTTTCCGATGATGCTGATCGCAGTACTCAATGGAACGGCAAGAGACCTTGTGTATAAAAAATACACGGGCGAACTAACCTCACACCAGTTGTCTACGGTTTCGCTGCTGATACTATTGGGTATATATAACTGGCGGGTGATGGATCATTATCCGCCCACTTCGGCCACACAGGCTTTATTGATCGGATTAATATGGACGGGACTTACCTTACTATTTGAATTTGGCCTGGGCAGAGCAAGGGGCAGATCCTGGTCGGTATTACTGGCAGACTACCAAATACAGAAGGGGCGTATCTGGGTATTGGTTCCTGTTTGGTTATTGATAGCACCCTGGATCTTCTTCCGGTTGACACAGCACTAAACCGTCTGTAGTATGTACACTGTTTAAACCCCTCCGATAGCTTATCACTTTCCGTACAACAAACAAGCAGAATTGGAAGAAGATGCGTTTACGACATCTTTTGTAACTTCATTCAAACAGCAGCAGCAATATGGCGAAGCAAACAGAGAGGCAACAGCAGGCAAAAATATTACGTGTGTTCCGGAAAGTACACAGAATGACAGGTGCTTTTTTGTTTGTGTTCTTTTTCCTTGTTTCATTAACCGGATTATTGCTGGGCTGGAAAAAACACAATAACTGGCTGCTACCCAAATCGTATAAAGGCAGTTCTACCAACCTGAAAGAATGGTTGCCGATGGATAGTCTGCATAGCAATGCCTGCCGGTACCTGCACGATTCTGTATCGCCAGACCTTTCACTGAAACTGGAGCGGATTGATATCCGCAAGGACAAGGGTATGGTAAAATTCGTTTTTGAAGACGGTTTTTGGGGCCTGCAACTGGATGGCGCCACCGGTAAACTGCTGACGATAGAGAGAAGGCGTTCCGATTTTATCGAAAAAATCCATGATGGTTCGATATTAGATCTCTATTTCAATACTCCGAACGGAGAGATCAAACTGGTGTATACCACTATTATGGGGCTGGCGCTGCTGGTATTTACCATTACCGGATTCTGGTTATGGTATGGCCCCAAAAGAATGCGGCAGCAACCTGGTAAATAAAATTTTTTCCTTAATCCATACAATACAACGGCCATGCTAACGCTGATCAGAACCCATTCAGCCAATCCGGATTTTCTTTCGCTGGTGCAACAGTTGGATCAGGACCTGGCCAAACGGGATGGCAAAGAGCATGGTTTTTACGCACAGTTTAATACGCTGACTGCTATTCAGCATGTGGTAGTAGCTTATGAAGAGGGGGTAGCTGTGGCCTGTGGTGCCATGAAAGAACTGGATAAAAATACCATGGAGATCAAACGCATGTTTACCACACCCACTCACCGTGCAAAAGGTCTTGCCTCACAGGTGCTGGGCCAACTGGAAACATGGGCAAAGGAATCCGGTTATACAGTATGCCGCCTGGAAACAGGAAAACGGCAACCGGAAGCCATTGCTGTGTACCGGGAAAACGGATACGTACAGATCCCCAATTACGGGCAATATGCAGGCATTGAAAACAGTGTTTGTTTCGAGAAAAAATTACCAGAATAACATACTCCTATTCTGTTACATATAAAGTTTCCTTAAGCCACAGATCCCTGGAAGAAGAACCGATCATGATGCGGAAACCACCGGGTTCGATAACGGTATTCATTTTTTCATCCAGCATCTGCAGCATGGCAGGTGTAATGGTAAAACTTACCTGTTTACTTTCGCCGGCCCGCAAATGAATCCGTTGAAATCCTTTTAATTCAAGAACAGGTCTGGCAACGGTTGACAGGAGATCCCTGATATACAGCTGCACTACTTCATCCCCATCCCTGCTACCGGTATTGGTAATGATTGCCTGCACGGTAACGGATTCATTTTTCCGGATAGTGTTTTTTTGTAAGCGCATATCGCTGTAAGCGAAACTGGTATAACTCAACCCATATCCAAAAGGGAATAAGGGTTGTCCGCTCAGGTTATAATAATCATCTCCCCTTCCGGTGGGTTTGTGGTTATATACCAATGGCAATTGTGCTTCTGACAAAGGAAAGGTAATCGGTAAACGACCAGCAGGGTTGGCATCACCAAACAATATATCCGCCATAGCGCTGCCACCTTCCTGCCCCGGATACCAGGCATCTATCACACCCTGCACCTGATCCAGCCAGTGCTGCATGGTGATGGCACTTCCACCAATTAATACTACCACCAACGGTTTACCGGTGGCAGCTACCCGTTTGATGAGTTCTTCCTGTTTGCCCGGCAAGGCAAGCGAGGCCCTGTCCTGAAACTCTCCCTCGTGAATACCCGCAACCACTACAGCCACATCTGCAGCAGCAGCCGTACGCACCGCTTCCGCGATAGCAGTTTCGGAATCTGTTACACCGGTTGCATTCCAGACCAGACGGATATGCGCATTGCCCAGAGATTCATGAAATTCAATGCGGAGATCATACACACTGTCTTTGGCAAATGCATAATCCAACAACTGGGTATGATAAGTTTGTTTTCTCCATCGGTCAATCACTAGCTGATCATTGATATATAATCGATATCCATCATTACCATCCAATCCGATCCTATATTTTCCGCTGACGGGCGAACGTAACTGTCCCGTCCATCTTACTGCATACTGATCGGCAGACAATGAAGAATGCGGCGGATATAAGGTCCAGTGAAAATCGATCTGTGGGTCTATGCGTTGCATCACCGGTTGTCCGGAGAAAGCAAAGTTGTTATAATATGCTGCCTGCAATCCTATGTTTTGCTGACCATTCACCTGCGAAGACAAATACATCGCGGGTACTACCTGCCAGGGGTTTTCTTTGATGCCGGGTCCGGCAGCATATTTTACCGCAACAGCTGTTCCCAGTTTCTGCCGGATCCCATCGAGAATGGAAACTTTTCCATTACCCGGACCACTATAACCACCCAGCCTGGCTTCAACAGCATCCATTCCGATAATGGCAAGCGAGTTGATTTTTTTAGACAATGGTAAAATGTCGTTTTCATTCTTTAACAAAACGATTGCTTTTTCTGCAGCCGCTTTCGCCAATGATCTATGTTCTGTCGGTACCGCAACAGCGTCTGTTGTTTCGGGTACATACGGATTTTCAAAGAGTCCCAATTCAAATTTGGCAGTTAACACTCTCGCTACAGCATCATCGATCCTTGACTTTGGTATACCGCCATCCAGAAAAGGCAGAATAAATAAACGGTGATGTTCCCAGGCTGTTTGAAAAATTACATCCAGGCCATTCGTGATGGCTTTTTTTCCTGCATCCGCATAATCACTGGCCGTATAATGCAATACATTGGCACCACCCACTGCGCTGGCATCAGAGATCACAAATCCTTTGAAACCCCATTTCCTTTTTAATTGTTGATTCAAGAGTGCGTTACTGGCAGTGGCGGGGGTTCCATCCACAGAATTATACGATGTCATGATTGAGCGTGCACCACCCTGTTGTATCGCTGCCTGAAAAGGGGGAAGATAAATTTCCTGCAGGATCCTTTCATTCAGATGAATGGGATAACTATCGCGGCCACCATCGCCTACATTGGCGAGAAAATGTTTGGGTGTGGTAATGATTCCGTTTTTCTCGAAAGGAGATACAAAAGTCACTGCCATGGCAGATGCCAGAAAAGGATCTTCACCATAAGTTTCTTCTGTTCTGCCCCAGCGAACATCCGAAGCAATATTCACCACCGGTGTTAATACCTGCCGGATTCCACGGCTTTTGGTTTCTGTGGCAATGGCATGGGCCACCTGCTGCATCAGTGAAGTATCCCAGCTGGCTGCCAGTGCAATGGCCTGCGGAAAGGAAGTAGCGCCCGCTCTAACCAATCCATGTAATGACTCATCAAAAGCGATGATCGGGATACCCAGCCGGGTTCTTTCTACAAAATAGCGTTGTATACTATTGATTTTCTTAGCCAGTGCCAGGGCATTCTCGGTAGTTTCATATTGCAATAACTGCGCCGTTGCATCACCGCCACTGGAGGCAGCACTTACCTGCAAACCAAAAATGCCGTTTTTATATTTTGTTTCGTCAGTACCCAGATCGCCGGGGATCATGAACAGCTGCCAGAATTTTTCTTCCGGTGTCATTCTTAGCAACAGGTCTTTTACCCGCAACGGGATGGGTAGTTTGGGATTCTTATACGGCAATACCGTTTGCGCAAACAGGCTGCCGGCAGCGATAACAAAACAAATAATCAGGACGAATCTTTTACCCATAATACATGCAATAACAGGTTTCAGCAATGCCGACACTTTATAATGATAATCTTTCTTTCAATCTCTCTTTCACGCCACGCTTCCATTCCTGTTGTAGGATACTCAATACAATACTATCCCGCCGGGTACCATCCGGTTTGGGCAGGTGTTGGCGCAGAATTCCTTCTTCCACACAACCGATACTTTTCATAGCTGCAATACTTCGGGCATTGCTAGCATCGGCACGAAACTCTACCCTGAGCATACCAATTTCTTCAAAGGCAAACTGCAGCAATAAAAATTTGCAGTGGCGGTTTAATCCGGTACCCTGAAATTGTTTTCCATACCAGGTATAACCCAACTGCAGAGTTTGATTGGCAATTTGAATATCATAAAAACGGGTACTACCAGCATATTGCTGTGTGCGTTTATCGAATACACTAAATGCATACTCTTTACCCGCTTTTCTGGCATCGAGTGCTGTCTGGATATAATGCCGGAAAGGCTGTTCACCCGCTACCACCGTAGTGGAATATTTCCAGATCTCTGGTTGCTCCAAAGCAAATACCAGCAGATTCTTGCAATCTTCCACTACCAAAGGTTGCAACAAAACGCAAGAATCTTCTAACACATAGTTTTTGGAAAGATCGAATACTTCAGACATGGTAAAAAATTGATACTTTTAACGCTTAATTTCAGGTTGGTAACTCATTGGCTGTAAGCCAAATTTATTGATCTTACCCGTTAATTCATATTTAATCAAAACATATGTGCGGAATAGTAGGTTATACAGGACACCGGGAAGCGTTTCCGGTGATTTTAAAAGGATTGAAAAGACTTGAATACAGAGGTTATGACAGCTCTGGTGTGGCTTTACTCAATAACGGCCATCTGAACGTATTTAAAAAGAAAGGCAAAGTAGCCGAGCTGGAAGAAGCGGTGATCGGTAAAGACCTGCATGCCCATATCGGCATCGGCCATACCCGCTGGGCCACACATGGCGAACCCAGCGACCGTAACGCCCACCCTCACCAGTCGCAGAATGGTGAACTGGCCATGATCCACAACGGGATCATTGAGAACTATACACAGATCAAACAGGAATTATTATCCAAGGGGTATACATTCAAAAGTGATACGGACACAGAAGTGTTACTGAATTTCATTGAAGACATCAAGATCAATAACAAATGTTCTGTTGAAGAAGCACTGCGTATTGCGTTAAAGCGGGTAGTAGGTGCTTACTGTATCCTGTTGATCAGTGCCGAAAATCCCGATACCATCATCGCGGCCCGTAAGGGAAGTCCGTTGGTGATCGGCATTGGTAAAGGCGAACATTTTCTCGCCAGCGACGCTTCTCCCATCATTGAGTACACCAAAGAAGTAGTGTATGTAAATGACTACGAGATCGCCATCGTAAAACCCGATGAACTGATCCTGAAGAATCTTGGTAATGAAAAACAAACTCCTTTCATTACCAAGCTGGATATGGAACTGGCCGCCATTGAAAAAGGCGGTTATGACCATTTCATGCTGAAAGAAATTCATGAACAACCCGAAACTATTTTCGACTGTTTACGTGGCAGATTGCTGACGCAGAGCGGACAGATCATGATGGGTGGTATTGAGAATAACCTCGAAGCATTTATCAAAGCACCCCGTATCATAATTGTTGCCTGCGGAACCAGCTGGCATGCCGGTCTGATTGCCGAATACCTGATCGAGGAACTCTGCCGGATCCCTGTTGAAGTAGAATATGCATCCGAGTTCCGTTACCGTAATCCGGTGATTCATAAAGGCGATGTAATCATTGCCATCTCGCAGAGCGGCGAAACGGCCGATACCCTGGTAGCACTCGAAAGTGCCAAAGAAAAAGGAGCTTTCATCTTCGGCGTAGTGAATGCCGTAGGTAGTAGTATTGCCAGGTTGAGTCATGCGGGTGCCTATACTCACTCTGGTCCTGAGATCGGCGTAGCCAGTACCAAAGCTTTTACCGGTCAGTTAGCCGTATTGGCCATGATGGCCTGTAAGATCGGTTATGCCAAAGGAAGCATTGATGAAAAACGTTACCTGCAATTACTGCACGACCTGGAAGCGATTCCGGAAAAAGTAAAAGAGATCCTGCAGGATACTTCCAATATCCAGCGCATTGCTGAAAAATACAAAGACGCCACCGACTTCTTATTCCTGGGCCGTGGTTACAATTTCCCGGTAGCACTGGAAGGCGCTTTAAAACTGAAAGAGATTTCTTATATACATGCAGAAGGATACCCGGCAGCAGAAATGAAACACGGCCCCATTGCCTTAATAGACGAGGAAATGCCGGTAGTGTTCATTGCTACCAAAAATTCATCTTACGAAAAAGTAATT